>MGKO01000001.1:0-8129 GCA_001795695.1 Candidatus Yanofskybacteria bacterium RIFCSPLOWO2_01_FULL_49_17
CAGTCCATCCGCCTATGACCACCAGGAACTTTACTGGGGGCCGTTCTCGCGGGCCGTCATCCTGCCGGAGGATATAGACCCGGAAGGCGCCAAAGCGGATTATAAGAACGGAATCTTGACCATCCATCTACCTAAACTCTCCAAGACCAGAACCAAAAAAATTAAGATATCTTAATTTGCCGCGTCTGTTTCTCTATGGCCAGATTATTCTCTGACTTTAAACGCGCCCCACACTTGGGCTCAAGTGTGGGGCGCGTCCTCCTCTGGGCGGCGCTCATTTCTTCTTTGGTCACCGTCGGCACATGGGCCAGCGTTTGGTATTACGTCAGCACTGCCAATTCCAAACTTGAACCAGTCAAGGAATTGAGACCGTCCCTCCTTTCATCAACCAACAAGACGCTGACCCTATCCATTAACGGCCAGAAGGTCCAAGTCAAGCCGGCTGTGATGGCCAAGTGGCTGGAGCTGTATCGGCGTGCCTACACCGGCAAAGAAGACCTGCGGGTCTCCGACCGCTTGAGCGACTATCTGCTGACCCTCAAGATCCAGACCGGAACTCCCGCCAAAGATGTCCGTTTTGTCGTCGCTAATGGCGAGGTAGAGATAGTCGCCCCTTCCAGGCCCGGGAAAGAACTGGATGTTCAGGCCTCAGACGACCTGGTCCGCCAGTCCCTTTTGGCCGGCGTAAGCGAGGTCTCTTTGCCGATCGTCCCCGTCCAACCCTCCATTACCGAGAAAACGATAGCCGACCTCAAGATAACAGATAAACTAGGCGGTGGAGAGTCAAATTTCTTCGGCTCAAGCGCATCCCGCATCCAAAACATCTCCGTCTCCTCGGCTTTGTATAATGGCCTGCTCATTCCGGCCGGAGGGATTTTTTCTTTCAATGAGATACTGGGCGAAGTGGACGCCGAGCACGGCTACGCGCCGGAAAAAGTCATCAACGACCAGAAGATACAATATGAATACGGCGGCGGAATCTGTCAGGTCTCCACCACCATGTTCCGGGCGGCCATAACCGCCGGCCTGCCGATCGTGGAGCGTAAGCCCCATGCTTTTCCGGTCCAATATTACAACCCGCAGGGCTTTGACGCCACCATTTATCCCGGTAGCACGGACTTGCGTTTCAAAAATGATACCCCCTCGTACATTTTGGTCCAGACCAGGATATCGGGCAAAACCCTTTACTTTGATTTTTACGGCACTTCAGACGGACGGAACGTAACCATTGATGGCCCTCATCAATACGACATCCAAGAGGACGGAGCGATGAAGGCCCATTTTGTCCGGACCATAAATTTCGCGAACGGCGCCTCCAAGTCCCAAACGTTCTACTCAAACTACAAGTCCCCTTCTCTATACCCGACCGAACCCAACCCTTACCTCTAAACAAAGATGCCCATTGTACAATGGGCATCTTTGTATGTGATTTGGTGGGCGAGGTGGGAGTTGAACCCACAATCCTTTCGGAACACGGTCCTAAGCCGTGCGCGTATTCCAGTTCCGCCACTCGCCCATTTTTTCTCGGCAAAGCCTCAACCAAAAAATTGTTTCGACTGGCGGCCTGGGCGGTATTTTACCGCCCGCGAAAAGCTACCATTATCGCTTTTCGCCCACTCGCCCTTATATTTTATGATATAAGTAGGCATTAATATTACCAATTTTGGCCTCTTTTTTCAATAAAAAATGAGGGTACCTTGAGACATCTATCGGAAAGCTCGAGCAAAGCACTTTGGTCCCTGGCTTCAGTTCCTTCTCCAGCTTTGAGGCCAAACGGTCAATGAGCTTGGGAAAAAGGTAGGCATAAACAAAAGTGGCCTCGGACAGGTCAGCTTTGAGAAAATTTTCGCGAAGGACGACTATGTTCTTTAAGTTTCCGGTCTTCCACTTTGAAACAAGAAATGGCCAAGGTGATATTTCATAACCGATGGCTTTTTGGACGTTAAAATCCCGAATGGCTGATATCAGAAATTGGCCGTTGCCGGAACCCAGATCATAGAAAATATCGTTCGGCGATAGTTCTCCAAAATAAAGCAGTTCCCTGACCAGTCCTTTCTTCATCGGCACATAAGGCGCTCCGCGAAAATTTGATATGAGGCCGGAAATAAAGACCAAACACATCCAAAACAAAACAACGGCCATGACCAGCAACAGAAACGCTTGAACGGCTACGAGCATCTAATGATTCTATCACAAAATGGTCCCGCCTTGGCGGGACCATTTTGTGATTACCTACACTTACGTAAGTTAACCGAAGAACGAACGAGTGACCAATCCGGCCAGCGTCTGCAGTATAACACCCACGGCCAATATCACTGTCGCGCCATAGATGCCATGCTTGATCTGGGTCTTGGCATCGTCGGCTTTCTTCTGGTCGCCCCGAGCAGTCATCCAGCGGATACCGCCCCAAATGATGAATATAACAGCCACCACCAAGCTGACGACGATAAGAAATTGCGCTATCTGGGTAATGCGGTCCTGTATCTCGGACAGCGTCACCGGTGTTCCCGTGACCGGAAGTGCTGGGTTCGGTAATACCGCCAGACCGGCAAATGCCAGGTTCTTAAATCTATTCATGACCCACCTCCCTCCTTGCCCGCCGCAGCTTTATGCGAAGGCGGGTCGTTCTCAATTTTATTTAATCCATTTTTCATTTTCCAATTTTATTTATTGCCACAAGCAGACCCCTATCCAAGGTGTTGATATAGACAGCCGGCAGAAGAACTCGCCGGTGATAACGGCGTAAATCGTGTTCAATATCACGCCAGAACCCATAATGACCAGGGAGCCCCAGATAACATTGACCAGCATCTTGCGCGCTTTTTGGAACTTGGCAGGGTCCTGGCCGGCCGTTGCCATCATCATACCACTTATCACGATAAAAGTTATCATCACTATCGTGGATAAGCCGATTAGGAAGTTGCCGATGGCGCCGACGATGTAACTGAAAAGATCGATTACCGGCGCCAAAGAAAGGCCATCTGGCCTAAAGACCGCTCTCAAAAGATTGATTATCAAACCGGCCCCCAAAATAACGGCTGAACCCCAAAGCACGTTCGCCAATGACTGGCGGGCCTTGGTAAATTTGGTCTGGTCCTGGCCGGCTGTTATCATCTGCATGCCATTGACGACAAGAGCTATCACCATCGCCGCGCCCGACAGGCCGATCAATAAATTGCCGAGAGTGTCCACGATATAACTAACGAGGTCCGTCACCGGCTGGACATTGACTCCGCCCGTGAAGACGACAGCTATCAGTTCAAGGATGAACCCAGCGCCGAAAATCACGGCCGATCCCCAGATAGTCGTCTTAAGCATCTGTTTGCCGGCCTCAAAACGCTTCGGGTCGCCCCGCGAAGACAGCATCAGAATACCAGTCAGGACCAAAGCGATTATCATAACTGTGCCCGAAACTCTGATCAGCCAATCCAAGATAAATCCTATGATATCATCTATGCCCTGGAACGTGATCGGATTACCCTTCGGTATATCGGATACAGCCAGCAAAACATTCTTAAGCATACTAATAAATTACTGTTTTATAATTCGTGCAATCAATCGGCAAGAAATTGTTCCAAGAAGGACCGGTCCCTCCGCCAGCGCCCCTGACCGCGTTGCCGACGGTGGCGATGATGGTGTATGAACCAAGCACGACCACCACGCCGATGATGGCGTAGCCCAACGATTTTCTGGCATTGCCGAAGGCGGTCGGATTGCCGCGGCTTAAAAGCATCTGGACGCCGTACCAGATAAGGGCGCCGACCATTATCACCAGCACGAACCTGGACATCCAGCAGGCCAGACCCTGCAAGATGCCAAACAAGCTTTGGATGGTCAGGTCAATGCCCGGCAAATCACTGGTCTCGGCTGCCAAGACAAAAGCCAAAGGCACGAGAGGTAGTTGAACGAACGAGAGTTTTAAGGCCTTTTTTAACATTTATAGCTGATTTCAATTATCTCATAACCGGCCGGCATGGCAAGATTATGACCCGCCGCCGCCAAGCTCTATCACGCTCTTGATCAAGGTAATGAAACCCCGGCCTATGAAAATGATGGCCAAGGCCAGGACCACGTTCCAGATGATGGTTCGGGCTTGTTTGACCTTGCCTGGGTTCGGTCCGGCCGTGAGCATCAGGAAACCGGCATACAAAATGAACATTACCGCCAACGGAATTGATATATTGAGCAACCACCGCGACGCGATGTTGATGACATCAAAAGGCGTCTGGGGCCCGCCAGCCAAAGGGTTTTCAATCTTATAAATATAGGTCTGATCCTGACCTGGTGTGCCGCCAGTAGCAGGACTACATTGGCTTGATTGAATTTGCTGTGCTGTTTTTCCTTTACAAGCGTCGTTGGGCACATCCGAGAGATCCTGTTTATTTCCTGGACTGCAAGCATATTTGCCGTCATCTGCAATACAGGCCCATATTTGTCCACCGGGCCCCGGAATTCCGGTTCCAGTTGTATTGACACTGAAAGAAATCGGCTGAGATTCGGCCACGATCGTCGAGCTGCAAAGGACCCTACCCAGATATGAGCCGGTTTGATTCAGGCCAGCAACATAATTATCGGTGCGGCTGTAACTGAAATCGTAATCTTTAACTGAAGTTATATCAAAATAATCTAAGACCGGCACGGACAATTCCGGAAGTTCTGCGCCGCTTGATGATTTATAGAGCGACACGGGCAGCGGTCTTGTTTGACAATAAGTTTTAAACACATCCGGATAGTCAAAATGTACTTTAAAAGTAACCCTCAGAGTGATTGACCCGGGACTGGTGACCGAAGTCGGCGTAACATTATAATTGATAGCCAAGCCGCCGGTCTTAACCGAATTTGGTATTGGAACTTGAAGCGTATTGCTTATCCAACTAGCACCGTCAATCCTGACATAAAAATAGAACCCGTATACATTATTCCAGGGTGAATTCTGATTCCTCCTTGAATTATCTATACCGTTAGAAGTTATAGTCCAAGTTGTTCTTCCGACTGCAGCAACTGATACACCTGAAGTATTAAATGTGGCGAATAGTGTTCCTATTTTTGCGTTAAGACCTTGCTCCCAAAGTTCTATTGTGGCTGTTTTGCCCATACAACCCGCATCACCTCCTATTATCAAATCTGCGCTTGAACCGATATTTGCGGTGATTTGATTCCAGTTTGCAGTTTTAGGTACACAATCAGCGGCTTTGATATTTGGCGCAAAAACAACATAAAAAGAGAGTAGGACTGCTGTAATTACTAATAACCTTAGTTGGAATCTCATTGACTTCATTATAGATTATTTCTGGGCGCTGGTGGACCCAGTATATCAACACTGGTCTGTTGGCTACTAGCTATCCGCGAAGCGGATAGCTAGGCGGTGTTGTATTACTGGGTGGAGCCGGCGGTGTAGGTAGCTTGTCCTGAGTCGGACCGAAGGATGATGGCGGCATTGATGTCGGTCCGGAATCTCTTTTCTTGAAAAGCCACCAGAGGCCGCCAATCAATGCCACACCAATAAGCATAAACACCAAGCCCAGAGCATAGCTACCGCCCGTGCCGGTAGATGTCGGAGCCGAAGCGGCTGGTGGAACAGGCATTGTGGTGGATGTCCGGCAATCTCGGGGACAACTCCGACCATCCTCTCCTCTGTCGGCGTTGCAGATGCCGTCATCATTGCAATAAGAACTCTCGCTGACCGGAATTGTCAACACAGGGTTACCCTGTGGGTCATAGAAAACCGCTCTCTGGCCATCTGGCACATATGGCGCTCTGACCGATATCTTGCCGGTCTTGAAACTGCTATCGCCGCCGCGAGGATCAAACTTGAAGTTGGCCGCCGCCTCTCCGGCAAAGTTTATAATCTCGCCGCGATATGGGAACCCAGTCACTAGAGCCGGCTCAACATATTCCTGCGTGGAAACATCGTACTTGAACTGAAAATCACGGTCGGCAAAAAGTTGGTCATTGTCAAAATAAAGATGGAACTCATAGCTGCCGGCGCGATAATCACCGATATCGGCCAGAGCCAAGATGGGCACGGCAACCGCTACGACTAATAGGATTGTAAATAATTTAATTCGCATCACAGGATGGGGCTGAAACATGGACATGGGTCGCTCCGCTTCCGCTTGAACAGCCGACATTGGCGCCAGCCGTGTTCTCGCACCTGGCCTTGGCGGCCGGCACGCCGCAAGAAATGGCGGCATTAACTATTCTTTGGCCAATGGCCGCATTGCCGAAATCAACAGCCAATGAACCCTTACTGCCGGTCTTGCCTCCATAATGGCAGGAATCGACTTTATGAGAACAGGTGGAACAAGTGGGATTGCCTCTGGAATAATTACAAAGTTCTTTATTGACATCCCAGGTGTACATGCTACCCAAATTCTCCCCGGGCAATTTGGATTTGATACAACTGATAAACTGGTCCAGTTCAGGAGCGTTTCTTTTCGGATAGAACTCGTTATATTGAGCAGCCAGAGCTTGCGGTCTGGTGCAGATTTCTCCCCCGACCGGGGCTGGACCAGGAGCCGTTCCCGCAACAATGTCTTTGAGCGTGCCGACCTTGCAGGTTATAGTCACGCCGGTCGGACCCCAGTTGGCTTTACTAATGATGTCTGAACTGGCCAGCGAGACGAAAATGAAATTGGCTATCAGATACGAACCCAGAACTATGGCGATGCCATAGGCCGTGTTCTTCATTATGTCTTTGCCTTTTTGAATCCAGGTCGGCCTGGCGTTGCCAAGCAGTATCAAGAAGCCGCCGAGCAGGAAAAAGAAAGTGCCCAGAATGGGTACTAGGCCTTGAACGATCATATCTATCAGATTATCGGCCAGCTTGATGAGAGTGCACTGGTTGCAGTCCTGATAATATGATTCGTCCAACAGCTTGGCTCCATCCTGGATTTCCTGGACGGTCGGCTTATTGAGCCCGCAGGGCACGATCGGCCACCAATCTATCGCCGCTTGGGCAAAGACCGGCACGGTCAGAACAATCAAACAAGTAGCAATTATAAATTTCTTTTTCATTTCTAGTCGCTAGTGGCTAATCGCTAATGGCTATTTCTATTTTTGCATTAATACCGTCACTCTTGCCTGGGCCTGGCTAATGGCTTCGGCCAGCGTCGCCCGGTTGTAGTTGACGTCGTCTATCATGTCGGCGAATATCCCCTCAATGGCAGTATTGTCGGCCTGGAACCAGGAGCGGGCGGTCAGGGCTTGGATGGCAAATACACCCAGGTCGGGGTCCGAACGCTGGAGGTCTATCAGATCGCGCCGGGCGGCCGGACGATTGGTCGCGTTCAGATAGGCCGACTGGCCGTTCTTAGAGGAAAGATAGGCCAAGAATTGCCAGGCCAAATTTTGATTTTTGGACGACTTGGAAACGCCGGCGGCCCAATAGTTGGCAAAATTGCGAATATTGGCCAGCGACGCTTGAGGCATGGACGCAACACTGAAATTGAGCCGCGGCGATTTGGCTTTGATAAGAGCGGCCGTATGCGAATACCCTATCATCATCGCCAGATTGCCTTCGGCGAAAGCATCAATGGAATAATGCTGGCTGTCGTTCCAGGAATAGACCTGCTTCCGCGGATTGGCAAAATCGGTGTAATACTGAAGGGCCAGCTGGCCGATGCGCTGATTGCCGACCGAAGCGTCAAAGGTGGCCGATGAATTGTCGTCGGAGGTCATCCGCACTCCGCTTTGGAGCATCATCGCCATCAAGATATCGGTGGAGCGGTTGATGTTGCGGGCCGTGCCCAAAGCGATACCCGGACGGGTGATGTTCCCGGCCTGGTCTATCTGGGTCAGGGCCGAGACATCCGTGTTGACCTCTTCCCAGGTCATCGGCGGCCGGGTCAATGCCGCGCCGTTGAAGAGGTCTTTATTGTAATAGAGAGCCAGCGTATCCACATACAAAGGCACCGCGTATATCTGGTCTTGATAAGTAAGGTCCTGGGCCGCCACATCCACGAATTGGCTCTTATAGTCCTGGATCGTAAAGAGGGGTTGCTTCTGGCCGGTTATTGAAGCCGGCAAAGCGGCCAAGAGGTCGCCGCGCTTGGGCAGCCAGGTATTATGGACCATGAAGATGTCGGGACCAGTGCCGGCGGCCAGAGCGTTGATGAGCTGCTGTTCAT
>MGKO01000001.1:8136-34503 GCA_001795695.1 Candidatus Yanofskybacteria bacterium RIFCSPLOWO2_01_FULL_49_17
GTAGCTGAACATTCTGTAACGCACGTCGATGTTCGGGTTTTGGGTCTTGAAATCTCTGATGACCTGGTCAAAGGCGGCCCGGTCATCATAGACACCCCAAAAGGTGATGTAGGTTGTTTTCCCGATGGCGCCGGGCTGGCCGAGATTTCTCAAAACCAAGATGAAGGTAATAAATACCGCCACCACCATGACCGCAATTAAGATGTACAAAATCTTCTTATTTCCCATTTTTCATTTCTCATTTACCATTCATTTCTTCATTGAATCATTGGGACAATGACTAAATAAATGGAGATTGGAAAATGGTAACTGGTAAATCATCTTGTAAAGATGTAGCCGTAGTGGAACCTGCCAGCTGAAAATTGGCGTGAATTGGAAAATCCGGCTTGTCTGAAAAGCTCTCGCATTTCGGTCTCGGGGGTCCTCAACTCGTCCGGCGGACCTAAACTTCCTGTCCCCTTTTTCCATTCAACCAGAATTATCTTTCCGTCTGGCTTTAAGACACGGGCTGATTCTTTGATGATATCGGCCTTTTTTTGCGACTGAAAAAGGATGGTCGCCAATATGACAATGTTCTGCGAACCATCCGATAGGCCCGAACTGCCGGTCAATTCCAGATTGGCCCGGACCGTGTCTATGTTATCCAAACCAGCTGCCTTGGCCCGCGCTCGGACGCTGTCCAGCTTGTCCTCCATGATGTCCAAGGCCGTAACTTTGCCGTCCGGGCCGGCCCTTTGGGCGACCAAAACGGTGATGTGCCCGGCCCCGCAGCCAAAATCGGCCACTCGCATCCCGGACCCAACGCCAAAGGCGCCCACCGCCACGATGGGATCCAAAAACCCTTCAGTAGATATTTTTACTGGCTCCACCCCCTAATTTTAGCACGAAACTATTTCGCTCTTATCCACTTACCACGAGAATCTTGCTTGATAAGCATGGCTCCTTCGGCCGCGCCAGAGCTGGAGAGGTCAAACAACGAACGGTTCTGCTCGATGATGGTGTTGGCCTTGACCACAGCCGCCGTTTTGGCCGTTTCGGTCTTAAGGGTCGGCCAGACGTAATTGAGCTCGGTCAATGCCTCCGCCCGGGCCACGCTCCGATTCCATTCCGTGAAACTACCCACGCTGCCTAGCGTTACCAAGACGGTAATGATAATTACCTGCAAGTTTCTGGTCATATTTTGTATTATACCGCAACATTATTTGCCCGCCAACGTCATATTTGGTATATTATGGCTATGAATAATTTAGAAGAAATTAGAAAAAAGTTAACTCCATTATTAAAAGAATCCGGGGTAAAATACGCTGGTGTTTTTGGTAGCGTGGCCCGGGGGGAAGCCAGTCCGAACAGCGATGTTGATATTTTGGTTAAATTTTCCGCTCCGCCTACTTTTAGTGGCTACCTTGCTCTTGAAGAAAATTTGCGCAGGACCCTTAATAGAGATGTTGACTTGATTACCGAGGGGGGGGTAAACAAATACCTGCGTCCCATTGTCGAGCGAGATCTAGTATTGATATATGGACAAAGATAGCATTTATATTGAGGAGATAAAAGATTTTTGCCATAAAGTCATTGATTTCACTAAAGACATTAGTTTTCAAAAATTTGCCGGCGATGAGAAATTGCAACTGGCAGTATTAAAACTCCTTGAGAATATCGGCGAAGCTTCCAAAAGGATTTCAGAAGAGACACGGGATAAATACCCTAACACTAGTTGGAGAAAAGCCGCGGCCATGCGTGACCGGTTAGTGCATGATTATATGGATATAGATCTTGAAATAGTTTTTGATGTGGCAGTTCACGAGATACCGCTGTTACTTCATAGTTTAAAAATAACTAATTTATACCAATAATGAATAAAGGCCGTCCTGATGGACGGCCTTGGCCTTGCGGCCCGGCGCCGGACGGCGCCGCTACTTGGCGGGATTTTAGATTGACCGAGCTACTTAAAATCGGGCTGTACCATTAGAAAATTGTGTCAAAGAGATTTGCAGTCCAGGAGCGGACCATAGTATCAAGGGATATGCCGGCCGGCCTTGTAACAGAGTACTCAAAATACGAGTCGTCGCAATCAAGCTCATTCGTGCGTAAGAACCCCGAAGAACAGCCACTGCCCGAAATATATCGCCCGGAAGCATAAGTGCTGGTGGAATCGGAACGATAGGTGTTGCGTCCCACGGTTATGTAATCCACGAACAAGTTACGATCGGCCATGGTGCTCCTTTTGAAGTAATCGTTTATGAAGTATACGCGCGGATTACCGGTCAACTCACCTTTGATAGTCATCGTGTAATCGGCCCAGTCGCCGGTTACATCCCAGACGCTTAGCAGCTCCCCATCCATTTTCAATTCAATTCTAGGGTATGCCCCGCCAGCAAACGTGCCCATGGCCCGGATAGTGATGGCGGTTTCAACCTCGGTTGAATATGGTTCGCCAAGAGTAGTTGATTCCGGGCACCATGTTCTATTAACATCCTCGCATGATTTTACGCACGTCTCGGGCCCGCCGCCAAAACTGCTGCAATTTTCATAACAAATGCTCTTTATAAGTATGCACGCATCGTATCCAGACCCTAGATCGGGGGGGATGGGATATTCCGGCGATCCAGGAGGAGGTTCGTTGCAGGAGGAGTCGCTTGGATTCTGGCTGCAATAATCCCTTCCGTCGCCCGGAGGCGGATTGGCCCCGGTGCAATTCTGATAGTAGCGATACCAGCGGCTGTCGCTGCCTTTGGCTGATGAGCCAAGAGCTCTGCAGTTGTCGATGTTTTTATCGGGACAAGCTGTTTCAACACCGCTTGAACAGATAAGATTATTACTGGACCACTCCAGACGTCCTGTGCAATCCTGATAGTAGCGATACCAGCGATCATAGTTTCCTTTGGCTGAACTTCCAAGCGCGCTACAATTATCGGGATTCTTGGACGGGCAGGCGGTTTCCTTGGCACTCGAGCAGGTTAAATTATCACTAGACCAAGCCAGCGAGCCGGTGCAGTCCTGATAGTAGCGATACCAACGTCCGTTGTTGCCATAGCCGCTAGGACCAAGAGCATTACAATTATCAGGATTCTTGCCGGGACAAACTAGTTCTTTAGTACTTGAGCAGGTTAGGTTGCTGCTAGACCAGGTTAGGCCCCCGGTACAGTCCTCATAATACCTATAATAACGACCATCGTTGCCTTTGGCTGAACCTCCAAGCGCGCCGCAATTGTCAGGATTCTTGGCGGGGCAAGCTGTTTCCGAATTTGCAGAACAAGTAATATTATTATTTGACCATTTCAGATCAGGATTAGTTGGTCCCACATCATTATTACAATTGGCTGGATTATTAGGGTTATAATAGCGTAGGTAACCTCCTTCGCTGGCTCCAGCTTCAGTACCATAAGCACGACATCCTTTGGGATTAGTCTCTGGGCAAACACCTGTCTGCGCGCTGGCGCACGTTAAGTAGTTGTCTCTCCATTCAATAGCAGGAGAAATGTAGGCACGGCAATTATAATATAAGCTGTACCATGGGTTATCCTGATAACTCCAATCAGCTGTTGGTCCTGCAGTCCTGGTACATTCTTTTGTTTGGTCATCGGTAATATGAGAATTAGGACAACTTGATGCTAGTTTACTTCGACAAATCATACCACCGTTAGACCAATTCAAGGTATCGCCACCAGAACCAGAATTCGGATCCTCATACTGGCAATTTGCTTGCGAGCAATTATTATTTGGGGGCAGAGCGACACCGACAACTGGTGGCGGATTGGGGCCGCCGGTAAAAATACGGGCGATTATTCCAAATGTTTTTTTAATTTGAGTCGCACCAGATTTGACAATGACCTTGAAATTAAACGTGCCGACCGAAGTTACTATGCCGTTTATCACGCCTCCCTTGCTTATGGAAAATCCGGGTGGTAACGTCCCTTCAACATCAAAGGCATAGTCCTCGGAAGGTCCACCACTAACAACGATGGATTGCGAATACTGGCCGTTTACCCACGCATCTGGAAGCGATTCAGATTGAATCGTAAGAGTTCCTGAGGATGGAGAGTTTGAGGACGTGGGCTGGGGCTGGTCGCCGATAAAGATACCTAATGGCGAAGATCCGGCTAGGACATTACCAACTGAATAAAGAGCAGCCACTTTAGTATCAGAACCAAACTCCATCTGTCCATCGCCAGCTGACAGGGCTTTTACGTTGAGAACCGCTATAATGTCGGTACCGGTTCTTGGTTTGTCCGGTTCGGAGCCAACGATAATCATGGTCTTACTAGACCCCGGCAAAATAACGGGCAGAAAGGAGTCATTGTTGGTCGTAGTCGAAAGTATTTCCAGATTTGAAGATGTTTTCAAATGAATCTCGGCAGCCGACACTTTTCGGTCACCGGCATCCAATTTAATGCTGACTGCGAATTCCTGGCCTGGTTGAGGATTGTTGCTGCTTGACCTAAAAGAAAGGACTGGGTCGCCAGAGGCCCGAGTGCGATTAAGAGTCACCGCTAACCTAGATAAATCCGGACGATATATAAAATATCCGGCGGCGGCCGCGCCGATGAATATGACCGATACCAGAATGATTGAGTTTATTCTCTTACTGTCCATAGTTTTCTACCATCTCGTTATAATCAAAGATGTCTACTTTCCTGTCGCCGTTGAGATCAGCATCATTCGGCCCGATCTTGCCGAAATTGGCGATTAGAATATCGTAATCGGAACGATTTACCTTACCGTCCTGATTGATATCGGCGATATTGAAAGCGGGCGGAGATGTCGTACTTGGAGGAGACGTAATAGTAACGGTCGGTGTGGGCGTAGTCGTATGTGTGGGAGTTGGAGTCGGCATATTTCCGCAATTAACCGCTGTTGGAGAACCCAAAAGTTCGGCATTCAAAGAATGGCTCGGATCGGAATCAATTCCATAGGCATGAATTTTATAGGTCCGGCCGTCTTTAATCGCTTCGGGGGTCAGTATGGTGTAACCGTGAGTACCAGAGATACCCAAGATTGAATTGACATCAGGTCTTTCACCCATCGTAAAGGTATCAGCCAAAAACTTTAGAGTGCCGTTATCTTCGTAGTAAAAATGGACGGCTATGACGTCATTGGGACTGTCCGGATCATAGGCCCAGCCGCCGATGATGTCGCAGCGAGCGCCGTCAAGCCAACCCCACGGGGCTTGGTTTAATATTTTTAATACAACCAGAATTGATAGGGGGGAGCCGGCAAAATTGCCGGTCAGGACGATATTTGTGCTGTAAGTGCCGACATCCAATCCGGTCGGATCGGCCAACGCGCCAAGTCCTGTCACCTGGCCCGGAGAAGAGGTAAGCTGATCTGTACTATAGCCGGTGTTGAGCCAACTCGGCTGATTCGGAACAGAGATGGTATAATTTATGATTGTTTCGGATGTATTGGTAAATTCCAATGCTTGTCCCTCGGGATTTTTTTCTCCTTTGGTATAAGTGACTTCAAATGAATTTCTAGTGAAAGAAAATGTGCCGATAGCGGGAATGCATCGGATGGTCTTTGGAGAGAAAGCTAATTCTGCGTTCATGGAATGGCTGGGGTCGGAGTCAATCGCATAGGCATGAATGGCGCGGGATTGGCCATCTTTGAGAATATCAGGGGTAGAGATTGTAAAGCCATGATTGCCGGTGATGCCTAATATGGAATTAACATCCGAACGCTGACCAGAGGTAAATGTGTCGGTCAAAAATTTCAACTGGCCAGCATCTTCGTAATAAAAATGAATAGCGATGCCGTCATTGGACGTATCTGGGTCATAGGCCCAGCCGCCGATGATGTCGCAGGTGGCACCGTCAAGGTTGCCGGTGGGCGCCTGATTGGCGCTGACCGAAAAACCAAACAATCCCAAGAGAAAAATGGCTATCGGAAGAACCAAGGCGACCTTAGTTTTCATCCTCTTAATGATAACCTAAAAAAAATAGAGCCAACAAAACTTATCAACAACCTACAACCTAAAAATTGACGCGAAGTATTAACAGCCAGGCGATAGAAAAACCGATGACGGCAAAAAGGATGCTAGCAATGAGCCACCAGCGGGTCCTTGATTTGGACACGAGCACAAAACGGTTTTCCAGATTTTTTATAAAATCATTCGCCTGCTGGTCTATGGTCTGGCCCGGCCGCGGATAAACATTGCGGATATCGCCGTCGCCAAGGAACTTGAGCACATCATGCCGGCTGACCACCCCCATCAGGGTCCGGGCGGTGGTGGTGACAATTATCGGATTGACGCGATGATGCTGTTCAAAAACATTGACCACTTCCTCCACCGAACTGGTGGATGGCGCGGTCAGCGGGTCCGTGTTCATTATCTCCCCCACCTTCATGTCAAGAAGTTTTTTGAGGTCTTCTTTGACCGGCGCCGAATCCTTTTTAAATACATCTAGGTCATTAAAGATGCGAATGAGCGTAAGAAGATGAATAGAATTCTTTTTCAAAATAAAATCATATTCGGTCACGATGCCGACCAGGTGTCCCGTCGTGTCCACTACCGGCAAGCCGTTAAAGCCGTGCTTCAATAGCAAGTTAGCCGCCTGAATGATGGGCGTCTCCGGCCTGACCGTGACCACCTCCCGGGTCATAATATCGGCGATAGTTTTTGTCATGCTTTTATGATACCACCACCGAGGCGAGTTTGTCGCTTGAGTCCAGGCGCATAACACGGACGCCTTGGGTGGCCCGGCCGATGATGGATATCTGGCCAATGGCCGTCCGGATGACCTGGCCTTTGCGGGATACGGCGATTATCTCTTTATTCTCTTCTGATGTAACGTGAGCGGAAACGAGGTTGCCGGTCTTGGTGGTGATCTTGGCCGTCATGATGCCGTGGCCGCCTCTTTTTTGCGTTTTATACTGCCGGAGTTCGGTCCGTTTGCCATAGCCGTTTTCCATCAGTGCCAGCAAAAACAATCCTTTTTCCGCACCGGACGGGATAATATCGGCACCCACCACGCGCGCACCCTTTTCTAAGCGGACACCGATGACGCCAGCCGCGCCTCGGCCCATCGGACGGACGTCTTTTTCTTTGAATCGGATGGCATTGCCGTCCGAAGTGGTCATCACGATCTGGTCGTCGCCGGAAGTGCCAAGGACCCAACCGAGTCGGTCGTCGCTCTTGAGCTTAATGGCGACCATGCCATTGGAACGAACTTTTTCAAAAGCATCCATGTCCACTTTTTTGATGATGCCGTGGTCGGTGGCCATGAAAAGATACATCCGTTTCTGGCCCTTCGGTATCGGGACCACGGCCGTGATCTGGTCATTGGCTGTGACCTGAAGAAAATTAGCGATGGCCTTGCCCTTGGCCTGGCGAGATGACTCCGGCACTTCATAGCCCTTGGTCTGGAAGACCTTGCCGGAATTGGTGAAGAACAAGATGCTGTCGTGGGTGTTGGCCAAAAAGAAATGGGAAATGATGTCCTCTTCTTTGGTGGCCATGCCGATGAGGCCTTTGCCGCCGCGTTTTTGGGCTTTCAAAACATCCGGCGCCATGCGTTTGATATAGCCGTCCTGGGTGATCATGAACAACGAGTTCTCTTCCGGGATCAGTTCTTCCTCCCCTATCTCCTTCAAAGCGGATTTAATAACTTTAGTGCGGCGCTCGTCGGCATATTGCTGACGGATTTCCTTGAACTCGTCCTTGACCACGCCCAAGATCTTCTTGGGGCTGCGCAACAGGTCCTCCAAATAAGCGGTAAGTTTTAATTTTTCATCAAGCTCGTCCTGAAGTTTCTTGCGCTCCAAACCAACCAGCGCAGATAGACGCATATCCAATATCGCGGCCGCCTGTTTATCAGAGAATTTAAACTTCTTTATCAAATTAGATGAGGCCTCATCGCGACTGGCCGCCGCCCGGATTATCTTGATGACCTCATCAATATGGTCCAGCGCCTTTTTCAAACCCTCCAAGATATGGGCTCGGTCTTTGGCTTTCTGGAGCTCAAACCGCGAACGGCGGGTGACCACTTCCTTGCGGTGGTCAATGAATTTCTCCAGCATGCCCTTAAGCCCGAGTATCTGCGGCTGGATGCCGTCCACCAAAGCCAGCATGTTGAAATGGAATGCCTTCTGAAGCTCGGTGTATTTGAAAAGCTGATTAAGGACCTTGCGCGGGAAAGCATCTTGCTTCAGGTCTATGGCGATGCGCAGACCTTCCTTGTCGGACTCGTCGCGGATGTCCTTAATGCCGTCTATCTTCCTCTCCTTGCCCATCACCAGCTCGGCGATGTGCTTGATGAGCTCGGCTTTGTTGACCTGATATGGTATCTCGGTCACGATTATCTGGAAAGCTCCGCCGGAGGCGGACCCGCCTCTGGCGGGCTTCTTTTCTATAATCTCGGCCACACCTCGCATGATGATAGGCCCGCGGCCGGTAGCGTAGGCGTTGGTTATATCGTGCTCGTTGTAAATAGTTCCGCCGGTCGGAAAGTCCGGCCCTTTCACGAATTGCATCAGTTCTTTAATATCCGCCTCATCGTTGTCTATCAAAAATGTCATCGCGTCCAGGACCTCGCCCAGATTGTGCGGCGGGATGTTGGTAGCCATACCGACGGCGATGCCCATCGCGCCGTTTATCAAAAGGTTCGGCACCCGGGTGGGCAAAACGGCCGGCTCCTGATGGGAGCCGTCGTAGTTGTCTCTGAAATTGACGGTATCTTTGTCTATGTCCGCCAATAGCGGCTCCGATATCGGCGCCAGCCGCGCTTCGGTATTGTGATTAATGAAACCATTTCCTACAAAGGAATGGCAGTTACTATCAACTTTAATGGAATATACGTCTTGAAAACCCTGGTCGCTGATTTCCACTACTGGATCATACGCGTATCTCATGGACAACAGGTTTTCAAAAATGCTTCTTATTTTTTCTCTATTATCACTCTCAATGCTCAAAATAACTTTTTCAAAATTAGCTTCCATCATTCCATATCGATCAAAGTTGTGTTTTCTGGTAAACGAATCTCGGCCATAGGGCGAGGTAAGGTATTGATATACCGATTCACGCAGGAACGGCACAAAATCTGTCTGGGAATAATTTTTTAAAATACGATCAACAAGAGCGGCTAATTTTTTGGTTTTCCTTGTTGATATGAAACCAATTTCTGAACCAAAAAGTCGGTAGTTGGATAGGTCCCGGATATATAATTTGTGAATTTTTCTATATGAATCAAATCTTTTAGCTGAAAGTATTCCGAAACGGAGTAATAAAAGCTGGGTTTGTGAAATAAGATTCTCGCTTACCGAACAGCAGCTTAATTCGTTCATCTTACTGCTGAAACTTACGCTTCCGTCACCTTCAAAATACGCGCGAAGAAAGGAGGCAACGACATGCTTTGGTGACCGGAAAATAACTTCGGGAATCTCTTTGTCCGCTGACTTGGCAGGAGTAAGACCAATATTTTTTAGAAATTCAATAACACACCTAGAGTGAATCTCTAGGGTCTGATATGGCAACTTACCATAAGAACTTGGATTTCTATTAAATTCGTGCAGACGACAGTCAGGAAAAACCCGACCCCATCGAATCTTAAAGTCATTTATCCACTTGCGATCGCTGTTGCAAAACTCCAATTCTTTTTCTTTTATGGTTCCCTCAGATACTAAAGAACCTAGAATGTGACCAAGGTCTTCGTTGATGTGTTTCGGAAGTATTTTAATATCAGCCCGAGCAGAAAGACCACGCGGATAATATTCACGCGAGCTTAATTCATATTTTGGCCATAGATCGCTGGACCGGTCAATGATTAAAAAATCCCCTTTCTTAATTTCTTCCATTAATTTCCACTTAACATGCGGGATTTTCGTTATGGGATTATCTGCCCATACCATTAACGGATGATTATGTGTCCCTTCCACTGAAAAGCCTTTAGCGGTGACGATTCTTTTTGTTTTATGTTTGCCGCTATGAAACCATTTTACGGCGGCGTGGATTTTTTTCTGAAACGATAATATCTTTAAATTGATATTTTTTTCACTGGATTTCGACTCGACAACTTTTTCAATTTCAAGCAGTCCTTTCTCTGTGACAATACGAGTTTTTCCAGTTACACAATATCGCATGGCCGCCGGCGAGTCCCCGTCAATGGAACCGAAATTGCCCTGGCCGTCCACCAGCGGATATCGAAGAGAGAAATTCTGGGCCATACGGGCCAACGAGTCGTAGATGGCCTGGTCGCCGTGAGGGTGATAGTTGCCCATGGTATGGCCGACCACTTTCGCTGATTTCTGATATTTCGCGTTTGGACGTAAACCCATCTCCTGCATGGAATACAAAATGCGCCGATGGACCGGCTTCAAGCCGTCGCGGACATCCGGCAGGGCCCGGTCAATGATGGTGCTCATGGCATACTCAAGGTACGACTGCTGGACCTCTTCAGTAATCTCCCTGTTTTTTACGTTTGGATTTGACATAATACGAATGTTACAAATTATATCCGAATGCTCCGAATGTTTCTGATTGGTATTCGCGGCATTCGGATGTCATTCGTAGATTTGGATTATCTTTCGTTAGAAACTGGTAACGGATGGACCTGGCCCGGCTCCTCTTCTCCTTGGTCTTCAATTCGGGTATCAGCTTGGTTGCCGAACAGTTCCCCGATCTGGGCCTTTAGGTCTGAAAATAAGCCGCCGATGGTGCCAAAGAGAGAATCCGAAGCGACCGCAAAGACCGGACCTTCCTGCTCCAGCTCCTGGCCAGGATTCAAAAGGGCGTAGGTCATTTTTTCAAAGGAATTGAACCAAAAAGCGAAGACCAGAGACCCGACCACCACCGTGCAGCCGATAGCCACCAAATGGCGGATATGTTCTGGCTGGCGATTAACATGATGGATGAGACGCTTCATTATTTTAAAAATTAATAATTAAAAACTAAAAATTACCAGTTTCATTTCCTCGGCCGGCAGCAGTTTTTTGGTTATTTTGAACTTATCTGTTTTTTCCGGGGTCAGTCCCATCTCTTTGATGAATTTCTCCGGGCCGTCCAGATCAACGTTCAGGCCGGGAACTTTGTAATGCATCGGAACGATTATCTTGGGCTCTATCTGACCGATGACCTGGGCCGCCGTCTTGGCGTCTATGGTATATGTCCCGCCGACCGGGATAAGAACCATGTCCACGTCGCCGACGGCTTCGATCTGGGCGTCAGTCAAGACGTGGCCTAGGTCGCCCAAATGAGCAACGGTCATATCCTCGGCCTTAAAAACATATATAGTATTGGGTCCGCGCTCCACTCCCTGCTTGTTGTCATGAAAAGAAGCGATGCCTCGGACGGCGATGCCCTGCTTCTCGTACTCGCCCGGATTTTGGATGATGAACGCTTCCGGATTGGCCTCGCCTACATTATTATGGTCAAAGTGCTGATGGGAAACGGTAATGATGTCGTCCTTGATGCGGGGCGGTTTCAGGCCGATATCCTTAGAAAACGGGTCGGTCAAAATTGAGCCCTCTTTAGCTTCTATTCTAAAACAAGATTGGCCGAACCATGTAATCATCATGCCTCCATTATATCAAAAACTCGCTATAAAATCAAACTCTCCGCGGGCAACAAATTTGCTATTTTGAAGGTTTTAATTTATACTCATACCACTTGAAATTAACTATTTACCGGGTAGTAGAAGTCCGACGTGGCTTAGTTCAGGTTTTATGCTTAACACCTGCCTAGGTAAATGGTCAGTCCAATAATAAACGTCCAGTAATAAAGTCCCCCGAGATAAAACCTGGGTCGGACTTTCACTACCTGGTTAACGCGAGAGATATCGATGGCCGCACTTGTCCAAAAGGCGGTTCCCGGAATGTCCCGCATCAATATAGTGGAGCTCAATTCAAGCGAAGTTAAGTCAACCCCGGACGAAGTTACGCCTGCGCCTTTAGGCGCAGACCGAAGGCCCTCGGACGGGCTACTTCGTCCGGGGTCAATGAAAGACCTTCTGTTAAAGGAGGAGTTTTTCTTGCCCAAGCCGGGCAATATAATCGCCGGCACTGTTATTGCGATATCCAAAGCCAGCGTCATCGTTGACCTTGGCTCTATCGGCATCGGCATCGTCTACCCGGGCGAATTCTACGACAACCCGGACCGAATGAAGACGTTGGGGCCCGGCGACCAGGTCTCGGCCATGCTGATTGAGCTTGAAAACGAGGATGGCTATCGCGAGCTGTCGCTCAAATCCGCCCAAACCACCACCGCCTGGCAGGACATCAAGGAGAAAAAGGACAAGGGCGAAATTCTGGAAGTGCCTATCATCAATATAAACAAGGGCGGCCTTATCGTCGAGGTCAGCGGCATTCAGGGCTTCCTCCCGCTCTCTCAATTGTCCGCTGAACACTATCCGAAAGTGGACGGCGGCGATACGACCAAGATCGTCCAGGCGTTGCAGAAGTTTAAGGGCCAGTCGTTGAAGGTCAAGATACTTGACTCCAATGAGCAGGAGAACAAGCTCATCCTCTCCGAGCGGGCCATCCAGGAAGAAGCGACCAAAGAAGAGCTGGCCAAGCTTCAGGTCGGCCAGATAGTTGAGGGCGTTATCACCGAGGTCACCGACTTTGGCGCCTTTGTTAAATTGAGCGATACTCTGGACGCTCTCATCCACTCATCTGAGATTGACTGGCGCTTCATTGATAATCCGCGCGATATCCTCCACCCGGGCGAAAAAGTGACGGCCAAGATAATCAGCTTGGACGGTGGACGAGTTTCATTGTCCCTTAAAGCATTGAAAGAAGACCCGTGGCTGACCATTGATTCCAAATATCAGGTCGGCCAAAAGGTCCGCGGCAAGGTCTCCAAGATCCGCAATTCGGGCGCCTTCGTGGAACTGCCCGGCGATATCGTTGGTTTCATTCCGGTCGCCGAACTGGGCGGCCAGCCGGCCCAGGAAGCCCTGGTGGCAGGTCAGGAGTATGACATGGCCATCATCTATATTGATGCCAAGGACCACAAACTTACGCTGACCCTGAACAAGCTCGACGACAAGCCCAGCCAAGAAACGAAAGAGTAGTGGCAAAATTCCGTCATTGCCCACAACAGGTTTTTATAGTATAATCTAGACCTATGAGACAATTCATCCGCTACTTCGCCATCATTTTCGTGGTTCTGCTTGCCGCCAGCGGCCTGGTCGCTCTTTTTGATTTCTCTTCAAGTCCATCTTCGGCCGGCGGCCTCTCTGATGTGGTGGCAAAAATAAACGCCGGCCAGGTCAAAGAGATAGACGTTCAAGATAATGACCTGACCGTCATCTTGAATGACGACAGCAAGCTAACGGCCAAGAAAGAGAGCTCGTCCATCTCGGCCTTTGAGACCTTGCTCAATCTCGGGGCGGACAAGAATAAACTGGCCGCCGTGAAGACCGTGGTCAAAGAGCAATCCGCCTTTACTTCCATCTTGTCCGGGTTGGGACCCATAATCTTGCCGTTCATCCTGATATGGGCCGCCTTCTGGTTCATGTTCCGAAAGGCCCAGCAGGGCTCCAACCAGGCCTTTTCTTTCGGCCGCTCCAAAGCAAAGTTGGCCGGCGGGGCCAACGGCCGCAAACAAGTAACCTTCGCCGATGTGGCCGGCCTGACCGAAGCCAAACAGGAGATCTCGGAAGTGGTTGATTTTCTGCGCGACCCCCAGAAGTTCCATAAACTGGGAGCGCGCATCCCGCGGGGCGTACTGCTGGTTGGCGCGCCCGGCACCGGCAAGACCCTCCTCGCCCGAGCGGTAGCCAATGAGGCCAAGGTGCCTTTCTATTTCGTGTCTGGCTCGGAATTCGTGGAAATGTTCGTCGGCGTCGGCGCCAATCGGGTCCGAGATACTTTTGAACTGGCCAAGAAGACCGCTCCGGCTATTGTTTTTATAGATGAGATAGACGCGGTCGGTCGGCACCGCGGCGCCGGTTTGGGCGGCGGCCATGATGAGCGCGAACAGACCTTGAACCAGATATTGGTGGAGATGGACGGCTTTGACTCCAACAACGCGGTCATTGTTATGGCCGCCACCAACCGACCTGATATCCTTGACCCGGCCTTGCTCCGGCCAGGCCGCTTTGACCGCCGGGTGGTCCTTGACCAACCGTCCCTGAAAGATCGCGAAGCGATATTAAAGATACATTCCCTGGACAAACCTTTGGCCCAGAACGCTGACTTGAGGGTAGTAGCCGAGCGGACGGTTGGATTTTCCGGCGCCGATCTGTCCAATCTATTAAACGAAGCAGCAATCCTGGCCGCCCGAGCCGACCAAAAAGAGATCGCTCAAGCTGATATCCTTCAATCAATTGAAAAAGTGATGCTTGGCCCGGAGCGCCGCAGTCATGTCATGTCCAAGAAAGAAAAAGAGATCACCGCCTATCATGAGGCCGGCCATGCTCTAGTTGCTTCAGCTTTGCCCAATTCTGATCCTGTCCATAAAGTTTCAATTGTGTCTCGCGGCCAGGCCGGCGGCTACACCATGAAAGTGCCGAGCGAGGAAAAATACCTGAAATCGCGGCCGGAGTTTGAATCCGAGCTGGCCGTACTCCTCGCCGGCTACGCGGCCGAGAAACTAATGTTCAAGCAGACGACCACCGGCGCTTCCAATGACCTCAAGGTCGCCTCCGATCTGGCCCGCCGGATGGTCACCCAATACGGCATGTCCGACACGCTCGGCCCGATAACTTTCGGCGAGAAGGAGGAGCTCGTCTTTTTGGGCAAGGAACTTGCTCATCATCAGAATTACTCCGAGACCATCGCTTTCGCGATAGACAAGGAGATAAAGAAACTGATATTGAAAGGCCTCAATGCCGCTAGGAAAATACTCTCCGACCGCGTGGACAAGCTCAACCTCATCGCCAAGGAACTAATCAAAAAGGAAACTCTGGAGCAAAAAGAGTTCTACGCCCTCGTCCGGTAGCCATTATCGTACCTACGGTAGATCTCCCGTAGGGAGAGGACTTAGCCATTAGCCACTAGAAAATAGTCCGAAAATATTATAAAATAACCTCAAATTAACTGCGCCCATAGCTCAGTGGTAGAGCGCGTCACTTATAATGACGAGGTCCTTGGATCGTTCCCAAGTGGGCGCACAATGCGCGGTTAGCTCAGTGGTAGAGCGCCTCGTTTACACCGAGGAGGCCGTAGGCTCAATCCCTACACCGCGCACAATGTCAGAAATCTCAATCGTATATGAAGACGCCAACCTGTTGGTCATCAATAAGCCGGCGGGACTGATCGTGCATCCGAAAAACGCGACCGATAATCAACCGAGTGTGTGCGATTGGGTCCAGGCCCATTATCCCCATCTGCGCGATGTCGGCGAACCGTTCAGCGCTTCGGGCACTCCTCTGCCCCGCTGGGGCATCCTGCACCGTTTGGATAAAGAAACCTCCGGCCTTTTACTCATCGCCAAAAATGACGACGTTTTTTATTTTCTGAAAAAGCAGTTCCGGGAACGCACTATCTCAAAGTCATATCAAGCTCTGGTCTATGGCCAGCCAAAAGAGCCGGCCGGAACAATTTCATTCCCCCTGGGCAGGATCGGTTTGAAACGGACGACCCAAATCGTCGGCAAAAAATTGATTGACAGCAAGGAGTCGGTCACGGAATATAGAACGCTTAAAAACTTTGAAAAGTACACGCTCCTTGATGTGTCACCCAAGACCGGCCGGACCCATCAGATACGCGTCCATTTAAAGTCCATAAATTGCCCTATCGCCGGCGACTCCGTTTATGCCCCGAAGGGCTGGCAGCCACCGCAAGGCCTTAATCGTCTGTTCCTCCATGCTTATAAGCTCTCGTTTGTAACCCCAGACGGCAAGGCCCTGACCGTTGAATGCGGCCTGCCGGACGATTTACAAAAAGTTCTCTCCGTGCTAGAATAACTGGGCTTATGTTACTGCAGGAACTAAAAAATAAATTTGAGGACGTCCGGCCGGGTTGGACCGTACGCGTCAATCAGCGGATCCAAGAGGGCGGCAAGTCCCGCGTCCAGGCCTTTGAAGGCATGGTCATCGCCCGTAAGCACGGCAACGAGGCCGGCGGGACCATCACCGTCCGCAAGGTCGCCGACGGCGTCGGCGTGGAGAAGATCTTCCCTATCTATCTTCCCTCCATCACGAGCGTGAAGGTCATGAAAAAGACGAATGTCCGCCGGGCCAAGCTCTATTATCTCCGCCAGAAATCATCCAAAGAGATCCGCAAAAAGATACGCTCCGAAGTCCAAGCGAAGACCGAAACTCCGGCCGTTGAAACTGCTTCTCAATAGCTTTGTTTTTTGCTAATATACTTCTCATAAATGCGGACGTGGCGGAACTGGCTATACGCGCAGCCTTGAGGTGGCTGTGGTCGCAAGACCGTGGAGGTTCGACTCCTCTCGTCCGCACATGTCAAAAAAACAACGCCGCAAGGCGGGTCGATAATTAAAAAAATAAAAAAATATTATGGATAAAGAGCTTGGCAAGGTCATCCATTGGTATGACAAGGTTGGCGTGGCGGTCGTGGCCCTGAAGGGAAAATTAAGCGTCGGCGACAAGATAAAGGTCAAGCACGGCAGTGATGAATTTGAGGATTCCGTCGCTTCAATGCAGGTGGACCATAAGGATATCAAGCAGGGCAAGTCCGGGGACGAGGTCGCCATCAAGCTTTCAAAAAAAGCCGGCGAAGGGTCGTCAATATTGGCCGCAGAGTAAAGACCGAAAAGCATGTAATGCGCGCGTAGCTCAATTGGCTAGAGCGTTTCTTTGACGTAGAAAAGGTTCCCCGTTCGAGTCGGGGCGCGCGCACAAAATGCCGGAGTAGCTTAATGGCAAAGCATGCGCCTGAAGAGCGTATGAACGCAGTTCGATTCTGCGCTCCGGCACAAGAACTGAAAACCTGGCTAAAGCCAGGTTTTCAGTTCCAACTTATCCCCTTTTATCTCCACTTACCCACTTATCCTCTTTCCAAACTGAACCCGTGCTGTATGATAAATCTATAAATCCTAGACCTATTCAATTAATTACCAACAAAATGAGAAAAGATAAGATAAGGGCTTACGAATTAAGACGCCAGGAGAAAAGTTATTCTGAAATAAGCCAGGTGTTGAACATTCCAAAGAGCACTCTAACCTCTTGGTTTAAAAAAGAAGAATGGTCTAAAACCATAAGAGATAAGTTGGGCAAGGAACAATCGTTTTCTTGGCCAAAAAAATTAGCGGCAATTCAAAAAGCGAACAAGGCCCGCTGGGGCAAACTCCATGAGACATACCGAAACGCTGGAGAGAAAGAATTTGAATCTCTAAAAAACAACCCCCTATTTATAGCGGGGCTGATGCTTTATTGGGGAGAAGGAAATAATTCCCCTAAATACAGTCAGGTTAAATTGGCGAATTCTGACCCAACAATGATAAGGGTATTCTACAATTTTCTAAAAGAAGCTCTGAGCATACAAAAAGAACGCATCTTTGTGTGGTTATTACTTTATCCCGATCTTAACGATGAGATGCAGAAAAGATTCTGGAACAAAGCCACTGGAATACCCGTTTCTCAGTTCAAGAATTCAATATTCATTAAAGGCCGTCACCCGACCAAGCGTCTCTCGTATGGCGTATGCAACATCTATATAAATAGCCGCGAGATAAAGGAAAAGGTCCTTCTTTGGATAAATCTATATCAAAAACTACTTGCCCGATAGTATTTTTTGAGTTATTGTATGCCATGGAAACTGCGGGTGTATCATAGTGGTAATGAACCGGCTTGCCAAGCCGGGTAC
Source organism: Candidatus Yanofskybacteria bacterium RIFCSPLOWO2_01_FULL_49_17 (assembly GCA_001795695.1). GTDB lineage: Bacteria > Patescibacteriota > Minisyncoccia > 2-02-FULL-40-12 > GWA2-44-9 > 2-01-FULL-49-17. The sequence goes on from MGKO01000001.1 coordinate 25,846, forward strand.
GAGGGTTCGATCCCCTTCACCCGCTCATGTTGTTCAGTATCTTTTCTAAGATAACCTGGAAAAAGGCGGTTACCGAACGATTAAGGAAAGACGAATCGGTCTATATTTACCTGCTCTTTCCGATAGCGGTCGCTTTTCTTATTACCTTTGGCGGCGCTCGCCTCATCAGCTATTACGCGCCTGACTTTTTTATCCGCATCGTCCCTGAATTGCGCATCCATCATTATTCTTATGGATTCCTTGTTTTAGCCGCTTCGGGCTATCTGGCCCTGGCAAACAATAGGCCTAGGGATACATATCTCATTTCCCTCCTTCACGGCTTTGGTCTCGGGCTGGCCTTTGATGAATTCGGTATCTGGCTTCGGCTGGACGACGGCAGTGCCGCCCGTTTCAGTTACGACGGCATCGCGGTCCTGGCCGGCCTATTTTTCTTAATAATCTCGGCGGAGGCCGGAATAAAAGCGTGGCAAAAACATGTCCTTAAAAAAGACCTGAAAAATGGGGTAGTTTTGGCTCAAAAGAACGCTGATCCCGGATCATTGACTTTTGAATCCAAATCTGATAGAATAGAGTCATAATCTGGAGAGGTAGCGTAGGGCGTTAAATGGCATAATAGGCCGTTTTTTGTTGGAAAAAAGGCGCCCAATGAGACCTGTTCGGAATATGCAAATGAATACAATTCGCAAGTTTTACGGGGTAATCGTCGTCATCGCCGTGTTGAATCTGGCTACTGCTTTAGGGGCCAGCGCTTCTGAATCAATTTTTTCTTTGGACTCATTTTACCAGACCATTAACAATCTTGATTTCGGCAACGACGCTTCCACGGTCCAAGCCGTGTCTGTCTCCCAGACCAGCCCGTCAGCGATCGTTCCTTCAAAGAGATCGGCAGCTAAAAAGACCATGATGGTTGTTGCGACCGCTTATTCGTCCTCGGTGGACGAAACGGATGACACTCCGTTTATAACCGCCAAAGGCACTTATGTGCGCGACGGTATCATTGCCGCTAACTTTTTGCCTTTCGGCACAGCCGTGAAGATTCCCGCCATCTACGGAGACAAGGTATTCATGGTTGAAGACCGCATGAACAAACGCTTCCCGGACCGTATTGACGTCTGGATGCCATCCAAGCAAGCCGCTTTCTTGTTCGGTAAGAAGAAGGTGGTCATAGAAATTATCTCCTAACGAATAACTAAAACGGTCCCGCCAAGGCGGGACCGTTTTAGTTTGCGAAAGGCCTAATTTGTGGTAGAATAATTTCGTTTCAATGCGCCCGTAGCTCAGTTGGTAGAGCAGTTGCCTCTTAAGCAAACGGTCCCTGGTTCGAATCCAGGCGGGCGCACTGTTTGTCCCCGTAGCTCAACGGATAGAGCAGCAGCCTTCGAAGCTGTTGGTGGGGGTTCGATTCCCTCCGGGGACGCATTATCGGTATCTTTGTTCCAATTCTCGGATTATTTTTTTAAGAGTTCTGGCCAGATACTCAATATCTGATTTCTTAGTGCCGCGGCCAAGGGAGAAACGGAGGGCGCCATTGATATGGGTTTTGGGGATGCCGATAGCTTTCAGGACATGGGACGGTTCCACACTATGGCTGGTGCAGGCCGAACCGGAGCCGGCGTAGATGCCATATTTGTCCAGTTCAAGAAGCATGTTTTCACTAGTTAGCTTGGGAACGCAGACATTTATATTATTAGGAAGGCGCTTGTTTCCCTCTGGACCGACTAATATGGCCCCAGGAATTTCCTTTTTTATTTTAGCAATCGCGTAATCACGAAGAACGGAAAGTTTTTTACCTTCTGTTGGTTTAATAAGAGAAAGCGCCTTGGCCAATCCGACAATGGCCGGCACGTTTTCTGTACCGGCCCGAAGGCCATGCTCCTCAATGCCTCCACGGATAAACGGCTGAAGAACTACTCTTCGTCTTTTATACAGAACTCCAACACCTTTAGGGCCATATATTTTAATGCCGTTAAATGTCAGGAGGTCAGCCCCGAGATTTTGAACGTTCATGTCTAAAAAACCGGTGGCCTGACAGGCGTCAACATGAAAAATCGTTTTCGATTTTTCATGAATTTTTAATTTTAAATTTTCAATTTTAAAATCCCGAATCAAGCGGGCAATCTTAGAAATGGGCTGGATGGTGCCAATCTCATTATTGGCATACATCACAGAAACTAGTAATGTATCTTTTTTTAGCTTCCTTTTCAGATCAACCAAATCAACATGGCCATTCTTATCTAAATCAATAAAATCCACTTCAGTGTCAAGCAACGAGGCCAGTGTTTTTAAAACGGATGGATGCTCAATGGGCGTGGTGAGGACTCTCCCCTTTTTACCTCTCAAGAAACCAGCCAGGGCCAAGCTGATGGACTCGGAATCCGATGAAGTGAATATTATCTCATCAGGCCGGGCATGCAAAAAATCCGCCACTTCTTTGCGGGCTTTTTCCAAAAGCCCTTGGATGTGGCGGCCGGCATCATTGAATGCCGATGGATGGCCGGCCAGCCGAGACACCTCCGACGTGGCGCGAATGACTCGAGGATCGGTCGGGGTTGCCGCGGCATTATCCAGATAAACGTTTCTCATCCCGTACAAAGTTGCCCGCCCAAGGTCCACGACTCTCCTTCGACAAGCTCAGGACAGGCGGACTTTGTACGGGACAAGTGAAAAAGCTAGCTCCCGCTAGCACGCATACCATACCATAAAGATCGGGCTATCGGAAGCGAGGACGGGGCCAGAATATCAACGATAACAATCCGCCGATGAGACCGATGTCGCGGACCAGAACCTCGTTGAACCCCTGAAAGAGCGGGATGACGGCCAAAAACAGCACGGCCAAAGAACCAAAGAACCCGACATACATATTGGCCAACAAGCTGATGCCCACCAGCACCTCAAAAACACCGAAAATATAGACGAGGGTATTCGCGGACAGATCAAACCCGCCAGCCAGGCCGACCACCGAAGCCGGCACCCAGGCATTGAGCCAATAAACAGGGTGAAAGAACTTATCAATGCCGAACCAAAGGAAGACGAAGACCAGGCCGAGACGCAAAAACAAGTTTGAATGTTTCAGAGATTGCCACATTACCTGATCATTATACTACGAAACGCAAATGTGTTCTAAATATTGGAGGGTCTTTTCGGTCAGGAGGCGGGATTCCAGATCGCGGCGAAGGACGTCAAGGTCAAGATCAGACGGTATGGTTCCGTCGGGCGTACCGGCCACAGCGGACTTGACCAGGGCCTCAAGAGCGGCGTCGACCTCTTCGGGGGCCACTTTAATGTCCTTTTCATGGGCTAAAGCGTGAAGCGATAGCGACATGCTCACCTGCTTCTTGGCATTTTCTCTCCATTCTTTGCGAAGATCTTCTTGCGTCTTGCCGACCTTGGCCAAGTATAGACCCAGCTCCATGTTGCGGCGATGCAAATCCTGGTCAAAGCTCTGGGTCATGCTGTCCAGCTGGTCGCTGACCATCTGTTCGGAAATATCGCATTTGGCTCCGGCAACGAGTTTGTCCATCGCCGCCAGACGCACCCGCTGGCTCTCTTTTTCCTCCTTCTCCCGAAGGAGCCCCTCCTTTATGCTTAAGATGAGCTGGTCAATGTTCTCAAATTTGCCGGCCCTTCGGGCAAACGCGTCATCCAGCTTGGGCAGTTTTACCTCCTGGACAAGCCGCATCGTCACTTTCATGTTTAATTTTTTGCCGGCTACTTCTTTGTTGGCAAAATCAGCCGGAGCCGTCAGCGAGAACTCCTTGGTCTCGTCTTTTTTCATGCCGATCAACTGTTCCTCAAATCCCGGAACAAAGTTGTTCTTTCCGATGACCAACGGATGATTCTGGCTGGTGCCGCCGTCAATTATCTGTCCTCCGTCATGAACCTCGAAATCAACTTCCACCCTATTGCCCGCCGCGGCGGGCCGGTCTGTATTTATGACATCGGCCCGAGAAGCTCTGATTGACTCCAAAGCATCATCCAATTCTTTGGGCTCGACCCCGACCGGCCGCCGTTCAATTTTTATCGTATCAAGGGGTGGCAACACCACGGTCGGAAAGAGACGAAGATTGACGCTGTAGACCAGCTTCTCGGCCGTGTTCTCTTTAACGGAAAGGTCGGATGCCTCCACAACATCCAGCCCTTCCCGGGCCAATATCTGGTTCAAACTGCGCTGCATGGCGGTCTGGAGAGCCGCTTCCCTGACAGCCGCCTCGCCAAGCTGTTTGCGGACGACGTCGTTAGGCACTTTCCCTTTTCTGAACCCGTCAATCTTCAAGTCCGAACCGAGAGCGTGCTCGGCCTCGCGCTCATAGCGCCCCAGGTCCTCTCTGTTTAGCTCTACGGTCAATACCCGGTTCTGAGAATCCTTTTCCTTTATAGTGAATGTCATTCTAATTTAAATTAACGACTTATAACCTATGGTTTATGACAAATGACTAGGATTGGTCATCAGTTATTTGTTTTGAGTCATCAGTTGAAGTTTCGGCCCGGGTGAAATCCAAGTTCTCTTTTGGCGAGCGAACGTCTATTTTCCAGCCGGTCAATTTAGCCGCCAAACGGACATTCTGGCCTTTCTTGCCGATGGCCAGCGAGAACTGATCGTCGGAAACCTCCACTAAGGCGTGCTTGTGCTCTTCGTCCAATACTTTAACGCTTAAGACCTTGGCCGGAGAAAAAGCATGGGAAATGAAATCTTTTGCTGAAGCGGACCACTGGATGATGTCTATCTTCTCACCGGAAAGCTCATTGATAACGGTCTGGACCCGGACGCCCTTCTGCCCAACCAAAGAGCCAATGGGGTCAATGCTTTCTTCCGTGGAGGTAACCGCTATTTTGGTGCGCGAACCGGCTTCCCGGGCAATGGCTTTAACCTCAACGCTGCCCGAATCGATCTCCGGCACCTCAACCCTGAACAATCCCAGGACCAGTTTGGGGTGGGCCCGAGATAGGATGACAGCCGGGCCGCGGGAAGTTTCTTCGACCTTAGCTATCATGAACCGGTAGCGCTGGCCGAGGCGGTAATTATCGGTGTACATCTGTTCGGCCGGAGGCAAGAGGCCGTTGGTCTTGCCCAGATCGACGAACACCAGAGAACCTTCCCGACGCTGAACCGTGCCGCTCACTATTTCTCCCTCGCGGCCCTTGAATTCCGAGAAGATGGCCTCGCGCTCGGCCTCGCGCAAGCGCTGGATGATGACTTGTTTGGCGGTCTGGGCGGCTATGCGTCCAAAATCAGTTTTTGGTTCCAGCTTAGTGATTATCTCGTCCCCGATTGCCGACTTTGAGTTTTTCTTCTTGGCCTCTGTCAAAAGGATATGTTTCTCCGGATTGAATTTTATTTTAAGCCCGCCCTGGGCATCGGCCGCTGACTCTTCGCCCGGCCGAGACCGGTGCACGTTCTCCATGTCCTGAAAATCGGGTTTTTCTTCGATAAGCCCCGATGGTAATTGCCCGGTTATATTGCCGTCCTCGTCCACCCTTTCAACCACATAATGGACCTGGGTGATATTGACCTTGCCTGTCTCGCCATCAAGCTTGGCCCGGATGACCTGGCCCTTTTTGCCGTACTCTTTCTTGTAGGCGGCGGCAATAGCCACTTCAATGGTCTCAAAAATGCTCTCTTCCGAGATCCCTTTTTCCTCTGCTATCTGCTTCATCGCCGACGCGAACTGTTTGATATCAAACATGACATATTAACTAATAACTTAAAACTTATGACTAATGACTTCGTTATAAGTTATTGGTTATCAGTTGTTATTCTATTATTAAGGAGAAAGGCCCGCGACGCGGACCTTAATCAAGTACCTTCATGCTATCAAAAAATAATTTCTGGGTCAATAAAAGAAGTTGTCCACAAAAAATCATTTACAAACAGGTTGTGTTCGTTAGATTAACCCCGTACGAAGTCCGACTTGCCAGGGGCATGGTCGGCAGACGCCTATGACGTCTTACTTCGTACGGGGTTAAGGCATCGGATATTAAAGTTGATATCATTTTAGCGGTCCGATGTTACAATTGTATTAAAATGGCCAATCAATCATCAGTTTCCAGGCAAAAAGAGCGGGAATTAGAGAAAAAACTGGCCGAAATCCAAAGTCATGGCCGAGAGGACGAGTACAAAGCCATAGCCAAGAAGCTCGGCTTGCCTTTCTCATCCTTCTCCTCTGTCCCAATAGACGCGAACGCTCTTTCCTTGGTCCCGGAGGAGATCGCCAGGACCGGAAGCTTCGCGATCATCCTTAGAAACGGGCCGGAGCTGACCGTGGCCACCGCCGATCCTGACAATAAGACGGCCAGAGAAACCTGGAAACAGCTTGAGGGCAGAGGGTTCAAGCTTAACCTGATAGTTACCAGCCCGGATGCTTTGGAAAACCTGTTGAAACGCTACGGAACGATCAGGGCGCCCGAGCTGTTTGAGACCGGTTCGGTGGATGTGAATGAAGAGGAACTGTCTTCCCTCGAAGAACAGATAAAAAACGTGGCTGACCTTAAAAATCGGGTGGCCTCGATTTCGGTCACCAAGCTTCTAGAGATACTGCTGGCCGGAGCGCTCAAGATCAGCGCGTCTGATATACACTTTGAACCTACCGCCGGCGCCACCCGCCTTCGGTACCGTCTGGACGGAGTGCTTCAAGACGTCACCGAAATAGATAAGACCTCCTACGGAAAAGTGCTTAACCGGATAAAAGTGCTGTCCCGACTGAAGCTCAATATCCATGAAGCGCCCCAAGACGGACGGTTCACCATCAAGCAGAAAAGCGTGGATATAGAGGTTCGCGTCTCCATTCTGCCAAGCGAGTACGGGGAAACGATAGTGATGCGCCTCCTAGACCCGCGGGAGATAAAGGGGGGCTTAAACGACCTGGGAATGAGGCCGGACCTGCTGGAGATGCTGAAAAATCAGCTAGATAAGCCGACGGGCGCGATACTCACCACCGGTCCGACCGGGTCCGGCAAAACGACCACTCTTTACGCCTTCATAAGGTATCTGAACTCGCCGGGAAGCAAGATAATCACCATTGAGGACCCGATAGAATACCATATCACCGGCATTTCCCAGACCCAAGTTGAGCCCAAGAAGGGCTATACCTTTGCCAACGGCTTGCGGGCTATTGTCCGTCAGGACCCGGATATAATACTGGTCGGAGAGATCCGCGACTCTGAAACGGCCAGCATCGCTCTCCAGGCCGCTTTGACCGGCCACTTGGTTCTTTCCACCATCCATACCAACGACGCCGCCGGCACTATCCCGAGATTGATAGACATCGGCATCACACCCCAGGTAATCGCGCCGGCTATACGCATCGCCATGGCCCAGCGTTTGATAAGAAAACTCTGTCCCAAATGCAAAAAATCACGCCTGACCTCATCCGAAGAACTCGAAAAAATATCAGCCGAGCTGACACCTCTTTCTAAAAGATTCAAACTGCCGGCGTTGGATAAAAATCTAAATATCTATGAAGTGGTTGGCTGCGCTGCCTGCAATAACACTGGCTACCAAGGACGGATCGGTGTTTTCGAGGCCTTCAATATAACCAATGAGATGGAGAAGTTGATATTGTCTTCTCCGCCGATATCAGCCATGCAGGAGCTTGCCGTAAAGGAAGGCATGGTGACCATGAAACAAGACGCTTACTTAAAGCTGCTTGAGGGGATAACGTCGCCGGACGAAATAACAAGAATTTTAGGATAAAAACAAACCCTCCTCCGCTAAAGCTTTGGAGGGCGCAGAAGAGCCCTTTGATCTGTAGGCAAAGTCCCGAGTGCAAAGAAACGGGGTAGAACACTTCAGAGAAATAGTCCAGCCGAAGCCAAGCTACCCGTCAAAAATAGTATTCCGATCGGGCCGCGTGTTTAAGGAGGTCCGATTGCCTACAGATCAAAAGGTTCTTATCAGCGGTCAAGTAAAACGCCCGATTTGACGGGAATCTTCATCTATATTCTAATCTAAATGCTCATGAATGTCAAGCCGTCGGCAACAACCCCAAAAACCGTGCTGGACGACCAAATTCTGGACCAGACCCTCCGGCCCAAGACCTTTGGCGAGTACATCGGCCAGGAGAAGATAAAGGCCAATCTGACCGTCATGATAGGGGCGGCCAAGAAACGAAACGAGCCGATAGAGCATCTATTGTTGCATGGACCGTCGGGTCTGGGCAAGACCACCCTTTCCTATCTCATCGCCAAAGAGCTTGGCGCGAACATAAAGATAACCTCCGGGACCGCGCTGGAAAAGGCCGGCGACGTCGGCTCCATCCTGACCGGCCTTCAGGACGGAGACGTCTTGTTCATTGACGAGGTTCATCGGCTCAACAAGAACGTAGAGGAAGTCATCTACCCGGCCATGGAGAATTTCAAGCTTGATATCGTCATCGGCAAGGGCACCGGCGCCAAGACCCTCCAGATAGACCTGCCACGCTTTACTCTAGTGGCGGCCACGACCAAGATATCCTTTCTTTCCGCCCCGTTCCGCTCCCGCTTCGGGATCAACTTCCGCCTTGATTTCTATTCGGAGAATGAGATTGCCGATATCATCCGCCGCTCGGCCATGTTATTGGGGGTGAAACTTGATGACAAGGCGATTCGGGTCATCGCCCGCTCCTCCCGCTCCACTCCCCGCATAGCCAATCGCCTGCTAAAGAGGGTCCGGGATTATGCTCA
>MGKO01000001.1:34533-36878 GCA_001795695.1 Candidatus Yanofskybacteria bacterium RIFCSPLOWO2_01_FULL_49_17
TCTGGCCAAAGAATGCCTCTCCATGCTTGATGTTGACGAACATGGACTGGAAGAGACGGACCGGCGGATACTTTTGACCATCGCCGATAAGTTTGACGGCGGCCCGGTGGGCCTGAAATCTATCGCCGCCGCCCTGTCAGAAGAAGAAGCGACCATCGAGAATGTCTATGAGCCGTACTTGATGCAACTTGGCCTCTTGGCCCGCACCTCTAAAGGACGGGTCTTGACCCCCTTCGGTTACAAGCACTTGGGTAAGACACCGGCCAAGAACGCGCTTAATTTCTAAACATCTAAAATGTCGGGGCACAGTAAATGGAGCAGTATAAAGCACAAGAAGGCGCTAACGGACGCCAAGCGCGGCCAGCTGTTTTCCAAGCTCTCAAAAAATATCACCCTGGCCGCATCAAAGGGAAAGGACCCTAAATTTAATACTGACTTGGCGCGAACTATTCAACATGCCCGAGACGCGCGAATGCCTAATGACACCATTGAGCGGGCCATAAATAGAGAGCTATGATAGTCCTTGGCATAGACCCGGGTTCCACACGTATTGGATATGGAGTCGTTAGGCACGAAGACAGTCAGCTTATCTGCCTGGGCTGGGGTACTATTGAGAACAAGAACAGAGACCACTTATTAGACCTTAGGGACACAGAAAGGGAGCTGATCAAGATAATCAGAAAGTACAAGCCCGATCGGGCCGGAGTTGAAAAGCTGTTCTTTGCCAAGAACCAAAAGACGGCCATGGCCGTCAGCGAGACCAGAGGAGTCATACTTCTGACCCTGGCCAAACAATCTCTGCCGATCCAGGAGTTCACGCCGATGGAAGTCAAACAGATGGTCAGCTCATACGGGAAAGCCGAAAAATCCCAAGTCCGCCGAATGGTCCAATTCCTTCTGGGGGTTAGGGAGCCGATAAGGCCCGACGATGCTGTGGATGCTTTGGCTATTGCAATCTGTTGCTCTCATAATATAATTCCCTAATAAACTCCGACGCTCCGGTCGGAGTCCCGACCAAAAGCGTCGGGGTAATATTAATCATAAAAATGAACGCACTTCAGTTGCAGGTGGACCCGTTTGATGAAGAGTTCAAAGAAAGACGCCAGCAGATGGATGAGCTCGGCCCCGGCAAGAATAGGAAGAAAAAGAAATCCGATGATGAGTTGGACGAACCCGAAACGGAAGACCTGGAGGAAGATGAGACGGATGAAGAGGAAATGAGCGAAGAAGATGAGGAGGAGGAGGAACAGTATAAATAAAAGAACCGTCCGCCGAATGGCGGACGGTTCTTTTATTTTATTTCGATGAATCTTCCCTTGCCTACCTGTATCTTGTCCCCGAGCTTGGTTTGATAGTTCCAATCCTTGGCCGTTTGGCCATTGATTTCCACGGCGCTCTGTTCAATCAGCCGTTTTGCTTCCGACCTGGAAATAGAGAGATTTCCCGATAAAAGTTCGGCTAGATTCTTCCCGCCCCCAGCCACCTCTTTGGCCGAACGGGAAAGGGAGACCGCCTTTTCCCCGTGATACATCCTGACCAGCTCATCGGCCAGTTCTTCCTTCCATTCTCGTCGATCCTTGTTCTGATTGGCTTCTATCCATTCCGTTGGTTTCTCGGTGCACAGCTCAAAAACCTTCTTTATCAAACCGTCATCCATGGCCAGCACCTTGCGTCTTATCTCACGAGGCTCGTCGTCAACGGTAATGATGTCCCCTTCTGATTTACTCATTTTCCTGCCTTCGGCATTGGCTAAAAGCTGGGTGGCAAAGACAAATTTTTCTTTGTTCAACAATTTCTTTTCCAGGGTCCGCCCAACCAGCATGTTGAATATCTGGTCGCTGCCGCCGACCTCACCGTCTATCTCCATGGCCACTGAATCATAGCCCTGCATCAAGGGATATAGAAATTCATGGAGACCTATCGGCTCTTCGCGCTTAATCCTCTCCTGGAACATATCGCGCTGGATCATCTGCTGGACGGTGACTTGGCTGGCCAATTCCAATATCCGGCCGAATTTCAATTTGCCCAGCCAGTCGTTGTTGTATTGAACCTTGAACGCGTCTTTCGGGAGAATCTTGGACATCTGGCGAGTGTAGGTACGGGAGTTCTGGGCAACTTGGCTGGCGGAAAGAGGCGGCCTGGCCGTTGACTTGCCGGTGGGGTCGCCGACTTGAGCCGTAAAATTACCGATCAATATTATTGGTTGATGGCCAAGTTGCCACAATTCCTTTAAAAACAGGAGTGGGATAGTGTGTCCGAGATGGATGTCGGGTCCGGTCGGGTCAATCCCGAGATATACGCGGCAAGGTCTTTGAGACAACACGGAGACGGCCTCTTCTTTGCTT
>MGKO01000001.1:36892-38794 GCA_001795695.1 Candidatus Yanofskybacteria bacterium RIFCSPLOWO2_01_FULL_49_17
CGGTTCCAGGCGACGCGATAATGCTTTGCTTATGGCGCTCTTGTCGGCAACGAGTTTGTTTTTCTTGAGACCGAACATGATAATGCCCGTATCATATCCCATCCCTGGATCTTGTTCAATCACCTGACCCTTTTAAACACTGGGTTTCTATGGCATAATCAGGCCTCATGGGCTTTAGAGATTCTAAATGGCAGGTTACCCCGCTGGACGATAAGAAATGGCTCCTGAAATGGCCGGGCTTTAAACAATGGCTTGAGCTTCTGGTGTGGCTGGCAGTTCTTGGCTCTATCGGGTTTTTTGGTTTAGTCATCTACCTGGAAAGGACGCTACCCGATGCGGACACCATCGCCGCTCGAAGAGTGAGCGAGTCAACGAAGATATATGACCGGACGGGCGAGATCCTCCTCTATGACGTTCACGGGGACGAGAAGCGGACCATCATCCCATGGGACGAGATCCCTGTCAACGCCAAAAACGCCACATTGGCCGCCGAGGACAGCAACTTCTACAGCCACGGCGGGTTTGACGTCGGGGGCATCATCCGTTCCCTCTTCAACGACCTGCGCACCCTTAGCTTGTCTCAAGGGGGTTCTACCTTGACCCAGCAATTGGTCAAAAATGCTCTGCTGGGAGGACAGAAAACGCCTTTCCGGAAGATACAGGAGCTCATCTTGGCAGTTGAGATAGAGCGGAAGTTCACCAAGGACCAGATATTTTGGATGTATCTGAACCAGATACCCTATGGCTCCAACGCTTACGGCATCGAGGCCGGCGCCCGCATATATTTCGGCAAGGGCGCCAAGGACCTTGCCTTGAACGAGGCGACTGTACTGGCCTCTCTCATCAAGGCGCCGACTTACTATTCTCCCTACGGCAGCCATGCTGACGAGCTTGTCGCCCGCAAGAACGCACTCCTGGAAAGGATGAGGAACCTTAACTTCATCTCGGAGCAGGAATACCGACAGTCGCTGGCCGAAGATATCATTCTTAAGAGAAGCACCGAGAACATTGCCGCTCCTCACTTTGTGGTAATGGTAAAAAGTTATCTTGTCAAAAAATACGGCGAGGACGCGGTTGAGAATGGCGGCCTTAAGGTCATCACGACTCTAGATGCGGGCCTTCAAGACCTCGCCAAGGCCGCGGTCGCCAAGTACTCCGAAATAAACAAAAAAAAATACGAGGCGTCTAACGCTGCCATGGTCTCCCTTAATCCGAAAAACGGCGATGTCCTGGCCCTGGTCGGTTCGGCGGATTACAACGATATCCAGAACCAGGGAAATTTCAATGTCGCCATTGACGGGCCGGGCCGCCAGCCGGGTTCGTCGTTCAAGCCCTTTGCCTACGCTACGCTCCTCCAAAAGAGCTACCCCGACAACGCCATCTTGTTCGATGTCAGGACCGAGTTTAATCCCTACTGCTCCCCGGATTCAACCCAAAGCCAAGACCGCTACGGTCTGGAGTGTTACCATCCCCAGAATTACGATGACCGCTATCGAGGGCCGGTAACCCTGCGCCAAGCGCTGAGTCAGTCCCTCAACGTACCTTCGGTTAAAGTCCTTTATCTGGCCGGCATCAACGATACCATCGCCAACGCCAAGCGCATGGGCATATCAACTTTAAACGAGCCGGAGCGTTACGGGCTGTCGCTGGTCCTAGGCGGAGCCGAGGTCCATCCGATAGACCTGGTCTCGGCTTACGGTGTGTTTGCCAACGACGGGATAAGGAATCCGTGGCGTATCGTCTTGAGGATTGAGGATGGGAACGGGAACGCCCTTGAGCGGTCCTCGGACCGGCCAGAAAGAGTTCTGGACCAGCAGATCACCAGGTTGATGAACAACATTTTGTCTGATAACCAGACCCGAGCCCCTGTTTTCGGCTATAACAGCTCTTTGTACATTCCCG
>MGKO01000001.1:38815-59134 GCA_001795695.1 Candidatus Yanofskybacteria bacterium RIFCSPLOWO2_01_FULL_49_17
TGGGTCGTCGGCTATACCCCCTCCTTGGCCACCGTGGTCTGGACCGGCAACAACGACAACCGGCCCATGACCGCGGCCGGAGCCGGTATCAGCGCGGCTGGACCAATGTGGCATGACTTTATGGCCAAGGCCCTGGCGGACACGCCTTATGAGTCATTCCCCGAACCCAATCCTATCAGCTCCGATAAGATCATGCTTGACGGCAATTACGTCTCCCCGGCCGGGGCCCATACCATCCTCTATTACGTCGACCGGAACGACCCTCTCGGTCCCTACCCTTCAAATCCGGCCAGCGATCCGGGGTTCTTGAATTGGGAATGGGCGGTCCAGCGCGCGTTCGGCGCGATATAATTCGCCAACCTATCTAATTATGAGATTGTTGCAAATTATGCGGTTCTTTTTTAGCGCCGCATAGAGATGTTTTGCCCTGAACACTATTTCATTGGTGACTGATTTTGATGGTACTGATATATATAGGTTGCCTTTTTGAATGGACGCATTAAATGACGCCGTGCGTCCGTCCAGGCCGATGGTCTCCTTAAAGAATTTTGAAATGACTGAATTAAGCACCTCTTGTTTAGAGTTGTTTTGGGCCAGGTGGTCCTGGCGTGCCGTTACTCGCTGGGAGATGGATCTGAACATTTCTTAGGTTCTAAGGGGCATGACCAGGAATGTGGCTTTCTGTCCGCCGCTCGGCCGAATGACGAATGGGTTGTTTTGTCCGGTAAATTCTATTATCACATCGGCGACTGGTATGTTCTTTAGAGCGTCTGCTATATATCGATAGTTGAGGGATATTTCAAAGGGCTCATTTTTCAGCGAGACCAGAACCGTGGTTTCTATCTCTCCTTTGTCAGGATTCTTGGAAGAGATGGTCAAGGTGTCTCCTGAATAGGATAGTTTAACCTCAGATGTGGCGGACGAGAACAACCCGGCTAGCCGGACATTCTTTTCTAAGTCGTCTTTTTTGACCAAGACCTTGGAAAGAGACCGCTCTGGTATCACCTTTTGATAATCCGGATAATTTCCATCCACCACCCTTGACACCAGTTCGCTGTCTTCGTTGGAAAAAGATATCTGGTTGTCGGCCGAGCGAATAGTGATACCCCCACCAAAATCAGAGCAGACCCTTATAAGCTCCGCGACCGTGCTCCTGGGCAGGATGACAGAGAGAGGTTCTTTGTTTTTGATGGGAACAACTATTTCTCCTAGGCGGAAACCGTCGGTTGATGCCAGGGTGGCGGTGTTGTTTTTGACGCCCAAAAACACGCCGGCCAGTTCGGGCCGAGTTTCCGATGTGGCTATGGAATCAGAGACTGATATTAGGCCATTTTTAAGATCTGCCGCTTTGATGGCCGCTATGGGGTCTGTTTTTAGTTTTGGAATTATTGGAAAATCTTTAGAGTCAGACCCGAGTATTTGGGTTTTATACTCGTCCGAAGAAATGGATAATATGTTGTTTTTTGTTGATAAGTTTATTTTTTCACTAGATACCGCTGAGACAAAATCAGAGAATATCCTAGCTGGAACTGTTATTTCACCGACTTCGTTTATTTTAGCCCCAATAAAGACGTGGATACCGATCTCAAGGTTAGTGGCTGATAAACGCACCCTACCGTTCTCTGTTTTAATGAGAATATTACTTAAGATAGGCAAGGATGCATTCCGTGAAACTATCTTCTCTGTGACTAAGACGGCTTGTTTGAGGTTTTTTTGATTCACGATCACTTTCATTGGGATAGTATTAGTTATTTAGAATATTATTACTATTATTAAGGGTGTGTATATGTGGAAAGGTTCACAAGAAACACTATTTTTAACTATCTTTGTCCTGTTTTTAATATATTTAAATTGTTGGTAATAGGTTGATATAATAAAGAAGAATCATCCAAATCTTAAACATCCTCTTAACCATCCACCAACCATCACCTACCTATCAGAAGAGTTATATACACGCTCTTTTATCAAAACTAACTCTTGTTTTAAGGGTTCGTCAATAGCTGATTCAGATCTGATTTTTTCGCAAGCATGGATGACTGTCGAGTGATCCCTACCCCCAAGCTTCTGACCTATTTCAGGAAAAGAAAGTTTGGTCTCTTCGCGCAAAAGGAACATTGCCACTTGGCGGGGCTTCACAACCTCCTTCTTACGGCTTCGTTTTAATAGATCATTGGATGAGATATTATAAAAATCAGCCACTGCTTTTAAGATGGATTGGGGAGAGGTTTTTCTATAGGGGGTGTTAAGGTAGCTGGTCAAGATATTTTTGGTTTCTTTGATGTCGGGGATCTTGTTATACACTTGATTGAAAGCAACCACTCTATTCAAAGCCCCCTCAAGCTCCCTGACATTTTTTTGCATATGGGTGGCAATATAAGACAAAACCTCGCTGTCCAGCTCTAGATTCTTACCGATCAGCTTTTGTTTCAATATCGCCAGCCGGGTCTCAAAATCAGGCACTCCGATATCGGCTATCATACCACCCTCAAACCGGGATCGCAGGCGCTCTTCGATGGCCGGGATAGCCCTGGGCGGCCGGTCTGAAGAAAAAACTATCTGCTTGTTCTTTCCGTAGAGCTCATTAAAGGTGGAGAAGGTTATCTCCTGCATCTTCTCTTTGCCCGCGAAGAATTGGACATCATCTATAATAAGCAAGTCAAGATGGGAATACTGGTTCTTCAGGTCCTCGATGGACTTGTTGCGTATGGCATCAACGATATTGGCGGAAAAGCGCTCGGCCGGCACATACAAGATCCGGCGCTCCCGATATTCAGCAACCTTGTTGCCGACCGCCTGCAAGAGATGGGTCTTCCCGAGACCGACTCCGCCGTGAATGAACAAGGGATTATAGAGCTTGCCCAGATTCTTAGTTACCGCCACGCAGGCGGCACAAGCCAGCTCATTATTAGAGCCAACCACGAAAGAATCGAAGGAATAACGCTTATTGAGATTGGTTGCCTTGTCTACGTCCGAATCAAGGGGAACATCGTTCTTATCCTCAAGCTCCCTCTCGAAGATAATTTTAGAGAAATCCTGTTTTATAAAGTCCAACTTCGGCTTGCCGATGGAGTATCTCACCTCCCTTATCTCGGGGTTGAGAGTGCGGATGGACTGGAGGATCTTTTTATTGAACTTGTTTTCCAGCCACTCCTTGATAAAACCATTGGGTACGCTTACAATAATGGCCGCTTTATCGCGGGCCACGATAGTGGTGTTCTTGAACCAGGTGATGAAGTTGGCGCGCGACAAACTTGTCTCCATTTCGCCCAATACCGCTTTCCATATTTCATCATTTGTCATAGCCGTGTTAAATTACCTCCCTCGTATTATACGCAACTGAAAAATTCAGCAACCAGCCGCGAAGTTGATATAGTGTTTATAACTCCGACGCCCGCGAAGGAGGCCTGGACCCGACCGGAGTGGCGGATACCGCCCCAGCTTAATGAATGAAAATAATATATCAATATTGCCAGTCGGATTATTTTGAGTTATACTAAATACTGTTAATAATTTTCACCATGACCAAATCGCTTGCCCAGACCTGGCAGCCTAAAAAAGTAAAAAGAAAAAGAAAGCACGGCTTTCTTTCCAGGATGAATTCCAAGAATGGACGCAAAGTCATTGCCCGGCGTCGCTCTAGAGGCCGCAAGCGCCTGAACGTCTGACAAAATCGTGGCTCTTCCGGCTAAAAACAGGATCAAGAAGGAAAAGGTCTTCAAGAGGGTCCTCAAAACAGGCCGTGTTTTTCGTGGCCGTCTTGTTTTTTTAAAGACCGTTCCTAATCAGGACGTTCCCCGTTTCGGGATATCGGTTTCGGCCAAGGTCTCGCCCAAAGCGGCGGTTAGGAACCGGATCCGACGTCTCGTGAGCGAAACAGTTCGTCTCCGTGCCTTGCCGAAAGGCGCCGGATACGATACGGTGGTAGTAGTTATGAAGAATGATGGACCGGCGGCCATACGGACAGACCTTATCAAACTGCTTGACCAAGCCGGCTTTACATGAGAGAACTGCTTATTTTCACAATCGCGGTCTACCAAAAGCTCAGTTACTTCCTCCGCTTGACTGGAGTTCCTTTTTTTGCGGCCACGAACTGCAAATTCCACCCCTCCTGCTCTGATTATGCCGTTCTCGCCATCGAGTCAAATGGCGCCGCCAAGGGATCGTTCCAGGCCCTAAAAAGGATATGCCGGTGCCACCCCTGGTCAAAAGGCGGCCTTGATTATCCTTCATAACATGCTCGGGTTCTTCAAAACGATTCTATATACGCCCCTCTTCAACGTCCTTATCCTCCTGGCTTCGGTTGTACCCGGCCATGACCTGGGGCTGGCCATCATTCTGCTGACGGTGATCATAAGGATTATCTTCTTCCCCCTCTCCATCAAGGCCCAGCGTTCCCAGAGGGCAATGAACGCGCTTGCCCCTAAACTGGCGGAGATAAAGGCCAAATTCAAGAACGATCAGGCCGCTCAAGGCGCCGCGACGATGCAGCTATATAAGGACCATGGCGTCAATCCGGTGGCCGGCTGTATCCCCCTGCTCATCCAATTGCCGGTCCTCATCGCCCTCTATCAGGTTTTCATTGCCGGCCTTAACCCCGAGTCCTTGGGTGGGCTTTATCCATTCATCCCTGACCCCGGAAATATAAAGACGTTATTTTTGGGATCCATAGACGTAACCGGCAAAAATCACTACCTGGCTCTTTTGGCCGGTGTGCTTCAATTCGTCCAAGCCAAGCAGAGTATCCAGTATATACAAAGCGCCGGCCCAGCCAATCCCCAGATGAAAGCGATGAACGCCCAGATGCTCTATTTCCTTCCCGTATTCATAGTTATCATAGGTTGGAATTTATCGGCTGGTCTGGTATTATACTGGGTAACCACGACCGTATGCTCCATGTTCGAGCAGTGGTATCTTAGAAAAACGATGAAATGAGCGAGATTCTCAAGCAAAAAATAAGGGATATCGTAGAGCGGGTTGCCCAAGCGATGAATATTACGTGCCAGGTAGAAGTTGGCGAAGAACTGCGGGACGGCAAGATCAGATTGTTAGCCGTAGTCCGTGTTCCCGACCACGCCCACCTCCTTATCGGCAAGAACGGCCAGAACCTCCAAGCACTGGAGCATTTGGTCAGGACCTCGGTCGCCAAAGAATCCCCCGCCGTATCCGTAACCATAGACATCAACGACTACAAAAGAGCCAAGGCCTCCCAAGTGCTGGAGATCGCCCGCCAGGCGGTGGCCAAGGTCCGCAGCACGCGTCGAGCCCAGGCCTTGGCCCCAATGTCCTCCTATGAGCGCCGGGTCGTTCACATGGAACTGGCTTCCATGCCCGATATCATAACCGAAAGCATTGGCCAGGACCCTCAACGAAGAATCGTAGTCAAACCTCTTTAGATGGTTGTTGGCCACTAGGGCCCTAGTCGCCAGTCGTCATTCTTAATCCGTAAAGTGAATGGTCGCTCTGGCTGAGCAGGACCAGGAACTTCTCGTCCGATGACAGGAATATCTTTTCAGGAGAGATTATAAGCTCGCTGGCCACGGAGCGACTCGCCTGGCCCGGCTCAAACTCCTCGATGCGGGTAGTCCCCCTGTCGTCCACGGCGCAGATTATCCTCTGGTTGCCGGGTCGCCAAGCGCACAGGTCGGCCTCCGCCGCCAGATTCTGTTGCGTGCGGCTTCCGGCCATCGGATCAAGTATCGTCAGTCCGGATTCGGCCGTGGAATAAAGCAGCTTGGACCCGTCCGGAGACCAGGCCGCCTTAAGTCGGGTCTCTCCGTCTATGACCTTGGTCAAAGCACCGCCGTCCGACAAAAGATACATATTGAAAACCCCGGTGTCATCCCTTGTGATCAATGAGAGAGTTTTTTCAGATTGCCAGACCACAGAAGCATGAGACAAACGGGTCTTAAGGATGGTGACAGGATTGGAGCCGTCCGTCCCCGCTAAAACGATGTTAGAGCCATTCCCTGTTTGTTGGACTAAGGCCAGCCGATTGTTGTCTGGAGAAAAAGCGGCATCGGTCACATTTGGGAGGTCGCCGTGGGCGTAGCTCCGATAATCAAAATACTGGAAAACGAGGCCTTGGGGACCAGAAAAGACCGTAACTACCTTTTGGCGGTCCGGAGACCAGATAATGTTCCGGAGACCGGGCAGGGCGGTCTGGGAAACAAGGATATTGCGGCGGGACTCTATCTCCACCCGAGAGACAAAACCATTTTCCGCGTGATAATAGACGATGGAACCATCGGCATCTGCCGCCGGAGACAGGGCCGCGTCGGTGCTTATTTGGAACAATCCGTCCGGGATAGGCAAGGTTGACGCCTGACCGCCATCCAGGTCGCCAGAGAAACGGCCCAGGGTCGCTGATTGCCGGTTGAGAATATCTGTTCCTCCGCCGCCCGGCCGAGTCAAAAAATACCCTGTTAGCGACGAGCCCAGGAGAGCGCTCAACATTATTAATATGGAGAATTCTTTTTTCATACTCCTTTGCTTTCTAGCATATCCAGCATTTGTTCGCAGTAAGCAACCATTTTCTGGGCGTCCCTCCTTATTTTTTGCTGGTCCCTGAGGGCCTTCACCATCTGCCCCAGATAAAAAGGAAGCACATCTATCACGGGGACGAGCTCAATGGCCTGGGTTATTATGGTGTCCCGGATAAATATCCGGCCGTAAGACGGCGGCTTGCTCTTAACGATTTCCAGGTTGGCCTCCAGGGCGTATGTTTTCAGGTCTTGCTCAAGCTCTTGGGCGAATTCTCCCATTTCTTCCGACGACTTTTCAATGGCGGATATCCGGTTTTTTATGAAGGTCCACATAAGCAGCGAAAAAAGCCATGAAGTGATCCAGCCCAGGTCTATTAAGCTCAAAAGGTCGCTTACCCCCGCTATTAAAAAGACGATAAAGACCGCGGCCAGGGAAGTAGTGCGCACGCCTTTGTTTATCCGCTCAAATCTTTCCCTCCGCTCTCTTTGCCGGATGTCTATCAAACGGACCTCTTGAAGGGCTTCATAATACTCAAAGATATCTTCCTCGGTGTATGGTAAGGCGACAGTTGCCATGGCTTATTGGGTCTTAGCCCATTCTTCTTTTGCTTTCTCTATCTCCAATATCTGGCGCGGGTCAGAGGTGATTATCTGGTCCTCGGCGTACGAGGCCACCACCCTGATGCCGACATGGTTCTGGCCCAGGAAGAAAAGTCCGAACCCGACCCTGGCTTCCAGGAGATAGAACTTCTCGGCGTCGGTCAGGTTGAACGTCTGCTGGACCACGTCTATCGTGGCCGGCGACTGCTTCATCAGAACCTGGATGGACGAATTGGCCAGCACGCTCTTGCCCGACTCGCTGGCTAAAAATACGGAGACGTCCTGGGAGATGGTGGTCAGCCCAGTGTAGTATTTGCGGGCCCGGCGGGCGATGTTGGACACGAAATCGGCTCCGACCGGGTATTTCATGAGAACCCAGGCCTCATCAATGGCCAGGATGCGCTTCTTGAGCTCGCGGCGGATGGCCGTCCAAATATGGTTCAGGACCAGGTACATGGCGATCGGCCGGAGCTCTTCCTCCATGTCGCGGATGCTGAAGACGACCAGCTGATTGTCCAGCGGGACATTGGTCGGCTTGTTCAAAAACCCGGCGAAAGTGCCGTCGGTGTATTTTTTAAGGCGGATAGCCATTGATTCGGCTCCGGTCATACCCTCCAAGATAGAGAGAAGGTCTGATAAGACCGGCGGCGCGGCCTGGGAAAAGTCCGAGTCCGGCGTGATGTCCTTGATGGCGTAGGTCTGGATGAGGGCCTCGTCCAAGATGGCCGATTCCTCCGGCGTCAGCTCGCCCAGCATCAGTTTCAAGAGGCCGGTCAGACCCAGAATATGAGATTTGAAAATATCAGCCGACACTTCCCCTTCTTTGGGCACCGGCAGATCAAAGGGATTCAAGTGCTGCTCCGAATTAACCGAGATCTTGATGGTGGACCCGCCGACCGTGTCGCCCAAGTATTTGTACTCATCCTCCGGGTCAATCACAATGACCTGGGTGCCGAATATCAAATGGCGCAACATTTCCAGTTTAGTGGTGTACGAATTATGGACAAACAGCCCTCCTGTTCCGCATAAGAATACCTCGTTATCAACAGTGAGATCATAAACGTAAGCATCATTCTTGTTTTTGATTTTCTCTATTTTTACAATCTCATCCCAAAATAAACTTGAGTTGGCAAACACCTCTAATTTAGCAAGCATTTTTTCAAGTTTTTCTGTTATCTCTAGTTTTCTAGCAAACGAATCTTGCGTATATTGACCTGAAATCAGGGTCATCATTGATCCATGAGAGACATAACTGATAGAAGCATTACCCATATATAAAGCAATCCTTTCCCGGACCATTCTCGTTAACTCGTTTAGTTTGCCAGGAGAAGGATCATAAACCCCTCTTTTAAGCGCTGATATATCTGAAAGACCGTAAAAAATAGATGGACATACTTCGTTTATCTCTTTAAAAAATCCACTTAATTCAGGGACCAGATCAACATTTGTATTACTTTCTCTATTTGTGATATTGGAAAGAAGGCAGTTTTTTCTTTGAGAAACGAAGCCAATTTCGGATGCAAACTTACGGAGGTCGTTTTGACCGGATATTATTAACTTCCAGTATATTTTTTTACTGCTCCAGGCCGGTGCCTTTTTAGTCGTCCTTTTTATCCGGCCGACGATGTCGAAGTAATACAGAAGATAACACAAACCCGATATAAGTTCTTTTGATTTGGAAACAGCCATTACTGAAGCATGTTCTATACAGCCGTCTCCTTCAAAATAGGATTGAAGATAGGGAGCAATCATATCTTTCTTTAGCCCAAATATAAATGGTAGCACGTCTTTTTTGTTGGACTTCTTTTTGCCTCCCAGCTGCTTAATAATTTCAACAAAAATTCTATCGCCAATGTTGATACTATCAGTAGCAGTAAAAAATAGCGTACCTGTCGAGCTAAGAGCAATCTGAATATCTTTAATGATATCCGGATCGGTGTTAGAAATGATAATTAGGTCGTCGGTAATAGTTCCCTCTGCTACTATGTAACCAATTATTTTCAAAAAAGATTTGCTAATCGGAAAAATAACAGGCGCATAACCCCTTCCGCTTTTTGAAACGATTTTTAGTCCAGCCAATAAGGGGTGATTCAAATTCACGTCCAAAATCTTCATAATTTTCTTAAAATAAGGCAGAGGCACGCGCCGGCTGTCACGATAGCGGTATAGATACTGGTCTAGTTCATAATCGATAACTCGAGTTTTTAGGGTCGAATAATTCTGCTTTATTATTTCGCCTGCTCCGGCCACATAGATGTTTTTAGAACCCTCCAGTATCTCAATAAGATTTAGGGAAATTTCTGAATTAGCGCTTACTCCGATATGTCTTGGTAGTGGGACGTGTTGACCCGGCCTTATATTTGTACTTTTGTCGGTTATCACAACACCGTCTTTTAGTATCACCATATTATGGTCACCAGTGGTGGTAACAACTCTACCCGACCTAGTGCTAAATCGATAAAAATCTTTTGGTGCATCCTTCCTGGCTGCAACCGAGACTTTACTCCAGGAGCCCTTGAGTTTGGCATCAAAAGCCCATACCTCTATGTCTGGTTCAAGAACCCCTTCAAGCTCTTCGTCTATTTTTACGATTCCCCTCTTCTTTATTAATTGATCAACTAATGCTCCTATTTTTAATAACTGGATTTTATTTTCGTATCTTACCAGGACGTTCTCCGTGCCCTTTATTGACTTGCCTCCCCCGGATTTGCCGAAAACGACCGCGTTGGCGTTCTCAAGGTTGAAACGGTCAAAGAGGACCAGTGAATTATTGTGAGTATTGATGCCGTAGAGGACCCCAGAGTTTGAGGTCAGGTCAAAAGAGACAAACGGGAAAAGAGACGATATCGGCTCGGTGTTGAGCGACGTATGTTCGGCCAATCGGTCGTCATCCATCGGCAAAGTAGAGTTAAAACCATCCATCATTCGGAAAGTGGCCGCCTTGGCGAATATCAGCTGGTATTCCAAGAGGCCCTTTATCTTGCTCTCGGCCTCATCCAGCCCTTTGACACTGTCCTCATAGAGAGTGATATAGACGCCAAGCTCGAAGAACTTGTCGGTCCCCTGCTGGAGCTTGTCTCGCAACACCTCGATGTCCTGCATAGCCGTCTCCAATATCGGGTCGCGGACCTTGCCTTTGGACGATTCTTCCATGGCCTGGGCCTGAAGGCGGGCCAGCTGGTCCCGGAGCTGCTTTAAAACCGTAGCCGTGTTCTTGGGATGGACGAATATGGAGATGTCAAAGACCCGGTCCAGATTTATTATCGGGGAGAACCAGCTCGTGTTCAGGTATCTTGGATAGGTCGCCAAAAAGATGGTCCGGGCGTATTTGGGCCCGATTTGGATGTAATTCGGCGAAACCGAAAGGGCCGACGGCGCTAGAATGTCTTGGATTTTTTGGACCGAATTGTTATTTATCGGTTCTGCCATATTTCATATTCTATGTTTCATATTTCATAGTTTTTGGTTGGTCTCCTGGGTTGTATAAGCCATAGAAAAGATTGACCAGGTCGTCTCCCTCCAGAAGCTTGGTCTTTAGGCCAAGCCCGATAAGGCCGTCCAGGATGAGCTCCACCCTTTGCATCAGCTGGGTCTGGTAGGTTTCAAGTTCGTCGGGGTTTATTTTTTTGACCATGCTTCTAGGATTAACGATGCTCTTTAAGCTTTTGAAAAGGCCGGTCTTGGTCGGCGTCTCATAGACATAGAAAGGCAGGACGACATAGAACTTCTTGCTCATGATATTGGACAGCTCCAGCAACTCTTTCACGAACTTGGCATATTCGGTGCCCTGGATCTTGAGCAGTTCGTTTTCGGTACTCTCAATGACCAAGTCCATGCTTTTTAGATATTCGTCCATGTTGAGCTTGCGCGAACTCACGATCATCTGAAGGGGGAAATCCACCGAATTCAGGAATCTTTGGAAGTTCTGGAGGATGCCCATCTGCTCGTCCTCTGAGCGCAATTCAAAATTGACGGCCGAAACCTCAATCACGGCCCGCAGAGAGCCGTTATTAAGCAGGACGACATTGTTCTGAATGTCGGCTATCTCCACCAGGTTCTTAGTTGATGTGTCAGCCATTTCTTATTTTTATTCTTTGGGAATAATCCGCGTTCGCATCGGAGCGATAGCGATATTCTTTGGTGCCGAACATGTATGACAGGGCGTTGGCTACGTAATTGATGAGCGGCAGATCGTCTATCTTGAGGAAGGCCAACGCCAGGGCCACTCCGGCGATGGGTAGACCGATAATAAGAGCCGCAAAGCCCTTGAAGATGCTGAAATCAAGAAAGATCAGGACCGCCCCGGCTGCCACCCAAAGGAATTGTTTCAAAGTGAAGGGCCCGACGATCTTTATCTCCGTTTCAATGAATTGTGGCAATTGAAATCTCATCCCGTACGAATAATTATTTGTTTCTTAAGTTTACCACGTTGCCCGGATTAATATCTGTCGGTGGCTTCGGAGCGGGTGTTTGCGGCTGATTGCCAATCTTATTTGCGAATTTTTCTCTCTGAACTTTCTTGATATCCTCAATTGCCGGTGCAAAAAGCTCGCTGACGATTTGATTTCTTATCTGCTGGGCTGTTTCTGGAGGCAGATTCAATCGCTCCCCTATCTCGCTGGTCATATTGCCGATAAATAGATCTCCGATGATTACGTTACCCATAATCCTAGACAGTTCCCTTGCTTGAGATTCTAGGAGATGATAGGTGTCTGAAATTTCGGCCACAAATTCCATGGTCGGGCTATCCATCAGAATATTTTGGAGAGAGAGTGGCAAATTCAAGTATTTTAAACCGAAAATATTCCAAGACCCGGTATCCTTTAAAGAATCCGTCATAACTTCGTAGGGACAATAGTTGTCTGGTAAATTTATATCCATTATTATTCTTTCTTCTCTCCTTCTTCGCCACCTTCTTCTTTCTTTTCTTTTTCTCCTCTCCGGGCCTCATCCCTTATTTTTTCAGGACTGAAGGCCGAGATATGAGAAGCAACGTTCTTTAAAATACGCAACTTGTCCATATTTTTGCTACTCGTGCCTTTTATGTTGTTTCTGACCGTTGTTTTATAACTTGACCCAGCTCCAAAATATTTTTTCTTTTCTGTAAACCCAGCATCTTTTCTTTCTTCAGCGGTCATCTTTAGATATTCATCCTCATTTTGCAGTTTTTGGATATGGTTACCCAGTGCTTCTTGAAAAGCCGGATTATTCCAAGCAGCCAGTGGTAGTTTTCCGACATCAGATGGTGTTAAATCTGGCTTTGCGAATTCTTTCCTCCATGCCTCCAACCTTTTTTCAGCCGTCATGTCGGCAGTTTCATATTCCATGACAATATCCGGTCTCTTCTTCATTAGTTTTTTGCGGAAGTCACTGCCCTCCTTTGTTTCTTTGTCACCCATAAGTTTAATGGCGATTCCGTATTGTTTTGCAGTCATGATGTCAATCGACCTATCTTCTCCGACAACAAAATCAAACCACTCTTTTCTGAGGCCTACGGCTTGGGGTACAGCAAATCTCGCATATTCGCCTTCCGCGGCGGCCATCTGAAGTATCTGAATCGGATTAACGTTCTTATACTTGGCCCCCTTGGCTTTTTTGGACAAATCTTGAGCCAGAAAAGGGTTCTTTCTTACCAAGATGCTCATATCTTTATTAAATTGTTCTCCAGTCACCATACCGCGCTCATACAAAATAGATTTTCGAGCAGCCCCCTCCTTACTTGTGATGTTATAACCATCGGCCAAATCGGCGGTAACCTCCAACTGTCCGGCTTTTTCCTGGTCCTTAAGTCGTGCGGCTTCTTTATTCACGTCAGATACGAAATCTTTCTGGTTCTTAAATTCTGCACTTCGGACGCCAAAACGTTCTGCCCACCATGCTTCTTGTCTCTTGCGACCAGCTTCCCCGCCGTAAGCAAACTTTCCTAGATATTTATTCTTAAAACCTTCTTCTTGGAATTGTTTGAATCTGGCATCAGCCGCTTTTTGAGCGGCAAAGTATGAGCTGAAACCGGGCATTCTTTTTATCGCTGTCGTTGCCCAGCCGAGGCCTTTTTGGAATCCGTCGCCGGCGCCGAAGGCGGTGGTGAGCTTGGCGGCCATGACCGTGCCGTAGGTCAAGAATCCGGCCGCGAAAGCGTAGAAAAAGAACATGTTGAAGGACACCGAAGTATTTAAGAAATTCCCGGTGTTCTGATTGCCGGTAATGGTCGCAATGACCTCATCGCTCTTGCTCAAGAACAAGAGACCGATGTAGAGGATGAATAAAAAGCAGGGCAGGAAAAGATTCCAGCCGATGAATGTTCCCCACCACTTGCTAAACCACTTTTGAGTGCCGGGCAGGATATAGGCCATCCAAGCGATGGGCGCGACAATAAGGAGTCCCCATAAGGCAAATATTCTGATGGTCGCAAAAACAACGGCCATCAACATACTGAAGAGCAACATCAGGCCCAAAACAATGCCAAAGATGGCGCCCACCAATGTCCCCTCGTTAACTATGCCGGGCAGTAGCTGATATGGCTTCAGGAATGCGCCGAGCCGATCACCGGGATTGCCTATCATATTCAAAAACACGTTGACCAATATCTGGGCGGCGTCAATAACCAACCCGCCAATGACCAAGCTGAAGTTTATGAGCACAGCCACTATAAGGA
Source organism: Candidatus Yanofskybacteria bacterium RIFCSPLOWO2_01_FULL_49_17 (assembly GCA_001795695.1). Lineage (GTDB taxonomy): Bacteria > Patescibacteriota > Minisyncoccia > 2-02-FULL-40-12 > GWA2-44-9 > 2-01-FULL-49-17. Next base: position 52,553 of record MGKO01000001.1, read on the forward strand.
AACGCCATATCATGTCCGGGAAACGGTGTCTACCAACATTGAATATCGTGGCGAAGGCCATCCAAATTAAGACCAAGATAAAGAACATGTTTGAGATATCGCGCAAAATGGTCCATGTCGCTTTCAGCACTGGCATACCTTTATCAATGCGTATATACACGAGGAAATTGAACGCACTCATTATCCATGCTAAAGCCCACGCTAGAGCTTGGGTTATGAATTGTAATACCCACATAAGTCCCTGGTCCCAAGTGCTGCCGGTTGCGGCATTGACCGCGCAAGGCAAGCCGCCGGCGAATGGGACCGCAGTACCTAAGGCCGATTGCCACCAAGAACATTCAGCCGACGCCGAATACATCGGCATCAATACCAATACAATAAGAAGGACAAACAAGTAAAATTTACGATTTGTCAGATGTTTTTTAAGCATCGTTTAGTTAGGGCTGGTCGGTGGCCAATCTTCGCCAACGCAGGCCTTATATGCGGCTTTGAACTCGCTTCTGGCGCCATTAAGGAGTCCATTTGAATCATCAAAGGGCTGACCATTGTAGATGGAGGTTTTGGTCTGATCAATGCCGGCCAAACCCCCGATGATATGGCCAGTGACCTCGGCTGACGGTTGTTTGTAGGCCTGGGTGAAATATCCCTCAACTTGCTTAAGCATGTTGACCTGGGCGGTTAAGCTCATTTCGTTGGCCGGCTTAAGATAACCCTCACTGGTTGACAGCGAATTATCCAATATGCCCAGAAGATTATAGCTGCACTGGCCCGGACCGGGCGCAATAGAGCTGTTATCCTCGGTCGGTGGCTGATAAGGGGGCTCAATGACCGGCGGCAAATTACCGCCGCCTGTGCTGCCGTCAATGTTTTTTGTTATCAAATCGCCGCCACGGGTATCGGACTGGTCAAAGAGCTTGTTTATCATCATCTGAGTTACGTCTTCAATGATGGTGTTCAGCCCCTGGGCGGTGGTCAGCCAGGCAAACTGCACTCCGACGGTGGCGGCTACGTTCTGGGCTAGATATTCGCCGGTCGTTTTTATATCCCTGTAAACGATGCACTGGCCGCCGAACCCTTTTATCTTACAGCTGCTGTTCTTATCTTTTCCGCTGATGCCGGTGTAACCCTTATTAGTTTGAACTTGTTGGATATCGGACTCCTGCTCAAGCTGGAGCTGGATGCTTATCTGGTCTTGGGCCAAAAGAGATGCGCCGAAAGGATTGTTCTGCGGCTGGGCCAATTGAGCGTAACGGGCCCAGCCGCCGTTGCCGGCGAAGTCCTTCTGATATTTTTCTAAAGTGAAATCTTTGGGCAGAGTGCAGTTAATCTTCGTGCTAAATGTCTGCGTGCTTCCCGTTCTTGTGTTCACGCCGGGCAGGGATATTTTGTCGGTCGGTTTCAGGCCGTACGATTTTTTCAGGTCGTTGGCAAAGTAAGGGCAAAGATTGGCCGTGCTTAGCATTGCCCGAAAAACATTCTCCCCCCGGTATTGGGATTGGGTCAGAAATGTCCGCCAGTTGGTGACAAAAGTCGGCCCCCCGTCGCGGCCGCGGGTCTGGATGATGTTGGTAATGTTGTTGGAGATGTTATCTAACTGAAGCCGGGCCAAACATCTCGCTACGACCGCGTCCCGATAGTCCTTGTTTTGGAGATAACTAAGTAAGCTTTGATCCTTGGAGCTGGTCGGAACGCTTGAGCTTAAAAGTCCCTCTACTAAATTGCCAAGCATATTTCTTACGAAGTCGCTAGCAATCCTTCTTATTTTAATTTGAAGAGCATCTAACCCGCTTTTAATGAGGCTGCCTAACCAGAGCGATAGTGCGCCGCTCCCGACACAGCCGCCAGCTTGGGCGATAACACTGCCGACCGCCGCTTGGGCCGGCGCCGGCGCGAAAACATAACCGGCGCTCATAGCCAGCACGCTCATCAATAAAATTATGGAGATGATCTGCCTCATAATGGGTCTATTTCCACATTCTCCCCTTGAATGGCATCAGTAAAAATATTGAGCAGATAGATATACTTATCAGGCACGTCTCCTAGGGCCTGCAGGGCCAGCGTCGCTTTGACCGTGTCTTTATCGCCGTCGGCCATTGCCTCGTCGATGCTCTTTAATTGCATGACCAACGCCGCGAAACCGGTATGGAAAGAAGAAAAAGGCCTGGTCACCGGCATTGATAAGGCATCATTAAAGAGAGCGTCTAAAATTTCCGCTTGGCGGCTGTAATAATCCTTCATCTCGCCGGTAAACCCTTTGCTTCCGGTCGTATTCAGGTCGTCTATCAGGCGGTTCAATTGTTCGCCGAAAGCATCGCTGAATCTCTGGACCAAATGAGAAACTGTCCTTACATAGATGTTATTGGAATCACTGTTGCCGGGGATTATATTGAGCAGGCCCGCATCAACTTGCTTATTGAACAGGTATTTAGCCGAGTCGGCGACCGATGAGGTGATATCGGCCAAGGTTTGTTCATAGTTGCCGCTGGCCGGATTTAGTTCGCCCGCTACCAGACCAGCCACGGTGAGATTGGCTAATTGCTCGGTCAGATTATCGCTATTTATAAGATCGTCCGGACCCGGAACCAGCGGATTGTGGCCGGAAGCGGTCTCCTCTCCATCCTTAAACCCGTCCCCGTCCGTATCCGAGTTAAAAGGATCCGTGTTCCAAAGCACTTCCTCGGCGTTGGTCAGACCGTCGTGGTCCGGGTCGCAGATGGCGCAATTTTGGTCGTCATTTGAAAAAGAGGAGACAGCAGTCAATGTCGGTCCGCTCAAAGCCAGCTTATGAACGTATTTGCTAAGCTGATAAACCGAAAACACGGCGATTACCGCCACAATAACAATGACCAAGTTCCTCTTTATTGGCATTATGTCTTTCGGGGCCTGATTTTTACCGAAAAACCAGGCATTTCCCTAGTCAAATTATACCACGGTCAAGACCATGGTTCCCCGCAACTGTTGATACCTAAAACAGCGAAGTACCTATCTTGGTGATGATATTGGTGTTTCTATAGAAAACGGCGACACACTGTGAACCGTCTTGGCTAGGAGTTAGAGGATTTATTGTCCAACGCAGGATTCTGCTGGGGACAGGAATATATTTGCCCAATGATTGTGAGCCAGCCGGCCACATCTTGTACCATAGATATTCAACCGGAGAAATACCCAAAAGTCGGAGAAGGGGCGCGTATCCTATATAAGCGAGAGTGGTGGTTATGCCAGTTCTTTCAACTACTATAATATCAACTGGCACGGGGACAGGCCCAATCCAACAAATAGTCCAATTTGAGTATACTATCCTGCCACCGAAATTAAGGCCAACTGCCCTAGCGGGATAAAAAGGCAGAAGCATGGCAAAAACCAAAACTATAATTAAAATATTATAACGCATTAGTTTTATTGTAGTTCTTTTAGCAGGTTAAGCCAATCTTCCAGACGCAGGGTTTCTGGCCGGGCCATCGGGTCAACATTCAGTTTAATCAATAGTGCTCTCGTTTCTTCTCCGCTCTTCTCTATTGCGGCGGGCAAGGTGGTTATGAGTTGCTTTCTTTTTCCGGCAAAACATTTCTTGGCAATTCCGAATAACATCTCCGCTTCTTTCGGATTTCGTGCTTCGGATTTCGGATTTAGTCGAATCACCGCCGATTCGACCTTAGGCATCGGGCGGAAACTTCCCCGACTGACATCCATCACTTTTTCAACGTCAGCATAGTATTGAACTGACAGGGCAAGCAGATTCATCCCGGACGAAGTCCGGCCTGCCCTACGGGCATGGCCGGCAGACGCCCCCGGCGTCTTACTTCGTACGGGATTCATTTCCGGCGGCTTGGCCATCATCCTTTGGGCCACTTCTTTCTGGACCATCAGCACGGCCAACGAGAGCCTGGGCCAATCTTCCAGCATCATGCGCAAGAAATGAGAAGTGATATAGTAAGGAATGTTAGCTACTACTTTATAGGATGAAATATGAAAATTGAAATTTGAAATATCCAGCATCAATACATCTCCTTCAATAATCTCAACATTTTTATAATCGATAAATTTTTCTTTTAGAAAATCTATTAGTCGACGGTCCTTCTCCACAACAATAACTCTGCCCGCCTTTTTTGCTAATTCTTCTGTCAGGGTACCCTTTCCGGGGCCCACCTCCAAGATCACATCATCTTTTGATATTTCGGCGCTACTCAGTATTTTATGCAAAACTCCACTATTTATAAGAAAGTTTTGGCCTAACGATTTTTTGGGCACATAACTTTCCATATTATTTTTTTCTTAGGCTGTGAACTAAGTTTCGAGTTCGAGCATATCCTTCCACGTAATTTAGGGCTATCGAAATAGCCGCGCGTCTTAACTGCGAAGTAATGCCGTATACTTCTTCGCGTGGAAACTTTTTAGTAAAAGAGTAAACAAGATGAACAAATTCATCTATCTTAGACCTAAGATTTTCATGAAAGTTTGTCATATTATTTCATAATTCAAATTTCATATTTTATAATTTCCTCATCGCCATTGGGGTCCAAGAATTGATAATCAAGAGTATCCTGGGGCATTTCGGCCAGAAATCGGGACGGCAGGTTGACCTCGGTCGTGCCGTAGATGTTGCGGTATTTGGTGTGAGTCAAGATGAGCCGCTCTTTGGCCCGGGTGATGGCGACATAGCACAAACGGCGCTCCTCTTCCATCTCGTGGGGCTGATAGACCGAGCGGGCGTGCGGGAAAAGGCCCTCCTCCATGCCAACAATAAAAACAACTGGAAACTCCAGGCCTTTTGAGGAATGCATGGTCATCAGATTCACGCGCGGCGTCTCGTCCTTGGTCCGGTCGGCGTCCTGAAGCAGGGCTATCTCCTCCAAAAACCGGCCTCTGCCCTCGTCAGGATCTAAACCGTCATAGCCCCGGGCCACCGTCTTCAATTCCTGGATGTTCTCCATTCTCTCCTCCAGGTTTTCAGGAGCATTCTTAACGACCGTCAAGGTTTTTAGATATTCTTCGTAATTTATTTTTTCTACGATATGGCCAATGGTCTTGGTGAGCGGTTTTTCGGAGGCGGTCTGGCGCAGGTCCTCCATCAGCTTTTGGAATTTTTTAAGGGGCGTGTCCGGCTTGGTTTCGTCCGCCGTTGTTTTTTTGACGGCTTCAAAGATATTTTTCTCCCTGACAGCCATGATTTTTTTGTAGGCCGACGGGCCGAGGCCTCTTGGCGGGATGTTGTAGATGCGCTCAAAGGAAAGGGTATCGGTCGGGTTATGGATGAATCTCAAATAGGCCAGGATGTCCTTTATTTCCTTGCGCTCGTAGAATTTGATGCCGCCCACTATCTGATATGGCAGGCCTTTTGTTATCAGCGCTTCTTCAATGGCCCGGGATTGGGCATGAGTGCGGTAAAGGACCGTGAAATCGTGAAGATAGCGGCCTTGCCGGAGGCCAGCCGCTATCTGGCTGATGATGTAGTTGGCCTCGGCCCGCTCGTTTAAGGTTTCTTTGACCACTATTCTCTCCCCTTGGCTGTTATCCGTCCAAAGCGTTTTAGGAAATTGGCTTTTATTGTTAGTAATGATGCCTTGAGCGGCAGCTAGGATGTTTTGGGTGGAGCGGTAGTTCTGTTCCAGCAGGACTACCTTGGCGTCAGGATAATCTTTTTGAAAATTTAAGATATTGCGGATATCGGCCTCTCGGAACATATATATCGATTGGGCATCGTCCCCTATCACGAAAAGGTTTCGGTTTTTTTGGGCCAAGAGCTGAATGAATTGGTATTGGTCGTGGCTGGTATCTTGATATTCGTCCACCAATATGTATTTCCATTGGGCGTGATATTTGGCCAGGACCCGCGGCCGTTCTTTGAAAATCCTTACCGGCAGGACGATGAGGTCGTCAAAATCAAGCATATTCATCCGCTTTAACTCATCAGTGTAAAGGCGGTAAATTTTAGCCACCAATTTTTCGGTAAAATCTTTTGGCTGGTAACTCTCCGGAGAAACAAGAGCTGTTTTGAGCTTGGATATTTTATTGAGCATCGTCCGCGGATTGTAGCGTTTCGGATCAATCTCTAGTTCGCCCATTATTCGTTTTACGAGGGCCAGCTGGTCATCGCTGTCGGAAATGGAAAAGTTTTCGCTGTAGCCGAGAGCCCCTATCTCGCGTCGCAGTATCCTTAAGCCGACCGAATGGAATGTTCCTATTGTTGGCATATCCATCCTCCTTTTCAATAAGTTCTGAATACGATCCCGCATTTCCGCAGATGCTTTATTGGTGAAGGTTAAGGCCAAAATATGCCCAGGATTTATGCCGTTTGCCATCATGTATGCAACGCGGTGAGTGAGAGCTTTGGTCTTACCGGAGCCCGGTCCGGAGATGACCAAAACCGGCCCATCAACGGCCTTGACGGCTTCGATCTGCTTGTCGTTCAGCCCTTTGAGAATCGGATCCATGACCGCCTCATTGTATCCAATTTCAGAGCAAATTAAAACGAAGCGTTAACGCTTCGTTTTAATTTGTGGTGTTTGTTTGAAAAAGTCAGAACCCATTTCGAGCAGAACCCCTGACTTCGCACGCGCGGAGCGCGTGGTGACTTGAAACTGC
>MGKO01000002.1:0-18796 GCA_001795695.1 Candidatus Yanofskybacteria bacterium RIFCSPLOWO2_01_FULL_49_17
AAGGCAAAAGCCGGCTTAACTGCAAGACGGATGTGTCGCGCAGATGCGAAAGCAGGACTTAGTGAACCGACTCTTGCTCGTAGGAGCGGAGAAGATCATCAGATAAAAGCTACTCCGGGGATAACAGGCTAGTACTGCCCGAGCGTTCACAGCGACGGCAGTGTTCGGCACCTCGATGTCGGCTCGCCCTATCCTCCTGCTGAAGAAGGTGGGAAGGGTTTGGCTGTTCGCCAATTAAAAGGGTACGTGAGCTAGGTTCAAACCGTCGTGAGACAGGTTGGTCCATATCTGGTGCGGGCGTTGAAATTTGAGGAGGGTTGTGGCTAGTACGAGAGGACCGCCATGAACGAACCTCTGGTCTGCCGGCTGTTCCGCCAGGAGCAGCGCCGGGTAGCTATGTTCGGTTCCGATAAGCGCTGAAAGCATATAAGCGCGAAACGGGCTCCAAGATGAGATTTCTCAGACACCTTGTAGATCACGAGGTTGATAGGGCTCAGATGTACGCGCCGCGAGGCGCTTAGTCGAGAGCTACTAACCAGTCATAAATATTTCTCTTTTGAGAAATATGAATAATCGCTTGATGAAGTATTTCTTGCTTCGGTGATAGATTTTCCCTACTAAATAAACAAAAAGCATTGGCTTGGTGGCTATGCTGGCGTTGAACTACCTGATCCCATCCCGAACTCAGAAGTAAAAGACGCCAAGGCCCATGATAGTCGGGATTACCCGGCGAAAGTAGGTAGCCGCCAGACCAATGCTTTTTGATTTCGTCTTTCCCGGCCGAGAGGGGCCATTCTGGCCCCTCTCGGCCTTTTTTGATAGGATGTTTCTATGTCACGGTTCGCCAAGCAGCTCATCATCGCTCTTGTTTACGTACTTATAATCGGAGGAATCGGTTTTTTGTTTTTCCGATCAAGTTATGGGCCGACCTGTTATGACGGAATCCAGAACGGAAAAGAGGAAGGCGTTGACTGCGGGACCATTGCTTGCGGTTCTGCCTGCGCCTCTCCGATCCAAGCCCTTCAGGTCCAATCGGTCCAGCTGGTCCGGACCTTGGCCGGCGACCACGATCTGGCCTTCCAGCTCTACAATCCCAACACCGATTACGGAGTGTCAGCCGGCACTTATGAGCTGGCAGTGGAGAATCAGCGCTCCATCCATGATTTTTACATGCTGCCCGGCCAGACCAAATATATCGTCCTGACCTCTATTTTGGGATTGACCGGGAACCCTTCAGTCGAGGTCTCCATAAAGAGCGTCCAATGGGAAAAAGTTTCAATTGACCCGAATGTGCGGTTCACCATCTCAAACGAGCATTATAATGCCGGCGAGAGCCAAACAATTTTTGAAGCGATGGTCACCAATGATTCGGACTATGATTTTGAATCGGTTGACATTCAGGTATCGGCTGCAGACCTTTCGGGGCGGCTTTTAGCTACGAACGTAACCAATGTCAGGACGTTCTTGTCTAAAACCAGCAGATACGTTAAATTGACCTGGCCCTTTGTCCTGCCGGCCGATGCCCGTGTATCAGTGCAGGCGGCAACCAATGTTTTTGACAACGATAATTTTTTAAAGCGAAATGGCACCCAGGAGAGGTTTCAGCAATATTATTAGGCATTATTTTTCGGGCATTGACGTCACTTTATTTGCCACCGTGGTGGCAATTTGTTTGTTCGCTGTCTTTAATCTTTATGGCATCGGCGGCAATGATACGCTTGTCGCCCGACAGGCCATATTTGCCGGCATCGGAATTGTTCTGATGAGCATTCTTTCCTTTTTTAATTACAGATATTTTAAGAATTCTTCTTCGCTGGTGCTGACATTTTACATTGCGGCGGTGCTGTTTCTCATTATGCCGTTCTTCTTTCCTTCCATCAGGGGAGTACAGTCATGGGTCATCATCGGCGGACTGACGTTTGAGCCGGCCGAGCTTATGAAGCTCATTCTCATCGTCCTGATGGCCAAATATTTTTCCCAGCGCCATACTCTTATAAACGACTTCCGTCACATTATCATCTCTGGCGCTTACTGTTTGATACCTGCCGCCATCACTCTGGTCCAGCCGGACCTGGGCTCCGCTGTCATCATGGCCATTATCTGGCTGGGCATGCTCATGGCCGCCGGCATCAATGCCCGGCATCTGTTTGCCCTTATGGTCATAGGGCTTTTGACGACGGTGGCCGCCTGGCTTTTCGTATTAAAGCCGTACCAGCAGGTACGGATATTGTCGTTCATGAATCCGGCCGAGGATCCTAGGGGCAGCGGCTATAGTCTCATACAATCAAAGATCGCCATCGGCAACGGGTATATTTTTGGAAATGGGTGGCAGAATGGCCCTCAAACAAAGAATGGTTTCCTGCCCGAGCCCTACAATGATTTTATTTTCGCCGCTACAGCAGACCAGTTCGGCCTATTGGGCCTGGTCTCCGTATCGGCGGCCATTCTCTTGATCGTCTCTCGCATTCTGCTCATCGGCCAGCGGGCCGTTTCTAATTTTGGCAAGTTATTCTCTGTCGGCCTGGTCATCTTCATTGCCACCCATGCGGTCATTTCGGCCGCGGTCAATGTCGGTCTTATGCCAGTGACTGGAATCCCATTCCCGTTCCTTAGCTATGGAGGCAGCTCGCTCATCTCTTTTATGATGGGTATCGGTATTGTCCAAAGCATCAAAAGATATAGTTAAGATAGCCACTAGCCACTAGGTCCTAGTCGCTGAACATCATGGAATTAAAAATTAATTTTCTAGAAAATGGGCGAGAGGCGGCGCTCATCTTGACCGATGAGGGACGGATTTTGGATGAGTTGATAATTCCTATTGACAATTCCTTTGACACCCTGTTGGTAACTTCTATTGACAAAATTTTCAAAAAGAATAGAATAGATAAATCGTCTCTGAAAGTGGTAAACGTCGCTCCCGAGACCGATAACGGGAGTGTTGCCTACCGAACGGCCCGGGCGGTCGGGGAGGCCCTAAAAAGTTAGTAAAATTGCTGCGATTTAATATCCGCAATCAGTAGTCAAATAGGCCGGTACCGCACGACCCTGTGGGTTATCGTGTGTTTTTTATCGCTTTTAATACTTTAATTTTTACATGTCTCGTAAAATATTCTCCAAACTCTATGTAGACCAAATGGAAGCGCCAAATTTGGTGCAGGTCCAACTGGATTCCTATAAATGGTTCTGGGACCATGGCTTCAAGGAGCTCCTGAAGGACGTTTCTCCTATTGAGGATTGGACCGGCAAGGAGCTGGAGCTTCATTTTTTGGACTATAAACTAGAAGAGCCCAAATATGACGAGCGAACCTCGGTTGAAAAGAACACCAGCTTTGAAGCTCCCTTGAAGGTAAAAGTCCTTCTTAAGAACAAGAAGACCGGCCAGGAGCGGGAGCAGGAATTGTTCCTCTCGGACTTTCCTCTCATGACCCCGCGCGGCACTTTCGTCATCAACGGAGTGGAGCGCGTCGTCATCTCCCAGCTCATCCGCAGCCCGGGCGCATTTTTCTCACTTTCCCGTTCAAGCCGCTACAAGCGGTTTTTCGGCGCCAAACTCATCCCTTCCCGCGGCGCTTGGCTGGAGTTCGAGACCGAATATAACGGCGTCATCTCCGTCCGTATAGACCGCAAGCGCAAGGTCGCCGCCACCGCCCTTTTGAGGGCGCTAGGCCTTTCCAAAGACGAGGATATCAAGAAGACCTTCGCTGACGTGGATACTGATCCGAACACGAAGTACATCTTGGCAACCATTCTTCAAGACCCGTCATCCAATGAGGACGAGGGTTTCATTGAGCTCTACAAGCGGGTCCGTCCGGGCGACCCGGCCACCGCCGACAATGCCAAGCAGATGATACAAAATCTGTTCACCAACTCGGCCCGGTATGACCTGTCCAAGGTGGGCCGCTTCCGAATAAACAAACGCTTTGACCAGAACATCAATTATAACGAGCCGAAGAACAGGGTCCTGCGTCTGGAGGATGTGGTCCTCATCCTTAAAGAAATAATCAAGCTGAATAACAACCCGTCGGCCATGCCTGACAACATTGACCACTTGGGCAATCGTCGCGTCAAGACCCTCGGCGAACTTTTGCAGGACCGCTTGCGCATCGCTTTCGCTCGCATGGAGAGGAACATAAAAGACCGCATGTCCACGACTGACGTGGCCACGGCCATGCCTTCTCAACTCATCAATGCCCGCCCATTCGTGGCGGCGCTCAAGGAATTCTTCTCCTCCGGCCAGCTGTCGCAGTTCATGGATCAGGAGAACCCTCTTTCCGAGCTGGAGCACAAACGACGTTTGTCGGCTATGGGTCCGGGCGGTCTGACCCGTGAACGGGCCAGCTTTGACGTTCGCGACGTCCATCCGTCTCATTACGGCCGCATCTGCCCTATTGCCACCTCTGAAGGAGCCAACATCGGCTTGGTCAGCCACTTGGCTATGTACTCTAAGATATCCGACCTCGGCTTCATACTCACTCCTTACATCAAAGTCAAGGACGGAAAGGTCACCGGCGAGGTTATCTATTTGGACGCTACCGAGGAGGAACGCTATGTTATAGCCCAGGCCGGGGCTAAGACCGACAAGAACGGCAAACTTATTTCGGACGAAAAGATACCGGCCCGCGTGAAAGGGGAACCGTCCACGGCTTTGGCGTCCGAGATAGATTATGTGGATGTATCTCCCCGCCAGCAGTTCTCGGTCGCCACCTCGCTTATCCCGTTCCTTGAACATGACGATGCAAACCGCGCGCTGATGGGCACGAACATGCAGAGGCAGGCGGTTCCGCTCATCATGCCGGAAGCTCCATATGTCGGCACCGGCCTGGAGGAAAAAGTAGCCCGCGATTCGGGCATGCTTGTCATCGCCCCGGAAGCCGGCACTATCACCAAGATCGACGCTTCCCACATAGTGCTTGAAACAGACAAAGGGAAAGAGCACGATTTCAAATTTCTTAAATTCCGCCGGTCCAACAAGTTCACCTCATTGAACCAGCGGCCGATAGTGAAGAAAGGCGATAAGGTCAAAAAAGGCCAGGTCTTGGCCGACGGTCCTTCCACCCGTGGCGGCGAGCTGGCCTTAGGCAAGAATCTTTTGGTGGCTTATATGTCTTTTGAGGGCGCGAACTTTGAGGATGCCATCGTCATCTCCCAACGCCTGGTAAAAGAGGATACTCTCTCGTCCATTAACGTCGTTGATTATTCAGTCGATGTCCGCGATACCAAGCTTGGCCCCGAACTGACCACCTTTGACATTCCGAACGTGGCCATGGAGCGATTGAACGACCTTGACCCAGACGGTGTAGTCAGGGTCGGAGCCGAGGTCCATTCCCAGGATATCCTGGTCGGCAAGATATCTCCGAAAGGTGAATCGGACCTGACTGCCGAGGAGCGGCTCCTCCGGGCCATTTTCGGAGATAAGTCCAGGGACGTTAAAGACACATCTCTGCGCTTGGACCACGGCAAACAAGGTCGCGTCGTGGGAGTGAAGACCTTCAGCCGTGAGGAGGGAGACAAGCTTGATGTCGGCGTCATAAAGCGTATTGAGGTTTCCGTTGCCCAGCTTCGCAAGATACAGGTCGGCGATAAGATGGCCGGCCGCCACGGCAACAAGGGCGTCATATCGGTCATCTTGCCCGAGGAAGACATGCCTTTCTTGGCCAATGGCACGCCGGTTGATATCGTTCTTTCTCCGCTCGGCGTTATTTCTCGCATGAACATCGGCCAGATATTGGAATCCCATCTAGGCATCGCCGCCAAGAAGCTTGGCTATAAAGCGGCCGCTCCGGCCATGACCGGCCCGACCGAGGATGCCATCATAGATGAGCTTAAAAAGGCGGGCCTGCCCGTGGATGGACGCCAGCAACTTTATGACGGCAAGACCGGCCTGCCCTATTCCAAACCGGCCCATGTCGGCATGACCTATTTCTTGAAGCTCATCCACATGGTGGAGGACAAGCTTCACATGCGCTCCATCGGTCCTTATTCTCTAATCACCCAACAGCCCCTGGGAGGCAAAGCCCAGTTCGGCGGCCAGAGGTTCGGGGAGATGGAGGTCTGGGCCTTGGAAGGTTACGGCGCCGCCCATACCTTACAGGAGATGCTGACCATAAAATCGGACGATGTCCTTGGTAGGGCCAAGACGTATGAGTCAATCGTGAACGGCGAAGAGATAAGAGCACCGCATCTGCCAGAATCGTTCAAGGTCTTGCTTTCCGAGATCAAAGGACTTGGTTTGAACGTGGAATTAATAGAAAAATGAGCACAAAATCAATAACTAATAACAATAAACCAATAAAATAGTTATAACTCTATTTTGTTTATTGAACAAGATAGAAAGATGGGGGTAAGAAGTTTGCGACAGCTCGGCTGCTCGCGGGCTCGCAACTCCTCGCTGGCAAACATCTTATGGATCTAGCGTCAATAAAACTAAAGGTCGCCTCTCCGGATGATATCTTGTCGTGGTCATACGGCGAAGTGACCAAGCCGGAGACCATCAATTACCGCACCCAGAAACCGGAGCGCGAGGGCCTTTTCTCCGAGGCCATTTTCGGTCCGACCAAGGACTGGGAATGCTATTGCGGCAAGTACAAGCGCATCCGCTACAAAGGCATCATCTGTGACCGCTGCGGGGTCGAGGTGACCCGTTCCATCGTCCGGCGCGAACGCATGGGTCATATCAAACTAGCTTCTCCGGTGGCCCATATCTGGTTCCTCCGCGGCGTGCCTTCCAAGGTGGCCGGCATCCTGGGCGTGTCTTTGCCCGAGCTTGAAAAGGTGGTCTATTTTGCCAGCTATATCGTGACCAAGGTCAATGAAGACCTCAAAGCCGAGGCCATGAAGAGGATTGAGAGTGAATTTAAATCAAAGATCAAGAACATCAAGGGGTCAGAGGAAGAATCCATCAAAGAGCTCAAAGATCGCGAAAAGAACAATCTCCGCAATCTTCAGAAATACCAAATAATCTCGGAACTGGATTACCGCGACCTGGCCTTGAAGTACGGTGAGGTGTTTGAAGCGGGCATCGGCGCCGAGGCGGTCAAGAAACTTCTGGAAGAGCTTAACTTTGACGAGCTTTCCCAACAGATAGAAGGCGAGCTGAAGAACGAGACCAATCCGATGGGGGCCAGGAAGCTTTCACGGCGGTTGCGGTTCATCAAGGGCATGCAGCGCTCAGGCATCCGTCCGGAATGGATGATAATGACCATCCTGCCGGTTATCCCACCAGCCCTGCGCCCGATGGTTCCGCTTGACGGCGGCCGCTTTGCCACTTCCGATCTGAATGACCTTTACCGGCGCGTCATCAATCGTAACAACCGCTTAAAACACCTCCTTGAGCTCAAAGCGCCCGAGGTCATCACCAAGAACGAGAAACGCATGCTTCAGGAGGCGGTTGATTCTCTCATTGATAACTCAATGAAGAGAAGCCAGACATCCACTGCCGCATCGACCGGCCAGAAGCGGCCCCTGAAATCTTTGGCCGACATGCTTAAGGGCAAACAAGGCCGGTTTCGCCAGAACCTTCTGGGCAAACGCGTGGACTACTCGGGCCGAAGCATCATCGTCATCGGCCCGGAGCTTTCCATCTCCGAATGCGGCCTGCCCAAGTCCATGGCCTTGGAGCTTTTCAAACCGTTCGTCATCGGCATCCTCATCAAGAAAGAGCTGGCCCATAACATCAAGTCGGCCAACCGGTTGATAGAACAGGAAACGCCGGATGTCTGGGCGGCGCTTGAGGAGGCAATGCATGAAAAACTGGTCTTGCTTAACCGCGCTCCGACTTTGCACCGCTTGTCCGTCCAGGCCTTCAAGCCGATTCTCATTGAAGGCAAGGCCATCAAGGTCCCAGCCCTGCCGACCCTGGCTTTCAATGCTGATTTTGATGGCGACACCATGGCCGTCCACTTGCCTTTGACCAATGAAGCCCAAGCCGAGGCCCGCGAACTAATGCTGGCCAGCCACGCTATTTTGAAGCCGGCCACCGGCGACCCGGTCGCGGCGGCCAAGAACGATATCGTGCTCGGCTGTTATTATTTGACCTCCACCATTGACGGTGCCAAGGGCGAAGGCAAGACATTTTCTTCATATACTGAAGCGATGCTGGCCTATGAAAGTGGGCTGGTGAACATTCAGGCCAAGATAAAACTCCCGGACCCGACCGTAAAAGAAGGCCACGCTTCGATCATTGAGACCAGTATCGGTCGCCTCATCTTCAACAACGCCTTGCCGCGGGGATATCCTTTCGTCAACAAAAAACTGGCTCGCAAAGACCTGCGCGAAATAGAGTCCGATATCTGGGACGAACATGGCGAAGAAGTGACGGTGCGCTTCCTTGATACCATTACCCGCCTCGGCTTCCATTACGCCACTTTGTCCGGCGTGTCTTGGAGCATGTCCGACATCCATATACCAGACCAGAAGGGTGAGATCGTATCAGAGGCCAATAAACTAATAGAGCAGAACCGCGAACTTTATGATGAAGGATTTTTGACCGAACTTGAGAGAAAGGCCAAAGCCATCGAGATTTGGAGCAACGCCAAAGCCAAGCTTTCGGTCCTGGTGAAGAAACAGCTCGGCCCGACCGATTCCGCTTTCATGCTCGTTGATTCAGCCGCTCGCGGTTCCTGGTCGGTTCTGGACCAATTGATGGGCATGCGGGGCATTGTGTCCAATCCCTCCGGCGACCTTATTGAAATGCCGGTCCGCGCCTCGTTGAAAGAGGGTATGCAACCGCTGGAATATTTCATCTCCACGCACGGCGCCCGCAAAGGCCTGGTGGACACTGCTTTGAAGACGGCGACTGCCGGCTACCTGACCCGCCGTTTGGTTGACGTTTCCCAGGATGTGGTCATTACCGAGGAGGACTGCAAGACCAAAGAGGGATTCACTCTTTATGCCGAAGATTCCAAGTTTAGCGGCGATTCTCTGGGTAAGCGTGTCAAGGGCCGGGTAGTAATGGAAGACATCGTTGCTCCGGACGGCGCTGTCGTTGCCAAGAAGGGCAAAATAATAGATAAGGAAATTTCCAAGAAGATAGATGAACTTAAGCTTGAGAAGATAGAAGTCCGCTCGGTCCTGAAATGCAAATCAACTTCAGGCCTCTGCCGCATGTGCTACGGTTTTGACCTGGCCAAGAACGAGATGGTCAATATCGGCGAAGCGGTCGGCGTGGTCACCGCTCAAGCCATCGGCGAGCCGGGCACCCAGCTGACAATGCGCACATTTCATACTGGAGGTGTGGCCGGCGGAGCCGACATCACCATGGGCCTGCCGCGCATTGAAGAGATATTCGAGGTTCGTCCGCCGCAGTTCAAAGCTATTGTTTCCGACGTGGATGGCAAGGTTACGGCTGTTGAAGAGCATCCTAAACAACGGGTCCTTGTGGTTGAAGTGGCCGAAACAGGGGAGAAGCGCGAATATGTGCTGACCCCGAACATCCCCTTGACCGTCGGTGTCGGCGACCTGGTCTCGGTCGGCCAGCAGCTTTCAGAAGGCAACATTGACCTCCGCGAACTGTTCACTGCCACTGGCGACATGGACCTTGTCACCCGCTATATCGTCCGCGAGGTCCAAGGCATTTACTCACCGACCGGAGACAGCATCAATGACAAGCATGTGGAGCTCATCACTCGCCAGCTCTTCTCGCGCGTAAAAGTGCTTGACCCGGGCGATACCGAACTTCTGACCGACTCCATTGTTGAAAAGAAGGGCGTATTGCTGGCCAATGAAAAGGCCAAAGCCGAGAAGAAGCGAGAAGCCACTTATGACCAGCTTATCCTGGGCATCACCAAGGTTGCCCTATCAACTGACAGTTTCCTTTCCGCTGCGTCTTTCCAGGAAACGGCTAAAGTGCTTATTGATGGAGCGGTCATCGGCAAGGAGGATTATCTCCGCGGTCTCAAGGAGAACGTCATTATCGGCCGGCTAATACCGGCCGGCACCGGATTTAAGGACCAGATATAGCCCTATAAAATTAAACGATTGCTTCGTTATCCGCTCCGGTACTCAACGCGATACCGACATAGTATCGCTTTTTCCGTTCCTCGCGGTTGCCTCGCACTCGTTTAATTTTATACGGACACTAAAAACCCTTGTTTTACAAGGGTTTTTAGGTATTGTAATTATTATAAAAGTATGGTATGATATAAGCACGATAGATTTTGCCTGCCTGCCACAGGCAGGGCTAGTCCAGCAGGCGCCGGACGGCCCAAGAGACCGTTCTTCACAAGAGGTGCATTATGACGGAGTTTTTCGCAGCCGTTTTGTTGTTTGCCGCTCTCGTTGCCGGCCTCGTCTTCATCAAGAAGGCGAACGGCAATGGCCGTATCAGCATCGGAGTGGCTGGTCTGACGCCGGCCATGTTTTATGAGGTTGGCGAGCAGATGCTCTACCCCGACAAGCATGGCCGGTATCAGCGCCGGGGTGAAGTTGTCCACATCAGTGGGACCACCGTACGCCTGCGTTGCGGACACGAGAACAACGCGACGTTCCCGCGTCCGCTGGCGTCGCTTCGCCGTTCGGCTTTCCGCGCCTAGAAGGACACATGAGTTACTACTACGCTGAATTGCAGACGCCGGGTCGCATTGTCGATTCGGCGGCAGTGGCTTTCTCGGCCGGCTCCAGACGGGCCGGAGAGATCCAGAAGCAGGAGCGGATCCGGCGCGAGGCGCTGGAAAGCCGAACTCGAGCGCTGGCCAATTTGGCTTGCGTTCTCGTCAAGAAACCCAAAACTGATGCGGGGTACCCGCGTGCGGTACCACATGAGGTGAATCGTGCGATTATGACCGAGTAACACCAACACTCGTCGGGTCGGAGAAAACCCACCGCGAAAATCTCCGATTGGCGGCGTACTGTCGTGATGACAGAACGCCGCCTTTTAATTTGAATGTTTTTAAGTATTTATGCGATAATATGATCATGGCCAAGAACTGGAAACATAGAGAAGAAGAAGAACTTGATGAGAATAAACCTCGCAAGCGGGGACGGCCCCGGAAAGAAGATGTTGAGCGCCGGCCAAAGTTTGATATCGCCCAGGAGACCAAGAACAGCATCTGGGGCGTCATTTCCTTGAGCTTGATGCTGGTCAGCGTTTTGAGCTTTATCGGCAAGGCCGGCCGCGGCGGCGAGGCCTTCAACACCGTCGCCCGGACCCTTTTCGGCTACGGCTTTCTCATCATTCCCATCGCCCTTTTGTTCCTCGGTTATTCCTTTTTCAAGTCCATCCACCGCAAGATATATTCCACCGCCCTCTTAGGTACCTGCCTGTTCGTCCTGACCTTTTTGGGCGGGCTCTATATATACGGCGGCGGCGACATAAACGCGCGGGTCATGCACGGGGGGTATCTTGGTCTGGTCCTCGGTTATCCGCTCCTGTCCTTGGTCGGCTTCACCGCCGCCGCCATCGTCCTTCTGGCCCTGGCTGTCATCGCCTTCCTGATATCAATGGATGTTTCATTCGGCCATCTTTTCAAGAAAAGCGAGAAAGAAATGCCGATGGACAACGTGGTGGTCAAAAAAGGCAACGAGGTCCTGCCCAAGCCGGACTTCAAGGCCACACTGGTCCCGGCTAAGGCCATCCCGGTCGTGCCGATGACCGACAAAGAGTTCATCATCAAGAATTTGAAGCACGGCAAATGGACTCTGCCGCCGCTGGAGCTTTTGCATGAGGACCAGGAGGAGGCCGTCACCGGCGATATCAATGCCTCGGCCACCATCATCAAACGCACCCTGGCTAATTTCGGCATTGACGTGGAGATGGGCGAGGTCTCCATCGGTCCGACCGTCACCCAATATACCCTCCGGCCGGCCGTCGGCGTCAAACTTTCCCGCATCAGCGCCCTTGGCTCGGACCTTTCTCTGGCCTTGGCCGCCCATCCCATCCGCATTGAGGCGCCGATACCGGGCAAGTCGCTGGTCGGCATTGAGGTGCCCAACAAAAAAGTGGCCCTTATCGGTTTGCGCAACATGTTTGAGACCGATGAGTTCAAGAAATCCAAGTTCTTCCTGCCTTTGGCTCTGGGCCGCGACGTGTCCGGTCTGCCGGTCTTCGCCGGCCTGGAAAAGATGCCCCATCTTCTTTTGGCCGGCGCCACCGGTTCGGGCAAGTCCATCGCCATCAACGCCATCCTCCTTTCCTTGCTCTACAAGCATTCGCCGGATATCCTGAAATTGATATTGATAGATCCTAAAAGGGTGGAGCTGACGCTCTACAACGATATCCCGCACCTCATCACGCCAGTCATCATTGACAACAAGAAGGTCATCGGCGCTCTGAAATGGGCCATTAATGAAATGGACCGGCGCTATGATCAATTATCCCGTACCGGCTCCAAGGACGTCTTCTCTTACAATGCCAAGATGACCGAAAAAGATGAACCGCCAATGTCGTTTATCCTGATAGTGATAGACGAGCTGGCCGATCTGATGGCCTCTTACGGCCGCGACGTGGAAGCGGCCATCGTCCGCCTGGCCCAGATGTCCCGGGCGGTCGGCATCCACCTCATCCTTTCCACCCAGCGTCCGTCGGTGGAGGTCATCACCGGCCTTATCAAGGCCAATATCACTTGCCGAATCGCTCTGGCCGTCGCTTCCCAGATTGATTCCCGCACCATCTTGGACATGGCCGGCGCCGAAAAACTGCTAGGTAAAGGCGACATGCTCTTCCTGTCGGGCGACACGGCCAAGCCCCGCCGTTTGCAGGGCGCCTTAGTGACCGAGCATGAGGTCCATGGCGTGGTCAGGTTCCTTCATAAAGAAGCCGTGGCGCTGGGCGAAGAGGTCAAAGGCGAGAACGTCCCCCAGGTTGATTTCAACGCCAAAGCCCATATCGGTGGATTTGGCGGTCAGGATGACGCGGATGACGACATGTATGCCGAGGCCAAACAAGTGGTTATTGAGGCCGGCAAAGCGTCCGCCTCGCTGTTACAGCGGCGTCTGCGCGTCGGCTATGCCCGCGCCGCCCGCTTGCTGGATATCCTGGAGGAGAAAGGCATCATCGGGCCGGGCGACGGCGCCAAGCCCCGCGATGTTTACATCAAACCGGACGGCATGGCCCAGAGCCATGAGATGTCTGGCTATTCCCGTCCGGCCAGTCCAGTGAGAAATGATAACGGTGTTATGTCGGCCGACACGTCCGAATCAGAGCGAGAAGACAATGGCTAGAAGTAAAAGTAAATTCTTAGACTTGTTTTTAATAATTCTTTTTCCGGCTTTAGCTTTTGGTCTTACTTTATATTTAAAGCTGAACTTTTTCCAAGCCACTCTTTTGTTTTTTGCTGTTCCTTCAGCCTATTTATCGTTTCGTAAACCTCATCTAATTAAACGGAGCCTTATTTTTACGGGAATCGTTTTCATTCCCATGGTCATTATTCTTGACTATTTTGCTTATACCGATCTCGCCTGGTTCGTCCCGAATAGTGCCATTAGATTTTTTAACGGCGCTATCCCGATTGAGGATTTTATTTGGACCTTCTTTTATATGTATTTTGGCGTAATTTTTTGGGAGTACTTTGTAGATCATAGCCGGACCCATAAAAAAACCTCCAAACATCTAAAATATTTAGTAATTGTGTTATCGCTTCTCCTCTCTATTTTTTTGTTTGTATACTTCGGGAGGCCTGAACTGCTCGTCCAGCCTTATACATATTTGAAACTGGGTATTATTTTTATTGCCTCCCCTTTAATAATACTCCTTTTTGAGTTCCCAAGATTGATAAGAAAAGTATGCATCATTGGAATTTACTTTTTCATGGTCTCTTTATTAGAAGGATATGCAGGTTTAAAGCTTAATCACTGGAATTTTCCCGGCCATAATTTTATTGGGCTCACCAAACTTGCCGGTTAAGCATTACCTATTGATGAGATTTTGTTTTTTTGGATGCTGGCCATTCCAAGCGTGATAGTCTTGTATGAGTTCTATATGGATGACGAAAAATAGCCCCTTGTTTTTATACGCTCGTTTTGTAACATGAGAACATGGAAATAACTCCTAAGTTAGTCATTCTTTTCGGTTCTCAAGTTTCAGGCCACACCCATCTTAATTCCGATTATGATGTGGCTATTTTGGCCAAAGAACACCTTACTTTGGATTTGAAAAATGAGCTTTGCGACGCGTTGGCAAAGCGGCTTAGTACTAGCCCCCATCTGGTAGACATAGTTGATATTCGGGCGGCCTCGCCATTGCTAAAACGGGTCATTGCTGACGGTAAGTTGTTAATTGGCTCCGAAGACGAATTTCTAAAATTTAAGCTATCGGCCTGGAGAGAATATATTGATACAGCGAAATTCAGAATGTTCAGAAGCCGTTCATTGAAAGAGAGCATTGCTTAGATATGAAGACCGAAATAATAGAGAAAAAGCTCGAGCAGATAAAAGTCCTCCTGAAAGAACTAAAAGGTCTTTTAGCTAAACCCTTTTCTTTGCAAGGATTTGGGATGATTATCATTCGGGCGGCGGAGCGGGACTTTCAGCTTGTTGTGGATACTGCTAGTGACATTAACATGGTAATTGTGGCAGAAAAGACGGGCAAGATACCCGAGAACTACTGGCGAGCGTTTTCTGATTTGGAGGAATTAGGCATATTTGATGAAAAAGTGCTTAAACAACTTATTCAAGCGTCAAGATTACGAAATGTGCTGGTTCATGACTATGACTTTGAGGAGGACTTTGAACGATTTTTCAATTCGGCCAAATTCTTATTGCCGGCATTTGACCAATATGTAAAAATTATTATTAAGTATATAAATAAATGATTAAAAACACGGCAAAAAAACCTGTTGAAAAAGAGAATGAGAGAGCAGCGGCTCAGAAAATTCAGGACGCGCGCGGTAAGAATGTAGAGATGATGGTCAAAGAGTTGCAAGAGAAATATGGTGAGGGCTCCATCATGCGTTTGGGCCAGGTCAGCAAGGTTGACGTGGATGTCATCCCGACCGGCTCCATCTCGCTGGATATCGCGCTGGGTGTGGGCGGCGTGCCCCGCGGTCGGGTCATTGAGGTATATGGTCCAGAATCGTCCGGTAAGACAACTCTCTGTTTACATATTGTTTCTGAAGCCCAGAAAGCCGGCGGCGTGGCCGCCTACGTTGACGCCGAGCATGCCTTGGATCCCGAATACGCCAGAAAGATCGGTGTCAAAATAGACCAGCTCCTCATCTCCCAGCCGGATACAGGCGAGCAGGCCCTGGATATCGTGGAATCACTCGTGAAATCCGGCGGCGTGGATGTGGTGGTGGTGGACTCGGTGGCCGCCCTGACCCCGCGAGCCGAGATTGAAGGCGAAATGGATCAGCAGCACATGGGCCTCCAGGCCCGCCTGATGTCCCACGCTCTGCGCAAACTGACCGCCATTGTCGCCAAATCCAAAACGACGGTCATTTTCATCAACCAGCTGCGCATGAAGATAGGCATTATGTTCGGCAATCCGGAAACGACCCCGGGCGGCATGGCCCTGAAGTTCTATTCTTCGGTCCGGGTGGAGATACGCAAGTCAGCCCAGATACAATCCGGCGAAAAGATAGTCGGCAATCGGGTCAAGGTGAAGATAGTCAAGAACAAGATCGCTCCGCCGTTCCGCACTTGCGAGTTTGATATTCTTTATAATGAAGGCATCTCCAAATACGCCGATATCGTCAACGCCGGCGTCCGCTACGGCATCGTCAATAAGTCCGGCTCGTGGTTCAGCTACAACGGCGAGAAGATAGGGCAGGGCATTGAGGGCGCCCGCCAGTACCTCAAGGAAAATCCGAAAGTAGAAAAAGAGATTACCAAGAAAATTCGCGAAGCGGCCGCCAAAGAAGAACTGGCGCCTATTACTAGCGAGAAATCAGAGTAAACTAAAAACCCCGCCATCTGGCGGGGTTTTTAGTTTATTTAACTGTTTGGTTGCGAGTATATGGCATCAGTGCCATATAGCGGGCGAGTTTGACCGCGTTGGCAATCATCCGCTGGTGGCGGGCGCAAAGGCCGTTGCGGCGGGAAGTCCCAATCTTGAACTGCGAAGTTACATAGCTACGTAAAAATTTTGTGTTCTTATAATCAACGTGGCTGATGTTGTCCTGGCATAATTGACAATTCATTATCTACGAATTACTAATCTGTACGAATGTACGAATATCTGAATGGGTCGCATTAGTATATTCGTAAGTCATTCGTAATTAATAGATTAAAATGGTAAGTCACTTTCTTTGATGGCCATCTCGTCTTCTTCCACTCCGGCGTTCATGGGCTCATCCTCGCCGATGATGGGGATGTCGTCTTCTTTGACTTGGCCGGCTAGGCCTGGGGCTTTGGGAGCAGCTGGTCCGTTGGCCGGACCGCTGCCGGGCTGGAAGGCGCCTCGGGGGTCATTGGCCGAGCGGGGACCGAGCTGGAGGTTCTCGGCGACGACTTCGGTCGTGTAACGCTTCTGACCGTCCTTGCCCGTCCATTGGCGGGTCTGCATCCGGCCCTCAATGTAGACCATGCCGCCCTTTTTGAGGTAGTTGTTGGCTATCTCTCCCAAGCGTCCCCAAGCGATAACCCGATGGTACTCGGTCGCTTCTTTGCGGCCGGAAGCGTCGTTCCAGACGCGGTTGGTGGCCATATTGATGTTTGTCACGTTCTGGCCGCTCGGTGTCTGTCTTGCCTCCGGGTCCTGGGTCAACCGGCCGATGAGAAATACCTTGTTTAGATTCATCCCGTACGAAATTTAACTGTCCCTTGTATTACCGATACAATGGTGCCGGTCAGGCAAGGTCACAGTTAAGTTTTTAATATCCCGCCGCTTGAAATTTCGTACGGGATTCATGGTTTAAGATTATAGCTTTTCTATTATTTCTTCAAGCTCCTTGTCCAGGTTCTCATTTTGGACCGGCGCCGGCGCTGTTTTCGGCGCGGCGGCCTTGGAACGCTCTATCCGTTCGCGGGCCTTGGCCTGGCGCAGGATGGCCTGGCTCTTTTCGGCGTCTGAAGGCATGCGCACGATAAGCGAACGCAATATATCGTTGTTAAGTTTGATATATTCCTGGACTCCCGCCAATCCTTCGGTGTTCTCCATATTGAACTGGATATACCCGAAAAACGCGTTGGCGTTATTTTTGATGGGGTACGAAAGACGAGTCCGCTCCGGCTCTCGGGCGAACGTAACACTTCCTTGGCCTTGGGCCAGTTTTTCCTTGAGCTCGTTGGAGATGGCGGCAATGCGCGACTCCTCCATATTCAGGTTGATATGGAACCCAAGCTCGTAATTCCTCTTTGTTTCCAACATCCCGTACGAAATAGGACTAAACACGCATAGGCATCCAGGATGCTTATACCAGCAAAGACCTACTTGATTATGTCCGCGTTAGGACTATTTCTAACGGGACAAGTGTATAAACGCTTGTTGGCCGACGGATAGGCGACGAGATATCGCACTAATGGATATTCCACCGAGCTCAAGAGCGTATATTAATCCCGACGCTTCGGTCGGGGCCCCGACATTTATCGTCGGGATTGACTGACAACATCTTATCAAATCCGACCTTTTCGGTCAAGTATTTACGAATTTAAGTAAACGTGATAATATATTGCCACGAGTTTTTTTTACCAACCATCAGGAGGCGAATAATGTTTTTTTGGAGATTGAGATTCAGTAGGGCCCAGAAACAGGACATCCGTACGTACAAAGAACTTTTACAAGTGGCCATTTCCAAGCTGGAAAACCCTCACAACGACTGTCCGCTTTCTCGTCCGCTCATCCATGAACAGATGTGGAAGAACATCGACAAGATGCTTGAAGGCCAGCAATGTTTGGCTCAGGCGATGGAATTCAGAGAGGAATGTCTACAAGGCGGAATACCTGAATCTGTCCTCTGCTTATCAGAAAGGAAGTTGCAGACCAAATACACGAGGAAGCTGAGAATAATCGAGCAGGTTTATATGCTCGATACCGCTTCTTTAAACAGTTCTACAATCGTATAAGGTGATGTGTGGTAGAAAAACCGTTAACTGCTTTTCTTGTCAATGGCTATGGCCATGATTTGGAAAGTCCACTGGGCAAAGTGTACCTTCCAAAGATGTTGTGGATGATTAGTGTCCTACAGCCGACGGTCGTAGGATGTGTCGGCGGTGTGACCGAAGGTAGGAGCTATCCGGATCTGTCAGAGGCGCGCGTGATGGCCGATTGGCTGGCAAGACACCTTGCGCCTGAACATGCGCCAGGTCATGTAGGCGCCTGGGACATTCGCCTGGTGGAGACCACCTACAGCAACTACGAGAACAGCCGAGGCGGCGCTGAGATCCTGCGGCTCTATGCCCAAGGACGGAAGTATGTCCACATCTGGCACGGCTGTGAAGCCCAGCGGGGGCTGGCTGTCCTTCTGGCCGATCGTAATTTCATGGCCGACTTGGTTGACGATGTCTGCTCCGATATCACACTGGAGACGGCTTCATGGGAGCGAGCCGATCCATTCAAGCAGGTGGCGAATATCCAGCAGGTCTATCACTTTATCCAGCATCCGAAGAGAGCCGAGGCCTTCCACTTGGCTCTCAAAGCTCGGGCGATGTTAAGGTGAACTTTTGGCAACACATAGTGGGTCCTACGGGACCCACTGTTTCTTTTGAAGGATTAATTTACTTTTATTTTAGTACCAATTGGTACTAAAATAAAAGTAAATTGGATTAGATTTTGATTTCTACCACGTCACCTTCTTGCACAATATAATCTCTCCCGACGGTCTTTAGTAAACCTTTTTCCTTTGCTTTGACATATGAGCCGGCGTCCAGAAGAGTTTTCCAGTTGATGACCTCGGCTCTGATAAAGAGCTTCTCAAAGTCGGTATGG
>MGKO01000002.1:18817-24151 GCA_001795695.1 Candidatus Yanofskybacteria bacterium RIFCSPLOWO2_01_FULL_49_17
TGAGGTCGCCGATATGGGCGGTCCAGGCCCGGGTCTCGTCCTCGCCGGTGGTCAGGAAAGTCAAAAGGCCGAGGGTTTTGTAGCCGGTTTTTATCAGCGTATCCAGACCTGACTCGGGCAGATTGAACTCTTTTAAATATTCTTTTTTCTCATCCGGACCGACCTCGGTCAAGGTAAGCTCCAGTTTGTTTGAGAGCGCGACATATGGCCGGCTACCGATGACTTCAAGCAATTTGCCTTCCGGCTTCCAGCCGGCCAGCAATTGGGCTTCGGAGCAGTTAAAAATGAAAATGACTTTTTTGTCGGCCAGCAAGTCCAGCTCTGGCAGGTCTTGTTTGTTTTTTCCACCCGACGCTTTCGGTCGGGGCCCCGACTTCTCCGAACGTCGGGATTTCGTTTGCAGGTCGGCCAATTCCAGTTCCGTTTGGATTATTTCGATATCGCTTGCCGGGTCCACGTCGCCATGGACATGAGTAACATTGCTATCGTCAAAGACGCGGACGACGTGGGCGATGGCGTCTACCTCGCGGATGTTGGCCAAAAATTTGTTGCCTAGACCCTCGCCCTGGGAAGCGCCTTTGACCAGGCCGGCGATGTCAATGAACTCAATGGTCGTGTATATTTTTTTGGCGGAGCGCGAAAAATCCGCCAGTGCGTCCACTCGCTCGTCCAGCACGGCCACTACGCCCACGTTCGGGTCTATGGTGGTAAAAGGGTAATTCTGGATATCTACTTGTTTATTGGTCAGCGCCTTGAAGAGAGTGCTCTTGCCCACATTTGGCAACCCAACAATTCCGATTGATAACATGGTTATTTATGATACAGGAAATTTACTACCGTATCAATTCATGCATTTTCCAAATGTCACCTGCGCCTATAGTCATAATGACAGAACCTTTTTTCACGCCTTGCTTGACATAATCAGCCGCATCATTGATGTTCGGCTGGTAAATGGCTTTGGCTTTATTTCTTTGTATTTCTTTGACCAGATCTTTGGCGTGAATTTTTATATTTGTATTCTTCTCGCGGTTGGGAATGAAGATATCCAAAATAATGGTCAAGTCGGCGTGATCAAATGAAGCGCCGAATTCTTTAAGCAATGCCTTAGTTCGGCTCAAAGTGTGAGGATGGAATACGGCCACGATATTTTTAGTCGGATACTTATTGCGAAGTGCTACCAAAGCCGCTTTTACTTCCGTTGGGTGATGGCCATAATCATCCACGGCAATAAAGTTCTTGCTTGGAATTGATTCCAAACGTCGCCTTACGCCAGTAAAAGTGGCGAGTGACTTTTCAATCATACTTCGCTTGATGCCCAGCCGCATAGCCATGACCCCTGCCGCCGCGGCATTAAGAATATTATGTCGGCCGTATACGCCAAGTTTTGTCTTTAGTATCGTTTTTCCTCGGTGATTAATTAAAAAAGCATTTAACTCTGGTGAGACGCCGGTAATCAGATAGTCAGAGGATTTGCGGAATCCATAGCTTTGGGCGCATTTTTGCCCAGCCAGCATCTTTCTGGCTAGGGTATCTCCGCTGTTAAAAAGGACGGATCCGTTGTTTTTAAGGATACGGCTCGTAAAATCTTTAAATACCTTTGCGTACGCGGCCGGTGTTTTAAAGAAATCAGGATGGTCGTAATCAACACTTGTCAGAATAACGTTGGCCGGACTGTAGTATTGCAGTTTATTTTGGTATTCGTCAGCTTCAAAAATAAAAAACTTCGGTGGCCGAAATTCTTTATTCAGTTGGTCAGCAACCGTACCCGTTAAGGTCACTGACTGGCTGTTGGTCTGCATGATCCAGCCAAGCATAGACGTGGTGGTGGTTTTGCCATGGCTCCCGCAAATAGCCACTGATTCAAGAGTTTTGGATATTTCCCCAACTGCTTGCGGATACGAGATGATCTTAATGCCTAACTGCCGAATGGCCGTAATCTCCTCGTGATCTTCTTGGTAGGCCGTGGAGGCAATGGTTAGTTCAGGTTTTACCCTCTCTAAATTTTTTCGGCTAAAACCTTCAAAATAGGGAATCTTGTTTTTTACAAGCTGGCTTTCAGTAAAGAACTTCTCTGCCGTGTCAGAACCTGTAACTTTGTACCCCATTTTCTTCAATAGAACCGCTAATGACGACATACCCGTACCCTTAATGCCTATTAGATAGATTTTCCGGATATCTCTGGATAACATAGTGAATTATTGTATACTGAAAATGTTTCTAATTCAATTATGGACTCGATTTTTAAGGCATATGATGTGCGGGGAAAGTATCCCGATGAGCTGAATGAGGAAACGGCTTTTAAAATTGGAGATGCGACGGCTATATTTTTAAAAGCGAAGAAACTTGTGGTTGGCTGGGACGGGCGGACATCGTCGGAGACGTTGGCCCAAAAAGTCATTGAAGGCATTATCACTGCCGGCTGTGATGTCATATCTATTGATAGGACCACCACGCCACTGTTTTATTTTTCCGTGAACACTTTTTCCGCGGACGGCGGGATAATGATAACCGCTTCTCATAATCCGCCGGAATACAATGGGTTCAAGATCGTTGGGCCCAGGAGCATGGATATCGGCAGGGAGAACGGTTTGGAAGAGATTGAAAAGCTGATGGAAGCGAAACGTCTTCCGGCGGCCAAAGGAAGGATAGACCACCAGAAGCTGATAGACAACTACATTAATTTTTTGGTCGAGATAAGCGGAGCCGATAAAGAGGATTTCAGCCGGATGAGAATGGTCGCCGATGCGTCAAACGGCATGGCTTCGCTGGTGCTGGCCAATCTTTTCAGCAAAATAAACGTGAGCGTCGTCTCCATGTTCTTTGATATTGACGGCAGGTTTCCCAATCACAGTTCGGATATTTCCCAAGCCCAGAATCTTGACCTGCTTCGCAAAAATGTGATCTCTTCCGGTTCAGTTCTGGGCGTGGCCTTTGACGGAGACGGCGACCGTATCGCCCTCGTGGACGAAAAGGGGAACATAATCTGGCCGGACCGCATTTTGGGGTTGTTGTTTAAATACCTGGGCCGCCCTAAAACGGTCTATGACCTGCGCATATCAAAAAGCATCAAAGCGCTCATGGGTTCCAGAGGCATTGTTTCAAAGGTCGGTCGTACTCACATGCAGAAGGCAATGCGGGAAAACGATGCCGCCATCGGCGGGGAGCTGACCGGCCATTTCTTTTTCAAAGAGCTTAGATATTCCGAATCAGCCGCGCTGGCCATGCTTTACATGATGGTGATTCTCAATCGTTCCCAACAGCCGCTGTCAAAGATAATTAAGCCATTGATGAAATACGCCCATTCAGGGGAGATAAGCATAGCCACTAGCGACTCGCCACTAGCCACTAGCGAAATTTTTAAAATGTTAAAAAATAAATACCATGACGGTAGATTAAATGAACTGGACGGGATTACTGTTGAGTATCCGGATTGGTGGTTCAATCTGCGCGTCTCAAACACCGAGCCGGTCCTGCGGCTGGTCGTGGAGGCGGAGACCAGATTCCAAATGGAAGAAAAACAAAAAGAATTATTGGAACTGCTCCGCCAATAGTCCCTCTCGCAACCGGCGTCAGAGCTTTCCAGCGAAGCTCCGCGCCATACCTCTCGCCGATTTGCCCGCCGAGAGGCGAAGCCCCGAGGCGGTGAACTCGTATCATCCAATCTGGCTCCGTACCCTGAACGAAATCCGAACACATTTTCGGGAAACCCCCGACGAATGAAGCCCTGCCTGCCGGTAGGCAGGGGTGTGGGGGAAATTCCGCCGTGTTCTTGCGGGGACGGAAACGGATTTGGCGGACTGCAAAAGCATTGGAAAAAATCATAATTTCTGTTAGTATAATACTGAAATCAGAATGTAGCAACAATTCTATGTTATCAAATTATGGAGAGTAATCAACTGGGGCGGAAAATTAAGAAATTGAGGCAAAAATTGGGGCTGTCTCAAGATGATTTTGCTCGCAAGGCAGATGTGCCTTATACCACCCTCACCAAAGTTGAGACCGGGGTTATTAAAAAACCTTCTGTTTTTGTGGTAAGTAAAATTGCTAAAGTCTTGAACGTATCCATTGAGGATTTACTAAAATGAATCCGGACAACTATAAAAACAACTTTTTATTGCAGGACGGAGCGATCATTGTTTTGAGTATAATCATCGCTGTGATTTTGGTAAAAACAAATGTTTTGATAAAAATACTAACTTCTACACAGGAACTGGAATTGTTGGGAAGTTTTATAGCCGGTATGTTTTTCACTTCAGTTTTTACCACCGCACCGGCGATCGTCACTCTCGGTGAGATTGCCAGAGCCAACTCAATACTGCCCACAGCCATTTTTGGAGCAATGGGAGCGGTGGTTGGAGATTTAATTATTTTCCGGTTTGTTCGAGATAGGTTTTCGGAGCATCTAATGGAAATAATCAAACATCAAGGCGCAGGAAAAAGAATTAGGCTGTTGCTTAAACTAAAAATTTTTAGATGGTTGACGTTTCTTGCGGGAGGTTTGATTATTGCCTCTCCCTTCCCCGATGAGCTAGGGGTTAGTCTTTTGGGCTTTTCAAAAATGAGAACCTCATGGTTTATCCCTCTTTCCTTTGCATTTAACTTTATTGGTATTTTGTTGATAGGCTGGGTCGCAAAAGCATTATGATACACGAAAAAATTACAAATGAAATACAAAAACACTCCTTTTGGTCATTATCCGTGTCCGAAGTTGTTGAGATATTGCGAACGAACAGCCAAAACGGAATTTCGGAGGAAGAAGCGGAGGAGCGATTAAAAATTTTTGGTTTAAACGTTATAGAAAAATCGCGGCAAGCCCCTAGTTTTTTTATTCTTTTAAATCAGTTTAAAAGCCCCCTGATCTTGATTTTACTGTTTGCCGGAGTCGTTACGCTTTTTCTCGCTCATTACCGCGATGCATTTTTTATTTTTGCCGCTTTGATTGCCAACGCCACCCTGGGTTTTTATCAAGAATATAAGGCCGAAAAGGCTTTAGCGGAGCTTAAGACCTATCTTAAACAGCGGTCGCGAGTAATTCGCGGCGGGGTTGAACACGAGATAGATGCCGCAAATTTAGTGCCGGGAGATATTATCCGTCTTACCCAAGGGGATCGCGTTCCCGCGGACGGACGGCTTCTGTTCGTCAATGATTTTCAAGTAGATGAGGCCATTCTTACCGGTGAATCTTTGCCGGTGTTAAAACTGGTTGATCCGGTGAGTGGCGACGCTGTTCTAGGTGATCAGTTTTCCATGATTTTTGCGGGAACGCTTGTTACGCAAGGTATCGCCACTGCGCTGGTTTGCCGAACTGATTTTTCTACTGAACTGGGCAAAATT
>MGKO01000003.1 GCA_001795695.1 Candidatus Yanofskybacteria bacterium RIFCSPLOWO2_01_FULL_49_17
TCGGAAAAATCCACCAGATTTAAACTCCTCAATGCTTTGGTGATAAAGCGCGAATACAGAAGGTGCATCGTGTTGTGCTCCGCGCCGCCGAAATACAACGGGATGGGCAACCAGTTAGCCACCATCGGCTTGGACGCGAATTCGTCTTTATTCTTTGGGTCAGCGTAACGGAGATAATACCACGAGGAATCAACGAACGTGTCCATGGTATCGGTCTCGCGCTCGGCCGGTTTGCCGCATTCTGGGCATTTTACTTTTAGCCACTTCTCGGCTTTGGCTAATGGTGAGCGGCCATCATCTGCGGGCAGAAAATTATCCAGTGCCGGCAGTTTAACCGGCAGTTTGTCCTCCGGCACAGGCACGTAGCCACATTCGGCACAATGTATCATCGGTATCGGCGCGCCCCAGTATCGCTGGCGGGATAATAACCAATCATGCAGACGATAGTTTTTCTTTGACTCGCCGACACCTTTTTCTTTAAGTGCCTCCATGATCTTTTTCATGTCTTCCGGCACCATTTCTTTGATGGGCAGATTGTATTTCTCCGCGAATTCGCGATCCCGTTCATCATGGGCCGGCACAGCCATGATTTGCCCAGTGCCATAGTGGCCAAGAACATAATCGGCGACCCAGACCGGTATCGGCTCATCTGTCATCGGATTGATGGCATTTAGGCCTTTCAGTTCCACTCCGGTTTTCTCTCTACCCTCTTGGCGTTGAAGTTCTGTCTTTTTATTGGCTTGTTCGATATACGCTTGAACTTCAGGCCAATTTTTAATTTTAAATTTTAAATTTTTAATTGCTTCACTCTCTGGAGCTACAACCAAAAAGGTTGCTCCGTATATTGTATCGGGTCGGGTGGTAAACACTTCAATATTATTTTCCAGTTTCCAGTTTCCAGTTTCCAGTTTTGGTAACTGATCATTTATTGGTAAATGGGAACTGATAATTGGAAACTTTATTTTAGCGCCTTCAGATCGGCCAATCCAATTCTCCTGGGCCTTCTTGGTGGACTCCGGCCAGTCCAGTTCTTTCATGTCGTCAATGAGACGGTCCGAGAACGAAGTTATCTTGAACATCCATTGTTCTATCTCCTTTTGGACGACCTGCGTTCCACAACGCTCGCACTTGCCGTCAACGACCTGTTCGTTGGCCAGTACGGTCTTGTCTTTCGGGCACCAGTTGGCGGCCGTTTTGGCCCGATAGGCCAGGCCAGCTTTGTATAATTGCAAAAATATCCATTGCGTCCATTTGTAATACTCGGGTTCAATCGTACTCACCTGGCGCGACCAATCAAACATTGCGCCCATGCTCTTTAATTGCTTGGTCATGTTCTTGATGTTCTTTTTGGTCCAGTCGCGCGGATGGATGTTGCGCTGGATGGCCGCGTTCTCGGCCGGCAGACCAAAAGCGTCAAAACCAATGGGATATGAAACGTTGTAACCGTTCATCCGCAGATAGCGGCCATAAATGTCCGGCACGGCAAAAGCGTACCAATGACCCGTGTGCAGGTCGCCGGAAGGATACGGAAACTCCACCAAGAGCATGAAATTTTTTCCCTGCCTGCCGGCAGGCAGGTTGCCGCCAGAAAAATCCGGAGCTTCGTAGAGCTTGTTCGTTTCCCACCAGCGTTGCCATTTGCGCTCTATTTTACTTGGGTTGTATTTCATTTCTTGAATCTTGAAACTTAAAACTTGAGCCCCTAGAGCTTATTAAATCATAGCCGAAATGGCATTTTTTATCAAAAACAAAGAGCCCCGTCGACATCTAGGTCTCTGGGGCTTTGGCAGAACTACCGCCGCCGGGGCCTTGTTTGGGGTTCACCCTGCCCCGGCGGCGTAATGCACGGAGATACGCAAAGAGTTTTGCCTACGGCCAGGATTCCAACCCTGACTTTCGGACGGATCTCGCCGGAACAGCGAGACGAAGCTTGCGCCTCATACTCCAAACCGCCCCTTACTCGGCTGAATCGCGGCCGCGTTGCCGGAGTAAGAGAAAACTTGAAAGAACTCGGAAGCGGGAACTGACTCATGCGGTTGCAACACCGCACAAATACCTTTTGGCATTTGGTTTGCTCTACTGAGCAGGTCCCGCGGAATAAAGCTACTTGTTGAAATAATCTTATTACGCGGGGCCTGATTTCAAAGACGCAGACAGTATATCAAATCAGCACGCTATCTGTCAAGCGCCGTGGCGGAAAAAACGAAGAAATGGCATGAAACCTATGCTTTTGAATGATATCTGGAAAAGCTGACGGCAATTCATGGAAGTTTGCTTGAGCACTTTATCATAGGGCTCATTTTTCAGTTCAGCGACTTTTTTAGCCACTTCTATTATGTACGCCGGCTCATTGCGCTGGCCACGATACGGCTCTGGAGCAAGATACGGCGCATCGGTTTCAAGGAGGATTCGGTCTAGAGGTACGAATTTTACTAAGTCGTCGTATTGGCGGGCAAAGGTAATGATGCCATTAAAGCTGATATAAAATCCGAGCTCTAGATACTGCCTCGCTTCGTCTATGGTGCCGGTGAATGAATGCGCAACACCACGTTTTGGTGGCAGATTATTTTTGAGGATTGCTAATAGGTCTTTATGCACAACACCTACGCTCCCTTGGCCCGCATCACGTGAGTGGATGATGACCGGTTTGTCATTTTTCACGGCCAAGCATAAGAACTTTTCAAAAACTTTTTTCTGGACAACCTGTTTGTTTGACTCCGGAGTTCGGTAATAATCCAAGCCAACTTCTCCCACCGCCACTACTTTTTCCATCTTCAATAATTTTTCATATCCAGAGATGTCAATATCGCCCTCGGCCCCTTCGGTGGGATGCAGGCCGACGGTCGCCCAAATCTGTGTATGCTGATGAGCTAGTTCAATCGCCCGCTTGGACGATTCTAAATCAGTGCCGACACAGATGAGATTTATTTTCGCGCTAAAGGCCCTTGCGAGCATCTCCTCGCGGTCTTGGTCGTACTGCGGAAATTGTAGATGGCAGTGGCTGTCAAAAATCATAATCTTAAACCTTAGAACTTAAACCTTAAATCTTTCTTATAATGCCCCAAAGCATTGCACCGATATCATCTGCTAATTTAATGAGTACTGGATATTTGTCTAAATTTCCATATTTTTCTTTATGAGAGAAATCCAAAAGATACTTTGACTCTTGAAGAGAACCATAGGATATCTCTAGAAAATTTTTGTGAACTTTATCTTTAAATCTTGAGTAGCCCTCAACATAATTTAAGACTACTGACAGTGATGCCCTCCTTAACTGAGAAGTAATCCCGTAGATTTCGTCTTTTGGGAAAGCTCTTGTAAGGTCGTAGACTTCATGGGCAAAAGTGTCCATTTTTTCTTTCAATTGACCGTGAAAGTCGTCTTTCGGCATGTTTTAAGGTTCAAGATTTAAGTTTCAAGTTTCGGGAAAAGGACTGCACCTTTTTGTATGACGAAATGGAAGTCGTTTTCTATCTCCTTGCCGTTAGTGTCGCCAAATACCTGGCGTATCTTGGTCGCGGTTTCGGGTAGGAAAGGTTGGAGATTCCAGGCAATATGATGGACCATCTCGGTCAGAGCGAGCATCACTTTTTGAAATTGTTCCGGATTCTCGTCCACTAATTTCCACGGAGCTTCTTCGTTCACAAAGGCGTTGGCGATGTCTATCTTTTTCCATATCAAGGCCAGCGCTTCGTGTAATTTAAAATTCTCAATGGCCCGATTTATTTCCGTGTCGTCCTCCACTTCATTTAATTCCTCGATATCGGGCAATAATTTATCATGGTAGATAATCTCGCCGTCCATTTTTGTATCAATCAGTGTCGCCACCCGCTGGACCAAATTGCCCAGACCGTTAGCCAGGTCGCTGGTGTACCGCTCGCGCAACCGCTCCTCGGAGAAATCTCCGTCTTCATCAGAAGGAATTTCGCGCAATAAGAAATACCTGACGACATCGGCGCCATACTTCCCAATCACACTAAACGGATCCACAACGTTACCGACTGTCTTAGACATTTTTTGCCCATTTACGGTGATGAAGCCATGGACAAATATTGATTTGGGCAAAGACAATCCGGCCGACATCAGCATGGCCGGCCAGTATAAAGCATGGAAACGCAAAATGTCTTTGCCTATCAGATGAACATCGGCCGGCCAAAAGTCTTTATAGTTTTCCGAATTTTCTGAGTAGCCAAGCGCAGAAATATAATTTGCTAACGCATCTGTCCATACATATTGAGTTGAACCTGGATCGCCAGGAACAGGAATCCCCCACTTCAGGACACTAGCCGGCCGGGAAAAACTGACATCTTCCGCGTCTTTGATAAGGTTTAAAATTTCTTTTTTGCGTGACAGTGGAACAATCTTTAACTCATCATTCTCAATGAGCTTGGCAACACGTTCTTTGTATTTGGTAACTTTAAAAAACCAGTTTTCTTCTTCTACTTCTTCTGGTTTGGTTTTGTGTAAAGGACAAAGACCATCAGTTAGTTCGCTCTTTTTTATAAAAGCTTCATGCCCGACACAATAAAGACCTGTATATTTTTTCTTATAGATGTCTTCCTCGCTTACAAGTGCTTTCCAGAGCTTTATGGTAGTGGGCCAATGTCGAACCTTATCAGAGGTACGAATAAAATCATCATTAGAAATGTTTAACGCTTTTGTCATCTTTAAAACTTCATCGGATATTTTATCGACATACGCTTGGGGTTCAATTCTTTCTTTGGCAGCCGCTCTTGCCACGGTAAGACCATGTTCATCGGTGCCAGTAAGAAACCACGTCTTGTCGGCAATCTGGCGATGATACCTTGCTAAAACATCTGCCTGAATCAACTCCATAGCAAAACCAATATGGGCTGACCCATTTGCGTACATTATGGAGCTAGTTATGTAGAACTTAGACATATTTTATAACCTATCTACCATTCTTAAATTACCATACCTATTATTGCGCTGTTTGATATTATCTTCTATCTTTAGGGATGAGGCGATTTTATCTGGATGTCTAATGAACGGTTTCATGTTATCAATGAGTTTTAGCAGAAATATCTTACGGGAGCAACTCAAAATATAATAATTGCCTTTACTTTTATACCCATTATAAAATTTGCGAAGCTCTTTTTTGTAAGTGGAAATATTTGGCACTTCTATCCCGAATTTAATCAAATGTTTTCTAAGCTTAACCAAAAGGTGTTTATCATAATTTCCTATCGAGAAAAACCCTTTGCCCTGAGATATAAAGAACGACCCTTCGGCATCTGAAAAACCTGACAGGAAGGCAAAGAATATATTTTTGTCCTTAAAAACCCAGTTATAGTTTTCTGGTTTTTTACTTAACAAAAAAGAAAACGAAAGATTCAGATTGGCCTGAATGTTAACTTTTCCTTCTTTTGTTGGTTTCCCTTCTAAAATATGGCCGTACTTAGAGAAAAGATTTTTAAATAGAGTAATCTGGCCCGCCTTTGTACTGGCACATTTAATTGCGATAGTTTCGCCGTTAGTTCTTTTGGTAACGTTTAAATCCCCTATCCTGAATCCTATTAAATACGCTTCCTCATAGATATCTCCAGTAAAATCATGACGCAGATGTTTAATATGAGATACCGCAATATTTCTTGTGCCTATTCCCCACTCTCTTAGTTTAACGTGAATTACTCCCCTAGAGTGGCCCGTTATACTTTCTATCTTGCGCGTTGAAAGTTTTTGCTCTAAATACCATTTTTTAAGTTGAGTTCGGGTAAAACTAACCGGAGTATACGAGAGTCGTCTTTTGATTTTGTGCCGGACGAGCCAATTCCAAATAGTACCCTGACAAA
The DNA here is from genome assembly GCA_001795695.1 of Candidatus Yanofskybacteria bacterium RIFCSPLOWO2_01_FULL_49_17. GTDB lineage: Bacteria > Patescibacteriota > Minisyncoccia > 2-02-FULL-40-12 > GWA2-44-9 > 2-01-FULL-49-17. The sequence goes on from MGKO01000003.1 coordinate 5,814, forward strand.
AAACTAACTTTTTAGCTATCTCATAGGTCGTAAGACCCTGCTTTACGTATAAATCCTCAAGGGTTTCTTTGGGTATTAATGCCTTCCTCATATACCCATTTTACCACAAAAACTACTCTGATTCACTATGCTTTTAGGCTTTGTTTTTTAGGTTTTGGCCCGATGACGACCACAAATTCGCCTAGAAGGTTGTTCTTGTTCTTCTGCAGAGCCATCTCTATGTCATAGGCCGTGCCGCGGTAAAAGGTCTCGAACTGCTTGGTCAGCTCGCGGCAAACCAATATGGGGCGCTCACCTATTTGGGCCACGGTCTTTAACTCTTTCAGACATTTCAATATCCGGTGCTTTGATTCGTAGAATACCACCGTTCCCTCGGTCTCGCCAATATCTTTAAAAAATGTCTGGCGGCCTTTTTTGTGCGGCGGGAATCCTAGAAAATAAAAACGGTCCGACGGAAAGCCGCTGACCGATAGCGCGGCGGCGGCCGCGTTTGGGCCGGGAATAGGCACGACCTGAAGTTCAGGCAATTCTTTGAGGAGCTGGCCGATGAGATAATTGCCGGGATCGTTCACGCCGGGCGTGCCGGCATCGGAAACTAACGCAATATTTTTACCGGACCGTAAAAAATTGATTATTTTTTCAATTTCCTTGGGCCTGGAGTGCGCGTGGTATGCCATCAGCTCTTTGCGGATGTTGAGGTGCTCTAACAACGTCCGCGTGACTCGGGTATCTTCGGCCAATATCAGCTCAACATTGGCCAGAGTATTTACAGCCCGCAATGTGATGTCAGCGAGATTCCCTATCGGAGTCGCAACAATATATAGTTTCATAGTTTATATCAACGCAGCTGACTTGTCTGAATCCGAGGCAAAAGCGAGCATTGCGAGGAGCCATATAATGATATGGTGACGAGCAAGCGGAACTTTTAACGAAGGAGGTCGGACAAGAGCCGGCTTAGGCGAAAGCTAGCCGTGCGGTCAGCTAGTTGAGCGGCGAGATTCTTTTTGGCGGGCGATGTCATCCAGCATCTCCACGATGATGGTCGACACCGGCACGGCCAAGATCATGCCGGGAATGCCGGCCAGCTGCTGACCGACAAGCAGGGCGATGATGACCACGACCGGATTGAGATTGAGAGTTTTGCCGAATATTATCGGCACAAGGATATGATTTTCAAGCTGCTGGATGAAAACGTACAGAATGATGACCCAAATACCCAAGGACGGCGATTGGATAAAGGCCAAGAACACGGCCGGTATGGCAGCAATGATCGGACCGACCATCGGCACCAGCTCCAAGACCATTATCAGCAAACTCAATATCAAAGCATACTTGATGCCTAAGAGAGAAAGTCCAATATAGGTCAAGAGACCGACAATGAGGGCCAAGAGAAGCTGGCTCTGCAGCCACTTGCCTACTTTGACCTCGGCCCGCTTCCACAGACCAAAGACATAGCTCTCATATTTTTCAGGCACGACCGAACCGAGAAAACTCTCAATGCCGCGGCGCGTCACGGAAAGATAGAAGGAAATGATTAGAATGGCAAAGAAAGAGAATACGCCGCCGAAAATACTGGCCACCAGTCCGAAGACCGACTGGGAGGCCTGCTGAATCCAGCTGGACAGACCGCTCAAGATATTCTGTATCTCGCCCAGGAAATCCAAATATTGGGGCGAATGGGCCTGGGCGCCCTCCAAGGTGCTTGAGACCCTTTCAACCACGGTCGGGAAGGTGCCGGTCAATCTCCTTATGTCGTCGGAGATGTAGGGGATTATCAGAGAAAGAATGAAAACGCCCAATCCGATGACCAGTAGATACAGCAACAACACGCCTATCACCCTTGGGAAACCTTTCCTGTCCAACCAATTGGCGAACGGCGAGATGGCGGACGCAATAACCAGGGCAAAAAGAAAGATGATGATCACGCCTTTCAGCAAATAGAGGAACACGAAGAACAAGACCAAAAGAATGGCCCGGAGGATGCTGGCAGACGTGATTTCCATACGTACGGTTTCGGCCATATGATAGTAATTACTTGCCTGCCTGCCGGCAGGCAGGGCGACTAGCGACTAGCTAATCTTCAAAAGGGAGCGGAATGGTTCTGACTCTTTGAAAGGGCCCACCAGGGCCAAGTTGGCCTTGTCTTCGCGGAACACCTCGGAAGCCACATGAAGAATGTCATCGTGGGTCACTGCCTTAATTTTAACCAACTCTTCCTCCGGCGTCAAAACTTTATCGCGGAACAACAGGCCGCTGGCGCATATGCTGGCCACCGTATCAGACCTTTCCAGAGCCAAGGCCATATGGCCAACGGTCTGGTCTTTGGCCCGTTGAAGCTCGTCCGAAGTGACGCCGGACAGTTTTATCTTCTTAACTTCGTTCATTATGGCCCCGATCGCGTCGTTCACTTTGGAATTGTTAACTCCGGCGTCTATCTCCAGATAACCGCTATCGGTATAGGTTTCGTTGCCAGCCGAAACATAATAAGCCAGTCCCCGTTTTTCTCTGACCTCATCAAAAAGGCGCGAGCTCATTCCCCCGCCAAGGATCGTGGCCAGAACCGAAAGCGGATAACGTCTATCGTCGTGCATGTTGTATGCTCTGAATCCCATAATTAAATGACTCTGATCGGTTTCTTTATAAAACACGCCCGCCGCCGCCGAATTTTGATCTTCAACGACCGGGGTCTTCTGAACTTTTTCCGCCATGCGGATATTCTTAAGGTATTCGCTGACTGATTTTTTCACCTTCTCCGGGTCTATGTCGCCAGCCACGGCCACGACTGTGTTCCCGGCAATATAGTGGCTTTTAAAATAGTCCGCGAACTGACCTCGAGTAAGACCAAGTACGGTCTTTTCCTCTCCAATGACGTGCCATCCGGCTGGCTGATCGCCATAGAGCAATCTTTCAAAATGGAATCCCACCAACCGCGGCGGATCGTCATTTATCATTTTCATCTCCTCTACTATCACATGCCTTTCGGTTTTGATGGCCTCTTCGCTGAAAGTGGAGTTAAGGAATATGTCAAAGACAACATCCATCACGGTATTCAATTTTTCGGCGCTAGCTTTAGCGTAGTAACCGGTGTATTCATGGCTGGTAAAGGCGTTGTAAATCGCGCCGATACCGTCAAGTTCGCGAGAAATATCCAAATAATGAGGCCGCTTGGTCGTGCCCTTGAACATCATATGCTCCAGGAAATGGGAGATGCCGTTGATATCCTTGGTCTCGTATTTGGAACCGGTGCCGACTAGGACATAGACGGTCGCGGTCTTGGTCCCGCGCATGGGAACAGTGACCAGGCGCAGGCCGGAATCAAATGTATGAAGCTGGTATGGGAATGAATCGTTCATGGATTAAGCGGTGGAAGGATTAATTAAATGTGTCGGCGGCTGGATTTGAACCAGCGACCTGAGCTTTATGAGGGCTCCGCTCTAACCGCTGAGCTACGCCGACGTTAAGTAATGTAATTTTACGCTATTTTCTTGCGTCTTTCAATGGGTCTGTAGTATAATATAGCGCAGCGGGGTAGTGTAATGGCAACATAGAAGGCTCATAACCTTCAGTTCCGAGTTCGAATCTCGGCCCCGCAACAAGGAGCGAAGGCGACGCAGTGCCCGAGAGCAGTAGCGAAGGGTGCAAGCAATCAAAAAGAGCCATATGGCTCTTTTTGATTTATAATAGGCTTATGTATTTCGTTTATATTTTGAAATGCAAAGATGGGTCGTTGTACACCGGCATCACCACCGATGTTCGGCGGCGGTTTGCCGAACATAGCGCCGGCACGGGTGGGCGCTACACACATTCCAGAAAAGTGGTGAAAATTTTGTATACGGAGAAATCTAAAGACCGAAGCACCGCTCTCAAGCGAGAAGCACGCATCAAGAAAATGGCACGAGTAGATAAGTTGTATTTGATAAAGACCTGGAAAGGGATATAATGAAAAAGTTGCGGGTTGTTTAACATACTTCGTGAAAGGGCACCCATGCTACAGTACTTGGTCCCCAGGTTTGAGCAAGTGTGGTTTCCTTTGGGTATTTCGGCGGAAATTCGTCTTCGGAACATGATCTGGGTCAGCTGGACTCGGGTGATGTTCTGGAAAAGACCTCGGGCCTTGCCTAGTCGGACCGGCAAACGCCGGTTCGCCTGACAACAATACCCGCAACACTCGCCCGGTACGGCTTTGCCGTACCGGGCACTCTTTTTATATAAATCAAAATCCGCCGAGAAGGGCGGATTTTGATTTATCCTTATTACTGGCCGGAGATGTTCGCTTCCAACAAGATACTACTGACGTTTACCGAAGAGCCGCAATTGATCCCGACAGTGTGAGGTAACGTCGGGCTATAAAGCGTTACGACCTGATAACCGTAAGCGCCTAAAGCATAGGCCTTACCATCAACAGTTATCGTGCGAGCGACATTGGCTCTATTATCCAACAAGACACTAGTATTATTTTTTAATACGAATGTCGCTGGTGTTGCCTGACAGCTACTGTTGAACTGTATGGTTCTATTTACATATTCGGCCACCAACTGGGTATAGGTCTTGCTGGTGGCGGTCGCTCCGGCCGATGGCGTAGGAGTAGCAGTTTTTGGTTTACTTGACGAACCGCTTTTGACGCTAGCTGAAGGACTGGGCGAAGAACCGTTCTCGACTGTTGATGGGCCACCGAGAGAGCCATTCGATCTAAGCAAGTAATATCCGCCGATGGCAACTAAAACTATGACTACGATCCAGAGTATTTTATTCATCCTGTAAATTTTATCTTTTTAATATTAATTAAGTGTAGGTATCGACCTGGGGCCCATGGGTTATAGGCCTACATCCATTATAAAACACCTGGCAAAATAAATATGCACAATCAAAAATTATGGTCTACATCAATATTATGACACAGACCGAAATA
>MGKO01000004.1:0-53094 GCA_001795695.1 Candidatus Yanofskybacteria bacterium RIFCSPLOWO2_01_FULL_49_17
GCTTTCGTAAGAAAGAGGAAGGTGGGGATGACGTCAAGTCAGCGTGGCCCTCTGATGCCTTGGGCTACACACATGTTACAATGGGCGTTACAATGGGTTGCCAACCCGCGAGGGGGAGCTAATCCCATCAAAGGCGCCCTCAGTTCGGATTGGAGGCTGCAACTTGCCTCCATGAAGCTGGAATCGCTAGTAATCGCTGATCAGAACGCAGCGGTGAATACGTTCTCGAATTTTGGACTCACTGCCCGTCAATCTAAGGGAGCCGGGAATACCCGAAGATCCATAATTTATGTGGGGACACGGTAAGCTCGGTAACAAGAGATAAGTCGTAACAAGGCAAGGCTAGCGGAAGCTGGTCTTGGATCACCTCCTTTCTATTTTTCTTTTTAGAAAAATGCATGAAAGGTTAGAAGTGGGAGGCGAAAGATGGGAAGAATGATTTATCATTTTTCACATCCAACCTCTACCCTTCAACAAAATGAAGTCGATACCCCCACCTTTCAAACGAAAGATGGGGGTGGCAGGTCCGATGCCGAAATCGGATTCCATTAGAGCTCGCGGTCACCTTTGGTGGCCTACCTCTAACGGGACAGGGTTCTTAGCGATAGGAGCCTTGGTTCTGACTAGAACTAAAATAGTCTAGTCCCGATTGCGAAAGCAATCGTGGATCCTCGATTTTGTAACATCTAACGATTAACAAAATCGGGACCGGTTAACTACGTGAAATTGCCAATGAAACACAAAACTGCTCCTAGGAGCAGTTTTGTGTTCGTGGACAGTCAAACTTGTAATATCCGTGGGGGGGCTACAATTAAGATAATTAAATAACTAAGAAATATGGACGAAACACAATACGAAGGATCAAAAGAAATGTTGTCCCCGAAAGATGCGGCAATGTCCAAAATAAGGGAAGAAGCTATTGAAAAAATTAAAACAGAATCAGGGCTTAGCGAAGAAGAATTTCAGGAGATATTGGACTCATTTCACTATGGCAGTACATATGTGGATAATGGACAGTTCCGCTTTAGATTTAGGGGGCATGAGATTGTTGGGTATGGAGGTGTGTCTTCTCACATGAATCCAGCCAGAAAAGATGGTGTCTCTGGTATGATTTATTCTATATCTATCGATGGCAAGAAAGTTCCTGAAACTCAATTAAGAGAATTTGAAGCAAAATTTGGGCCAGTCATTAAAGGGCTTTCAATGCTTTCAAATAAAGACACAGAAGAAGTAGCTAGTCGGGAAGAAGTTGATGATTTGTTAAGATAACCAGAATCATAAAACCGCCCGGTGGGCGGTTTTATGATTTAAAAATTAGAAAAACTATTTGATCTGGTAGGTGATAGTGACGCTGACTACTATCTCGTTCTGGCCGACGGATATTTCCGGTCCGCCGCCTCCGCCAATGCCCCGGTCAGTGGCATACATCATCGGTATCGGATATCCGCCGGTATTCTCGGAGAAGTTCACGATGCGGCCAAGCTTGATGCCGACTTGGTCCTTGAGCTCGTCGGCTTTCTTTTTTGCGTCCTCAATGGCTTTTTGTCTGGCCTCGGTCTTTAATTTTTCAGGATCTTCAACCTGGAGGCCGAGATTGTTGACCTGATTGGCGCCGGCCGAGACCAAACCATCCAAAACGGCGCTCACTTTCTCTAGGTCCCGGACCTTTACTTGATAGGACTGGGTGACCTGGTAACCGGTAATGGTGGCCTGTCCGCCGTAAGAAGAATATTTATATTGCGGATAAATATTATAATCCGTTGTTTTGATATCCTTCTCGTCTATTCCTTGTTTTTTCAAAAAATCAGCGACAGCTTGGGACTTTTTAGAATTCTGGTCTTGGGCTGTTTTGGAGTTAACGGCTTGGGTGACGATACTGGCTGATATCATTGCGATATCGGGCACAGCCAAAACCTTGCCCTCTCCGTTGAATGAGACCGTGTTCGTTGTCGCGGCGGTATTCCAAAGACGGTCTATCTCAACCAGAAGAAAAACGCCGAAAAGCGCTATTGTCACCGTCGCTATAATAATAAGTGGTTTGAAGTTATTCATGGTGACTTCTTACGGGATTCATGCAATTAGTATATCATACGTAAATTGGAACCTGAAATTACCATGAAACTGCCTCATAAGACATTAGAAAAAGGTTTATTTAATAAAGGATATGGTTACGTATGCGCGGTGGATGAGGTGGGCATTGGATGCCTGGCCGGGCCGGTAGTGGTCTGCGCCGTGGGTATGACCAGTACTTTCCATAAAAAGATTCACAAGAAACTTCACAACCTGCGCGAGTCAAAATTATTATTACCCAAACAGCGGGAGAAATTCGCCAGGTGGCTTATCGAGGACCAGCAGCTTGTCTATACTTTAGCATCCTCGTCGCCGAAAGTGATAGACAAGATAAATATCTACCAAGCTGCGCGCCGCGCCATGCGCAGAGCAGTCCAAAAAGTATCTAGTATTTCGTATCCAGTATCCAGTACAAAAAATCAAAAAATACCAAACACTAAATACCAGATACAAGATACTGGTATCAAGACCATGGTTCTGATAGATGGTCCTCATAAAATTTCTAAATTAGACATAGAGCAAATACCAGTAGTGAAAGGGGACCGGAAAATATTTGCCATTGCCTGCGCTTCCATTATTGCCAAGGTCCATCGCGACCACCTTATGATCAAGATGGCCAAGCGCTATCCGGGTTATGGCCTTGAAAGGCACAAGGGCTACGGCACCAAATACCACCAATCCCAGCTGGCCGCTCTAGGCCCATCCGCAATCCACCGTCGGTCATTTGCCCCAGTCCGAAAAATGCTATAATCAAACCATTATGGCTAGCATTGCAATCAACGGTTTTGGGCGGATTGGACGGGCATTTTTTAAGCTTGTCCTGACGAAGGAAGGATTGAACATCGTGGCCATCAATGACTTGGGCAATGTGGACGCACTGGCCTACTTATTGAAATACGATTCGGTTTACGGAAGATACGGCAAAGACGTCTCTGTAAAGGACGGAAAATTGGTGGTGGATGGAAAAGAGTTCCTGTTCTTGAGCGAGAAGGGTGCCGCTAAGCTTCCCTGGGGGCAGCTTGGCGTGGATATTGTGGTGGAAGCCACCGGCGTATTTGAAAGTTTTGAGAAGGCGGCGGTCCATCTGCGGGCCGGCGCGAAAAGAGTCGTCTTGACCTCACCGGCCAAAGACGAAGATGGTTCGGTAAACTCACCACAAGTTCCAGCTGATGGCCGTACTGTGCTGATGGGCGTGAATGAGGATGTTCTGAAAACCTGCACCATATCTTCAAACGGTTCCTGCACCACTAACTCCGCTTCGCCGGTGATGCAGATATTGGTGGAGAAGCTCGGAGTCAAAAAAGCATTTTTAAATACTGTCCACGGCTATACCGCGACCCAGGCCTTGATAGACGGAGGAGCCAAGGACCATGACATGAGGCGGATGCGTTCGGCTGGCGTGAATATCGTGCCGTCCACAACCGGAGCGGTCATCGCTGTGGCAAGGGCGATTGATTCATTGAAGGGAAAATTTGACGGTGTCGCCATGCGCGTACCGGTAGTGACTGGTTCTCTTTCAGCGATAACTTTTGTCGCCTCAAGGCCGACCACGGCGGAAGAGATAAACAAAATTCTCCGCGACGCGGAAAGTGAGGATCGCTGGCAGGGGATATTCAAGACCACGAGCGACCAACTGGTCTCCACCGACATCATCGGCGAATCCCACGCGGCCGTGGTTGACCTCACGCTGACCAAAGTCGTGGATAGCGACCTCTGCTGTGTCTACTCCTGGTATGATAATGAGTTCGGATATACTAATTCCCTTGTTGACCATGTATTAAAAATAGCAGCCAATTTATGAAAAAAATTGTAGAAGCTGTTTCCTATTCATTAGCGGCTATAGATTTTATTTTTTTGTTTATTTCGGCTGCATTTGCGCTTGGTACCGGATTACAAATGAATGGCTTACTGTTCTTTATTTTATCTATTTGTTCATTAATCTTTTGGTCTCTCGGCCTGGTCTATGCAATTACAAGTAAAGCTAAAGGGGAAATATTTGTATTCTGCTTCCTATTGTTTATTTGGTTCGCGTTTTTCATGGGGTATTCAATTGCATATTTACAGAGCGTATACATTATTTAATTTTTTAGTAGAGACAATAATTTATGTCTGAAAGTTATAACAAATTAGTCAGGGATAAGATTCTACAGATCTTAGATTCAAAAGGTGTTAAATATGAACGACGTGAAGCGTCGCCTGAAGAATACAAGGCAGAACTTATTAAAAAATTAAAGGAAGAGATAAAAAAATTTGTGGAAGCCGGCAGCGCCGAAGAGCTTGCTGATGTGATGGAGGTCGTTGAGGCGCTAAAAGTATTGCCGGAATACCAGAACGCAGAAGATATCCGTAAAAAGAAGTTCGATGAACGGGGCGGTTTCCAGGACCGTATCATCCTGAAAGGTGAAAAAGTATAATGTCCCAATACATTGATAACCCGCTTTCGCCTATGAGTTACGCCTGCCTGCCTGCCGGCAGGCAGGGACGGACAGGCAAAAAGTGGAGGAGCTGGAGATTCATTGTATTTAGCAGTAAACATAGGTATAGTTGAATCGTCTTTTACGGAATATGGCATCAAATATACAAAAAATAGTAGATACAATTGTGAGGGAGTTTAAGCCTGAAAAGGTTGTACTTTTTGGCTCACACGCATGGGGTATTCCGAAGGAGAACAGCGATATAGATTTGCTGGTTCTTAAGAAGGACAAAAATAAAAACACTCGTGAGATGTCTATTGATTTAGAGCGTTTATTGGCAAACCGAAACGTACCCCTTGATATATTAGTATATAAACCCGATCAAGTGGAAAAAAGGTTGCGGATAAACGATCCCTTTTTAACAAAGATTTATAAGGAAGGGAAGTTATTGTATGAACAAAAATAAGGACATATGTCTTGAATGGGTTGCGAAGGCAGATGAAGACCTACGTTCATTAGAGTCGCTTCTTAAACACAAAGAAGGTTCTCCTTCTACTGGTTGCTTTCTCGCTCAACAGGCGGTAGAAAAATTATTCAAGTCATTGCTGGTACTGCACGGAGCTGAACTTGAAAAAGTCCATGATTTAATCGTGCTTCTTAATAAAATAAAAATTTATCAGCCGGAAATAGAAAGATTTCTCGATAAGATTTTAGTTCTTACTCGTTATTATATTGAAACAAGATATCCGGGAGATTATCCAGAGTTTACCTGGGAAGAATGCAAACGGGCATTTAATACCGCAGCAGAAATAGTGGAGTTCGTTAAGGAATCTGTATTTAAGTTTGCATAATGTCCCAATATATCGACGATAAAAAAGTGGAAGAGTTGGAAACGAAGGCTAATGAAGCGCGGGAGCTTTTGATTGAGATGCTGACGGAGGCGGGGTCGGGGCACACGGCCGGTCCTTTGGGTATGGCCGATATTTTTACGGCATTGTATTTCCATGTCTTGAATCACGATCCGAAAAATCCGGAGATGCCGGAGCGGGACAGATTAATTTTGTCCAACGGACACATCACGCCGATACGATATGTTGTGATGGCGATGTCGGGATATTTCCCGATTGAAGAATTAAAGACATTGAGAAAATTTGGCACGCGCCTGCAGGGACATCCAGAGCGTGAACGATTACCCGGCGTGGAGACGACCTCCGGACCGCTTGGTTCGGGTCTTGGTCAAGCTTGTGGTATCGCCTACGCGGCAAGAATTGACGCTAAGAAATTTAGAACTTATTGTCTGATGTCTGACGGGGAGCATGACTCGGGGGCGCTCTGGGAATCAGTCATGTTCGCCGGCAAAAATAAATTATCAAATCTGACGGGTATTATAGACCGCAACAATATCCAGATAGACGGCATGACCGAGGACGTGATGCCATTGGAAAACCTGCGCGCAAAATACGAGGCATTTAACTGGCACGTTTTAGAAATAGATGGAAATAATATAGAAGCGTTTGTGGACGCGACACATGAAGCGGCGGCCATCTTTGAGAAACCGACGGTTATCATCGCCCATACTATCCCAGGCAAGGGCATCAAAGAAATTGAGTTTGATTACCGCTGGCACGGCATTGTTCCGGGGATGCAGGACGTTCCCGGGGCGCCTTCTAAGGCAGAACAATCTAAAAAATTCTTGGATGAATTACGAACGTTAGGTGGTAGAATAAAAAGTGAACACCAATAATTAAAAATTTTAAATTTTGAATTATTAATTTTTAAAAATTTGAAAATAATAATTAATAATTTTTGCAAAGGGGGTGTTGTTATATGATGCAAAGCGATAATTGCAAATGTCCGCATCATAGTGTAGCAAAGCTCATAGGTCTGTTAGTGTGGGTCTCGGGCGTGCTGTTCTTCTGGTCCGCTTTCGCGGGACGGACTTTCTGGGACCTGGACGCGTTATTCTGGGCCTGGTCGGTAGTTGTTCTGTTCCTGTTGGCCAAGTCCATGCGTGGCGCTTGCCGGTGCTGCTGCGGAGAGAAGCACTGCCAAACTTGCCAGGTCAAACCGATGTAAATTAGGAAAGCTCTAAACTCTAATATCTAAATCCTAAATAAATTTAAAATCCAATTTTCAGGTTTTGAACTTTGGTTATTATTTAGGGTTTAGGATTTAGTGCTTAGAATCTTATGTTAAATAGCGAAGCTAAACTAATACCAGATATTACTAAACCCGAATATATACCCACCAGAGATGGTTATGGCAAGGGCGTGGTTAAAGCGGGGGATAAAGATGAGCGGGTGGTCGTGCTCTGCGCCGACCTGACCGAGTCCACCCGGTCTTTGTGGTTCAAAGAGAAATTTCCGTCTCGTTTCATTGAAATGGGGGTGGCCGAGCAGAACCTGGCTTTGGTCGCCTCGGGTATGGCCAACTACGGCAAGATTCCCTTCATCTCTTCATACGCCACTTTCAGTCCCGGCCGCAACAATGAGCAGATACGGACCAATATCACCATCAATAATGTGCCGGTGAAGATTGTCGGCGCCCATGCCGGAATTTCCGTCGGTCCCGACGGGGCCACCCACCAAGCGCTAGAAGATATCGCCTTAATGCGGGTCCAGCCGAGAATGGTTGTGGTAGTGCCATGCGACGCTGTTGAGGCGGAGAAGGCGACTTTCGCCGCGGCATTCAACAATCAACCAACATATATCCGCGTTGGCCGTGAGAAGTCGCCCGTTTTCACGACTGCCGACACGCCGTTTGAAATAGGAAAGGCAATTGTTTTGAGAGACCTGCCTGCCGGCAGGCAGGCGGCAAACACCTGTGCGATAATTGGCTGCGGGATGCTTTTGCATAACGCCCTTTTGGCGGCTGAAGAACTAATGAGCGAGGGGATTGAGTGCATGGTCATCAATTCACATACCGTCAAACCTTTGGATGAAAAAACAATAGTTGAAGCGGCGCAAAAAACCGGAGCGGTGGTAAGCGTGGAGGAGCATCAGATCGCCGGCGGACTTGGTTCGGTCGTGGCCGAATGCCTGTCCAAAAACTATCCGGTGCCGCAGGAATTCATAGGCATTCAGGACCGTTTTGGAGAATCAGGCAAGTCAGAAGAGCTTATTGAGGTCTTTGGACTGGGTAAAGAATCAATAAAATCGGCCACCAAGAAAGCTATATCCAGGAAATAATTTATTTTTTTATTATTTGGTTCAAGTTATTTTTTTAAGATTTTTTCAGGATCTCTTTCAATCGGGCCAGGTCTTTTTCTATCTTGTCTTTTACGGTCGGGTCTTTGGTTGCATAACTCGGATGAAAAGTAGGGACCAGCTCGTAACTGCCGAAGTTGAATGTCCGGCCGTGGACGTTATCAAGCGGCTGGCGGAGGCCTACCCCATTTAAGGCAAGATTACCCAAAGTAACGACCAGTGACGGGTTCAAGCTTTTCAGCTCTTCCTTCAAAAACGCGGCATGGGCCTTGAGCTCCTTAGGCGTCGGCACCTTGCCGTTAGGGTAGTATTTGACGAGATTGGTTACGTAGATCTTTTTTTTATCCAAGCCCACGGTTTTGAGGACCTGATGGAATAATTTCTCGGATTGGCCGGCCAGCGGCTTGGCTTCTTTTTCGCCGTCGGAGTTAAGCATTTCGCCGACAAAAACCACTTTTGCCCCGACTAAACCGCTTCCGAATATCAATTTCTTATCATTGAACTTCTTTTTCAGGGCTCTGTGGACCCTTTCAAGTTCCTCGGGGGTTGTGGTGCGGGGCGTCTTCATTGGTTCGTTCATCCCAGGGCACCGGCCTTGCGATGGCTGGAGTGTATCATTAAATCTTATTTTTTGCAAGTTAGCCCTGTTTTTGCTATAATTTTTAGGATAAAATGCGCGAGTAGTTCAGTGGTAGAACGCCTAACTGATAATTAGGAGGTCCCAGGTTCAATCCCTGGCTCGCGCACCACGTTGGAAAAGTCAATGCCTCGCCCCGCCTTCGGCGGGTCTCGGCGACCAAATCGTACGGATTTTTCGGGGCAAAAAGAAATTCCCGATTCCGTAAAATATGGTTCGAGCCGATGTTTTTCAGAAATGTTGTCATTTCGGAAAGATTTTCTGATTCAAGCAGATTAGCGGCTTGATTTAAGGACTTTACGAACTCACGAGCCGGTTCGAGCCAAGACAACCCTTTTGTCTCAAAGTCGGTAATTTTTTCGGTTAACTCGATCTTTTGTGAAATGAGAATGTCTTTTTTAGCGGCGTATTCTCGTTGAGTAAGAGCGTCATCGAGATATACGTCAAGCAACTTTTGAAGTTTTGCTTCCATCTGTGATAATTGCTCTTTGAGATTTATAACTTCACTTTTGGCTTGTTCCTTTGCTTCGGTTTCTTCCGTATCCAACGCCGCCAAAACTTTCTTGGTGTCTTGGCTCGACAAAGAAACTTTTTGAAGGAAGTTTTTGATTTGAACGATAAGCTGATTTTCACCGAGATACTTTTCTTGGCACGTGCCTCGCTTCTTGGTACAGCGGTAGTAAGTGTATATACCTCCGTTGCCTTTCGCATATTGCGCAGTTATCGAGCAACCGCACGAGGCGCATTTCATAAGGCCAAGAAAAGGAAAGTTGTGTTTTCTGTCTGGGCGAATCTTGCCACGCTTAGTCATAACCTCTTGGCACAAATCAAAAAGTTTCTTTGAAATTAACGGCTCGTGTGTTCCCTCAAAAACTTCCCCTTTGTATCTCATCAAACCAATGTAAAAGGGATTTTGGAGAATATGCTGAACATTGCTCAATGAGATTTTGTTTCCGGCATTTGTGAGCAGTTTCTTTTTCTCACACCAATTTGCGAGAGAGTTGAGTGGATATGCTCCGGTGGCGTACATCTCGAAGATTTTTCTCACTAAAGGAGATTTATCTTTATCAACATCAATCCCTCTAGTTTTGGGATTATTGGAATATCCTACCGGAGCCCAGCTTGGCCACACTCCATTTCGTATCTTTTGGCGTAGTCCTCTTTTCACATTCTCTCGCAAATTGTCTACAAAATACTTCGATTGTCCAAAAGCAATGTTCAGCATAAATAATCCTTGCGGCGTTGGCTCAAACCAGAAGCAGGGAAATTTGAGGGAACGAATCAAGCCGCGATCCACGAAGTGAATAATCTTTCCACCGTCCACAGAATTACGCGCTAACCTGTCGGGGTGCCAAGAGATTATCCCGTCCGCTTTCCCTTGTTCCAACAATGACAACATTTCTGCGAATTTAATTCGCCCGGGTTCTTTTGCGGTTTTGGCCTCTTGGAAAGAGGCAACAATTTCAAGTTTTTCTTTGGCGGCAAATTCTTTGAGCTCAACAAGTTGAGCTTCAATGGAGAGAACTTGTCGGTCGTCTTCCTCGGTACTTTTTCTTGCGTAGATAATGTATTTCATAGTTTTTTGTTAATTAATGATTAAAATTTTTCTTTTCTGCTTCTAACGGAATCGGGAATTTCTTTTTGCCCCGAAAAATCCGTACGATTTGATCGCCGAGACCCGCCGAAGGCGGGGCGAGGCATTGACTTTTCCAACGTGGTGCAGAATACTTGAATTAGTCCGAACCGCTTTCGCCGCCTGCGGCGGCGAGGAAGTCCCCCCGCGAAAATCCGGAAAGGCGGCGGAGCCGCACGAATCAAAACCGCAAAAGAACCCGTTAAAAACATCGGCTCGAACCATATTTTGTAGAAGCAGAAAAGAAAAATTTTCATAAGGATTCTTAATGCAAGAACTCATCGAGTTTCTTTTTTATTTTGGCTTGATTTTTATTAACATTTCAGCTAATGTAACTTTGGTATTAAGCTCGATTGTCGGGCTTAAATCGTACATTCCCAACTAAAGAGAGGAGAAATACGCATGGAATTACAAACTGAAGTCGCAGGCATTCGATTGGAACATCCACTGATGAACGCAGCGGGAACATGCAAGATGTTGGAGGACGTGAAAGAGCTTTCGCGTTCAGCCACAGCGGCGGTCATGGTCGGCTCAATCACTGTGGAGCCGAGGACTGGCAACGCTGGCGATGTCTACTGGGCAGGACCGATGTTCTCGCTCAACTCGCTCGGTCTTCCGAATCGCGGTGCGCCGTATTACAGAGAGGTACTTCCCGAGATGGTCGCGGTGGCTCACGGCGAAGGCAAGCCACTTTTCGTGAGTGTGGCTGGCTTCTCACCAGAGGAGTACACAGACCTCACGGAGTTGGCGTTCCGTGGCGGGGCAGACCTCGTGGAGCTGAACCTCGGCTGTCCCAACGTGTGGCAAGGCAGCGCGCAGAAGCGCATCGCGTGTTTCGATCCGGCACTGGTCGCAGAAGTGCTACGCCGTGTCGAGGAGAGAGTCGGAGCCGACATGAAAGTTTCGGTCAAGATTTCTCCTTTCTCAGACCCTTTCGCACTTGCCGAAGTGGCGCAGGTCATCGGCGCATCGAAAGTGGCGAAGGCCGTCACAACGGTGAACACCTTCCCTAACGCGTTCAGCTACAACGGCGCGAAGCCGAGAATCACGCCGGGTGGTGGCCTTGCTGGATTCGCCGGACCAGCGATGAAGCCGATCGGTCTCGGACAAGTCAGGCAACTTCGCGGACTTCTCCCGGAGCACATTCAGATCATCGGTGTCGGTGGCATCACGCACGGTCAGGACATTCAGGAGTATCGCGAGAGCGGTGCAGTAGCAACGCAAGTAGCCACCGCCTATCTCGAGCGACACGAGCAGGTGTTCAGTTCGTTCCTCGGCGAGCTCCTCGAAGTCGCGAGCGAATGAATCGCTCGCAGAAAATCGTCCCAACGGGACGCACATTGGAAACAGTGTACGTCCCCTTTCTTTTTCAAAGAACAAAGAATTTGCCGCCAAGACCGAAATTCGGTAGAATTTCAGTAATCCGAATTCCGCCAAAGAAAAACTTGAAATTGTCAGCGGTGCGGCTCCGCCGCCTTTCCGTCCGCCAGCTGGCGGATTCGCGGGGGGAGTTCCTCGCCGCCACAGGCGGCGAAAGCGGTTCGGACTAATTCAAGTATTCTGCACCAGTAGTAAAATTTCGGGCCCGTAGCTCAGTTGGTAGAGCACCTCATTTGCAATGAGGGGGTCAGCGGTCCGAATCCGCTCGGGTCCACAAAGAATAAAACATGGCAAATCCGATAAATGTATTGATGGTCATAGTCGGCTTGGCGGTTCTGGTGATGCTCGGCATCAATCTTTATTTGATGATTCAGACCCGGCGGAAACAGCAGCAACCCGATGATAAATATCTGGCCATTCACCAGCGCTTTGACGCGCTTTCCCAGGCCGTGAGCGAGCAATTGGAGAAAGGCCGGCAGGCATCCGAGCGGGCCACTCTGACCGTCCATCAGCAGGTCCAGAGCTTCACCCAGAATATGACCCAGCTTCAGGAGAACTTGAAGCAGGTCCACGCCAGCGTCAAAGACGTTTCCTCGTTCCAAGAGATGTTCAAATCGCCAAAACTTAGAGGCATCTGGGGCGAACAGTCGCTAGAGGCCTCTCTCCAGCAATATTTCTCGCGCGACCTCTATGAGATGCAGCATCACTTCCGCTCCGGTGAGGCGGTTGATGCCGTTCTGAAATTGCCCAACGGCACGCTATTGCCTATTGATTCTAAGTTCAATTGGGAGAATTTTGAAAAGATGGTCAATTCAGAAACGGACATGAACCGGGAACTATACCGCAAGGCCTTCTATGGCGATGTCAAGAAAAAGATAGACGAAATAGCCGCCAAATACATTTTGCCGTCAGAAAGCACGACTGACTTGGCTTTGATGTATGTGCCGGCTGAGACCGTCTACTACGAGATAATCAATAACATCAAAGATGCGGATATACCAAGCTATGCCCGGGCCAAGAAAGTATTTTTGGTGTCGCCCAACACATTTGCCTTGTCGGTCTCGGCCATCAGACATTGGTTCAAGGACATAGAGTTCAACAAACAGACCAAGGATATAATGAAGCGCCTTGAACGCATCGCCACGGACGGCAATAAACTGGCCGAGGGCTTCCGCAAACTGGGCAGCCATATTTCCAACGCCAAATCGGCCTTTGACGACAGCGAAAAGCGCGTCGGTCTCTTGGTGGACCGCGTGCAAAACGTCATTGAGATAGGCGAGTCCGCTTCCAGCGAGGAAGTCAAAAAAATAGATCCGCCAACTGGCAGACCCGTCGCCTAACATTGAATTATATAGGATATTTTAGTACCCTATTACCTATGACAATTATACAACTGGCGCTGATCGCGGCACTCGCTTCGCTTATCTACGGCGGAGTTTTAATTTGGTCGGTCCTGAAAAAATCAGCGGGGGATGAAAAGATGCAGGCCATTCAGAAGGCCATCCAGGAGGGTTCGGTGGCCTATCTTAAGCGCCAGAATCTGACCGTTCTCTGGGTCGGTCTTCCGGTGGCGGCGGTCCTTTGGAAATGGCTCGGTATGCCCATCGCTCTGGGCTTTATCATCGGCGCGGCGGCTTCGGCCGCGGCCGGTTTCATCGGCATGATGATAGCGGTCCGTTCCAATGTTCGCGTGGCCCAGGAAGCCAAACACGGTCTGGCCCGCGCTTTCACTACCGCTTTCCGAGGCGGGGCGGTGACCGGTTTTTTTGTGGTCGGTCTGGGCCTGCTTTCAGTAACACTTTTTTATTGGTGGTCGGGCGATGTCAAAGCGCTCATCGGCCTCGGTTTCGGTTCTTCTCTTATTTCTGTCTTTGCCCGTTTGGGCGGCGGTATTTTTACCAAAGGCGCTGATGTCGGCGCGGACCTGGTCGGCAAGGTTGAACATGACATCCCGGAGGACGACCCGCGCAACCCTTCAACCATCGCCGACCTGACGGGCGATAGTGTATCCGATTGCGCCGGAATGGCCGCCGACGTTTTTGAGACCTATGTCGTCTCAATGCTGTCTGTCATGTTGCTGGGCACATTGCTTTTCCCTTCTCATCCAGAAGTGACGACCTTTCCTCTACTAGTCGGAGCTCTTGGCGTCTTTGCCTCTATCGTCGGTTCGCTTTTCGTTAAATTGACTGGAGGCATCATGGCGGCCTTATACAAGGGACTGGCCGCAACCGGCATATTGGTCTTAGGAGCGTTTTACTGGACGACCAGCACCGGCCAGTTCAATTCTTTGCGGGGAATGCCGGTGTTCTGGGCTTTGGCCATCGGCATTGCCGTGGCCGGCCTGATGGTTCTTATCACTGATTACTACACGTCCAAGAAATTCAGCCCGGTTCAACGCATCGCTCACGCCTCCACCACCGGCCACGGCACCAACATCATCACTGGTCTGGCTGTCTCAATGCAATCCACCGCTTTGCCGGTCCTGCTCATCGCGGCGGCTATGCTCGGCGCGTTTCTGATGGCCGGCCTTTATGGCATCGCGCTAGCCACTATCAGCATGCTCTCTTTATCTGGCCTTATTTTGGCGATTGATTCCTTCGGCCCCATTACCGACAATGCCGGCGGCATTGCCGAGATGGCCGGTCTGTCCAAAGATGTCCGTGAGGTGACCGACCCGCTTGACGCGGTCGGCAACACGACCAAAGCCGTAACCAAGGGCTACGCTATCGCCTCGGCCGGATTGGCGGCCATGGTTCTTTTCGCCGCGTATACGCAGGAGCTGGCCTCTTTCGGCAAAACCGTTTTCTTTGAACTGTCTGATATCAGAGTCCTCATCGGCTTGTTCATCGGCGGTATGATGCCTTATCTTTTTGGTTCGTTGGCGATGCAGGCCGTTGGAAAAGCGGCTTCAGCTGTCGTGGACGAGGTGCGCCGCCAGTTTCGCGAGATACCGGGCATCATGACCGGCCACGCTAAGCCGGATTATTCAACGGCGGTGGACATCGTTACCCGGACTGCTCTTAAAGAAATGGTCCTACCGGCTTTGATACCGGTTGTCATTCCCATCCTCGTCGGCTACTTGCTCGGGCCCGAGGCCTTAGGCGGCCTTCTGGTCGGCGTGATAGTTACCGGACTTTTTGTGGCTATCTCCATGACCTCGGGCGGAGCGGCCTGGGACAACGCCAAGAAGTTCATTGAGGAAGGAAACTACGGCGGCAAGGGCTCCGAGGCCCACAAAGCGGCCGTTACCGGCGATACCGTCGGCGACCCGTACAAAGACACGGCCGGCCCAGCGATAAACCCCATGATAAAAGTCGCCAACATCGTCGCTCTGCTCATTGCCAGATTCTTGTAACCTCGCTCCGGCCCAGCCATTCTTCGCTGCGCTCCGCCAATTACCATCCGGCCTCCTCATCCGCCAGCTGGCGGACGCAACAAGGGCAACTCGGTCCGACCTAAGCGTCGGACCTCAAATACTCTCTCGTTTTGCTATTCGTTGGCTCATCCCTTCGGGACTGCGGATGGTGCCAATTGTCTCCACTACGCTTCAGAATGGCTGGGCCTTCGCTATTTTTTCAAAAACGTAGCGCAGCTAATAGCCCCTCTCACAAACTCTCGGAGGCGGTTTCAGCTCATCAAATAACAGCGTGAGCTGGCCGGATGCCATTGAGTCCGTTCGGTTTTGTGAAACAAAACCTCAGGACGAAATAGCCATCGGCATAGACGGCTCCCGCCTTGGGCGGGATGAAACTGCCGAGAGTGAAGCGTGGAGCTTCGCTGGAAAGCTCCGACGCCGTTTTGTGAGAGGGGCTATTGGCCGAGCGTTGTCCACATTTTGCTATGTTTTTCCTGTAGGGGTGTTAAAATTGAGGCAGATATTGGATAAAAGACCCCGCTGGCGCCCTAGAGGTTGCCGGCGTGGCAAAGAAGGGAGGTGCCTATGTTGTTAGAAGTAGTACAAGCACAAGACATAGTTCGCACATCCTTGACCACTCTGTGGTCCGGGGTTGCCGGCTTCGTGCCGCGCTTGGTCGCGGCCTTGGTCGTTTTCCTCGTTGGCTGGCTCATCGCGGTGTTGCTGGGCAAACTGGCCTACCAGATCGTTAAGGTCTTGCATCTGGATGCCGGCCTCACCAGGGTTGGTTTCCGCCAGGCCTGGGAACGTTCAGGTTTCCGCCTGGACACGCCCAAGCTCTTTTATGAGCTGGTCAAATGGTTCTTCATCGTCGTCTTTTTGATGGCGGCGACGAACATCCTCGGGCTCGTTGAGGTGACTAACTTTCTGCAGACCGTAGTTCTGTACCTGCCCAATGTCATCATTGCGGCCGTGATATTGCTCATCGGTATCCTGGTGGCCAAGTTCACGGAAGGAGTGGTCCGCGCCTCGGTCAGAGCGGCCGGGTTGGCCTCGGCCAATTTCCTCGGCGCGCTGGGTAAGTGGGCCATCACCATCTTCAGCTTGCTCATCGCCTTGAACCAGTTGCAGGTAGCGGGAGACATCATCAAGATACTCATCACCGGACTCATCGCGGCGGTATCGCTCGCGGTCGGTCTGTCATTCGGTCTTGGCGGCGTCCGTCATGCCGATGAAGCGCTTGGTCGTCTGAAAAAGAGAGTCAACGATTAGCTTATAGGTGATAGGAAATAGTTTATAGTAAAATCATAATCGCGCTGTAAGCGCGATTATGATTTTATCTGGCTATCATCCTATAACCTATAACCTATAACCTATAACCTATAACCTATAACCTATAACCTACTGTTTGAGCAGTTGTTCCAGTCGTGTCCAGCAATCCTTGAAAACCTTTTTCAGAGTTTCTCTTTCGGAGGGTTTGAACTTTGACAGAACCAGGCCGGTCACGAACCGGTCCCTTCGGCTATCGCTCAGGGCTCTCGCTTTCGCTAACGCCCGCACGGCTAGGCCTATTCTTATGCGATAGAATTTTTTGGTTTTCAGGGCCTTGATGACGGATTCAATGCCCTTATGGCCCCCCGAATTTTTGTCAAAAGAGCTCTTGCAATGACCGAATGGAATATCTAAATCGTCGTGAACAATAATAATATCCGCCGGCTTCACTTTATAGAAACGAGCCAGTTTGCCGACCACTTCGCCGGACTTGTTTACGTATGACAAGGGTTTGACCAGGACCACCGGCGTCTTATCAAATTTGGTCTTGCTGACTAGCGCGTTCAGCTTCTTATCCTCGGCAAAATCATTCGCGCCTAATTTCTTGGCGACCAGATCCAAAAACATAAATCCGACATTATGCCGGGTCTCGGCGTACTTTCTCCCCTGCCTGCCTGCCGGCAGGTCCGGATTACCGATGCCGATGATAAGTTTAGTAGCCATTAGAACTTAGCTATTAGGCCAAGCTCAAAAATCATAACAAAAAGGCCAAAATACTGCACTATTGACATTGGAGCCATGCTTTGCTATAATTTACGGGCAAGTCGTAAGCTCTTTACGAATTACTGTTTCGGACAGTCATCCGGTAAAAAGAAAGGAGATGGCTCCGATGTCAAAATCAAAAAAGACATTGGCTCCGTCCAGCATCGTGACCAGCCGCGACCCGAAGGGTTTGAAGTTCACTTCCATTCCGGCGATGTCTTACGACAAAGCCCGGCTCTCCGAGGAGGAGGCCCAGCGCCTCAACGACACGCCAGGTCTGGCCGACCTGATTGACGGTTTCATCGCCAAGAACCGGCGGTTGAACCAGTACGCCAATGAGGAAGTTGGTTCTGGATACGGCTATCCCAAGGGCTTCAAGCCCAAGGATCCCATGTCACAGTCCAACGATCTGCGTCAGCTCATCGGTGGCATCGGCTTCTTTGATCAGGACTACCTGACGCTCGTGCAGAACGGCACGGTCGCCCTGCCGGACGGAGCCGAAGGATGGTTCGCCATCCCGCGGTGGCAGAAGATCGCACCGACGTACAACGAAGCGGTGGAGAAGGTTCTGGCTCTGATTGCTTCCAAGCGCACGTTCAAGAACTGGCGTGAAGGGCAACTCGGTCCGGATCGGTTCCGACAGCATCCGCGGACGGCGCACGCGCTGGACGTCATCGCCGAACAGCAGAAGGGCGCGGACATTCTCATCATTCCGGCCCAGTTCGGCCAGCGTCACGCCGGCCGCAGCGTCCGTCGGGCTCGTGAGGTCTTCACTTCACCCGAGTTCGGTCTCGACGCGTTTAGCAACGCCGTGATGTTGCTGACACACCCGGAGCGCCTCATTGCTTGTGAGGATCTCTGGATCGATTGCGCTGGTGACGAGTACGCGCCTGCTGCCGATGGCCGGTTCAACGAGGCACCGTACTTCGACTTCTACGTCGGCTGTCTGGGGCTGGACGCGCACGTTGTGGGCAGTGCGCTCGACTTCTGTGGCTCCGCGTCTGGGTTCGTCCCGCAGGCAGTCTGAAACTTGACTGTTGGGTCATTGAATCTTTTGCAATATTGATTCTTGATCCGGCAGTGGTTCCAAAAGGGCTATTCACAGAATATCATGGATAGCCCTTATTAATTTTTATATAATAAAATTGTTCGGCTTGCGTACAGCGGTCTATGGATTTCTGTCGCCGAATTATCTTTCAAGAGGCCAGCCGGAATTCTTGGGGCTACGGTTTCAAGGAGCGTGCTGAATTGAGGAGATACTGCTTGTCTCTGTCTCGCGCAGATGCTCAGAAGTATACGATGGGCTCCTGCCACATAAAATTCAGGACGAGAGGACATAAGTTGCTTGAGAGCAACAGTAAACTTTGTTATCCGGTGATGATAGATGGGCAGAGACAATAAATAACCTGCTGCCGATGGCCAGTTCAACAAGGCACCGTACTTCAACTTCAACGACGACTGTCTGAAGCTGGACACGAACGATGTGAGCAATGCGAACGACAACTATGGCTCCGCGTCTGGGTTCGTCCCGAAGTCACTCCTCAAAAACAGTGCCTGCTTTCAAGCAGGCACTGTTAAGCCTCTTTAGTAGACCTCAGCCAGCCACCGATTTGCCTTCCCAGTTCATCTATATGAGACTGCAAGATAATATATTTTTTAATGTCCAGAGCTTTTGTGTCTTTCATAAGTCTGATAAATCCTCTGAGCATACTCACTACTACACTTGTCTCCTCAATGATAGATATCCGTAGTTCTTTTTTGGTTTGTATAGCTCGGGCGATAAGACGAATAAGCTCCAAGGTGTGTAGCTCTGTCTGTTTCCAAATAGTATATTGGTCTTTGCGCGACATCGTCTCCCGATATTCGCAGAGGAGTTTATATAGGTCATACGCTTTTCGATAGATAGGGATATCAAATTCATTCATCCCGTAGGAAATTTAACTGTCCAAGATTTAACCGATACACGGTACCAGTCAAGACAAGTCACATATAAACTGTTAATAATTAATTTGTAAAAATTTCTGACGGGATTCATGAAGATATATTATGATGTTTTTTCTAAAATAGTTTCCCTAGAGAGCTTATTTTTAGCATGGCAGGAGTTTCGGAAAGGTAAATCGGCAAAGGAAGATGTTCAACAATTTGAGTTCAATCTGGAGGAAAATATTTTCCAACTTCACGATGAGTTGGCTAACGGCTTGTATCGTCACGGACCATATGAAGGATTTTTCGTTCACGATCCCAAGCGTAGGCATATTCACAAGGCTTTGGTCCGAGATCGGGTCGTCCATCACGCTATATTTTCGGTTATCAATCCGATATTTGAGGAAACGTTCATTCCAACATCCTTTTCCTGTCGGGTGGGATTTGGCGCTCATCGAGGAGTGGCAAGATTGCATCAGATGCTTCGTTCGGTGTCCTGTAACGGAACCAGGTCTTGTTTTGCTTTGAAATGCGATATTAAAAAATTCTTTGACTCGATAGATCATAATGTCCTGCTGGACCTTATTGGCAACCGAATGAAAGATCCCTCGGCGGGAATTTTGGTGAGCGAAGTTATTAATAGTTACGCCACGAGAGAGAGAGAGAGAGCAGAAACAGCCACCGAAAAACCGGTTTGCCCATCGGTAACCTGACCAGCCAGCTCTTTGGCAATATCTACATGAACGAGTTTGATCAGTTCGTAAAGCATAAATTGCGAGTTAAGAATTATTGCCGCTACACAGACGATTTTATCATTGTTTCATCAGAAAAAGAATACTTAGAAGAACTGATTCCGAGAATAGAAGCGTTTTTAGGAGAACGGTTGCATTTGAAGTTGCACCCTGCCAAAGTAAGTATCCGTAAGATGGGTCAAGGAGTTGATTTCCTTGGTTATGTACAATTTCTTAATCATAGATTGTTACGTGTTAAAACCAGACGTCGGATATTTAGGAAATTTAACAATCAAATATTAAAGTATCAGCAGGGCATTATTTCTCGCGAAAAATTGAATAGTTCCTTGCAATCTTACCTTGGTGTCTTTGGCCATGCCGATACATTCAGCATTGAACAGGAATTGCTCAATTTATTGCCCATTTGAATTAAGTTTTTTTTCTGTTAAAATACCCGAATGCTAGAGCAAAATCCTATCGTTCCCATGCCGTCCGAGCCATCACTGCGTCAAGAACTTGGTGCGTTTGTATGGGAGACCATCAAGATAGTCGTCATCTCCCTTGTCATTATTTTTCCGATACGCTACTATCTGCTCCAGCCGTTCTTTGTGAAAGGCGCGTCAATGGAATCAACCCTTGAGGACGGCGACTACATCTTCATTGACGAGCTGTCGTATCAGTTCAACGACCCGCGGCGGGGGGATGTGGTCGTCTTCCGCTATCCCTTGGACCAGTCGCAATTTTTCATAAAAAGGGTCATCGGCCTGCCCGGCGAGACCTTGGAGATAAAGAACAATCAGGTCATCATTTACAACAAAATACACCCCAAAGGGCAAGTATTGCCGGAGCCGTATCTTGAGCCGGGCCAGCAGACCCTCGGCCAGATGCGCATCAAACTTGATGACAACGAATATTTCGTGTTGGGCGACAACCGGGCCAAAAGCTCCGACTCGCGCCGCTGGGGCGCGGTCAACCGCTCGCTCATCACCGGTCGGGCCTTTATCCGGCTCTGGCCGCTCAATGACGGCATCCGAGTTCCGCATATCAGCTATCCAATCTAGGTTCTAACCATAAAATATGGACTATGGAATAAAAAATTTCCAGCTCATAATCCATAATACGTAATCCATAATCCATGAAAGCGAAGCAGATTCAATCGGTCAAGGGAATGCACGATATTTTGCCCGAGGACCAGAAGTACTGGCGCTATGTCCAAAAGAAAGCCGAGCAGCTGCTTGAATACTACGGCTTTGAGAGGATGTCCACACCGGTGCTGGAACAGGCCGAGCTTTTCATTCGCTCGGCCGGCGAGGGTTCCGATATCGTGGACAAAGAGATCTACACTCTGAAAACGAAGGGCGGGGACACTCTGGCCTTGCGGCCGGAGGCGACCGCTCCAGTTGTGCGCGCTTACCTGGAGAACGGGATGAACGTCCGTCCTCATCCGGTCAAACTTTACTTGATTGAGCCGATGTTCCGCCATGACGAGCCCCAGGCCGGACGCTACCGCCAATTCCATCAGGTCAATGTTGAGACCATCGGTGACGCTTCGGAAGCGGTTGATGCGGAACTTATATTTTTGGGCTACAAACTGCTTGAGTCATTGGGACTTGAAAATTTCAATGTCCAGATAAATTCTATCGGCGACCAGAACTGCCGGCCGGCCTATCTCAAGGCCTTGAAAGATTATTTCAAGAACCGCTCCAAGAAACTTTGCGCTGATTGCAAAGTACGCATGAAAGAAAACGTTCTTCGTATTTTGGACTGCAAAGAGGAGGGATGCAAAGAAGCGGCTAAAGAAGCGCCCCAAATGGTTGATTTTCTAGATGAATCTTGCCGACTGCATTTCAAGCACGTCTTGGAATTCTTGGACGAGGCCAAAGTTCCGTACATCTTGAATCCATATTTGGTCCGCGGTCTGGATTACTACACTCGCACCATATTTGAGTTCGTGCCGGATGAACCGCCAGCTGGCGGAGCGGCCTCGCAGTCAACTCTGCTTGCCGGCGGGAGATATGACCGGCTGATTGAACAGCTCGGCGGGGCCAAAACGCCGGCGGCCGGCTGGGCGATTGGCATTGAGCGCATCATTCTGGCCATGAAGGAAAAAGACGTTCATGTGCCGGAATCCGGACCTAAGCCGAAAGTGTTTCTAGTCCAGCTTGGCGAGGCACCCAAGCGCAAGGCCCTGCCATTGTTTGAAAGCTTCCGCAAAGCGGGCATTGAGGCCAAGTCCTCCCTCGGCCGCGACAGCATCAAGTCGCAATTACGCATTGCCCACCGCTTAGACGTAAGATTCGCGCTGATATTCGGCCAGAAAGAAGCGTTGGAAGGAACCATCATTCTTCGCGACATGGACTCGAGTATCCAGGAAACCATTCCGTTGGAAAAGATCGTGGACGAAGTCAAAAAAAGATTAAAGGCATAGCTTATCAGCTGACTAGCTTCCTAGCTTATTAGAATGACAGCCATTCACGGATATAAAGAGCTCATTGTATGGCAAAGATCAATGGAACTTGTGGTAGAGGTGATGAAAATGTTAAATAGTATGATTGGCAAACTAATAAGCTAATAAGCTAATATCTAATAAGCTAAACAATGATAGACGATGTCTTCTGTAAAATAATAAAAGGCGAGCTTAAGTCGGAAATCGTTTTAGAGAACGAAGAGTTTATCGTCATCAAAGACATCAAGCCGAACGCGCCGGTCCATCTTTTGATAATCCCGAAACAGCATTACTTCGGTCTTCACGACGCGCCGCCGGAGCTGGTCGGCCGGGCCTTTGAATTTACCAAAAAAACGGCCGAGCACGTCGGTGTAGCCGATAACGGCTACCGTTTGGTCCTTAACGAAGGCAAACATGCCGGCAAATTAGTGCCACACCTACATATTCATTTATTGGCTGGCAAAGACCTCGGCGCGAAGCTTATAAAATAAATTTTGAAATTGAACTCATTTTAGTATATACTCCTGGGTAAAGGAGGTATTTATGAGGTATTTATATGGTAGAAGTCAAACGAAAACCAAATGAATCCATCGGCGGTTTATTGCGCCGATTCAACCGCTTCGTCCAACAGAGCGGCGTTTTGCTCAAAGCCAAGCGCTCCAAGTTCCGCGAAAAGACGATGACCGAGCGCAAGGAGAAGAACGCGGCTATCATGGGTCTGCATCTTTCGGAACTTCGCAAGCGTCTTGAAAAACTCGGCAAATATGATGAGGAGACATTTGATGAGGAGAAGCGCAAGATGAAACAAGAACTTGGACTATAATCCTAATCTACGAATGTATCCGAATGATACGAATTCGGAGCATTCGAATATAATTTGTAACATTCGTATTATGTTAAAACAACGATTGCAGGATGAACAAAAGCAGGCACTAAAAGAGGGGAATGGCTCAAAACGTACTCTGATCGGCATGGTTCTGTCGGCCGTCAAAAATAAGGAGATAGATAAACATGGCGAACTGACCGATGGTGAAGTCATTGCCGTTATCGCTTCGGAAGTAAAAAAGAGAAAGGACTCCGCCGCCCAGTTTGAGGGCGGGGGGCGGCCCGAGCTGGCCGAGGGAGAGAGGAAGGAAATTGAGATGCTTATGCCCTATATGCCGGCCCAGCTTTCCGATGACGCCGTCCGTGAAGAGGTCAAAAAAGCCATTGCCGAGATCGGCGCGGCAGGACCCAAAGACATGGGCAAAGTTATCGCCGCGGTCATGGCCAAGGTCAAAGGCCAAGCCGAAGGCGGCAAGGTCAGCGCTATGGTCAAAGAAGAACTCACGCTCCGCCAATAGTCCCTCTCGCAAAACGGCGTCAAATCTTTCCGGCGAAGATTTGCGCCTCACTCTCGCCGGTTCACCAAGCTCCAGCTATGAAATAGCCAATGATTTAATAATATCATTGGCTATTTCAATTATTGAGGAGCCGAACCGGCTCCGAGAGTTTGCTCTAAGGGCTATTGGCTCCGCTTAAACTTTAGCGAAGCCAGATGGCTTTGAACTAACTTGTGAGTCCAGATTGCACGGTTTGTCAATGACCGAGCCCCGCTTTGCGGGACGAGTGTCTTTACAAAATCTGGATGAACAGCGTAGGGAGCGAACCGCGCTGGGACGAGCGACCGATAGTGAAAAGCCGTCTGGCGAAGCGATAATTTTATTGATAATATTTAGAACATGGTCGACCTTGTTTTTGAGAACAATTCAGAGCATCATGAGTGGCCGGAGAAATTTTTTAGTTTTGTGGTCACCAAGACGCTGGAACATCTAGGTTTAATTAGAAAAACAGGCCTGCCTGCCGGCAGGCAGGTGGAGCTGGGCGTCCAATTAGTGACGCCACAACGGAGTCAGGAGCTCAATCTAAAACATCGGCAAAAAAATAAGCCGACGGATGTTTTATCCTTTCCGCTTGATGATGTGACCCTTGCCAAATATGATATACTGCCATTGGGCGATATTTTCATCTGCCCGGATATTGCCCTGGCCCAGGCAAAGGAACATCATGTTCCGGAAAAGGAAGAAATGGCCCGTCTCGTCATTCACGGCATTTTGCATCTTTTGGGCTATGACCATGAAAAATCACCGGAGGATGGGAAAAAAATGCTGAACCTTCAAGAAGAAATCTTAAATCAATTGTCTTTCAGAAATGGCTAAGCCGCGATTAATTTCAGGCATTGATATCGGCAATTCCCAGATAAAGGTGGCTATTGCCAAAATGGAACCGGCCCGCGCAAGGCCGGACCTTTTAGGCATCGGCTCCGCTCCTTCTAATGGCTTGCGCCGAGGAATGGTCGTGGACATGGAAGAGACCATCGGCAATATCAGGTCCGCGCTTCAAAGAGCTGAAGCCATATCAGGAATCAAAGTTAAAAGAGCGTATATAGCAGTCAGCGGTCTTCACATTAAGAACCAGACCTCGCGAGGAGTTATAGCCGTATCCAGGGCCGACAATGAGATATCCCAGAGCGACATTGACCGCGTCATTCAAGCGGCTTCAGTGGTCAGCTTGCCGGCCAACCGCGAGATAGTCCATGTCATACCCAGGAATTTCATCGTTGACGGGACAGAAAACGTCAAAAATCCGCTGGGCATGAAAGGCGTTCGCCTTGAGGCCGAGGTTTGCATCATAGATGGCCTCTCTCCCTACCTTCGCAATATCGTGAAGTGCGTCAATGAGAACGGGATTGAAGTGGCCGGTCTGGTCTTCGCGCCTCTGGCCGCTTCTTTGTCCGTATTAGACAAGAATCAGCGCGAGTACGGCGTGATACACCTTGATTTCGGTGGAGGCACGTCCTCGCTGACTGTATTTGAAGAGGCCGACCTTCTGCATGCGGCGATTCTGCCGGTCGGCTCCAAGCATATCACCAGCGATTTAGCTGTCGCTCTGCGCACTTCAATGGACGTGGCCGAGAGAGTAAAGCTGGAGCACGGTTCGACATCAGTCAATGAGGACTCACCTCGCTTTGGCTCCGGCGGAGCGGGCGGCCGCCGGCGCGATATGATAGACCTGTCTTCGCTTATCGGCGAAGAAAAATTTGTTCTTCCCAAAAAACAACTTGTCCGCGTTGTGGATGCAAGAACGCAGGAACTTCTGGACCTTGTTTCCGCCGAGCTTAAAAAAGTTTCGCGCAACGGGATGCTGCCGGCCGGCGTAGTTGTTTCCGGCGGTGGAGCCAACCTGCCTGGCCTTCTGCCGTACATAAAAGATTCTCTGCGCTTGCCCGTCCGTTTGGCCAGGCCGATGCATCTTGAAGGTATGGTTGACGCGGCCGCCGATCCGTCATTCGCTGTGGTCACCGGCCTGATATTGTGGGGGGTTGAGCAGGAGATGGGAAGTGACCGTAAAGAATCTATCGGTTCTGTGTCCGGGGCCGGAAAATTTATGGGCTGGCTTAAGAATTTCATGCCCTAAAATAACCGACAACTGATGACATACAACTTACAACTTCAGAATAGTATCCACAGGTTTATCAACAGTCAGAATTAGCTGGCTTGCAGGCCTTTTTTATTTATGATAAGCATATGCCCAAGAGGACGAGCAGATTTGCGAGGTCCGATTGGCTGCACATGCTTACCCCCTCCTTTCATCCGTTAGATGAATTAACACTGGGTTTGTGGGCATAAAATTTAAAATACGTAAACTTAAATAATTTATCTATAGAAAGAAAGGAGGGGGTGACGATTTTGTAGCAGCTCGTCTGCTCTCGCACTTCCTCGCTGACAAAATCGTCATGGCTTTAACGAAACCACCATTTGAGACATTTGCCCGCATCAAGGTCATTGGCGTGGGCGGCGGAGGGACGAACGCCCTTCAGAGGATGATAGAAGCCCGCATCCACGGCGTTGAGTTCATTGCCATCAACACCGATGCCCAGGCACTGCATAATTCCAACGCTCCGGTCCGTATTCATATCGGCAAGAGCTTGACCCGGGGCCTGGGCGCGGGCATGAACCCGGAAATAGGCCGCCAAGCGACGATTGACACTAAGGAAGAAATAAGCGCCGCGGTCAAGGGGGCAGACATGGTCTTCATCACCACCGGACTGGGCGGTGGCACCGGCACCGGCGGCGCGCCGATAGTGGCCGAGATAGCCCGCGAAGCCGGCGCGCTGGTCCTGGGCGTGGTCACCAAACCATTCACTTTTGAGGGCGTCCAAAGGATGAAGATCGCCGAGGCCGGATGGAACGCTTTGCGCGAGCGGGTGGATTCGCTCATCACCATCCCCAACGACCGACTTCTCTCCATCATTGACCGTAAAACGCCATTGCTTGATTCATTTGCCATCGTTGACGATGTCCTGCGTCAGGGTGTCCAGGGTATTTCAGACCTGATAACTGTCCCCGGCATAATCAATCTGGATTTTGCCGATGTTAAAGCGGTCATGGCCAATTCCGGCTCGGCTCTGATGGGCATCGGCCACGCCAGCGGCGACGACAGAGCAGTTGAGGCGGCCAAGATGGCCATCAATTCGCCCTTGCTGGAAGTTTCCATTGACGGCGCCACCGGCGTCCTGTTCAATGTCTGCGGCGGAGCCGACATGGCCATGGCCGAGATAAATGAAGCGGCCCGCATCATCACCGAACACATCTCTGCCGAAGCCAAAGTCATCTTCGGCGCGGTGCTGGACGACAAGTTAAAGAAAGGGGAGCTGAAGATAACGGTCGTGGCCAC
Source organism: Candidatus Yanofskybacteria bacterium RIFCSPLOWO2_01_FULL_49_17 (assembly GCA_001795695.1). GTDB lineage: Bacteria > Patescibacteriota > Minisyncoccia > 2-02-FULL-40-12 > GWA2-44-9 > 2-01-FULL-49-17. The sequence continues at coordinate 26,546 of MGKO01000004.1, forward strand.
CGGCTTCAATAACGGCCAGCCGTCCACCTTGCGGCCGGCTTCGGTCTCCGGTTTCGGGGACATTCCCCAAAATCTTTTTGAATCAGTGAAAAAGAGCACGATATCTTCCACTAAATCTGATTCAACCAACGGAAAGACATCCAAACCGGTCAAAGAGTTTGTGGATGACTCTCTGGACGATAATCAATTTGATATACCGGCTTTTATCAGACGAAAAATAAGTAAATAACTTAAAACTCCCGCTTTCGCGGGAGTTTTAAGTTATCAACACTTTCCAACTTATATACGTTCGCTACAATTGATTACCTATGGAGATACTTTCTCAATCCCACATCCAAGTCGAGCTCAATATCGGCGGTTCGGACAAGGCCTCGTTCCACTGGAAACCTCTTTTTGGCGAAGTCCATCCTTACGAAAGCATCACTTGGGACCGGCGAACCGCCAAGATCACGCGCGGGGACGGGACAGTGACCTTTGAGCAGAAAGATGTGGAAGTGCCGAACTTCTGGACCCAGACCGCGACCGATATCGTGGCCTCAAAATATTTCCGCGGGCGTCTGGACGCGCCGGACAGAGAATACAGCGCCAAGCAGATGGTTGACCGGGTGGCCAAGACCATCGGCCGCTGGGGGCTGAAGGACGGCTATTTCGCTTCGGCCATAGACGCCGATCATTTCGCCCGGGACCTGACCTGGCTTTTGATAAATCAGTACGCCGCTTTCAACTCACCGGTCTGGTTCAACGTCGGTACGACCGAACACCCTCAATGCTCTGCCTGTTTCATCCTTTCCGTGGACGATAGCATGGATGCCATTCTGAAGTGGGGCCATGATGAGGGAAAAATTTTCCAAAGAGGTTCCGGCGCGGGGGCTAACTTATCCAAACTTCGCGGTTCCATGGAGCCGCTGTCTGATGGCGGATATGCTTCGGGTCCAGTTTCTTTCATGAAATTTGCTGATGGCGTTGCTAATTCAATTCGCTCTGGCGGAACGACTCGCCGAGCCGCAAAAATGGTCGTTCTGGATGTTGACCATCCTGATATAAAGGATTTTATAAACTGCAAACAGATAGTGGAAGATATGGTAAAGACGCTTACCTTGGCAGGAGTAAAAAATTCTCTGACCGGGGACATCTTTGACCCATACACGCTGCTTCCATATCAGAACGCTAATAATTCCGTTCGTGTTACCGACGATTTCATGCGTGCGGTTGAGAACGATGAGGACTGGCATCTGACAGCCCGCGTTACCGGTAAAGTGCTGGAAACGGTCAAAGCCCGTGAAATAATGAACTGGATCGCCCAGGCCGCCTGGGCCTCGGCCGACCCGGGCATGCAGTATGATACGACCATCAATGACTGGAACACTGCGGCCAACACCGGCCGCATCAACGCCTCCAATCCTTGCAGTGAATATATGCATTTGGATAATAGCGCCTGCAATCTGGCCTCATTGAATTTGATGAAGTTTTTGAAAGAGGGCGGCAGATTTGATACGGAGCTTTTCAGGAGAGCGGTGGATGTGATGATAATGGCCCAAGACATCCTGGTTGATAATTCTTCATATCCGACAGTGGAGATCACCAAAAATGCGAAAGATTACCGGGAACTTGGGCTGGGCTATGCCAATCTCGGGTCCCTGCTTATGGTCATGGGTTTGCCGTACGATTCTGACCAGGGCAGGCATTTGGCCGGTCACATCACTTCGCTTTTGTGCGGCGAGGCCTATCGGATGTCGGCCATCATCGCCGACGCCAAAGGTTCATTTGCCGGCTTTCAGAAGAACCGTGAGCCGATGCTACGAGTCATCAATAAGCATCTGGACGAAGCTGAAAAATTATTCTCCACCACTCATCAGGAAAACTTCTTTGACCCGGCTCTGGAATCGGCCTCGCGGCAGGTTTGGCACGAAGCGGCCGAGATGGGAGCCAAGTTCGGTGTCCGCAATTCCCAAGTTACGGTCTTGGCACCGACCGGCACCATCGCTTTTCTGATGGATTGCGACACGACCGGCATCGAGCCGGATATCGCTTTAATCAAATACAAAAAACTGGTCGGCGGCGGGGTGCTCAAACTTTCAAACAGTCAGGTGCCGATAGCTTTGCGCCGTTTGGGCTACACTAACGAACAGATTGCGGAGATGACCGATTATCTGGCCGAGCATGACACCGTTGAAGGCGCGCCGCATTTAAAAGAGAATGACCTGCCGGTGTTTGACTGCGCCTTCAAGGCGGCCAAAGGCACGCGGAGCATTAGTTATACGGGCCACCTGAAAATGATGGCCGCCGCCCAACCGTTCATATCTGGTGCCATTTCCAAGACCATAAACCTTCCGACCGACGCAACAATAGAAGATGTTAAAAATGTATTTATGCAAGGTTGGAAGCTGGGCCTGAAAGCTATCGCTCTGTATCGTGATGGCTGTAAGTCAGTTCAGCCGCTTAATGTCAAAAATAACGAGGAAACAACCGCCGCCGGAGCGGTTGAAAAGACCAACGGTTATACCCGCCGCAAACTGCCGGCCGAGCGTCCGTCTATGAATCACCGGTTTGAGATAGGCGGCTTTGAGGGCTATCTCAATGTTGGTTTTTATCCCGATACAATGCAGCCGGGCGAGATGTTCATCACCATTGCCAAGGAGGGGAGCACCATTTCGGGCTTATTGGACACAATAGCGACCATGGTCTCCATTTCTCTCCAATCGGGGACGCCGCTAAAATCATTGGTCAGGAAATTCAAAGACATGCGTTTTGACCCGTCCGGTTTCACCGACAATCCGGACATTCCCACCGCCAAGTCCATCGTTGATTATATTTTCCGATATTTGGGCATGAAATATTTATTGTCGGAAGACCGCGAGGAGATATTCGGTCCGGGCACAGTTGCCATGTCCACCGATTCGTTGTTGGCCGGGTTAGCGGCCTCGGCTCCGGTATCAAAGGCAGAACTTGTTCAAACCGGCGATAAACATATGCCTGGAGCCGTATTTAAGGCCAATGCCGATGCGCCTGTCTGCCAGTGCGGCACGCTGATGGTCAAGACCGGCGCCTGCTATACCTGTCCGAATTGTTTTGCTTCCTCCGGTGTCTGCAGCTAAAACTAATAAAAAAGGTCCCAAGATGGGACCTTTTTTATTAGTTTTAATCCTGCTAAAATTTATTGATGCATAAGGCACAGGTGTTTGGCTATTTTCTTATCTCGTTCCTGGCGGGAGTTTTTGTCGGAAGTTTTGTGGCCAATCCGACGCGGTTCATGCTGGTGCTGATGGTTGTCGGAGCTTTTAATTTTGTGACATTCGGCAGGCGGGACCGGATGAAGGGCCTGGCCATCGGAGGATGCTTCCTCGCGGCAGCTTTGGGAGTGTTTCGCTATGGTTCCGCCAATTTCAGCCACAGCGTTCTGTCTTCATTTGCCGGCGTAGAGGCCGGCGGCAAAGGCGTGCCGGTCCAGTTGGTTGGATACATTGACGAGGAGCCATCTTTGACCTCAAGCGGCAACGCCAGCATCGTTTTTCGGGCGAAACAACTGATCGTCCCGGGCCATATCCTGAAAACAAACGAACGCATGCTCATCATCGCTAAGGCGTTTCCGGAATATAAATTTGGGGAAACATTGACAGTCGCCGGCTCTCTGGGGCTTCCCGACAACTTCACTCCGGATTTTGATTACGTCGCGTATCTGAAGAACAGGTCCATCCGAACTACGATGTTGTTTCCAAATATTTCTCACTCGGCCTCGCCTCTTTCATTTGGAGAGCGGCTCAAGCTTAATGTTTACAGTAAATTATTCGCTGTCAAAGATAAATTTGAAAGTTCCATAAGGAATGTGATGGCGGAGCCGAATGCCTCCTACGTCAACGGGATACTTTTGGGGAGCAGACAGGACATACCGGCCGAGCTCAAGGAAGCGTTCAACAGGACCGGGACCACTCATATCTTGGCCATCTCCGGCTATAACATCACCATAATCGCCCAGGCGCTCTTGGCCGCCCTGGTCTTCTTCGTCCGGCGCAGAACGGCATTCTGGCTTTCGGTCGTTTTCATTTTACTTTTCACGATAATGACCGGAGCCGGCGCTTCTGTGGTCCGCGCGGCTATCATGGGACTTTTGCTCTTGGCCGCCAACGGCTATGGCAGGATGTATGATCCGAAGAACTCCATACTTCTGGCGGCCGGGGCGATGGTCTGGCTGAATCCGCTTTCTCTCCGTTTTGATATCGGTTTTCAATTGTCCTTTATGGCCGTCATCGGCTTGATGTATGTCCATCCGCTTCTGGAACATTTTTTCCGGCGGATGCGTTTTTCAAAGGAGGTTTACAGAAACCTGAAAGAGACGCTGCTGATGACCGTTTCGGCCCAACTGATGGTCGCGCCGCTGCTGATATATTATTTCAGACAGTTCTCCGCCGTTTCTTTACCGGCCAATATTCTGGTCTTGCCTTTGATGCCGCTTACGATGCTGTTCGGGTTTCTGTCCGGCGCGGTCGGTTTGATACTGATGCCCTTGGGCAAGGCCCTCTCGCTGATTGCCTGGCTTCTGACCGGCTATCAACTTGGAATCATCAAATGGCTGGGAGGGCTTTCCTGGGCGTCCCTTAAGATTTCCATGAATTGGGCGACTTTAAGCGTTATTTACATTTTGTTCGCTGTCGTTGTTTGGAACCTGCGCTCTAAAATAAATCGATATGAGATTTGATGTCCGCATCGCCGCCGTATTTATCGTCGTCGCCCTGACCGGCTTCTATTGGGGACAAGGATCTGTTCCGTCCGGCCAGCCGGCTCTTATCGGGCTGTTTCAGGATAATGAGCCCTTCGTAACTGATTACAGGGTCAAGGACGCGGATTGCAGGGCGGATGGTCCGTATCCAGACCATGAGTGCACACCCGGGGCCGTTTTTCCGGATGTGACAGCGGGCCAAGTTTGCGTTTCAGGTTATTCTAAGACCGTCCGCAAAGTTTCGGAATCCTTGAAAAAGCGGGTCTATCGCTCGTACGACATCGCGTATCCGCCGCCGTTCGGTTCCTATGAGCTGGACCATTTCATCCCTTTGTCCTTGGGCGGCAATAATGATATCGCCAATCTCTGGCCTTTCGCCGCCGAACCGCGGCCCGGGTTCATAGAAAAGGACCTGGTCGTCAATTATTTGCGTCAAAATGTCTGCGGCGGGGGGATGACTCTCCAAGCGGCACAGCGGGCGATCGCGACCTATTGGGTCCAGGTCTATGAGAGCATCGACGCTTCAGAAAAAGCGGAACTAAAAAAGTTGTACCCAAGCTGGGCCGAGATCCGCCGATAGTTTATTGCAGTCCGCTGAATAAATAAGTATAATCGTAGTCATGATAAAAGAACGCACCTTAGTTTTGCTGAAACCAGATTCGCTCCAGAGGTCCCAAGTCGGGGAGATAATCCGCCGGATTGAAAGGACAGGCCTTAAGCTTGTTGCTTTAAAAATGCTTCGGGCCACCGAGGAGCAGCTTTTTGAGCATTATAATAAAAACGACGGCTGGTACATGAAAAAAGGAGCTCAAAGGACCGAGCAGATGAATGCCAAGGGCCAGCCGATGACCAAAGACGTGATCGAATATGGGAAGGATGTTGTCAGGGGCAATGTTAAGTTCATGACCGCTTCGCCGCTTATCGCCATGATTTGGCAGGGCAATAAAGCTATCGGCATTGTCAAAAAAATAGTCGGCGGGACAGAGCCGCTTACTTCTGATGTCGGCACCATCCGCGGCGACCTCACCCTGGATTCATTTGAGCTTTCTGATTCAGAAGCTCGGGCTGTCCGCAATCTTATCCATTGCTCGGACGCTGAAAATGCCGAACGGGAGATGAAGCTCTGGTTCAAACCGGAGGAACTATTTGATTACCGACACATCGCCGAGGAGATACTCTATGACATAAATCTTGACGGTTTAAGGGAATAATAAAAGAATTCTCTTGTTGCTCCAAAAAAATCATTAAAGTCAAGAGCGGTTTTTGGGTTTTTTCCCACGACTTATCAACTCTTTATCCACTTTTGTAATGACTTTGCAATTTATACGTTGTATGCTTGTGGCAGGCCTGAGGCATTCGTAAAAACTGTAGCTAAACTTAACATCAAGGGATCCCTATCATTGAATGTTCCTGGCGAGCGCGGTTGATTCATCAGTCAGCGTTCCGATGGGACATCCTGCGGGAACCCACTAGTTGTACCGACTTCAGCAAAGTTACGAATGCTTCGGACCGCCAACTAAAAACACCTCCCGTAGGGAGGTGTTTTTAGTTTATTGTCCGGCTGCCGGGAGTTGAACCCGGGTTACATGACCCCCAGCCATGCGTAATACCGTTATACCACAGCCGGATTAGGCCGAGACCATCAATCGTTTGGCTTGGGTCTTGATGCAGTCGGTACAGATACGAATGCGCTTGCCGTCCATTCGGGCCCACTGGAGGTTTACCATCGCTCGCTTGCGTGAAGTCGGATTATAATGGCCGCGCAAAAGCACGCGGGTGGTCTTCATTATCGGTTTTTTACCGCAAATAGGGCATCTAGTCATTGTTCTAGGTCGTTAGGTTATAGGAATTAGGTTATAGTTAAAACTAATTTACTATCTCCTATAAACTATAAGCTGATTGCCAGAATAGCACGTTATTGCTATTCTGGCAATACAAATACATGTCCATCTACACGATCTTTGTTCTCGTCGTTTTCATCTATTCAGTTGTTATCCATGAGGTCAGCCACGGTCTGGCCGCCCAAGCGATGGGGGACGATACCGCTAAAAATCTCGGCCGCCTGTCGCTCAATCCTTTCAAGCATCTTGACCTCTTTGGCTCCGTTATCTTGCCGATAACCCTGCTCATTATTTCAGCCGGCGGATTCGCTTTCGGCTACGCCAAGCCGGTGCCGTATAATCCCAACAATCTGCGCGACCAGAAGTATGGCCCGATAAAAGTGGCTTTGGCTGGCCCGGCTTCCAACGTCCTTGTCGCTCTTGTTTTCGGCCTTATTCTCCGGTCTTTCCCTGATTTTGTCAGTCCCGGGGTATACGATCTTTTTGCCGGTATAGTGTTCATCAATCTTATTCTCGCCGTTTTCAATCTGTTTCCGATACCGCCGTTGGACGGCCATTGGGTCCTGGTAACGCTTCTTCCGGCCCGTTTTTATGCCTTCCGTATTTTCCTGTATCGTTACGCAATATTCCTGTTCATTTTCTTCATTATGTTCATTTACCCCATTATTTTCCCCATAATTCCTTGGCTGGAGCGTCTGATAATAGGTTCGTAGCGGCTATTGCGTTGCTTACTTTTATCTGTTAACATACCTCTACCCATTGAATACAATTCAGGCGGGAGTCAGGTGTTTTTTTATGCCAACCTTTAGACAACTTATTAAGAATCCGAGAAAAATGGCCCGAGCGAAAACCAAGTCGCCGGCTTTGACTTTTGGCATCAATACCATTCATAACCGGCCGGTCTCGTATCCGGCTCCCTTCAAGCGCGGCGTTTGCATCCAGGTCCGGACCATGACTCCGAAAAAGCCGAACTCCGCTTTGCGCAAGATCGCCCGCGTCCGCCTGACCAACGGCATGGAGGTTACGGCCTATATCCCGGGCATCGGCCACAATCTGCAGGAACACTCGGTAGTCATGCTACGCGGCGGCCGCGTAAAGGATTTGCCGGGCGTCCGTTATCATATCGTCCGCGGCGTTCTGGATGCCGGCGGAGTAGAAGGAAGGAAACAGGAGCGTTCCAAATACGGAGCGAAAAAGGGCAAATGATTAGCTTTTTAGCTGATTAGCTTATTAGGGTAACCTAAAAAGCTAGTAAGCTGATAAGCTAGTAAGCTAAATTGAGACGTCCAGTCAAAAACAGAATTGAGATAGAGCCCGACCTGAAATATCAGAGCGTTTTGGTTTCCAAGCTCATCAATAAGATAATGAGCCGCGGCAAAAAGGCCTTAGCGACGCATATTGTTTATCGCGCCTTGGAGATATTAGAGCAGAAGACCAAAAAGCCGGCCTTGGAAGCTCTAGACATCGCCATCAATAACGCCGGACCGAACATGGAATTGAAATCGCGACGCGTCGGCGGCGCCAATTATCAGATTCCGATAGAGGTCAAACCGGAGCGCAAGACCGCCCTAGCCATCCGCTGGATGATAGAGGCCGCCCGTTCGGCCAAAGGCAAGCCAATGGAGGAGAAGTTCTCCGAGGAGATGCTGAACGCTTTCAATAACACTGGCGGCGCGGTCAAGAAGAAATTAGACACTCATCGCATGGCGGAAGCCAACAAGGCCTTCGCCCATTTCGCCTGGTAAGTAATCAGCTTCTTAGCTGATTAGCTGACTAGGGCAACCTAAGAAGCTAGTAAGCTGATAAGCTAGTAAGCTAAGTTGAGGGATTATCCGTTAAATAAAATTCGGAACATCGGCATCATCGCCCATATTGATGCCGGGAAAACGACCGTATCCGAACGGGTGCTTTTTTATACCGGTATTTCGCATAAGATAGGCGAGGTCCACGAGGGCGACACAGTTATGGACTGGATGGAGCAGGAGCGCGAGCGCGGCATCACCATCACCGCCGCCGCCACAACCGCTTTTTGGACACCTTCTGATGCGGAGGGGAATGTGGACAAAAAAGTCAAAATAAACCTGATAGACACTCCGGGCCATATTGACTTTACTATTGAGGTGAAGCGCTCTCTGCGCGTTTTGGACGGGGCGGTAGTCGTCTTTGACGGCGTGGCCGGCGTTGAGCCGCAATCCGAGACCAACTGGCGCTACGCCGACGATTATAAGGTTCCCCGTTTGTGCTTTATCAATAAACTGGACCGCCTGGGCGCTTCCTTTGACCGCTCGTTCCAATCCATCTTGGACCGTTTGTCTCCCAACGCGGTCAAAATGCAGATACCCAACGGCCACGAGGATAAGTTCATCGGCGTGGTGGACCTTTTGACCATGACCTTCGTCCAGTTTGAGGGGGCTAAAGGTGAAAAGGTGGTCCGTTCTGAAGTCCCGGCCGAACTGAAGGCCGAAGCCGAGAAGGAGAGAGCGGCTTTGATAGAAAAGATAGTTGAGCACGACGACTCGGCCCTGCATGATTACCTTGAAGGCAAAGAGGTCCCAGTGGAGAGATTAAAGGAAATTTTGCGCAAAGCGGTTATCGCCGACAAGATATATCCGGTCTTCTGCGGTTCGGCTCTCAAGAATAAAGGCGTCCAGCTGGTGCTTGACGCTGTGGCCGAGTACCTGCCCTCGCCTCTGGACATCCCGGCCAGTGTTGCCGTTGATAATGAAGGCAACGAGGTCAGGATAGAGCCGCGCGACGACGCGCCGTTTGCCGCCCTGGCCTTTAAGGTGGCTACCGATCCGTATGTCGGCCAGCTGACTTTCTTTCGCGTCTATCAGGGCGTTCTGACGGCCGGTTCCTATGTATATAATTTCACCTCCGGCCAGCAGGAGCGCATCGGGCGCATTGTCCGTCTGCACGCCAACCAGCGCGAGGAGATAAAAGAAATAGAAGCCGGCAACATTGCCGCCGCCGTGGGCCTGAAAGGTACCAAGACCGGCGACACGCTCTGCGATCCGGAACATATCGTCAAACTGCGAGGCATTGAAGCACCCGAGCCGGTTATCTCCCTTCGCATTGAACCCAAGACCAAAGCCGACCAGGAAAAAATGGGCTTGGCCTTGCGCAAGCTTTCCGATGAGGACCCGACCTTCCGCATCCGCTCGGACGAAGAGACAGGAGACACCATCATTTCGGGAATGGGCGAGTTGCATTTGGATATTCTGGTTGACCGCTTGAAGCGCGAGTTCAGCGTCCAGGCCAATACCGGCCAGCCGCAGGTGGCCTACAAAGAGACCATCACTACGGAAGCCCAGGCCGAAGGCAAATACATCAAACAGTCAGGCGGCCGAGGTCAGTACGGCCATGTTTGGCTGAAAGTTGAACCAATGGAGCGCGGCCAGGGCTATGAGTTCGTCAATGCCATCAAAGGCGGCGCCGTGCCAGAAGAGTTCATCAAGCCGACCGAAAAAGGCGTCCAGGAAGCGATGGACAAGGGTGTTGTCGCCGGCTTCCCATTGGTGGACATGAAAGTTACTTTCTACGACGGTTCCTACCACGAGGTTGACTCATCCGAGATCGCGTTCAAGATCGCCGGCCAGATGGCTTTGCAGGAGGCATCCAAACGGGCCAAGCCGGTCTTGCTCGAGCCGATAATGAAAGTTGAGGTCATCGTGCCGGAAAAGTCCATGGGCGAAACCACCGGCGACCTTGCTTCCCGCCGCGGACAGATAATTTCCGTCACCGACCGCTCGGCCGGCGTCAATCTCAAGGTTATTGAGGCCCGGGTGCCGCTTTCGGAAATGTTCAGCTACTCAACCACGCTTCGCTCTCTGACCGAGGGCCGCGGCAATTACACCATGGAATTTGACCACTACGAACCCACGCCTTCCAATATTGCCCAGTTAGTGATAGAAGGAAAGAAATAATGGCTATTGAGATAAACGAATTAAAGCAGATGCTTAAGCACTCCACCGCGGTGCTTATATTGGATAACGGTGACCCGTCTTTTGTAGTTCTGGATTACGCGACTTATAAAAGGATGCTTGAGGCCGAAACCGGCAATGGTTCGGTCACTACGGCGTCAAAAGGGCAATCATCCGAATCCGAACTCTTGGAAAGGATAAATAAAGATATTCTCGCTCTCAAGGAGCAGATAGAGGAGGAAGAAAAGAATCTCGGCCTCCAGGAGTAGGAACAAACTCCTTATTGTTGATAGTCCTTAAGGATGGGGTTGACGCTTCTTAGGTTTTCGTCTAAAATGGATATTGCGCATTTTAATTAAACAGGTGATAGTTTTTAGGAGTATAGGTTCTAGGTTACTATAAGCTATATCCTATAAGCTATAACCTCAAATCGGATGGCAGGAAAATTTGAGAGAAGCAAACCACATGTTAATGTCGGCACCATCGGTCACGTTGACCACGGCAAGACCACTGCTACGGCGGCGATTTTGCACGTTTTGGACCTGAACAAAGATGCCGGCTACAGCGCCCGAGTTGAGAACATCAATCAGATAGACAGCGCTCCCGAGGAAAAGGCCCGCGGCATCACTATCGCTACCCATCATTCCGAGTACGAAACGCCCAAAAGGCACTATGCCCACGTGGACTGCCCGGGACACGCCGACTACATCAAGAACATGATCACCGGCGCCGCCCAGATGGACGGGGCCGTTCTCGTCGTTTCCGCTCCGGACGGACCGATGCCGCAGACCCGCGAGCACATCTTGCTTGCCCGTCAGGTAGGCGTGCCGGCCATCGTCGTCTTCATGAACAAGATGGACATGGTTGATGACCCGGAACTAGCCGACCTCGTAGAGGCCGAGATTCGCGAGCTTCTGAACAAATACGGATTTCCCGGCGACACTACGCCGATAATCAAAGGTTCGGCCGTCAAAGCCTTGGATGCCAAATCAAAAGATGATGAGGCCTGCAAACCATTCATTGAATTGGTGAACGCTTTGGACAGCTTCATCCCGGAACCGGTCCGCGACACCGACAAGCCGTTCCTGATGCCAATAGAGGACATCTTCGCCATTGAAGGCCGCGGCACTGTCGTGACCGGCCGCATTGAGCGCGGTGTCGTCAAACTCAATGACGAAGTGGAGATTGTCGGCTTGAAGCCGACCACCAAGACCGTCGTCACCGGCATCGAGATGTTCAACAAACAGTTGGACGAGGGCCGGGCGGGCGATAACGCCGGCATCCTGCTCCGCGGCACCAAGAAAGAAGAAGTTGAGCGCGGTCAGGTCTTGGCCAAGCCGGGTACAACCACTCCCCATACCGATTTCACGGCCGAGATATATGTCCTGACCAAGGAAGAGGGCGGCCGACACACTCCGTTCCTGAAGGGCTACAAGCCGCAGTTCTACTTCCGGACCACTGACGTCACCGGCGAGGTCATCCTCCCGGCCGGCACGGAGATGGTCATGCCGGGTGATACCATTAATCTGGAAATTCACCTGATTGCTCCGGTGGCCATGGAAGAAAAGCTCCGTTTTGCCATCCGCGAGGGCGGCAAGACCGTCGGCGCCGGCGCCGTAACCAAGATATTGAAGTGAGTGTAACGAACCCCCACCTTTCGATCTAAAGATGGGGGTAGTTCCTTCGTAACTAAATGGCTAAGAAAACAGAAAACCACCAGCGCATCCGAATCAAACTGAAGGCCTACGACAATAAGATAATAGACAAGTCGGCGGCCCAGATCGTGGATACCATCGAGCGCAACGGCGGCCAGCCCATCGGGCCGGTGCCATTGCCGACCGAGATACACAAGTACACGGTCAACCGCTCAAGCTTTATTGACAAGAACTCGCGCGAGCAGTTTGAGATGCGGACCCACAAGCGCCTGATAGACATTGAGAACCCGACCCCCAAGATAATCGATTCGCTGATGAACCTAAACCTCCCTGCGGGCGTCGATATAGAAGTAAAGATGTAGTTGTTATTTCACCTCGGTTCTGATATAATCGGAGCCGAGAATAAGGTAGCAAATACGCGGTAGTATTTATCCGGCAATGGTTCGACAGGCTCACCACAAGCGGTGGCCGAAGTTCACGAAAGTGAGAACATCGAACAAATCCGGTTTATAAAAATACATCGAGTAACAGTTATCTTAATTATTCAGAGTGGTTTCAAACCAATCTAAGTAAACCAAACAAAAACAAAGAGACCAGCTGGGCGGATGCCGGCTAGTCCGGCGTTTTTTGTGAAAATGAACAAGTTTATTCTAGGTATAAAAGTGGGCATGAGCCAGATATTCAAGGAAGACGGAACGGTCGTTCCGGTTACGCTTGTTCAAATTAAGCCCAATACTGTTGTTCAGATTAAAACTACCGAAAAAGATGGCTATCAGTCCGTCCAGCTTGGCATTGGCACCAAAAAGAAATTGACCAAGCCACAGAAGGGCCACATGAAGAATCTCGGTAATTTTGCGGTATTGAAAGAATTTAAAACTACCGCCGCCATGCCTGCCGGCAGGCAGGAGTATAAGCAAGGCGACATTTTGGAAGCAAGTGTCTTTGCAGAGGGTGAAAAGGTCAAAGTCACCGGCACAACCAAAGGTAAGGGCTTCCAAGGTGTGGTCAAACGTCATGGGTTCCGCGGTATGCCGGCCTCTCACGGCCATCATTCGGTGATGCGCCATGGCGGTTCCATCGGTCAGCGTTTTCCCCAGCACACCCTGCCGGGCATGCGCATGCCGGGCCGGATGGGCGACAATCGCTTGACCGTCCGCGGTCTGACCGTGGTCAAAGTGGATGCCGAGAAAGGCATTATCGCCATCAAAGGCGCGGTTCCCGGTAATAATGGTTCAATTGTGCAAATTATGACTCAGTAATCTACTAATGCAACCCGTTCAGATATTCGTACATTCGTACTAGATTAGTAATTCGTAGATGATGGAATATCCTTTATACAACCAAGCCGCCGAGCAAATAGGAAATGTGGAATTGGCACAGAGCGTGTTCGGTTTGCCCATGAACAAAGACCTTTTATATCAGGTCGTTACTTCCATGATTGCCAATAAGCGCCAGGTCATTGCTCACGCCAAGGGTCGCGGAGAGGTCAGGGGCGGAGGCAAGAAACCTTGGCAGCAGAAAGGCACCGGCCGGGCCCGGCACGGCTCCATCCGTTCTCCGATCTGGAAGGGCGGCGGCGTTACTCATGGTCCGACCAAAGAGCGCAATTTCAAAAAAGCGGTGAACAAAAAAATGGTCCAGCAGGCCCTGCGGGTGGCGTTGTCGGATAAAGCCCGCGGCCGGCATATTGTGGTCGTGGACAATTTCAATATCTCCAAACCGAAAACCAAAGAGCTGGCCGGCATGCTGAAAAACTTTTCAAAAGTGGTCCAGAGATTGAACAGTATTTTGTTCGTCGTCCCGGACGGCAACAATGACCTGTACAAAGCCGCCCGCAACATCCCTTACTTGACGACCATTGAAGCCAAAAATGTCAATCCCTTGGCCGTCTCGTCTTCGAAGCATGTTTTTATGCCGAAATCAGCTTTGCAAACGATTGAAAAAAGATTAATTAGAAATTAGCAATTTTATAGCCATGACCGCTTTATTCAGAAAAAGTAAAAAAGCAGAAGAAAAGAAAGAGGTTGAAAAGCCGGCTGTTGTTGAGTCGCCAAAGACCGAGCCGTCTGGAGGTCTGACCCGGACCAATCTAACCGTTCATATCAAACGGATATATGTCAGTGAAAAAGCGACCCGTGGCAAAGGACTGAATCAATATGTATTTGAGGCCACTTCCGATGCTAATCGGCCAGAAATTAAAAAAGAAGTTGAAAAGAAATACGGCGTCCATGTTCTAAGGGTCAATATATTGAACCGCAAATCAAAGAAAGTCACCGTCGGGCGACACGAAGGGCGTCGGCCTGCTTTGCGCAAGGCCATCGTCACCTTGAAAGAAGGAGAATCAATTCCAGAATAATGGCTAAGAACTACAAACCAACAACTTCATCGCGCCGCCACATGCAGGGATATGATTTCTCGGGTCTTTCGGATTTGAGTCCTTTGAAATCTCGTGTCCATGGCTACAAGAAATCATACGGCCGGAATAATCAGGGCCGCATCACCGGCGGCCGCCAGGGCCGAGGCGGAGGAGCCAAACAGCTCTACCGCGAGGTTGACTTCAAGCAGGACAAGTTTAATGTGCCGGGCACGGTTGTAGCTTTGGAATACGATCCGAATCGGACTACCCGCGTCGCTCGCGTTCACTATAAAGACGGCGACAAGCGCTACATCTTGGCTCCCCAGGAGCTCAAAGTCGGGGACACGGTCATCACTTCCGAGCAGGGCTTATTGAGGCCTGGTAACCGCATGAAGTTAAAGAACATCCCGCAGGGCTCGCTTGTTCATAATATTGAGATACATCCTTCAAGCGGCGGCAAAATGGTCCGCTCGGCCGGTTCGGCCGCTTCGGTATTGGCCAGCGAGGGCGGTTACGTCCAACTGGTGATGCCGTCATCGGAGACCCGTTTGGTCTCTGGCGAGTGCTACGCTTCCATCGGCCAGTTATCCAATCAGGAGCACAGCTCCATCTCGCTGGGTAAAGCCGGCCGCACCCGTTGGCTCGGCCGCCGGCCGAAGGTCCGCGGCACGGTCATGAACCCGGTTGACCATCCGTACGGCGGAGGAGAGGGCCGCCAGGGCCGCGGCACGCGCCGGCCGAAGACCGCGCAGGGAAAGGTCACCGGCGGCCGCAAGACCCGCAACAAGAAAAAGAAATCAAATAAGTTCATTGTCCGCCGACGCCAGAAATAGAAACTAGGAAATAGGTTATAGGAAATAGCTGTAACCTAAAATCCTATAACCTATAAGCTAATAATATGTCACGAAGTTTAAAAAAGGGACCATTCGTAGATCAGAGGTTATTGAAGAAGATAGCCAATTTGAAGGCGGGCGATAAGACCGTCATCAAGACCTGGTCCCGCGCCTGTACCATTGTGCCCGAGATGATTGGATTTACTTTCGGCGTCCACAACGGCCGCATCCATCTTCCCGTGTTCATAAGCGAGGACATGGTCGGACACAAACTGGGGGAGTTTGCCCATACTCGCAAGTTCAGCCGTCACGGCGGCAAGATGCAGCGCGAGATGGAAGCGGCAGCCAAGCAGAAGGAGATTGATGCCGCCCAGGCCGCCAAAGCGCCGCCAGCCGAGGCAAAAGCAGAAGGAAATTGATTAGCTTATAGGAAATAGGTGATAGAAAAACTATAACCTAAAATCCTAAAACCTAAAACCTAGAAGATGGCAACCGTAAAAGCACAATTGATGAACGCCCGATTGGCTCCGCGCAAGGTGCGGCTGATAGTCAATTTGGTCAAAGGCAAAAACGCCCAGGCAGCCTTAGAGCAGCTGGCTTTTGTCATACGCCGTCCGGCCGAGCCCATAGCTAAACTCATAAAATCGGCCATTGCCAACGCGACCAATAATTTCAATATGGTGGCGAGCAACTTGTACATCAAAGATTTCTATGTGGATGAGGGAGTGAAATTGAAGCGCTACCGACCGGCCGGTTTTGGCCGGACCCGCGAGGTCCACAAGAAGACCAGCAATATTCATCTGATATTGGCCGAAAAAGTGCCCGGCCTGAAAAGTGAAGCAGTTAAGAAGAAGGAAGAAAAGCACGAACATAAGATTGACGTCCAAATAAAGTCAAAGACAGATAAACCAGAAATAAAGACCGAACTGGGGAAGAAAGATAAAACCAGAGGTGGGTTCATGAGAAAAATGTTTCAACGCAAATCAATTTAAGTAATTATCCGAGAGCGAGAGCGATTGGAAATAATTGCTTACCCCCTCTTTCTATCATGTATTCACAATATAGACAAAATGGTAAAAATTAATTATAATCAAACATCTTTGTCTTCTTATTAAGACAAGAAAGAGGGGGTCGCAAGTTTGTGGCAGCTCGTCTGCTCGCTGACTCGCACTTCCTCGCCGACAAACATCCGATGGGACAAAAAATATCACCAATTTCGCTCCGCACCGGTATTCAAAAGGATTGGCTCTCCCGCTGGTTTGGCGGCCGCAAATATATTCCTTATCTGAAAGATGACCTGAAGGTCCGTTCATTTCTTGAGAAGAAATTAAGGGGCATGAGCGTGGCCGACATTCAAATAGAGAGAGGGACCGACACCCTTAACATTATCATTACTACCGCTCGGCCGGGGCTTATCATCGGCCGCGGGGGAACCGGCATCGAAGACCTTAAGAAATCCGTCCAGCGCCTGCTCAAAAAGAAGATAGCTGTCCGTCTTGAAGTTCAGGAAATAAAATATCCAGAATTGTCAGCCGCGGTCATGGCCGAATCAATGGTTGAGCAAATAGAGAAGCGTATTCCGTTCAGGCGGATAATGAAAATGACCTTACAGAAAATGATGTCCAACAAGCAGGTCAAAGGCGCTAAGCTCCAGATGGGCGGCCGTTTGGATGGCGCCGAGATTGCCCGCTCCGAGCACTTGGAAGAGGGTAACCTGCCGCTTCAGACCTTGCGCGCCGATATTGATTTTGCTAAGGCCACTGCTCATACAACCTACGGCACCATCGGAATCAAAGTTTGGATATACAAAGGCGAAAAATTTGAAGATGCCCGCAACGGCGGCGAGCGGTAACATCTTCAAAACCCCTCTTTTCAAATAAATAAAGAGGTGGACAAAATATTAAAAATAGATTAAAATATAACAGCTTAATCACAGTAATACGATAGAAAAGAGGGAGTCGCAAGTTTGTAACAGCTCGGCTGTTCGCAAACTCACAACTCCTCGCTGACAAACATCCCATGCAACCAGCCAGAGTAAAACACACCAAGACCCATAAAGGCCGCAACCAGGCCCGCAAACAGTTCGCTACCCGCGGGACCCATTTGAGCTTCGGCAGCTTCGGCCTGAAAGCAGAAGAAGCCGCCTGGCTTAAAGCTAATCAACTTGAGTCGGCCCGAAAGGTCATGGCCCGTTTCATTCAGCGCGGAGGCAAGATCTGGACCAGGGTTTTTCCGGATAAACCGCGGACGGCCCGCAGTCCCGAATTGGGCATGGGCGGCGGCGCCGGAGGGTTGTCCCATTTCGTGGCCCCGGTCCAGATCGGCCGCGTTATTTTTGAGATAGACGGTCTGCCGGAGGCGTCGGCCCGCGAGGCCTTGCGTCTGGGCGCCCACAAATTGCCGATAAAGACGAGGATTATTGCCCGTTAATATGACTACCAATCAATCACAACCGAGAAAATTGCAGGGTCTGGTCACTTCCGATAAAATGACCAAAACGGTGGTGGTTTCGGTTACCCGCATGAAGAAGCATCCCAAGTATAAGAAATTCTTCAAAGTGACCGCCAAGTTCAAAGCCCACAATCCAGATAACGCCTATCACACCGGCGATAAGGTCATCATTCAGGAAACCAGGCCTATGTCAAAAGAAAAACGCTGGCTAGTCATCAGTAAACTTTAAAGCTTATTAGCTTCTTAGCTTATCAGCTGATTAGGGCAACCTAATAAGCTAGTCAGCTAGGAAGCTAATCACCTAAAAAATATGTTGCAACTACGTTCAATAGTAGAAGTGGCGGACAATTCAGGCGCAAAACGCGTCGGCATTTTCAAAGTGCTTGGCGGCTCGCGCCGGCGCTACGCCCAGATCGGAGACATTGTCGTCGCTTCGGTCAAAGTGGCCGAGCCGCGCAAAAGCGTCAAGAAAAAAGATGTGGTGAGGTGCGTCGTTGTCCGCCAGAGAAATCCCTACCGCCGCAAGGACGGCACTTATGTCCGTTTTGACGCCAACGCGGTGGTTCTGTTGGACGGCATGGAGCCCAAAGGCGGACGCATCTTCGGACCGATACCGAGGGAAATTAAAGAAAAAGGGTTTAACACGATTGCTTCGCTCGCTAGCGAACTTGTATAACCCCGTTAGAAATCACGAACAACCATGAAAAAAATGATAAATAACCAAATAAACCAGACCAGCCACCGTTTCAAAACGGTGGACGGATTGTTTGATTTCTAACGGGATGAAGATTAAGAAGGGCGACAACGTGAAAATGCTGGGCGGGAAAGACCGGAACAAGACCGGCAAGGTTTTGGCCGTGATGCCTGCCGAAAATCTGCTGGTCATTGAGGGTTTAAATCTTGTTAAAAAACATACCCGGGCCAGAAAGCAGGGCCAAAAGGGACAGATCATCCATAAAGAACGGGCTGTCAGCGCGGCCAGTGTTGCTCTTGTCTGCAGGTCTTGCGGTAAGGCGACCCGCGTCGGCTATAAACTGACCGGTGACGCGAAAATCCGTGTTTGTAAAAAGTGTCAATCCGAGATATAATCCTAATCCGCGAATGACATCCGAATGCCGCAAATACCAACCAAAAACATTCGTATCATTCGCATGAATTTGTAAATCAGCATCATGACTAGCTTACTGCAAAATTACCGAAAGAACGTCATTCCTGCCCTACAGAAAGAGTTTCATATTGGCAACGCTATGGCTGCGCCCAAGATCGTCAAAGTTACGATCAATACCGGTGTCGGGAGATTTGCCAAAGACGACAAAACCCTGGAGCGTATTGCTAAGGACATAGCCATACTTTCAGGCCAAAAGCCGGTCTTCCGGGCGGCCAAAAAGTCCATCGCCAGTTTTAAGGTCCGGCAGGGCGTGCCAGTCGGTATTTCGGTCACTCTCCGCGGCCAGCGCATGTATGACTTCATCAGCCGTCTGATAAATATCGCATTGCCCCGCTCCAGGGACTTTCGCGGGATTGAAACGAAGAACATAGACCGGAACGGCAATCTGAATCTCGGTCTGCGCGAGTCCAGCATTTTCCCGGAGCTCAATTATGAGAATATGAAAGACATTTTCAGCTTGGAGGTTTCAGTCACCACCACGGCCAAGACCCATGAGCAGGGCGTGGCATTATTAAAGCACTTAGGTTTTCCAATCAAAAAATCCCGTTAGAAATCACGAACAACCATGAAAAAAATGATAAATAACCAAATAAACCAGACCAGCCACCGTTTCAAAACGGTGGACGGATTGTTTGATTTCTAACGGGATGGCCAAAAAATCCACAATTGCCCGTTCCAATAAGAAGCCCAAGTTTTCTACCCGAACAGTCAGGCGCTGTTTCCTGTGCGGCCGCAAGGGCGGCTACATCGGCAGATTTGGTCTCTGCAGAATCCATTTTCGTGAATTGGCCAGTGCCGGACTTTTACCCGGAGTTAAAAAATCAAGCTGGTAATCCCGTTAGAAATCACGAACAACCATGAAAAAAATGATAAATAACCAAATAAACCAGACCAGCCACCGTTTCAAAACGGTGGACGGATTGTTTGATTTCTAACGGGATGGACCCAATATCAGACATGCTCAACCGAATAAAGACCGCTTCAATGGCCCGTCAAGACCAGGTGATGATGCCGTTCTCAAAGATGAAATTAGCGATAGCCGATGTTCTTTTGAGTGCAGGATACATTTCCGGCGCAGAGAGAAAGAGCAAGAAACATAAAAAATCAGAGCATGAATACCTACTTATAGGATTGAAATACAACGACGGGACATCAGCCATCTCCGGTATTAGGATGATCAGCCGGCAGTCCCGACGGATGTACCTGACGGCTGATGAGATAAAACCGGTCCGTTCCGGTCACGGTCTGGCCATCCTCTCCACCTCCAAAGGAGTGATGAGCTCCCGTGATGCCCGCAAACAGCATGTCGGCGGAGAGATAATTTGTGAAATCTGGTAAGCGAATGTCCAAGAGCGTAAGCGATTGGCGACAGTCGCTTACCCCCTCCTTTTATCATGAATATACGAATGGACAATAATACAAAAATAGATTATAATAACACAGTTTTTCATTTAATATAAAGATAAAAAGGAGGGGGTGACGAGTTTTATAACTGCTCGTCTGCTTCGCAACTCCTCGCAGATAAAATCGTTATGAGTAAGATCGGAAAAAAACCAATTATTATCCCGGATAAAGTTGAGATAAACGTTAGCTCGGGTTCGGTTACGGTAAAGGGTCCAAAGGGAACATTGACCAAGAAGCTGCCGGCTAAAGTTTCGGTGGCTGTGAGCGATAAGGTGCTGAACATCAGGCCAGAAACGGTGGACCGCCAAGGCAAAATGGCCTGGGGCCTGGCCCGCGCTTTGGTCCAGAACATGATTCTCGGCGTTTCTGAAGGTTTTGAAAAAGTGCTGGAGTTCCAAGGTGTCGGTTACAAAGCGACAGTCAAAGGAAACGACCTGGAGCTCGGGCTGGGCTATTCCCACCCGGTCACCGTTCACGGGCCGGAAGGGGTCACTTTCAAGACCGAGAAGAACTCCATCTGCATCCAGGGCGCCGATAAAGAGCTTGTCGGAAAAGTAGCCGCCGAAATTCGCTCCCATCGCAAGCCGGAGCCATATAAAGGCAGCGGCATTCGCTATGTGGGTGAGCATGTCCGACGTAAAGCTGGGAAGAAAGCGGCAACAGCGGCGTAATAATTAAAAATACAAAAATCAAAATGAAAAATGACAATTCAAAATTAAAAATGTTCAGCAATCCCATAATTTTGCATTTTGATATTTAAATTTTTAAATTTAAATTTATAATCATGGAAACAGGCAATAAACAACTGAATAAAAAACGGCGCCACACTCGCATAAGAGCTAGAATATCTGGCACGGCCGAACGGCCCCGTGTCGCCGTCTTTCGAAGCAATCGTTTCATTTATGCCCAGGTGATCGATGACGCCGCAAAAAAGACCATTATCAGTTCTTCGGATATAAAATCCAAAAGGTCCAGAACGGCAAAGATCAAAAAGACCGAGAGCGCGACTTCGATAGGGAGGCAACTGGCGGCCTTAATGAAAGAAAAGGGAATAAGCGAAGCGGTCTTTGACCGCGGGGGATTCAAATACCACGGCCGGGTCAGATCATTGGCCGATGGTTTGCGCGAGGGCGGAATTAAAATCTAGCCGCTAGTAATTAGCCATTAGCAACTAGAAAAAAACATGGAACCAGAAAAAATACAATCAGTTGAAGAGATAAAAACAGAAACGCCGGCGGCTGTTGTTCCGGCGTCTGAACAGCCGGCCAAGCAAGCTGATCAGCGCTTCGGCGGCCGGGGGCGCGGACGCGGCGGAGCGGGCGGACGCGGCGGACCCCGCCGTCGCATGCAGGGGGATCGGCCGAAATCTGAATTTGACCAACGGACGCTTGAGATCGGCCGCGTATCTCGCGTGACCAAAGGCGGCAAGCGTTTCAGCTTCCGCACCACTATCGTCATCGGCGACGGCAAAGGCAGGGTCGGCGTCGGTATGGCCAAGGGAAAAGATGTCCAGCAGTCAATTCAGAAAGCGACCAATCAGGCCAAGAAGCGCCTCATCACTGTCCCGATGATAAACGGCACCATTCCTCATCAGGTTGACGCAAAATACTCCAGCGCGGTAGTAGTGTTAAAGCCGGCCCGAGGCGGCGTTAAAGCTGGCGGTCCGGTCCGAGTGGTGGCCAAACTGGCCGGCATCCATGCTTTGACCGGCAAACTTATCAGGCGGACAAACAATAAAATAAACATTGCGATGGCCACAATTGAAGCGCTTAAAAAACTCAAAACAAGGAACTAGGTGATAGGAAATAGGATGATAGTCAGAAACTAGATTCCTATAACCTATAATCTAATTATGGAATTACATAATCTACAACCGAATACGCCCCGCAAGTACGGCAAGCGCGTCGGGCGCGGCGGCAAGCGCGGCACCACTTCCGGTAAAGGCACCAAGGGCCAGAAGTCGCGGGCCGGCGCCGGCGTCAAACCCGGTTTCCGCGGTGGCGACAACCGCTTGTGGCAGCTTTTCCCCAAGCAGAGGGGAGCTTCAAAGAAGCCCGGCTCTAACCGGCCGCACCGCAAACATCGCTTCTATCAGCTTCGCCACGACAAATCCGCCGTTATAAATCTTGATGTCCTTAATCAGTTTGCCGAGGGCACCCTGGTCACCCCGGAACTATTGCTTGAAAAAGGCGTTATCATTAATACCGATAAAGGCGTGAAGATCTTGAGCGATGGAAACCTGAACCGCAAGCTGGAGTTCAAGGGCTTTGATTTCTCGGCTTCGGCCAAAGAGAAAATAATTGCTGCCGGAGGCAGCATCAGCAGCTAGCTTTTTAGCTGATTAGCTTATTAGGGTAACCTAAAAAGCTAGTAAGCTAGTAAGCTAATAAGCTAGATTGAATAAATTCTTACAAATATTCAAAAAGCCGGACCTGCGCAACAAGATATTATTCATCTTGGGCGTGCTCATCATCTATCGGTTGGCGGCTAACGTGCCTATTCCGTTCGTGGATGCCGCCCAGCTCCAGGCCTTCTTTGAAAATAACCGCTTCTATGGCTTGCTTTCGGCTTTGACCGGCGGCTCCATCTCCCAGTTGTCCATCGTCATGCTGGCGCTCGGGCCTTACATCTCGGCCTCTATCATCATGCAGCTTTTGACGATGATATTTCCGTCCTTGGAACAGATGTACAAATACGAGGGCGAAGCCGGCCGGGCGAAGTTCAACCAATACTCCCGTCTCCTGACCGTGCCCTTGGCCGCCCTGCAGGGATTCGGCTTCCTTGTCTCCCTCCAGCGGCAGAATGTCATCGGCTATCTGGACCCGTTCCAGTGGCTGACCGTTCTGGCCGTGGTGGTGGCCGGAAGCTTGTTCTTGATGTGGCTGGGCGAGCTTATTTCCGAAAAGAATGTCGGCAACGGCGTTTCAATCCTGATCTTGGCCGGTATCGTGGCCGGATTTCCGGTCCAGCTTCAGCAGGCCCTTTTCAAATATACGCCAGCCCTTTTCTTCAGCTACATGGCCTTCATCATCTTGGCCGTCGTGGTCATTGCCGGCGTGGTGTACATCTCCGAGGCCCAGCGCAATATTCCGGTCAATTACGCCCGGCGCATCCGGGGCTCCAAGGTCTACGGCGGCGTGTCCACCTACTTGCCGATGCGCATCAACAACGCTGGCGTGATCCCCATCATCTTCGCTCTCTCATTATTGCTGTTCCCCAGCTTGATAGCCAATTTCTTTGCCGGCACCAAGATAGCCATCGTATCCAATGTCGCCACGTCCATCAGCAACTTCCTCCAGCCGACCGGCATCTGGTACGCGGTGTTCTATTTCCTGCTGGTGTTCCTCTTCACCTACTTCTACACGGCCATCACTTTTGACCCCAAGTCCATTTCCGAGAACGTCCAAAAGAACGGGGGATACGTTCCCGGCATCCGGCCCGGCCCTTCCACCGCCCAGTTCCTGCATCATCTTTTGACCCGCATCACTCTGGTCGGGGCGGTATTTCTTGGTCTCATCGCTGTCCTGCCGAACATCGTCCAGGGCTTCACCTCCATCACCGACTTCGCCGTCGGCGGCACCAGCATCCTCATCGTTGTGTCGGTGGCATTGGAGGTCATGAAACAGCTGGATGCCCAGCTGTCCATGTACGAATATTAATAAAAAGCGGGCCTCTGGCCCGCTTTTTTGTTTTCATTAAAAACGGTATTATTCAAATATGGATACAGGTCGGAAGCAGGCAATCATACTGATGGGGCCGCCGGGGAGCGGCAAGGACACGCAAGCCGAGCTTTTGGCCCGCGAGTTAAAATTGGAGGAAATAAAAACTTCTCATATCATAGAACAAAAATTCGCGGCCGCCGAACCGAATGATGCCGTTATGAACGAAGAGAAAAGAAAGTATAAGAGTGGGGAACTGTTGGACCAAAAATTAGTAGAGGAGTGGACATTGGAAGCCATTGCTTCAGCCGCGGCTGGCCGGGGCCTCATCGCCAATGGTTGGCCGCGCAGAGTTGAGGAGGCCCAGACCGAAGTGGAAGTGTTGGAAAAGTATTACGGCAAAAATATAAAAGTCGTTACCATCGCATTAAGCGAGGAAGAATCCGTCAAGCGCAATTCCAAGCGGCGGGTCTGTCGGGCCAACGGCCATCCTATTTTAGACCCAGATATTACCGTTTGTCCGGAGGACGGCAGCCCCCTGATTACCCGGGCTGACGATATCCCTGAAACCATCAGAAAACGTTATCAGGTCTATCTTTCCGAAACCGCGCTAATTATTGACTTTTTGACCCAAAAAGGGTATAATGTAATTACCATAGATGGCGAGCAGTCCATAGAGGATGTGCATCGCGAGATACTGAATAAACTATGGTGATGCATTTATCCCGTTAGAAATCCCGCCTGCGCCATGCGCAGTCCGCAGGACCTCGGGCGGGATATTTCTAATGGGATGAAATTAAAGACACCCGAAGAAATTGAAATAATGGCCGAAGGGGGCCATATTCTTTCCGATATCCTTGATCGGCTGGTTGTCGCGGCTAAGCCCGGAACGACCACCAAAGAACTTGACGATATTGCCCGCAAGCTTCTAAAAGAAGCCGGCGCGAAGTCCTGGTTCGTTGACCATGAAGGATTCCCAGCTTCTATTTGCACTTCAATCAACGAAGAGGTGGTCCACGGTGTTCCGTCCGATAGGATTTTAAGATCAGGTGATGTGCTTAAGATAGACTTCGGCGTCCGCTATAAAGGTTTTAACACGGATAGCGCCAGAACCGTCCTTGTCGGAGAGGCCAAAGACGCTAAGAAGTTGAAATTGATATCGGTCACTAAGCGCGCTCTTGATATCGGTATTGAACAGGCTCAAGTCGGTAATGCCCTTAAGGATATCGGACGAGAGATACAAAAATACGTAGAGTCGCAAGATTTTAACGTCGTTCGGGAATTAGTCGGACATGGGATCGGCAAAGACGTTCATGAACCGCCTCAAGTCCTGAACTATGTTTCTCCGGGTGAGGGAAAGGAAAAGTTGGAACCGGGATTGGTCATCGCCATAGAGCCGATGGTGGTCGCCGGTCATTGGAAGATAGAGGACGGAAAGGACGGCTTTTCATTCGTGACTAAAGACGGGGGCCTGGCCGCTCAATTTGAACATACGGTTGCCATAACCAAAGACGGTCCGTTAATTCTGACAAAGTAATGACTGATTTAATACACAAACTTATCGTTTTGCTCGTGCCCCACAAACACAATGGTTACCGGCCTCGCATCCTTGAGTCGGAATCATTCGCGGGCATGATTATCGTGCTTGTTTTTTTGAAGGTGCTTAGCATCATTTCTTACGATCAGAATCTGGGCGCGGATATTTTCAATCAGGTCACCCAGTCGGACCTTTACACTCTTACAAACAAGGCCCGTGCCGATAATGAGCTTCCGGCTCTGAAGATAAACCCGGAGTTGGAGAAGGCCGCTCAATTGAAACTTCAAGACATGGGCTCTTTCGGCTATTTCGGCCATGTCTCGCCCCAAGGCATCACGCCGTGGGCCTGGTTTGAAAAAGCGCGTTATGACTATCAGGCGGCCGGCGAGAATCTGGCCATGGATTTTAATTCCAGTTCCGATGTGATGCGGGCATGGCTTGCTTCGCCAGATCACCGACAAAATATCCTTTATCCGAACTTCACCGAGATCGGTATTGTCACCGGGACAGCCATTATTGACGGCCGCTCTAGAACAGTTGTTGTTCAGGAATTCGGTCAACCGGTTGTAAAACCGACATCTTTACCAACTGTCAGCCCAACCCCAGTAGCCGCCGCCTTGCGAACCTTGCCGAGCCAAGCGATACATTTTGCAGGTGAGCCGGCCGGGCCAAAGCCGGCCGGGAAGACGGTCGTGGCCGGCGTCAGTCAGACCTCGCCCACCAACGAGATGACCTATCTGTCATGGTCAATGTTCCAACTTTTGATGACCCTGGCCGGTCTGGCGGCGCTGGCCCTGTTGGCCATCAACTTGTTCGCCAGGATGCATTTGCGGGCCCCGACCTTGTTGACCCGAGCTGTGATCTTGGCGCTCGTGGCTTTACTGGTGTTTGCGATGAAGGACCATCAATTTTTGACGAGCAATATAATATTGCCATGAATCCCATAATGAACGAATCTCCGCTGATAATCCCAAGACCGCCCAGAAAATATCGTTCCATGATTATGGC
>MGKO01000004.1:53104-61910 GCA_001795695.1 Candidatus Yanofskybacteria bacterium RIFCSPLOWO2_01_FULL_49_17
GCTACAAGCGTGGTCAGTTATTCCATGACCCACTCCGAAGAAAAGGACAACCAAGCCCTGACCGACCAATACCGTGCCTTATACGGCTATGCCAGTCACCCCGAGTTAAGTTATTTGGCTCAAACAGGACAGGCCGGCCAGGAGCAATTGAAGCTCTCGGTGCCTAAACTTTCCATCAACGCGCCGGTGATAGCGGTCTTGCGCGAAAATGACGACGACATATTCTCCGCCCTTAAGAAGGGCGTAGTGCTGTTTCCCGGTTCAGCCATGCCGGGTCAATCGGGCCAATCGGTCATCATCGGCCATTCCTCATCTTTGCCTCCCTGGACGAAATATTCCGCCATATTCGCCAAGCTTGGCGCGATGGCTCCTGATGACCTGATCTACTTGACATATCAGGGCCGGGAACATATATATCGGGTTACCACTGTCCGGCGCGGCTCTGTCCAGCAGATATTGGATTCCGGCATGACTGGCGACCTTATTCTTTCCACTTGCTGGCCGGTCGGTACCGACACGAATCGGGTGGCGGTGGCGGCGGTTAGGATTAGATGAGCTAGAACCTTGACAGATTAGATAATATAATGTTATAAAATAATAATATGAAAACAGTGCCAGAAAAGCAATTTATCTTAATTTTATCAGGGGTTATCGCCCTCGTAACTCTTATTTCCGCCACTGTCATTGCTCACGCTTCGGGTGATTTTAGGGTTTATTTTACTGAATCAGGCAAATCGTCTGACCCATGCATCACCGTTAGCCCTAATGGCGCCAACCAAACATTTGCTTACAATATAACCGCTAGTAATAATTCTGATCATCCTTATGCTATTAATTACGCCGCTTTTCATAGCGACCAAGCCGGTTGCGGCATCTATGATGGTTCAGTTGGATCGGGGTTTGTTAAAATATCAGGCAAAGATTCATACAGTCCCGGCGAAAACGGCACGCTTAAATTAGAGTATAATACCCGGACTTACAACTGCGGACGGACTCAATATGATGCCGGTTACTATGCCACTGATTCCGCTTATTCCAGCACTGTCTTTATTGGTGTAGTTGTTAATTATGGTGTTGATTGCTCGATATCTACTCCCACTCCCACTCCGACACCGACGCTAACGCCGGCACCTGGCCAGATAACTGGCACTATCATAGCTTCGCCTGCCTTTATCTGCGCCGGTCAATCTTCAGTTCTTGCCTGGTCAACCAATAATGCTTCCAGCACAACTATTTCCAGTATCGGAGAGGTTGCTTTACGCAACGACATATTGGTCAGACCGACCCAGACCACGACTTATACTTTGACGGCGACCAATAATCAAGGTTCTGCGCCATTTACCGCGTCAACAGTAGTCACGGTTTCCGGCGTATGCGCCACTCCGCCGCCATACACTCCGTACCCGTATTATTATCCGGTATCAATACCTCTATACCAATATTTATTCCCGACCCCATATCCAACCCCATATCCCTACTACTCGTATTATCCAACCCCATATCCAACCCCATATCCGACTCCGGTTCCCAGATTGTCTGTTCAAAAATACGGGCATAACGTATCGCGCGGAGAAATCACTAATCAGACAACAGTCAATGCCAGACCTGGTGATACTATTGAGTTTGACCTCATTGTTACTGGTGCTTCGGGTACGACCTTGTCAAACGTGAATGTCATTGATTATCTGCCGGCCGGCCTTCACTATGTTTCAGGCGGTACGGCATTGAACGGTAGAGTTATCGCTGATGGTATTGTTAATTCCAATGGCCTCAATGTTGGCTATCTCTATAGCGGTCAGCAGAATACCATTCGGTTGTTTGCTACCGTTGATTCCAGCGCATATAACGGCCAGACATACACCAACAATTCATCGGTCCGGGCCGATAATCACGGCCCGGTCAATTCCAACCCCGTTTACGTGACTGTTTCAAGCGGAGTGGTGGCCGGAGCGCTAAATGTCAAAACAGGGCCGGCTGACTGGAGCATGGGCTTTGCTTTGATTGCTTCTTTAGTGGTTGGGGGTTGGTATCTCAAACGCAAGGGAATATTTATACTGGCAAGAGTATAAACATAAAGGCCCTTTCAAGGGCCTTTATGTTTATTTATACTTAGCCCATGAATTCAGTCGATAATCCGCGGAATTGGCCGGTCGTGATGTTGATTTTGGTCTATGTTCTTGCCGCTTCCGCCAGTTTTTTCTATTTCGTTTATAGGCAAGGCGCGATTCATAAATTAGCGGTCACGCTTAACAGAGGCCGAGCGGCTGGCGATTTTTCGGCCCCTTTCCGAATCGTTGATGCCCAGCAAAACGGAGTGGAATACGCTTATAGTCCGAGCATAATATATGAAAACGGGGTCTATCACGTATTTTTCTGCTCGGTGGGAGCAAACGGTGCCTGGGATTATATCCGCTATGTCTATTCGGCCGATGGTGGCGCCACATGGTCCACCTCCCAAATAAAACTGACCGCTTCACCTAAAACTGGTCGTGATATAGCCGCCTGTGATCCAAATGTCATCTACTGGCAAGGTTATTACTATATGTTTTATTCAAGTTATGATGCTTTTGCCCAAACTGTCGTTCAGGTGGCCCGTTCGCCGACTATAGACGGTACCTACGCCGTTTACACCGATAGCGGCAGGTGGGTGATCAATCCGGATGGTTCGGATCCGCCAAAAGAAATTATCAGAGCAAAAATTGCCGGATCGGAAGCCGAGATCGGTTATGGTGCGGGACAAACCACGGAAGTAATTTATAACGGCAAGATCAGGATTTACTATACCGATACATCCACTAATCCAACGCGTAAATCCGACCTGTGGATGATGGAATCCGCTGATCCGGTATCATGGAACGCTACAACTGCTCAAAAAATAAATTTCCCGGGTTATCCAAATGCTTGGCATACATCAGAAGACATTAGATATGATAACGTAAAAGGAAGATTTGTTATGTATTATCTGGACGGCGGCCATAGCGTTAATTCGTCGCTAAGATACACGTACTCGACAGATGGTATTACTTGGAGCAATGACTATCAGTTATTGGATAAGGATAATTTCCCCAATTTTGCCAACAATGCCGGATTTGCCTCTGACAGAAATGGCTATCTATTATCAGGAAGCCGCATCATATTCGGTTTTGCTGCTCCGAAGGACTACAATTCGGTCAGTGACACGTGGGGCAGATGGGACTTATACGGTATTTGGGTTCCAAGCAACCCGAATATAACCAGTCGGCCGATCGGTTCTTTTGACGGCGTTGACGCAGGCGGCAACGCCGTCGGCTGGGCTGTCGATCCGGACAATACGCTCGGCGGTGTCGCCATCCATTTTTACACCTGTTCTAATGACAGGACCCCCATCTCCTTTGTCGGTGATACGTGGACTGACAAAATTAGAACAGACGTAAACAGCCAATTAAGCATAACCGGAGCCCATGGTTTTTATTATCCCATTCCGGGCGCCTATCGGGACGGGAAAAGTTATCAGATATGCGCTTATGCCATAGATAATGAAATATCTTCGGTCAGCACTAACCTTCCGGGCAACCCGCAAACCTTTACCATACAGCCTACCCCCACTTCAACACCTACCCTAACACCAGTGAATCGTCTGCCTGCCGGCTGGTTGGATGGCGTTGATGTATCGGGCAACGCCATCGGCTGGGCCTATGACCCCGACCATTCAGAATCAGGTGTGGATGTCCATTTTTATGCTTGCCAAAGCGATACCACACCGGTGACCTTCGTTGGCAATACTGGCACAACTAAGGTGCGAGGCGATGTGAACGGCGCGCTCGGCATCACCGGCGCGCACGGCTTTGAGTTCCCGATACCTGTTCAATATCGGAATGGTCAGCAGTATCGCATTTGTGCTTATGCCATAGATATTGATAATTCTTCGGTAAATACCAATCTGAACGGCAACCCAAAAACCTTTATTCTGCAAACGACCACTCCTACTCTGACACCTACCTTGACTCCCCCCATGCCGACTAGGATACCGACGCCGACAAGTACGCCTACTCCGACATCTACGCCATCGCCCTCTTTAACGACAACACCCACTCCAACAGCAACACCGACAGCAAGTTCAACTCCGGCAAGAAAACCAGGAGATGCCAATAATGATGATCTGATAGACCTGATTGACTTTAATATTCTGGTCAGGAATTACGGAAAGACCGGCCCAGGACTTCAGGGAGACCTAAACAATGACGGGGTAGTGAATCTATTTGATTTTAATATTTTGTCACGCAATTACGGCAAATAGAACACAATGAAGAAAAAAATAGGAATAATCATCGTTCTTTTTATGGTCAGTGTCGCCGCTGGCTCTTATTTTAATCTCATAAATCCTACCAAGTGGGTCAGTATCTCTTACAACAAAGGTCGAGCCACGGCCGGCGATACCGTTCTTTCATTTCAGCCAAGCACTTCCTCTCCTCTTATCAATGAGGAGTTCTCTGTTAGTATCAATATAGACGCGGGAGTCAAAAATTTAACCGGAGTCGAACTTCATATTCATTTTCCGGCGGTTACTCTTCAGCCGATCTCATTGATAAAAGGTTCATATATGCCTATTGAGCTCGTCGGTCCGTCCATTTCAGGTGATGATGCCTCTATGACTTTGATTGCGTCGCCCGACGCGCCCAAGACCGGTTCCGGCACGCTAGCTGTGCTGACCATGAAAGCAATTTCCACGACCGGCAGCCCAGCCCAGATCAGTTTCAGTCCTTCGACATTGGTTTTGGATAGGGACTCTGATGTTAATGTGCTGAACTCGGCCCAGCCGATCACAATAACGGTCAGAACTGTGACTCCCACTCCGACTGCAACACCTACGGCTACAACTTCAGTAACTCCAACAACAACTCCAACAGCTACGGCCATACCAACGGCCACACCAACTCCCATCGCTACTCCAACGGCTACTGTAATAAGTGGTGGGGGAGGCGGCGGAGGTGGAGGTGGAGGATACGTATCAACACCAATCCCGACCAAGACGCCGACACCTTCTCCAAGCACTTCGCCGACACCGACTGTTACTCCGATTCCGAGCGGAACACCAGAATCTAAGACGGTCAGCACTGGATTAGTGCGTTTCAGTGATGATCCCAAAGTATTTGAAGTCCTTGTCGGTAACAAATTGAACTGGATACCGACCTTGTCCGTTTTCAATCAGCTCGGTTTCTCTTGGAGCCAAGTAAAGATTTTGTCTCCATCGGCCCGTTCATCATATATTCGAGCCAAGTTGATGCGGGCACAGAATGATTCTAAAACCTATTACATTACCGAGGGCGGACTTAAACGCTGGATGAACAATTCCGAGGTCTTTCTATCGTATGGAAATAAATGGTCAGATGTAGTTGTGGTGTCACCATTGGAAATAAATGCCATCGCGGATAATAATTTGATTCGCGGACCGAATGATACGAAGATATATAAATTGGAGATACAAAATAATTCTGTTATAAAAAGATGGATAAAGACGGTTGACGCTTTCAGTCGCAATGGTTTCAAATGGAACCAAATCGCGCCCGTGAATACGACCGAATTGAATGCGTATCCGCTTGGTGCTAACATAGAATAATGGAATCCGTACGAAGGCGGCATGTGCATGAAATAAGGCGATAATTCATGCGTTTATATTGTCTATTGACTGTGTATAGACGGGTTTGTTATACTGTTAGCACGGTTAAATATATGATTACTTTCTCACAAAAAAGGCATAAAAGCGGCTAAAAAGCACGTGGATTGTGATGGTGTGGAAAGCCGCTCAAAAGCGGCCTTTTTAGTGAAAAATTGAGTCTTGGAAACCAGTGATTGGCCACCGAAGGCGGGCAATCACTGGAAGCTAAGCCGACTGAACCTGAACAACTGAATAATTAGCCCAGTAATACTACTGCGACATCGTTCGCGAAGTGAACGATAACTGAAAGTAAGTCGCAGAAGATATACTGGGTAGTAGGGTCCCGCCAAAAATTTACGGAAGTAAATATTTAGGCGGGTTGCAAAAATTAAATCACCGTCCCATTAGAACTGACGGTCATCTAAAGATGACCTACTTCTAACGGGATAAAATAGAAAATCCCGTTCAAGAAAGATCGTCTTTAGACGACCGAAGTTGCGAAGCAACGTTCTTGAATCGGGAAGGAATCATTCATCAAGCGATTATTCAATATAAGGGCGCACGGAGGATGCCTTGACACGAAAAGACGATGAAGGACGCGGCGTGACTGCGATAAGCTTCGGGGAGCCGTCTAGCGGGCTTTGATCCGGAGATTTCCGAATGGGGAAACCCCGCCGTGCAAACCACGGCGACCGTGCTTTGCACAGAATTTTTAAGTCCAAATTATTAGTTTTTAAAAATTAATAATTAAAAATTGAAAATTCCGCGCAGAGCGCGGGGTGTACCTGGGGAAGTGAAACATCTCAGTACCCAGAGGAAAATAAATAGAATTAGATGCCGTCAGTAGCGGCGAGCGAAAGCGGCGTAGCCCAAACCATTTTCTAGTTATGCAAATAATCGGGAAGTGGGGTAACAGGGGAGAACATTTGAAATTTTAATTTTGTCAGGACACATCACTGATAGAATTAAAACTTCATAAGAAGTTACAAATTTAGAAATTAGCGGAACGGCCTTGGAACAGCCGACCATAGAAGGTGACAGTCCTGTACGCGAAAATCTCTAAACTTCTGTTCTTGCAATCCCGCATATAAAAACTTTTACGAGTTTTTATGTGCGCGGATTCGACCCTAAGTAGCCCAGGATAAGACTGTCCGGGGTGAATTTGTCCATACTACTGGATAAGGCTAAATACTTTTCGTGATCGATAGTGAACCAGTACCGTGAGGGAAAGGTTAAAAGAACCCCGGCGAGGGGAGTGAAATAGAAACTGAAACCGTGTGCTTACAAAGAGCCGGAGTCCCGAG
Source organism: Candidatus Yanofskybacteria bacterium RIFCSPLOWO2_01_FULL_49_17 (assembly GCA_001795695.1). Lineage (GTDB taxonomy): Bacteria > Patescibacteriota > Minisyncoccia > 2-02-FULL-40-12 > GWA2-44-9 > 2-01-FULL-49-17. Next base: position 60,044 of record MGKO01000004.1, read on the forward strand.
CGCAAGCGAGGGATGACGGTGTGCCTATTGAAGAATGACCCAACGAGTTTACTTACACTGCACTATAAGTTCCATTGGAACGTATGGAAAGGGAAACCGAGTGTTAATAGCGCGTCTACCAATACTTTGTATTGGAAAACTCTAAACTCAAAACCCTAATCTCTAAACAATATCAAATATCTAAATTCAAATTTTTGAAATTAGGATTTGGGATTTATTTAGAAATTAGAAATTAGGATTTAGAAATTCCAACACAGAGTGTTGGTTATGCAGTATAGGTAAGACCCGAAGCCAGGCGAGCTAACCATGACCAGGGTGAAGCTCTTCGAAAGAAGAGTGGAGGCCCGAACCCATTGGCCGTTCAATGCCACGGGATGAGTTGTGGTTGGAAGTGAAAAGCTTACCGAGCTTGGTAATAGCTGGTTCTCCCCGAAATGTCTTTAGGGACAGCGGTTGCAGAGAATCCACGGGGGTAGAGCACTGAATGGTTTGCCGTGCCCGCAAGGGTAGGTTTACCAAACAAACTCCGAATACCGTGGTGCTCTCAACAATGACAAGTTTCGTGACGAAAGTTACAAAATTTATAGCGAAGTGAGGAGAAATTTTGAGACATACTGATGTATGTTAAAAAATTTCGACAAAACTGAAGCATAAATTTTTAACTTGCAGTAGAAAAGTTGTCATTGTTGAGGGCACTGCAGCCAGTGAGACCGTGAGGGCGAAGCTTCATGGTCGCAAGGGAAACAGCCCAGATCACAAATTAAGGTCCCAAAATCTATGCTAAGTGAAAAGGAAGTACATTGCCTTAGACAGGTAGGAGGTTGGCTTAGAAGCAGCCATCCTTTAAAGAGTGCGTAACAGCTCACTACTCGAACCCGCCTCTGGCGGGAAGGCAGTGTGCGCCGAAAATGTATAGGGGCTAAGCATAGTACCGAAATTGTGGGTTCGGTGATTTCAGAAAGGATTATGCGGGAGAGATAGTCGATTTTCCGAAAGTGAACGCCAAAGTAGAGGTAGGAGGCCATTGAAATTTTAATGGCCGATTTCTCGAACCGACGAACAAGTAGGATCTTGAGACTGCCTCCCGCTCCAGTTGGGGATGGTCTAACAATGCAAGCTTCGAGAAAGGGCTCAGGCGTTCTGAAACGTCCGGCCGCATCTCGCTTTGCATAAGGCGCTCGTATGACTGTGCGACCTCGGTTGCCTTTCCTGCGAGAGACAGGCGCAGCGCGACATTAGATAGTCGCGTTCCGTTCCCAACCGCCAGCCCGGGTATCGATCCCTGGGCGGCGGGTCCTTACTGAAGTGTCGCGCGTAAGGCGCGGCACTTCAGTCTTTTCTGAAATCACCGAGCGGTAGGGGAGCATCTCCATCTGCTGTGAAGGTAAACTGTGAAGTTTGCTGGAGCGATGGGGAGGGAGAATGTTGGGATGAGTAACCGCAAATGATGTGAAAACCATCATCGCCGTAAGTCCAAGGTTTCCTCCGCGATGGCGATCATCGGAGGGTTAGGCGTGCCTAAGAATAACCGTGCTTTCGGGCATGGGAAGTCGATGGACAGCCGGTTAATATTCCGGCCCCGCTTATGTATTCTAAGGAGTGACGGAGTGCTGTAAGTTGACCGTATAATCGGATTTAACGGGCATAGCGTGAGGATGGGACACAGGAAAATCCGTGTCCAGCCGCAAGGCGCATCCGAGCGAAGTGCAAACCTCGACGTTACAGTCGGGGAATTCAACCGAGCGCGCTTCCAAGAAAAGCTTCTATGGCTAATACATGAGCGAACGTACCGCAAAACCGACACAGGTGGACTAGTATCAGTGTACTAAGGCGAACGGGTGATTATTGGCTAAGGAACTCGGCAAAA
>MGKO01000005.1 GCA_001795695.1 Candidatus Yanofskybacteria bacterium RIFCSPLOWO2_01_FULL_49_17
ACTACTGTTTTACCTCTTTTTTTTGCATCGTGGAGAAAATGAAGAAACTTTTCTCGGCTCTCGTTTACGTTTTTTCTAAATTTCGCCCAGGCTTGGGGTTTGAACAATCCTACTTTTACCTCCAGCTTCAGTAGTTTGCCGACATTAGGATTTATTGGATGCTTGCCCTTCCAGCCAGCTGAAACTCGGATACTGCCCTCGCGGGTATTTAATCTTTGGGCGTCAAAAACTTCCATGCCGTAATAGGGGAATAATTTGACCAACGATTTCAAACTGTAGATACGGACATGGTCGTGATAGATTTCATCAAATTGGTTACCAAGAAAAACATCAAGAAGGTATTGGCTTTCAGCCACAAACACACCGTCTTTGTCTAAGAGGCGGCTTACTCCGCGCATGACCTCGCCCAGGGTAGCCATATGGGCGAAGACATTGGTGGCCGTGATGACTTTGGCTTTGCTGTATTCTTTTACGATATCTTTGGCGATGGCTTCAGTAAAAAAACTCTGAATTGTTTTAATGCCGTTTTCTTTCCAGGCAGTCTTGGCCATATTCGTCGGCTCTACCCCAAGAGTGGTCATACCGCGTTTTTTAAAGAAGGATAAAATCGTCCCATCATTGGATCCGATATCAACACACAACGATTTGGGCGCCAACTTAAAATTTGAAATAATCTCGTCTGTGATTAATTTAAGATGGTCTCGCAATGGAGCCGATATCCCAGGTCGATATGGATAATCAATAGGGAAAAGTATTTTGCCATCCACAACGTAGTCAAGCTGACCTAAACCGGATTCAGGGTAAATCATCAGCCGCAAGGGGTAATAAGTTTCCGGATGACGAATAGTCGCGTCCGTTAAGAGAGCGCTACAAGGCGGCTGAAGACCAAGGTCTATAGCTTCAAAAAGGTTTTTTGAGCCGGTAATCTGGCAGTGATTCAGCGGGCCCAGTCCGACATCGTGATTAGGTTTGATCATGCAGTTCATATACTAACCCGATACTTAATTTAAAGCAAGTGGCATATTTTAGATTATTATGTTATTATTATAGTAGAACTATGATCAAAGGTGTAAAAATCAAAAAAATAACTTCTTATTATGATGACCGGGGATTTTTCGTCGAAGTTATCAAGTTGGGAGAAGAAACATTCCATCCCGTCCAGCAGACGAGCTATACCGAGACATATCCCGGGGTTATCAAGGCATTCCATTTTCATAAAAAGCAGGATGAAACCTGGTTTATTTGCAAAGGTCACGCTAAAATTGTCCTCCACGACCTGCGAAAAGATTCTCCAACAAAAGGCCAGACAGATATTATTTATAGCGGTGAGAATGATAAAAAGCTCATATTCATTCCGATTGGCGTCGCCCATGGCTATCAGGTGCTAGGCACTACGCCAATCGGGCTTTTCTACCATACCAGCAAACCCTACAACCCCAAGAACCCCGATGAGTATCGGATCCCGTTTGATGACCTAAGTATTAACTTCAATTGGGATATTAAAAATCGCTAGCAGTCCAATATGAAATTCAAGAAAACACTCAAAAATTGGCTAAAAAATGCTGACCGGAAATATCTGGGCGGCCGGTTGAAGGGCGTTGTCAGAGATACGCGCCAGCCGGAGATGCCGGTATTTTCCATAACTCCGGAAGAAAAAGAAGCGGCTCAAAAAGAACTGATGCGTCAGATAGAGAGGCCGCTTCCGGCCGACCGCGAATTAAAGCGGGTTGAGATACTGGTATTGAACTACAAGTCGCCGGAGATTGAATCCAAATGCGCCAAGCTTTTGATATCCAATACCGACTGGCCCTATAAGCTCAATCTTTTTGACAATCGGCCGGGAACCAAGAATATGTCAAAGATCTGGAATAAAGCAGTCAGAGAATCCACCTGCGATTATATTGTCATTATGGATTCCGATGTCTTCGTGCCGAATCTTGACCCATGTTGGTTGACCCGCTGCATGGAGACGTTTGAGAAATACCCCGATTGCTATGCGGTCTCGCCGATGGTTACTCGCACTTCCGGACCAGAACAGCAAGCCGATACTCCCCAAAATAAGCCGCCGTTTAAAATGACCGAAGAGTTCGCCGGCATGTGCCTCTTGTTCAAAAAAGAGGTTTTTAACAAGATCGGCTGGTTTGATGAAAATTATCTCTTGTTCGGCACCGACACGGAATGGTCCCTGCGTCTGCTCCGTTCAAAAGAGTGCGCCGGCTATTTGCGTCCGGACGTAGTCGTGGACCACATCTGGCACGCCTCGGTCTTAAAAGCGGTCAAGGACGAGAGGACCGAGTATAATTTTCAAGTTGAAAAAGAATATTCAAATCAACTGCTTGATAAAGTCAGAAACAAATGAGAAAGATACTTTTAATATCAACGCCGTCATCCGAGCTTTACACGCCTTTGCGAAAAACTTTGGAGGCCTTGGGTTTTGAAGTTCATATCGTGGATTTTTTGGACCACGATGTCTTAAAAATCGGCCACCCAGTCCATAGGGTGGTCTCTAAAATGCCCGAAATGATAAGAGAGCATCTTCGCGGTAAGGCGTTCAAACATATTGACGAGCGCGTCCTTGATGCCGCCCAATGGGTTGAACCGGATTATATATTCGTATCCAAGGCAAAAAACATAGATATCCCGGTCCTTGAACATTTGCGCAAGATCGCCCCGACCATTAACTGGTACGGGAGCGGCATGGGCAACATCTACAGCATCCGAAAACTGGTCCGGCATTATGATTATTTCTTTAACGTTGATGCCGACGTGGTCCAGTTGATGAAAAAGGAAGGTCATACCAATGTCTATTTTTTGCCGTTATCCGGAAAAATTGAGGACCAGGTCCGGCAAATAATGAATATCGTCGAGGGCGCGCCGGACCGGACATAATCGCCATGAAACCAAAAAAACTTAAAATTATGGTGACCGGCGCGTTGGGCCATATCGGCTCCCACCTTATCCGCAATCTGGACCGGTCCGTCGTCCGGGATGTCGTCATGCTTGATAACCTTGAGAGTCAAAGATTTCCCTCGTTGTATAACCTTCCAAAAGGATTTATTTTTAAATTTGTTAAAGAGGATATCTTAACCGCGGATTTTAGTAAACATTTGAAAGGCGTGGACGCGCTCATCCATCTGGCCGCCATTACCGACGCCGAAAAAAGCAAGCAGATCCCGGAACTGGTGGAAGCCGTCAATTATGAAGGATTGAAAAGGGTGGCCGGCGCTTGTCTTAAAGCTAAGGTATGTTTATTTTTTCCATCCACGACTAGTGTCTATGGCAGTCAGTCATCGGTCGTGGACGAAACCTGCAAAGAACTTAAACCCCAGAGCCCTTACGCCGAAACGAAATTGAACTCCGAGAAGTATTTGCAAGGATTAAAAAAGAAAGGCCTCAAATTAGTCATCTGCCGCTTCGGCACCATCTTTGGCCATTCCGTCGGCATGCGCTACGATACGGCCGTCAACAAGTTCACCTGGCAGGCGAGTACCGGCCAGCCAATAACAGTTTGGAAAACAGCTTGGAACCAGAAACGCCCGTATCTGTATCTGGGCGATGCCGTCAAGGCCATCAATTTTATTTTGAAGAAAGACCTTTTTGACGGCCAGATATATAACGTGGTGACCAAGAACTTCACCGTTGAAAATGTGGTAAAAACCATTCAGAAATTCGTGCCCAAACTGGTCATGGATTACGTGGACTCGGCCATCATGAATCAGCTTTCCTATGAAGTGGACGACTCCAAGTTCCGCCGTCTCGGCTTCAAGCCGACCGGCAACCTGAAGCAGGGCATCGCCGAAAAGATTACCTCCCTAGCTATGATCATCAACAAGGATTAAAAAATGAGAAGTCCTTCAGAAAAAATGCTGGGTGGGAAAGTCGAAATCGAACAAGCTCTTATTGACACGCCCGAATTTCAGCAACTCAAAGAAGTTATTGAAAACACTCTATGGCATAATAACGAGAGGGTCTACGACCACGCTCTTTTTGTTTTGAAAAATCTGAAGCAGATCATTGAGGAAGTTCCCGAAACGGTCCAAGTGAAATTAAAAGAAAAGACAGGCGAGCGATCGCGCCAAGAATTGCTGTCCATCGCCACGATACTTCACGATATTTCAAAAACAGAATGCATCGTCACCAATGAAAACGGGACGACCAGCTGTCCGGACCATGAAGAAACCGGTGCCGGAAAAGCTGTTGAAATATTAAAACGTTTCGGTCTTTCTGAAGCCGAGTTGGATTACATCTCGGAAATAATCCGCTCCCACGCTCTGACTGATGCGATCTTCACTCCCGATAATAAAATTTCTGAGGAAGCCCATAAGGAGCTAAAAAATAGATTTCTGAACAGCATCTATATTGAACTGATGTTGCTGACTTTCGCCGACGCGATGAGCGAATACACGGTCGTCTCCAATCCAGAGGAGTACGCCCTCAAGATGGATTTCTACAGAAGAGAAGTAAAGAGTTTGTGAAAAGAAAAAGCATTGGCAGTATCCATAATCGACAGTTGAGCACAAAGGGGCACATTCCACGGTGCTCTTGTTTTATTTTCTAATTTATGATATAGTATGGTGTAAGACAGTTTTAGGGAAGTTTCATTGACATTTCGTGGTATTTTAGGAGGTCATTCGTAACCCGTGCCTGCGGGCACAGAAAGAGGTAATACTTTGACTCTTGATGAGATGAGAGAAGCGTCCTTGGAACAGCTCGCGCCGTTTTTTGAGGTGCTGGCTACCAGGATCAGCGAATATCGCGTTGCCCACAATGGGTATGTGCCGCGGTCGCTGTTTCTGCCTTGGCTTGAAATTGCCGGTGTCTATTACTGTTGCGACATCATCGTACGGTCGCCGGAAGAGCCGGGAACTTTCTTGCTTAAGAAGCGTGGCGGCGCCGAAATAAATCCGGCCATGGAGGGAAAATTCCAGGTGGTCGGATCTATCGGGGTTTACAGCCAATCGGCCGAACAGGTGTTGACCAGAAGCTTGAAGGAGATTTTCGGTCAGAGAGACGACCTGTTTCAGAGATACTGGGATCGTTTGGAGTTTCTTTTCACCGAAATCCATCCCGAGTCCTGGCGCAAGTGCTACTGTCTGACGCCGGTCTTCGGTCTGGAGCTTGATTCCGAAGGCATGGCCAGTTTAGACGGAATCTGGCAAGGATTCTCGGATCTTGATGATTCAAGGATTGTTGCTCACCAGCGGGAGACACTCAAGTACTTGGTATCTCCCGAATACCGGAAGGGCAGTTTCATCACCCTTCCCGGCACACCCGACTAAACCATGCCTGCGGGCACAGAAGGAGATGGTTACATGGAAAATCAACAGTCGGGGTTTTTGCCGGCGATGTTGCGCAACCTTCGTGATATGCGCATGCGGATGACGGATCCCGCCGGCCCGGGCGAGAAGAGTGACAAGGGAAAGCGTCAAACCGTGTTCGAATACGAAGCGGTCATGATGATCAGGAAGGAACTTCCGGCAGGTATGGGTTTGGACGCCGAAGGATACGAGTATTTCGGCCCGGAGGATGCCGAGTTCATCTTGGCGCTGGACCCCACTGATGGCACGGCCGGCGACGCCAGAAGTCTGGGCGCCGGCGTGAAGAACGGTCTGCCCGTCACTGCGGTCATGGTGATTAGGGAGAACGTTCCTAACTCCACCTTCGCTTCGGTGAAGTACGCCGGCGTCCTCGATTTGAGGCACGGCGAGATTTTCACCGCGGGGTCCGATGGGGCATGGAGAGGGGATCAAAATCTGGGAGAATCCTTGAAGGCGGTTTCCCAGTACAACGTTCACGCGCCGGCGGTGACGACCGAGATTGCTCGGCGCGCGAACAGCTTCTTCCGGTTCCTGATTCCGTACGGGCTCTATCCGGAGGTGTTCGCCGATTCGAACTCGTCGGCGCTTGTGATGCTCTGGGCTCTCCAGGGCTACTGCGATCTCTGGTGGAACTCCAATCTGCCAGGAATCAGCGGCGCCGGCCAGCGCGGCCACGAACTCGGTGCGATGGCGGTCTTCGCTCGTGCGATGGGCGCCTGCGCGCTTCAGACACGGATCGAAGGCAATCAAGTGGTGATCGCCGGATCGCTCGATGATGCACCATACACCTTCGACGGCCAGACCTCGGTCATTCTCGGTCCAGACCGGAAGGTCGTTGATCATTATCTCGGGCTGGTCAATGCCAGCTTGAGCCGGAAAGTCAGCTTCGGTCCAATCGGCGGCGAGCTCTGTCTTGCCGAAGTCTTGGCCGAGCTGAATCGGCAGTGTCCCAACGAACGCTGGGGTCTGCCGCTGGTCAAGGAGTAATTCGGCGTTCTCAAGCGGGGTGGTCCCACCACCCCGCTTTTTTCTTTGCGATACTCATGTATAATATTCGGAATGAAGAGATTTGCTTTTGGCATTGTTCTTTTGCCTGAAGCTATCAAAGAACAAGTCATAGATGTTAATAAACATGTGTGTCTGAAAAAAACACCCTCTTTCGTTTGAGGATAGTTTACGAGTGCCTCATATATCGTTAGCCATGGGCGTGATAAGACAAGATGATCTTGTCACAGTTCAAAAAATACTTAAAACAATTGCCGAACAAACCAATCCTTTAATACTTCAAATATCAAAACAATACAGTGAGTCGATCCCGACAGGAGAGACAGTATTAGGATTAAAAATTAAACCAACCGATGCTTTACTGCTGTTGCATCAGCATATTATGGAAAAATTAACGCCATATGTTTTTTACGATGCTACGCTTGATGAGTTGTTTGACCTAAATGCCGAGCCGCAGACAGTCAAATGGGTTAATGAGTTTAAACAAAGTTCAAGCGGACAAAAATTCTGGCCGCATATTACCGTAGGTATCAGTGAAAGCTCGTGCGAGTTCTCAAGAGAACCTTTTCTTGTTTCGGAGCTGGCTATATTCCACTTAGGAACTTATTGCACATGCCCTGTTAAAGGGTGTCTTGCTCGGTGGAACTTGCATCAGTGATTTTTGCAAAGATACTTAATTGTGGTAGATTTTACTAATGGATATAAACCTCAAGCCGGTAATTGATTTTGGGAAGATGCCGATTGCGAATGGTTTTTTGACACCGGACCAGTTCAAGGATGAATATTTTTATAATATGGTCCTGGGCTACGATCTGGCTACTCACGCCATCGGTCTCATAAACAAAGTTCCTCCGAAGATGATGTTCCATGAGAACTATGCCTTCTTTTCGTCCACATCTAAAGGGATGCAGATTCATTTTCGTCAGACAGCCGAGAAACTTTTGCCGTATGCAGGCAAAGGTATTGTTGTGGAGATGGGTAGTAACGACGGCATCATGCTCCAGGCCTGGAAGGACTTGGGAGTGTGGGCCATCGGCGTGGAGCCGTCGGGCAACGTGGCCGAGGTCTCCCGAAGCAAAGGCCACGAGGTCATCATCAAGTTCATGTCCGACTCGGTAGCCGACGAGATATTGGCCAAAGGCAAGGTCTCTCTGGTCTTCGGCGCCAATGTCTCCTGCCACATTGAGGGTTTTGAAAATTATCTGAAAGCGGTTACTAAGCTCATCGGCCGAGATGGCGTTTTCGTCTTTGAGGACCCCTACTTTATTGATATCGTTGAAAAGACATCTTATGACCAGATCTATGATGAACATGTCTGGTATTTCACGATCTCATTCATCAATGCCATGTTGGAACCATTGGGCTTCCATGTTTTTGATTGCGAGCACATCGAAGTCCATGGCGGAGAGTTGAGGATGTATGTCGGTCATAAAAAAACCTATCCAATCAAACCAGTGGTAACTAAATGGTTAGCTAAAGAAAAAAATCTTGAAGGCCAGCTGGAAACGCTCAAGAAAAATACCGAACAGTCAAGAAAAGAACTTGTCGCATTGTTGAATAAAATAAAAAGCGAAGGCAAAAAAATTTGCGGCTTCGCCGCCACTTCAAAAGCGACCACCATTTTCAATTATTGCGGCATCGGGCCGGAGCTTATCCCGTTCGTGACCGACACCACGCCGGAAAAACAAGGTAAGTATTATCCGGGCGTCCATATCCCGGTTGTGCCCCAGACGGTCTTTGAAGCAGGGAAGACCGATAAACTAAAGTTCATTGACTACGCTTTTCTGTGTGCCTGGAATCATTCTAAAGAGATAGACAAATATCAGGCCTGGTACAAAGAAGCCGGCGGCCATTGGATCACCCACGTGCCCAAACCGAGAATCATTTGATTATGAACCCGGAATCTTTTTATAAGAATAAAAAAGTGTTAGTTGTCGGCGCCGGCGGAATGATCGGTAGTTGTCTGGTCAAGGCGTTGTCTATTCTTGGTTGCGATTTGCGCCTTGTGTATCATAACGCTCCAAACAATCCGACCAAAGGAGCCATAATTTCGGTCGCGGACATAACCAAACCGGAAGTTTGGGACGAGCTGGCAAGTAACGATGTAATTTTCCATCTGGCGGCTCACGAATCCGGCAACTTTGAGCCCGAAGAAGACCTGAAAACCAACGCCCTTTCCGTTCTCTATCTTCTTGAATCCTGCCGCCGAAAAGAAGTGTTTCCAAAAATAGTTTTTGCCAGCTCGTCCAATCTTGTCGGCGCGCCGGACAAAATGCCGGTTGATGAAACGTTCAAAGACAACCCGCTCACCATTTTCGCCATTCATAAGCTGACGGCTGAAGAATATCTGAAACTTTATTTTCATGATTTTGGGATACCGAGTATCGCTCTCCGGCTGGCTAACGTCTACGGACCGTCTATGGAAATGTCTTTAAGCTTACATTCCACTCTCAATAAAATGGTCAATAACGCGGTCGCGGGCAAACCATTGAAACTTTTTGCCAACAAAGACAAGATCAGGGATTTTTTATATATTGATGACGCGGCCCGGGCCTTTTTGGCCGCCGGTTCTCTGCCTAACGAAAAAAGCGGTGTCTATATTGCTGGCAGTGAAGAGGGTAAATCGTTCAAAACCATTGTTGAGCTTGTCGCGGAATTGGTTTCTAAAACCTCCGGCCGTCGGCCGGAGATCATAATTGACAGGGAGACGCCCATCAAAGCAGTTGAAATGAGGAACTTCGTAGCCGATTCGTCTAAATTCAAAAAAGCGTCTGGCTGGAAGCCCCAGACGATGCTTAGATCGGGTTTACAAAAAACGATAAACTATTTTTTAAAAATTAATAATTAAAAATTAATAATTAAAAATTAATAATTCCATGATTAATGGTGTAGTCATCAAAAAAGTGGTCAAGCATTCCGATGACCGGGGGTTTTTCGCCGAACTGGTCAAATTCGGCGAAGAGACATTCCATGAAGTTCTGCAGACCAGTTACTCGGAAACAAAACCGGGAGTAATCAAGGCCTGGCACATCCATGATTATTGGGAGGTCTGGTGCATCATCAAAGGCCAGGCCCAAGTCGTGCTTCATGACATGCGGCCCGATTCGCCGACCAAGGGCCAGACCGACGTCATCAATGCCGGTGAGGATAACCTGCTTGTTATCGCCATTCCGGGCGAGGTAGCCCATGGTTATAAGCCATTAGGGCCAGGGCCGATGGGTATCATCTATCATGCTAGCGAGGCCTATAATCCCGATAATATAACGATCCGGACCATTCCCTACGATGACCCGGGCATTGGTTTTGACTGGAAAAACAAGGATAATTAAGTCCCGGCCTGCCTGCCGACCGGCAGGAGTTATCCACTTTTTACTATTGCTAGTTAAATTGACGGAACGGTATAATTAACCGTATATAAAGTTTAATAGCGTTAAGTAGAAAAGTTAAAATCTTTTCTTATCTTGATGCTCAAACTATGGCACAGTACATCAGTGGTCCGAAAAAATATAACATTTTAACTCTCGCTCTGGTCGTAGTGTTGAGTTTCTTCTTTGTGGTATTAGTAGTTCAGGCCTCCAGCACGATAGGCACTAATATGTCTACCACCGGAACACTAGCCGTGACTTCCGGCGCTTCGCTTTCAGCCGGCCTTGAGATAGGCACCTATGCTTCAATGTCCGGCAACTTTCAATTCGGCGGTTCGGGCACCCATACCCT
>MGKO01000006.1:0-46828 GCA_001795695.1 Candidatus Yanofskybacteria bacterium RIFCSPLOWO2_01_FULL_49_17
AAAGATGTTCACTACCATTAAAAAAGTAATCTTTACCGCCCGTTTTCTCTGGAACGCATTTGGGGAATATCATGCAAAAATAGCCATCATGGCGATTTTGGGTTTTGTGAGCGGACTATTTGGCGGTATCGGTATCAGTATTATTATTCCCCTTTTTTCAATTCTATCTCCAAAAAATGGTATAGCTTCTGATTTTATTACTCAATCAATCCAAAAAATATTCTCTTTTATCAACGTTCCGTTTACTGTGCCTTATTTGCTTTTATTAATTGTGTTTCTATTTATTGCCAAAGCAGGTGTTACCTTCCTGGCAAAATATTATAACGAAGTCGCTGGGTCCCTTTACGAAAAAAACACCAGAGTAAAATTATTTCGGGAAACATTGGCCAGCACTTGGCCAAACCTACTTGAATATAAGTTGGGTTTTTTAGAACGAGTGTTGTCATATGATATCCAACGAAGTACTGATTTATTTACAAGCACTGGCAATATTGCTATCACTCTTACCTCTTTAATCGCCTACGGCATTGTGGCTATAAACCTATCGCTTATGATTACGCTAGCAATGATAGCTTTCGGAATCGCCCTTTTATTTTTGATGAAGCCGATTTTTTATAAGACCAGAAAACTGGCCACAATGATAGCCGACATTTACAAAGTAGTTAGCCACCACATTAATGAATCAATGATTGGGGCCAAAATTATCAAAGCCAACGCCATTGAACAGCAAGTGTCATCAGTAGCGGAAAGACATTTTGAAAATCTGCGAGTTATCCGTATCAAAAATGCGTTTTACAACTATACCATTGGCAGTTCGTTTGAACCCATTAGTTTCCTCTTCATAGCCATATTGGTGTTATTCAATTATCACGCGCCGACATTCAACATTGCTTCATTCGCGGTAGTTGTATATCTTATCCAGCGAATTTTTTTATTAGTTCAAGCCTTACAAGGACAAGCCCAAGATATCAATCAACTGATTCCTTATACAAAAGCCGTGGCGGATTACGCCAACCGAGCTAAACAACACCGAGAAGTAGACCACCATACCGGCAGATTCTCGTTTAATGATAAAATCTCATTTCAAGATGTAACTTTCAGCTACGGCGACAAGCTCGTTCTCAATGACCTAAGCTTCAGTATCACCAAGGGTTCAATGGTCGGTTTTATCGGCCCGTCCGGAGTCGGTAAGACCACGATTGCCGACCTTCTGCTTCGGCTTTTCCAGCCCCAGCGCGGCGCGATTATGCTAGACAATACTAATATCCAAGAAATATCTCTTAGGGATTGGCGAAAGAAGATCGGCTATGTGCCCCAAGAAGTTTTTCTACTCAACGATACGGTTGGAAACAATATTAGATTCTATGATGACTCAATCTCACATGCGGATGTAATTCAATCGGCCAAAATGGCCAATATCTATGAGACTATAGAAGGATTGCCGAGTGGTTTTGAGACGGAAGTTGGAGAGCGAGGTTTGAAATTATCCGGTGGTCAGCGTCAACGCATCGCTCTAGCTCGTACCTTGGCCCGCAAGCCAGAGATATTGATTCTTGATGAAGCGACCAGCGCTCTAGACAATGAATCCGAAGCCATGATTCAAAAATCAATCAATGGCCTCAAAAAGAAAATGACGATTATTATCATCGCCCACCGCCTCTCTACAGTCATGAACGCGGACCACCTCTTCTTGCTTGATGATGGCAAAGTAGTGGAAGAAGGTTCTCCAGAAGACCTCCTAAACGACTCTGGTTCGTATTTCAACCGCCTGAACCACTCCTAATTAACTCAAACTTCCTGAGTGAAGACCTAATTCTTAATAACAATCCCCGTCCCCTCTTGAGATGAGTTCTGGTTACTCTTAACCTCTTTCAAAAAATCATTGAAGGCGTTGTTCCATTTAATATCGTCTGAAATAATTGCGCCGCCACGAACTATTCGTGGCCACACAGTTCTAAACTCAAAAATCATGTTTTCGTAACTGTGATCGCTGTCATGATAAAAAATATCTATCTCCTTGAGTTCGCTAACAAGTTTAGGCAATTCAATTTTTGAATCGGCTAAAATCAACCTCCATCTATTTTTTAGTTCGTCAGGAATCAGCCAGCCTGGCTCTTTCTGTTTCGGGATAAAACCCCTGAATTCGGTCCGGCCTGTATCGGTAATGTATTCCTCAGGTTTGCCATTAAATTTTTGATTTAAATCAATTGAATATAGGAAGCCTTTATTATTATCAGATAAAGCCTGTAGGATAGCCGCAGATGACCGACCACTGGCCACGCCTGTTTCCACAACCACCGACGGCCTTAAGAGTCGGATGATTATATATAATAAGGCCACCTCGTAATCTCCCGAGTGGGCATGGGCAAAATTTTTATTGGAGATTATTTCCCCCTTATACTGATTATGATAAGCATTGACCCACTTATCGCCAAATAGCTTTTTGGCGGTATTGATAATTTTTTTATCTAAATTTATTTTCTCCCTATAATTCTTCAGACCGGATTGGATATAAATCGCTTTTAGTAAATAGACTATGGGTTTTAATATTTTGTATTTCCGAACTTTGTTTAAAAATTTAGACAATAAATTGGCGAATCTTTTTTTAATACCCACTAAAACTGTCTTTATTTGTCTAAACATTTTTAGGACCCATAGTCCCGGCAGTGTTATTATCAACCGAGTAAAATATATTGTATTGAACGGATCGAACATCCAAGCTTTATATACGTTACAAACTGTTTTCTTGTAATCGACTTTTAAACGATAGAGAGTGTATAAATCAAAAAAACGCAGGGCCAATAATTTTTTGTTATGAATATATTCTAGATAATGTTTCTTTATAAAAAGTTCATAGCCTTTAATGATATTCAACAGGTTGCCAACGCCACCGAGGTGTTCATTTGGACCCAAAACATTAAGCTTAACGAGAATGGAATCAATAACATAAAAATCACTAACTTGACTGACTCTTAGCATTAAATCCCATTCCTGATTTTTGGTTAATGCCTCATCAAAAATAAAACCTTTCTCAGTTAATTCTCGCCGAATCATAATAGAGCTTGTCCAGATGAAACATTTTCTCAAAAGTTCTGAGTGAGGCCGCAAAATTCCTTCATGTTTGGGCAGGTGAATAAAAAGAACATGGCCTTGCTTATCAATCGCTTTTACTCCTGCCACTACGACACCGACTTTATTGTCGTTTGAATTAAAAGCGGCTAGTTGTTTTGATAGTTTGTTCTCATGCCACTCATCATCATCGTCAAGAAATGCGATAAATTCTTCGGATGAATTTTTAATACCAGTATTACGGGCGGCAGGTGCGCCTTTATTAAAAGGGTGTTCGAAATATCGGATCCGTGGATCAGCAAATTTTTCGATTATAACTTTGTTTTGGTCATTCGGACCATCACTGACAACGATAATCTCAAAATCTTGAAATGTTTGTTTCAAGACGGACTCAACCGCCCGTTTCAGTAAATCGGGTCGGTTATGGGTCGGAATAACAACGCTAATTTTAGGCATGATGAACTATTTTTTGGCGCTTACTGCGCCAAAAAATATGTCCTCCATTCGGGTCACGGCGTTTTCCCAAGAGAGTGTGCGAATAAACTTGTAGCCGTTTTCAGCAATTTGCTCACGCAATACTTTGTCTGAAACGGCTAGCTTGAGTTTTCGGACCAAATCGTCAAAGTCGGCGTGCTTGGCCACAAAAGCGGTTTTGCCATCAAACGCATAGTCCCGCGAACCGCCGGTGTCCCATGTTACGACGGCTGATTTGCAAGCCATGGCTTCCATGGCCGGCATGCCCAAGCCCTCGTAGTCAGAAGGACAAAGGAAAATATCGCACGAGGAATAGATTCTAGCGAGATCTTTTTGTTGCGGATAATAATGATATTCATCATGAGGAATGCTAGTCACAGCCCGTCTTACACCAAACAAAACCAATTTGATATCGGGAAAATCCTTCTTGACTACTTCAAAAGCGCGAGCGCCCTCGACCGTGCCTTTCCACTTATATTCATGATCCAACAGGCAAATCCGGACCGGACTTTTATTTTTGGCTTCAGGTACGAAGTGGAAAAGTTCCAGATCTACTGGTGTCAAAATAAGGTCGGCATCAGAATGAAACTTTTCTTTTAATATTCCTTTTATCCAATTAGAGATCGTGATTTTTTGAAGCTTCATCGCCGGTCCGGCCCAGAGCGCGTCTACAACTTCCGGCTTGCCGTGGTAGAGACTTTCATAATGCTGGACCAAATAGGATTTCTTGCCCTTAGACGGGCCGTACGAAGCGACGGGGCCGGCGGTCTGCCAGGCAGTGGCAATAATAATATCGCCATCGGGAATGTCTTGTTCATGATAGGCCGCATCGACTCGTTTGAGAGTAGCGGCAAAATTCGCAAACCATTTTGGTTTTTTGACCAACAAACTACCCACTAGCCGCCTGAACGCTCCGTTCACGGGTACAATCACGGTCACCTCGTGTCCTCGCCGGGCCAACAAATGAGCATATGTTAAAAAAGCCCTCGGACCACCAGCTGGCTTGATATGCGGCGCGACAAAAGTAATTTTCATATTTGAAATAATAAACTAATCTAATGGAAAAATCAACGCTTATCTCTCCATCCATAAACCATGGAAGCACTCAAAGAGTTTTTACTTTCAACTGAATGTGATTCTTTTACTACCCTCACTTTAGTTTGGAAACCGGCATGCTCAAGAATTTCTAACATTTCAGATAATGGCTTAGGGAAAAATTCGGGATGGTGGTGATATTCAAGCTGAATTTGAGAAATACTGGCCATTTTATTTTTTTCGGACAAATCTTCCAGAACGTCAAATTCAGCGCCTTCAATGTCAATTTTGAGAAAATCTATTGGTCCTTTTATATAATCAGACAAACAGACAATATCCACGGGAAAAGAATTGAGCGGACGCTTGGCGGCCAGATATTTGTTCAAACTGGCACCGTAACTTGTTGGCTCGTCCTGATCAACAAAAAATTCCGCTTGGCCTTTTGTTTTTCCCAGAGCGCAGGGATAAACTATGACATCTTTCTCCCAATCGTTGACTTGGATGTTTTTCTTTAATATCGCCAACGCAGCCGGATTAGGTTCAAAACACTTAACACGAGCATTTGGCGCCATGAGTTTGATATAGAGCAAAGAAACTCCGATATTCGCACCACAATCAATTGCTTCAATCGACAAATTTGTTTTTTTAAGGTAATAATATTCTTTAAAAAATATCTCCATGAAAAGCCCGGCAAATTGTTTGAGAGAAGTAAAATAAAAACTAACTGGGCCGACTGGGATTTTATAATATTTTCGCTTAACAATCCCGGTTTTATAAAAAAGGTAATATGAACAAAAAATTACCGCCGCCCGAAAACCGAGAAGCTTGCGCAAATATGAAAAATATCCGATAGCTCTTGAAATCATTTTAATTAGAGGGACATATTCTTGCGGGCCAGATCAATGCCCCAGGAATAAAGCTGCCACCGACGCGGACCAGTAAAATGTTTAGCGGCAGTATCTCCATCTACGTCCCCTTTGATTCGATAGCGCTTATGAGTCAAAAACTTCCATTTTAGACGAGCATAGAGAACGGAGAACCCGGCCGAATCCACGAAATAGTCCTCGGGCTCAAGAATATGCTCAAAATATTCCGTGAACCATTCATGCGGAATTTTAGTTTTATCAAAAATTATAAGGTCGGAGTTAAGATGATTAAGACCTTGTTCATTTATTTTTAGACGATTTTTAAATCCTTCGTCAATCAATATAGGCATGTCATGAGGATCATAAGACCCAAGAGCATCACTATCAATTTGACCCTTAATAAATTCAATGATCTCTTGCGGCTTTGAGTAAAACAAAACATCACTGCCGATGACCATTACATACTTAGATTTTGAAAGCAGGTAGTCGTCGGTTAATTTGGTAGCCAGAACATTGGGCCCGAACCTAATCTTTTTTATCTTATCATTGATATCAGTTCTCTGGTTGATAGCGGCGGTTGCCTCGCTCCAGGGCAGAACCCGGACATTGCTGAATTTACTCTCCAGAAGGGCGATAGACCGCTCATCAAAATCGTCAACATGAACGATAATCTTTGGACAAAGACCGGAATGGTGGAGAAAAGAACGCAAACAAACCATGAGCGGCCAGAGCATCGCTTTCTGGCACAGCACATGGACCTCAAAGTCCTCGTCAATCTTGCCTTCATATTTTGGAAATCGGGTAGTCAGAAGACGTCCAAAATATCTGTTTTTACAGTAACTGAAAAAATGTCTCCCTTCCCCGCTCCCAAACAACCTTTTGACAGAATAGGCCTCCGTCTTTATTTTTTTGAACAATCTCTTAAGCATATTTATAAATTATATATGAAAAATTGGAAGTTACTACCATAGCAACTTCCAACTCCTTTGAACGTCATCTCCACCAAAGAACAGTGGCTGAAATAATTGCCAACACAGCACCGACCGGTTCGGCTAACTTGTAGACCATGGCTGGTACTGGAGGGTACTGGACTGGCCAACCTCGTGGCACAATCCGGTACCATGCATCGGCCATCCAGGGGGCCATTACCCACTTCAATCTCGGATGAGATGGGTAGAGTTTACCATCCTTTCGAAAACATGGAATGAACGAGTCCACAAAGATGTGGAGCAAGAGAGCCACAAACGGCAACCACGAATGACTCACCCAGCACAGCGCCCCGCCGAATGGGAACGCCAGAACGCTGTGAAGAATCCGATCGCGAGCCGTGATGTCCGGCGTGAGTTTCAGAAATCCTCGGTGGTAGATTTCAAAAATCTTGTCGCCATCGATGAATACCCCGCTCCCGATGGAAGCGGCGATGACCGTGGGCGATATGTCGGCGCCGGCCATCTGCGCTCCAGTCAAAAGACCCAATGTGACGCCAACGTGAGAAATCGGACCCACAAAAACCTCTCAATCCACTAAAATCTAAGGAACGAATTAACACTTCCAGATCAGGACAATAGCAAAAAAAGAACATAAAGTCAAGCTCTTGTAGAGTAATCAGCTAAATAGATAAAGAAATAAAGCCGCGCCAAAAAAATTGAGAATGATATCGAAAATGGTGTCGGCCAGGGTTGGAGTCACATCTTTTTGTCTAAGTTTACTTTTCACATACTTAGATAGCGTAGGAACCTTAGCAACTGTAAATTCCATGAATTCCCATAATATGGTCACAATCCCAAGACCTAGAAATATAAAGCTTGGCGACTGGAAAAAATTAGAAAAGAACATCGCCACGAAGAAACCGCCCAAGAAATGTAGAGTTTGAAAAAACCAATAATGACGGTTACCAAATCCATGATACATACCCAAAGATACGTTCAAAACAAATAGAATAGTGAGGGCTATAAAAGTATAGGCACGTTTTTATGCTAGAAGGGTATTTTAATTCTGACGCCCTTTATATGAATGTCCCAAAAGAGTCTAGCCAGGGCATGTATGGCTTCGATTACGCTTTTAATTTTAAACGAAGCGGTGGCTGAGGTCGGTTTAATACCCATGGGCACCTCTACATACCGAGCGCCTGATTTTATGAGTAAAACCAAAACTTGGACCATGTATGCAAAGCTTCCTGAACGCATCGGCACTTTTCTTATCAGCTTTGTCGGTACGACGCAGGTGCCATTATAGTAACGGAGGCGAAGGCCAAACAACGTGTTACATAATATGACAAAGGCCCGAGAAACAAAACGTCTCTTAAAACTACGCGCTTTTTTATTTACTGTATACGGAACTACAAGATCTACCTGACCGATATCCTTGAATATACCGACCATGGAATCTTCGATCGTCTCGTCGTCGCTGGGAATAAACATAACATTTTCTTTTTGGGCTAGGTCCACCCCCTGCCAGTACGTTAGGCCGAATGGCTTAAAGTGATGATTAATAATTGGCCGAATATGAGAATCTTTTTTTGCCAGGTCGAGTACAACTTCATCGGTTCGATCGTGACTTCCGTCCCTGCTCGTATTTACCAACACAATTATCTCATAGTCGGAGAGTCCGGCCCTTTGCAACGCTCGAGTGGTGGTGGCGATAGCTTCGCCTACCAGATGCTCCATATTCAAAGCCGGCATAATGATAGAAAGTGAGCGGTTCATGTTAGCTTACTATACAAAAAAAATGTCTGTTTGCAAAGGAAGGCCCCGGTTGCTCGAAAGCAACCGGGGTTGTGTCTTCTCGGTTGGAGATTAGTCGAGAAGGTATTTTAGTCGCTGAAAGAAGAGCTCGGAACTGATGGGGGTTTTGTTGCCGATGACCTCAACGGCCAGAGAGCCGGCGACGTTACCTACAAATGCGGTCAGATCCGACGAAAGACCGCGGGCGGCACAGAGAGAAGAGAACGCAAGGAATGCGTCTCCGGCACCGACCGTATCAACCACACTGGTAGTGAACGAGGGAATGATGCCGGCCTGGCCGTTGTCCAAGAACAATGCGCCACGGCGGCCAAGTGTCAGCACCACCGAAGCGGCCCCCGTGGAAGAACGGACGGAACGAGCCACGTCTTTGACGTCGGACTCGTCATCATGAACGGCAAGCCGAGCTTCGCGTTCATCGACGCAGAGGTAGTCAGCACCTTGGTACTTGGTAGCGTAGTTGAAGCCAAGGTTACCCGCATTGGTCTGCGCGTTGACGGCTAAGAATGCGGCACCCGAACGAATCGTCTCAATCAATCGCTTTGAGAGTAGCTTGTGGCCGTAATCGGCCACAAGCACCAAGTCATAATCGGCCAGACACCCCTTGAGGTAAGCATCGATGCTGTCCTCCAACTCGGTTGGTATTGGTTTTCGATCAAACTCGTACAGCTCGAACAGTCGTGTCAAGTAGGCCGGATCAATGTACCGAGTTTTCGTGATTGTTGGACGATTCGGACAGATGAAAAACTCTGGCCGCACGTTCGGTTGAAGTTTTCCTCGAATGAACTCCTCTCGAGAACACGTTTCGCCCAGATAGGTCACGACATCAACAGTCTCACACAAGCCCGCGATGTGGTTGGCACAGGCAAGAACGCCTCCGGCAAACATCTCTCGTTCCCGCACTTCCGCGGCAATAACGGGTGACTTGGATGGTGTACCCGGCAAGGGCGCCGCATAGCAGTACTCGTCAATGATCGTTTCGCCCACCACAAGAACCTTGAGATTCCTAAGACTCTGAAGATGTCCGACCACTGACGCGTAGTCATACTTCTTCTTGAAGTCATCGAGAAATGCCATTACCTCTGGCGGGTTGGGTGGAAAGTATCTATTCAGAAGACTCGTCGAATGGACCAGGGGCACGATCTGCAGAAACTCCATCTTGCCCCCAACCTCATCGAGAGCTTCCTTGTCCCGGTTGAGACCGCTGGTTGGATCATCGAGCAGCGGCATGACATCTTCGCCTCGAGCGTAGATGTCAGGCCGTAATTGCCGAATAATTTTGTATGGACCAAGCTCACGGCAGGGAACCACAAAACTCACGTAGCCCAGAGAGGCCACCGAACGCTGACGAATGCTTTCAGCGAACGCTGGACGATTTGGACCTTTGTGGACGAATGTGTCATCGAGAACGGAAACGATAAGGACATCTCCGTAATCGGCAGCCTGATCGAGGTAGTAAATATGCCCCATGTGCATGAGATCAAACACACCGTGGGCAAGTACTACTCGTTTCCCCTCTGCCTTGAGTTGCTGAACGATTGGCACAAGTTCTTCGAGTGTTTTGATTTTTTTGCCCACTCGGTGCGTATGCATAGCTACCCCTTCTTAGAGCTGAAAATTGTCAATGAAACTCGCCTCATACGATAGCACACTAAGTATAAATATGGAAGGGAAGTTATAAAAAATAAATAGGGGGCGCCTGCCTTGGAAGACAGACGCCCCTGTGTGAACTAGGAAACCGGACCGCCGAGAGCGAGCTTTCGGTCGGGCCGTTTCACGAGTCTTCTCCGTTCTTTCCGCTGTTTCCAGAGATCAAGCTGGATCATCTCGAGATAGAAACGAATCTTTTCTCGAAATGAGTACCTGATCGGATAGATGCGAGTGCGATGCATGTACCCCTTTGAAACAGTGTAGAGCCAGAGGAACAGAGCCTGGAGGCGCTTGTTTCTGGTTGAACTCATGCCCATTAAAACGCTAGTCATGGGCCGAGCCAATCTTTGTATAAACCGATTCCGTGACCCCCAAAAGAGAGTCAGGAACGTACCAATGAGCGTCAGGTTCTGAATGACCTCTTTCTCCTCTTCCGAAAAGCATGAGAGAGGAGATTTAGTCTGATAACTAGCATGAAGCTTGGCAAAATCGCCGTCGAAATCTCCGCGCGCTTCGCACCAGTCAGTCGCCTTGGTCCCCGGATAGGGAAACAGAGTCAGAAACTCCGCGAACCCGGGCTTGCACTTGAGAGTAAACATCACCGACTCGACGTTAGTCGCGATGTTGTCATGGCGCAAACCCATGTTGCCAAGGAACTGGACCGTCGATCGACGCCGCAGAGCCGTGCTCTTCTCGTTTGGAAACCAAGTCTGATTGAGTTTCAAGGCCTCGTCAAAATCCATCCGCGTCCCGTTGACCGTCTTCAGAATACCCAGATCCCTTTTCACCAACGCGAGTTTCTCATCGAAATGAGGATCGTCCTCGCGCGGAAGAATGGGAGATGGAATCCCGACAATGGTGTTTGGGAACGTATAGACACCCTCCGCGTAGGCAATAGCAAACGCGGCTTTGACTTGTTCCTGGCTCATATCGCGAACGATGACATGATCATGGATGAACTGGTTGCCTGACTCAATAGACATAGTCAGGGAGGCCAATCCAGCCTTTTTCCAGTCCCGGATGACATTCACGCCCTTCTCGTGCAACTTCATGACGTTGTCACAGCGAGTCAGGATGTGAAATGGCAACCCGACCCGGACCGGGTACTTGGAGCAGAACTCTTCGTGCCAGGCCACCTCGTCCGGACTGGGAAAGGGCGGGAACACGTCATCGTAGAACTTGAAATACCTCGTATCCCAGTTCTTCATGACATACTTCAGCTCCTCCAAGAACCGATCAACTCCGTAGTACTGCCTGACCCGGCCAAGACCTTTGTAGAGGTCGTTGAATTGCGGCTCAAAGCAGTATGCACAACGAAATGGACAGCCCCGCGAAGCCATGTGAGTGCGCTTGAAACGTTTCCGAAACGCAGTTGAGTCGTAGACGAGACCGCGATCCAGAAATGGGAGAGTATCCAGGTCAACTTTTCTGGAACGAACAATCCCCCGCTTCATAGTGAACGCGTCAAAGTACTTTTCATCCTTGGACCCATCTGAGATCAGTCCGAGTTGGACTTTTCGGGAATCGGCCGGAATCTCAAGGACTTTGTAAACGTTCTCTTTGGTCACTACGTTCTGAATCTGGTCCGGCATCCGACCGGCTTCAAGTTCAGCTAGTATCTCGAGCCACGCGTCATCGCCTTCTCCAACGCAGATCAAATCCATCGCTTCTGGATGGCGCATCATCTCGCCGGGGAAGTAGGTGAAGTGAGGCCCGCCGAAGGCAGTGATGATGGAACGCTTGATGTTTTTGGCTTCAGCCGCGGCATTGATGTAGGTCCGCTGGTTGCCGGTGATGCAGCTGAACGCCATCACATCCGGCCTGAAGCTTGAAACGGCGTCCTTTACACTCCGATCTTGCAGAACCAACATCTGGGTTTCATGTCCGCGTTGCCGGGCCAGAGCCGACAAAAGCATCTGGTTCATCGGCTCGGTCATGTCCCCGTCGTCACGCATGACAAACAGGATTTTCATTACAGTTCTCCAATCTAAGTGGCTATCTAATTGCCAAAGGTCTGTTTACATAAAATCATACAAAAAAGATAAAGTCAACCACAATTATTGATTTTATTTGAAATATATATTATCATTTTGGAACGTTTTGAACCTTTCCAACTGAAAGAAGGACGGCATGCAAACAGTGGCAGAGTATATCTTGGATTTCATCGCTTCGCTTGGCGTCCGGCACGTTTTCGGACTCATCGGCGGCACTTGTGGAATTCTCATTGACCGCCTCGGCGAGTATCAGAAACAGGGCAAGCTTGCCTTCGTGCCGATGCTCCACGAGCAAGCGGCATCTATGGCCGTTGAGGGCTACGCCCGCCAGACCGGATTTGGCGTCTGCCTGGTCTCCAGCGGACCGGCCGTGACTAACATCATGACCGGAGTCCAGGGCACGTTTCACGAGTCAATTCCCTGCCTCTACATCGCCGGCCAGCAGGACGTCGCGAATATTTACTGGAAGGCTGATGAGGATTTCCATAAGGAGATCCGCCAAATCGGCACTCAGGAGGGGCCCCACGTCAAAATGATGGAGCCGATAACTAAATACTCCGCTCTGGTCAAAGATGCGGCTGACATCCGATATTACCTGGAAAAAGCCGCCTATCTGGCCCGCCGCGGACGGCCCGGGCCGGTCTTCCTTGACATCCCGAAAGATCTTCAGGGTTTCAAGGTTGATCCGGAACAACTTCGGCCGTTTGACCCATCGGAGGTGCTGGATGAAGAGGAGGGCATCCTGACCGGACCCGGCCTGGACCAAGAAGTGATGAAGCTCATTGAGCTCATCAATCATTCAGAACGTCCGGTTGTTCTGATGGGAGCCGGCGTCCGTCTCTCAAACACGACCGACCAGGCCCGTACCTTCGCCGAACGGCTGGGCGGGCCGGTGGTCTGTAGTTGGGGCGGTATTGACGCTTTTCCTCATGCTCATGAGGCTTTCGTTGGCAGCATTGGCGACTACGCGACCCGGGCCGGCAACTTCACCGTCCAGAACTGCGACCTGCTCATCACTCTCGGCTCTCGGCTGGACCCACGCCAGACGACCAAGGAGTTCCACTGGTTCGCCCGCGGGGCCAAGATCGTGATGGTGGACAAAACCAGAAAAGAGCTGGAAAAAGAGGGGGTCAAGATTCACCTGCCTGTACGGGCTGACTTGAGACAGTTCTTCGCCTCATTCAGCCGGAACGAATCGGCCATTCACCAGCCAGATATCTCGGAATGGTACCAGTGGGTGCAGAAGCAGTACAAGGCCAAGTACCCGGTGGTTACCTCCAGTGATTACGAACAGGATTCGCCCGTCAATCCGAGAGCATTCCTAAAACGTCTATCAGAACTGGTCCCGGCCGAAGTCCCGATGGTCGCTGACTGCGGTGTCAACCAAATCCTAGCCATGACCTGCTGGCAGGTCAAAGAAGGCCAACGGGCCTTTGAGAACGGCGGTAGCGGAGCCCTAGGGTTTTCCGTGCCGGCCGCTTTCGGAATGTCGTACGCCATGGGTAAGAAGCCGGTGGTGTGCGTCATGGGTGATGGCGGGTTCCAGTTCAATATTCAGGAGCTGCAAACCATCAAGAACCATGGCATCCCGCTGAAGATTTTTGTCCTGAATAACAAAGCTTACGCTTTGTTGGTCAATACCCAGGACAAGAGCTACGGCGGACGCCACGTGGCTTCAGTTAATGAACCGGATGGTTATTCGGCGCCTGACTTCGTTAAAGTGGCCGAGGCCTTTGGAATCAAGGCCCTGAGAATTTCGGGGCTGAGCCAGACAGACGAAGCGGTCAAAGAGGTGCTGGGCCATTCCGGTCCGGTCGTCATTGAGGTTGCCATTCCTGAAGGATCTTTCCCCTTCGTGTTCGTCAACTACGGTGACGCCCTGGAAGATTCCCGGACGAAAGCAAAGCCGGCGGTCTATCTCCCGGTTTCCGAGATTCGGGAGAACATGCGGTTTGTGCCTCCGGTCGCCAAGACCTTGGAGCGCGAGCCGGTTCCGGTGGAGAAATAACAAACCGGAACAATCATAGCCCTTTGGACCGTTAAGTCCAAAGGGCTACTCTTTTAATAATTCAGTTATCCTTCTGTAGAGAACCGGAATTGTATCAGAAAAATCACCCCTGACATAATAACTTTTACCGCCATCGCGTATCGTACGCACAAGAATAGTTTTTAGAGGTCTGAAATAGTATCTGGGGTCTTTTAATCTTTTCAATATCTTATAATTCACGACGTCCTTTTCACTCCGCCAGTTGCCCAAATCTATGAGATCAAAAACCCCGGTTGTAAATGAGTTTATTTTTTTCTTTTTTTGTATAGATATATTTCTGGCCATTGAGAGCGCTTTTAAATACACCTCCGGACCCATGGCCTGGGCACCCATAGATATAAAAACGCCGCCTTGAAGCTTCGAAATAGAGTCGGCAAATATAAGAAAATCGTCTCCAGACGTTTTGCCGATCGCGCCAAAATCGGCCGAGGGATGCTGGTCAGTGATATCGTATCCAATGCCTTTGTGAACAGTTATCGGAATACCCAAACGATATGCCGCCGCAAAAATACTTACGTCTTTATAAGGAAATTTAGACGCGAAACCCTTGTGAATTGCGCGGCCGATAGATTCACCTAGTCCTAGCCCATGTCTTGAACCATATAGAGCGGCCTTATTTATGAATACGCTTGCCTCTTCCCAATTTCCAAATTTTCCATCTTTAATATAACGCTCCACATCCTCCATTGTCGCTCCAATAAGAGCAAGCTCCAAATCATGGATTGGTACCGCGCCATTAGTGGCAACGTGGCTTATAATGCCTCGCTCCATGAGATTAATAATGATACGAGAATTCCCGCGCCGGAGCGGATGAGCGCCCATGGCTAAAATTACTTTTTTATTTTTTTTATAAGCTTTTACGATAGCTTGAGCTAAAAATTCAATATTTGTGTCAGCTAAACGCGGACCCGAGGAATTTAGGGTTTTAACATCAGAAACAGTCATTTTATTTTTTCGTTCTGCCAGCGGTCTAAACTTTATCTTTTTTCGGTCTAATTTTTTAAACATATCTAAAAATATTTGACCCTTTATACTATCACCTAATAACAAAAAGTCAACAAAAAAATCGGGCATCGCGTACGATGCCCGACGTGACTGCCAACTAGATAAAGTTTGCCCTTTTCGGAGGCGAGACTGTCTCCAGCTGGACCATTTCCTTCTCGAACTGCTCATCCGACAAGCCACGAAGTCCAGTCATGAACTTATTGTCTTTGTCGGGATGACATGTTTTACGGCACTGGCCGATGTCCAGATGGTTCAGAACAAAATCCAGATGTTGACGACGAGTTTCTCCAAACCAGATCTCACGAACCGTCTGGGTGTTCAGGTTGCCAAGCGCGAACCGCGGATCGGTCCAATAGGCCGAACAGCTCAACCAGAGACCATCTGACTGGATGTACGACCAAAGCGAGGGCGTCACCAGGCATGTGGAATATGGTCTCTCTGATTCGTACTCCTCAAAGCGCGTGAAGCGGAAAACCACTTCAAACAAATCAGATGAGTAGCGCCGGATGAGATCTTCCCCTGTGGCGTTAATCTCATCCATGAGCTGGCGATAACTCATGGTACCGTACCGACCCGCCGTCGCTTGGCTCAATGGATGCTGGGAATACGGCTTGATGGAGACGTAATCAGCACCACTGGCATGAGCCCGCTGGACCAACTGCTCAATCTCCTGCCAATTGGCCGGAATGACCTTGCCATTCTTGGATGCTTCCTGAACCAGCACCGTCATGTTCACGCCCAATTCACAATCTCGAGCCCCAAGCGTCTGCTTCAAGTTCGCCGCTCGTTCAATGTTGCGCCACGCCATATTCCAGTGCTGCTCGGAACAGTCGTGTATACGGGCGTAGCTTTTGGCGGTGCCTGCATTGACACTGAACTGGATGTACCCGTTAACCAGAGGAATGATACGACGGGCAGTCTGTTCTGGCAGAGCAGTACCGTTGGTAAGCATACCGATGTCGATACCGGCATCGCGAGTTGCTTTAAATATCCGGCCAAGTTCTTTGTGAAGAGTCGGCTCACCTTCACCGGCAAACTGAATACTCTTCACTCCGAGCCCATCCGGATCTTCTTCCCGTAGTTCCCGCAGTTCACCGATTCGACGACACATGATGTCGGTATCCAAGAAGCGGTCGGGATATCCGAGTATGTCCGGCGCGCAGAATGAACAGCGATGGTTGCACCGGCCACTTGGTGAAATCTCCAAGTAGACAGGCATCAGATTGAAGGGGTCCTCCCTCCACCGACGCAACCATTGCGGATGGTACTGGACCTTCGAACCTTCAATCCACCTCATCACGTTCATGAAACCCTCCGTTGTCAACGAACAAAAGACAATGAAACCCTACTCTATCATAAATCAATCTCTAATCAAGGGATAGTTAAATAGTATATAGCTATGCTACCGTCATTGTATACTTCTTTGCTATTTTTTAATGTTTCTATGTGGAAATCCTGATCGCGTGACAAATCTTTTATGGCATAGGTAACATGATACTTTTTTAGAAAATCATAGATATGCGGCCTGACAATTCTATTATTTTCAATAATCAGATCTTGAATTTTACGGTCCCGAATTGCTTTAAGACGAACCAGAGCTTCAGGATCACAGCTAGCCAATCTCTGTAATTTGAATAATTTACACAACTTCAGTTTGAAATTAAGGTTTGACGTCTGATTGATATCGCTGCTGCCCAATGCCGCGTCATATTCATTCATAATTGATTTTGAATCAACATTCTTAAAATATCTGGAGGCCAAATATCGCTCCCGTATCTCCTGCCCGGATACGAAATACTGGTTGGCCAGATCCTGCCCTGATACGAGGACATAATGGCGAGAATAAATCAGGGTATAACTGCTAATATCGGGATTGGCCCAGATTACTGTTGGCTTTGATTCTTTTTTGTCAAGCCAGGCGATCGGGGCGGCATATCTTTGAATGTATATCGCTTCGGGCCCGTCAATCTTCAACTCCGGCAGAACTGAACGTTTATATTGCGCCAATACCGGTACAAAAGTAAGCGTCAACAATCCGACAACCATGATCATTTTACCGGATCGCTTGGGAATCAAATTGGCATGATTCCAAACAAAATAAAGAAGCATGTAAGATGAAATTGCGAGCCAGAGGTACATTTCCCGGGTAAGATGCTCGCCGATGACCGCGTCTCGGCCCGTCAGAATCGGACTTAGCAATAAGACAAGTATGGCCAGGCCCGTGGGAATAACTAACCGCCATGTCCTTATGAAATCAAGGTTATTTTTTATACCAGGGACTAGCTTCATGACACCCGACCAAACAATTAAATTCAGTATGATCCAACGGCCAATATAAAACGACTGCGGCGAAGGTAAATGAGTTTTAATGGATCCGGCATGGCTGATAAAATCTGCAAAAAGTGGATGTGAAATTTCGCGGTAAATATATATAAACGCGGGTAATGCCAATATGAAAGAACCGAGACCAATGATAAGCAGACCCTTCAGCCGAGACCAATCTTTCTGTGTCAAAAATAGAAGTAATATAAAAACCATCGTCCCGCCGGATACTTGCCAGGTATAGGGATAAATATAAAATGTCGCGGCAAAACTAAAGGCCAAAAAGATAGCGGCTGGCCGTTCAGGTTTTTTTAACCAGCGTGTAAGCCCGATCAGAAATAACAAAAAAAATGGAAATACGGCCGAAAGGACCGCGGGCCGAACCATCATCCAGTAGACCTCCAAATATATCGGTCCGACAAGCCACCATGCCCATAACCGCCGCGTGCCTAATTGTTCCAGGAGTATTTTAAGAAGATATACAAAAATTAAATTCCAGATAATCAAACCGAGGATAAGTGCTTGTGTGAATGAGAGACCTAATTTTAATGGGATGGACGCAAGGAACAGAGCCGCTGTCGGGGATGCGTTGATATCATTGGCATGTTCAATAAAAAAAGGCGTATTGCCGAAGGGAATATGGGCCGTGCCTTTGACTATCTGGATAAAATAAAATAGGCCGTCGGTCACATAGGACGGCATCATTCCCTGCCAAGCCGGGCCAATGGCAATCCTGGCATGCAAAATCGGCATTATTGAGATTAATCCTACGACCAAAACCAGTATTGCGAGCTTAGTAAGTTTATTTTTCATGTTTGGTCAGCAAAATGTGAAACGTGCTGAAATAAAACGGCCTCAACAGAGTTTTATACAAAGATAGGATAGGCAAGCGCATTAGATTGTATTTCCTGTTTATCTTCAGCTCTCTGATATCGGCGATCTTGAAACCGAGTCCGGCCACCAATTTATGGAACTGACTGAAAGTGAAATAGTGCATGTCACGGATATTATGGAGATCTATGGCGTTGGCATAATCTTTGTGCCTTCTGAACAGGGACAGATAGGAATTGGCCAGTCGGCGAGGCAGCCAGCCCAAAAAATAGAGCCGGAAATGGGTATCATACAAACCGAACCGGTTATGGACGCTGATATAGGCCTTTCCGCCCGGCCTTAAAACCCTATGAATTTCTCCGAGAACTTTTTTAGGGTCGCGGACATGCTCAATCATCTCGCCGGCATTGATAAAATCAAAACTGGCGTCGGCAAAAGGCATTTTCTCGGCGGCGGCTTGAACTATGTTTATTTCAAGGCCCCGGTCGGCTGCCTCGCGACGCGCGCCTTCTATTTTAACCTTATCAATCTCAATGCCGGAAATTTTATAACCCCGGCTGGCCCCTTCCATCAAAAATCTGCCCCAGCCGGCGCCGATATCAAGGATTTTTTTGCCTTTTAAATCTCCTACAATTTTTTCTAAATTATTAAGATGGCCCATATTGTATCTAATTTATAATACATTTTTGGATATAATAAAACAGGTGACGAACAGATTCTATTGTGTTAGAATAATTTAGAATCATGAAGAAAAAAATCCCGTCAATTTTGCTTGTAGGAGTCGGCCGATGGGGGAAGAACCATCTCCGAGTCCTACTTAAATTACAGGCCGAGGGGCTTTGTCGCTTGATCGGCGTACAGGCCAGGAATTCCCAGAGGCTTGAATCTATCGCCAAGGAATTCGGCGTGCGGACATTCAGCGACGATCAGGGCTGGGAAGAAGCTGGTGCTATTGATATCACAGTGCCGACTCATGACCACTTCATCTTGGCGAAAAAGGCATTGTTGGCAGGAAAAGATGTTCTGATTGAGAAACCGATGACCGCCAGTCTCACAGAAGCGGAAGAACTTGAAAGAATTCATGCAAATTCTTCCCAAATTCTCATGGCGGGCCATATCTTTTGCTACAATCCCGCCCTGGATTATGTAAAGAAGATTATTGTAAGCGGTAAGATTGGGAAAATACGATTTT
Organism: Candidatus Yanofskybacteria bacterium RIFCSPLOWO2_01_FULL_49_17; assembly: GCA_001795695.1. Lineage (GTDB taxonomy): Bacteria > Patescibacteriota > Minisyncoccia > 2-02-FULL-40-12 > GWA2-44-9 > 2-01-FULL-49-17. The sequence goes on from MGKO01000006.1 coordinate 19,227, forward strand.
TGAGAGGTCGTTTCATGGGATTTCGAGATAAAGATATAGATGTCGGGATTTTGGCCACGACGGCGATGCATTTTATTTACTTGTCAAATTCCCTCATGGGCAAACCCCCCAAGGCAGTGTGGGCAAAAGTAGATTACTTATTAGACCCGGTCTTGGATGATTATTGCCTTGTGCGACTTGATTACGGTCCAGAATTCAGTCTTATTGAGGCGGACTTCTTCACTCCAGGAAAATTTAGAACATTTGATATTCTCGGCACCCATGGATCAATCATCTTCGACGTGATTAACCAAAAAGTAGAATTGCGCGATGAAAAACATGTTCCTTTCGGAGACCATTTCAAGACCCATGCCGGGAGCGTGTCAAACCCGGACATTGAATATCAAGAACCTCTCTATCTGGAGCTTCGTCACTTCTTGGAGTGCATCCAGGAGCGGAAAGAACCGCTCACGGGAATCAAGGATGGCGTAGCTATCTTACGAATCATAGAGGCGGCGTATGAGTCGTCCCGGCTAGACAAGACAATATTGTTAAGTTGATTATTTTTTGATTATTTTGAATTTAGGAAGAGGGAGCACGAATTTTGATTTCAGGCCCTTGGCTCGCCAGTTTTTCATAATGAAGTCGGCGTAGTGCCAAGCCAAGATGACTAGGTAATCCGGCTGTTCTTTCAGAATGATGTCGTTTGCGACAACAGGGATATGCGTGCCGGGCATGAACTTGCCAACTTTTTCTGATTCGGGTAGTTGAGCAATGTAGGGCATCAAGGTTTTATCAATACCATAATAATTTACCAATACTGCCCCACGACCCGGACAAGAATCGGCCACAAACTTAAGACCCTTCTCTTTGGCTTGATGGGCTAATTGAATAAATTTATTCCGATTTTCATGGACTCGTTGCCGAAATTTTGTCCATGTTGCAGGTTTAAACAATCCTTTTGTCTCTTCTAATTTTAATAATTTGGTAATTTCCGGACTAATAGGATATTTGCCTTTTCTTCCTATATACGCTCTAATATTTCCGCCATATCGCGAGGCTCGCTGGACATCAAAAACTTCCATACCGTAATATGGAAATAATGTCACTAGAGATTTCAAACTATAGGTACGAATATGTTCGTGGTAAACCCCTTCAAACTGATTACTCTCTAAAATATCCAGAAGATATTGGCTCTCGGTAATGAAAATTCCGTCCTTATCTAAAAGCTGAACCAGTCCTCGCATTACTTCTCCAAGCGGGGCCATATGAGCAAAGACATTGGTCATAGTGACCATTTTCGCATGGCCATATTCTTTGACGATGTTCTTCGCAACTTTCTCGGTAAAGAAGCTCTGGATCGTTTCAATCTTATTTTCTTTACGAGCAAGCTTGGCCATGTCGGTCGGTTCGACACCCAGTACTTTCATCTTGTTACGTTTGAAACCGGTCAGTAAGGTACCGTCATTTGATCCAATATCGACGCATAGAGATTTTGGAGAAAGATTAAATTTCTTTACAACACTATCGGCAAACAATACCTGATAGTCGCGTAAAGGCGCGGAAATACCGCTTCGATAGGGATAGTCTTTGGGATAGATAGTTGAACCCTCTACGACATGATCCAATTGTGCTAACCCGGATTCAGGGCAAATCATCAGCCGAAGCGGATAATAAACCTCCGGCTCATTTATGGTCTTCTTGGTCAATAATGCGTCGCAAGGCGGTTGGTGACCGAGATCAATGGCCTCAAAAAGATTTTTTGAGCCCGTGATTTGACAATGATCTAGTTTTCCAGGAATAGCGTCGTGGTTGGGTTTAATCATAACAAGTTAATATCATACTTAGAGCATTAACTCAATACATCCTTCATTTCTTTTTTAAAACTAATAGTACTGAAACTCCAAATGGAAAAGATAGGTATCGGAGTAATTTTCTTTCAAAATTAAAAATGTGAAAAAATAAATAATTTAAAAAATGATTATTTATCTCCAGATCCGATTCCCGGTTTATGTTTAATATTTTACTTAACAATCTAATCAGTGCTATCGGTAAAAATAAAAAAGTATTAAAATATGATTTTTTTATCACTTCAAAATGAGCCGACTTTTGGACCATTGCTAAAAGAGAATGTACCGTATATCTCCGGTAGTGGTGAGAAATCTCGTCTTGGATGCCCCACAAAAATTTAAATGCCGGCACAAAAATAATAAACAATCCGTTTTCTTTTAATACTCGGTGTATTTCTTCTATGGCCGAACGCTCATACTCTACGTGCTCAAGAACGTCAAGAGCTAAAACAACACCAAAGGAATTAGATGGAAAATCTAAACAATTATCTTTCAAAACTGTTAAATTCACAATGCCTTTCTGCTGCCCTTTTATAACGGCCTCTTCAGATACATCACAGCCAGAAACGTCATAATTTAACTTCTGTAAATAGCGAACGAATTCTCCGGAGCTGGATCCAAAATCTAAAATTTTTGTGGAACTTGGCTGGGAAAAATTACTGGACAAGAGATCTTTTATAATCTTCCGCCTGACCGCAAGCCACCAATGTTTATCTTGGGAATCTAATTCAAAATATTCTCTCTCAAATTTTTTATCCATTATGATACTTGGATTGACTTAGCGTATGAGAATCAATATTTTTTGTTTCGGCAATGATATAACTTGGTCGGCCTTTTATTTCATTGAACATTTTATAAAGATATTCTCCAAATATGCCTAAGATTAATAATTGGAAACTGCTCATAAATAAAATTATAATGATCGTGCTCGCCCAACCAATCGGTATTATATTAAGATTGGTATAGCGAGCGTAGACTACGAATCCGCTGAAAGCGACGCTAAATAAAAAAATGAGACCACCCAGAGCTCCAGCCAACCTCAAAGGAAAAGCGGAGAAAGATGTAACACCGCTCATCACGAAACCTACAAGTTTGGTAAAATTGAATCCTGATCGGCCAAATTTTCTAGCTTCTGCCGTATATGGAACATAGGTCTTTTTGAATCCAATCCATTGAATCATACCCCGTAAAAATCTATCCTTTTCGGGCATTGTCTTTAATGCATCAATAACCGAACGTTTATATAATCCGAAATCGGATGAATTTTTAAATTTTAGATTTGTGATTAAACTTAATACTTTGTAGGTGGTACGACCAACAAATTCTCGTAGCCAGCTATTCTGTTTATTCACCAATCGTTCACCAATCACTAAATCGTAACCCTTGTTGGCATACTCAATAAAAACCGGAATCATTGATGGTGGGTATTGAAGATCATCATCTATGACAACGATCATGGCGCCTTGAGCAAAATCAAAACCAGCACTAACCGCGGACTGATAACCAAAATTACGTGATAACGTTATGATTTTGAGATTATGATTAATTTCCGAAGCAGCTGCTAATAGTTCTGCCGTTCTATCAGTGGAACTATCGTTAACGAGGATAATCTCATAAATTTTGCCGGTTGAGCTACATATTGAAACTAGTTCACGCAAAAGGTGTGGAATAGATTCTTCACTATTAAATACCGGAATGACCACCGATAATTCTATCCGGCCTTCGGTCTTTTTTTGACTTGCATGAGGATTAATATTTTGCATCATTTAGGTTTAACCTGATACAGAAAGAGACCGTCTTTCGCATAGACCTTGGACAAAAATGGGAGTTTATTGAAGTAATTACTATCAGTACCGTTATCCGCAATAATAAGGTCTATTTTAAAACTTTTAAAAACTTTGTCAAGTGGTATTTTATAAAATTCATTATATTCCAATCCTAATTTCTGTAATTCTACATCTGAAAGTTCATAGTTTCCTGGCATATCACGATAATAAATACCAAACAGGGCACTTGTAATATTATTTCTATCTTGGTACATGGCATTTATGATATTTTTATCATTTATACCATGCAAACGATAGTCCAGAAAAAGCATATCGCGGATATGGACTTTACTATTGCTGTAATTTTCTAATACCATAGGGGCGTTATGGTGAGTGTATGCTAAAATCAAGTACGAAAGCTCGGGATACGAGATCTCCAGATCGGGATTAGCCCAAATATTTTTTTTTGTGGTATAGCTCTCGTCAAGAAAAGTTAACAATGGAGCATATCGCTGGTTTTCTTTATAGGTCGTGTAGTTCGCGGAATAAGAACGCGCCTGAATAATAATGGCATTAAGAGAAAATATTGATACCAAAAATATAACTACCACTATTCTCCATTTTTTGTTGGGTACAATTTTTTCTATCCAGTATAGCCCAAGGAAGGTCAGAATAATTGCAATGAGTGGTTTCGTAGTGAACCAATGGTAGTGACCAGGCTGTATCTGGAATCCTGTAACGAGTTGCTGATTAAGCACGACTGCTAATGCTCCAAAGAGAATAATAAAAAAATACTTAGTATTCTGGTATGCAGTGGGCCATAAAAATATAATAAACAAAAATCCCAGTACTACCCAAGCCCCCAAAATAGGCGCATGGGTATGTATCAATCCTAGTCGAGAAGTGGTATAGATATAATCCTCATCAGATCTACCCCTCAAAAGATTGACAAAAAATGGCAACGCGACAAGCCCGTTGACCGCAAACACAACAAAGAAGTATTTAAACTTTTCCCATTCTTTTTTTACCAATAAGCATAAAAGATAAAGACCGAGTACTACAACAATGAATGTCCATGTATAAATATATTCATATAATGAAAGCCCTATTAATACCCCAATAACGCCGGCGGCTTTAAAAGACATCTTATTGTACGCCAAACGATAGATTCCCCATAAGCCTAAAAACAAAAATATCGAGCTTATAAGGGGACTTATCGGCCGAGTATAGGGCAAAAAGCTATCAATACTTGTTTTAAACAAACTAAGACGCGTAACATCAATTGGACTTAATAAATTAATTCCTAAAATTACAAAGAGGGGCGCAATCAATGCCACTAATCTTAAAGAAAATATCTCCAGTAACCATCCGTAGAGAATTAAAAACAACAATATGGGTCCTGCAAATTTCAACGCTACGTTTATCTCTATAGCTCGGGTACTAAATATTTTAGCGAAAAAAGCCATTATTCTTTGGCCCAACTTCGGTGCTAAATAATAATTCTTTCCGGGATCCACAGGAAATGGCCCCTTTGAATAGTCTTCATATAGAGCCCTGTTAATCTCGCCAACATACATATATTCCGCGTCAGTGCCAAACATTTGGATACCTCTATAATTCTGATCTTTCAATACATAGATTTGAGGCGCAACAGAAACAAGACCGACTATAACCGCGAGGATGATGGCGATTTTATGCGATTTGATAAATGCTTTAACTTCCATCGGATTCTATGAAACTTTTTATGGCCCGAGCGCGGCTGGACCAAGAAAACTTTTCGGCTCTCTTTAAACTATGGCTGGCCAAACTGGTAGCGAGACTGGGGTCAGAAATAATCCGATCCAATTGAAGGGCTAAACCGCTGGCATCTCCCGGCTTGAAAAATAAAGCCGTGGTTGGATCAATGATTTCTTTCAAGCCGGGCAGGTCCGAAGCAATAATTACTTTACCCGCGGCCATATATTCAAATAATTTCATGGGCGATGTGGTGAGGGCGTGTTGGTTTAAATCTAGGGGGATGACGACGATGTCCATCGCCCGTAAATATCTTGGAATGATAGCGTGGGCTACCTGGCCGACAAAAACCACTCGCTGCTCTATGCCCAATTTTTTAGCTTTTCCCTTAAAATACTCAACGTGATTGTTCGGACCACCGATAATATATAAAATAGCTTCTTTGTGTCTCATGACACTAACGGCTTCAATAAGCCGGCCGACGCCTTTATCCATACCTGCCGTTTCCAGTCGGCCAACATGGCCGACGATGATGCCGGCCGGAAAGCCAAGCTCTTTTCGGACCTCTTCTCTCGACTGCGGAATATTGAATTGGTCCAGGTCAACCCCATTGGGAGCGACCAGCATCTTTGATCCAGAAACTTTGTAATGTTTCAGCAGAAGTTCCTTGGTGCCTCTGGAGTTGGCTATCACCTTTTTAGCTCGGTTAAGGATGAGCTGGATAAAGCGCCTTGGTTTCTTGAAGCGGTAATCGTGGATCTCGGCTGCAAAAGGCGGGCCAAAAACGGACAGAAAGAACAATGTCCAATAGTCCCGGGCATAAAATATCGTTCCAGCCCCCTGATAGCGCTTGGACCACAGGACCAGGATCAGAGCCGACAATAACGTCTGGATATAATAAGCGAGTCGGCCGGGCAGCCAAGAGATATCAATGGCCGGTACTTTCTGATAGTCAAAATTTTTCCTTAATCCGTAAAAAGAAAAAAAATCCTGTTTTATCGGGTTACGACGATAAGCCGAAAGAAGGATAACTTCATTCCTGTCTTCGGCGAAGGCCTCGCACATTTTAACGATTTGAAGGCCATGAGCTTTTTCCGTCGGCAGGCGACCGTTAAAAAGATACATTATTTTATAATCCACGATATTACAGAGAGTTTAGAAACCGTTCCAATCTTCCCGCCACAACTTTATGGCTATACTTACTAAGAACATGCTCGCGGCCTTGCCTACCAAATTCTACTCTTATCTCTAGGTGTTGAGCCAAATATACCATCGCTTCATATAGGGCCTGAATATCTTTAGGTTCAACTAAAATACCTGTTTTTTTGTTAATAATAGACTCTGGTATACCTCCTATGTTTGTAGCAATGACGGGGAGGCCACTTGCGGACGCTTGAAGCAAGGTGGAACCCATTTGTTCCTCCCAACCCTTGTATGGTTCAGATGGGTGAACTAGAACATCAACCGAAGAGAAGATACCAGCTAATTCATGATTTGGCAGCCATTCAATAAAAGTGACCTTATCTGTGATTCCTAATTGATTAACTAAATCTTTTGCTTGAGACCAAAGCTTACCCATCCCAATCATTACCAAATGCGCGGTAGGTATATCATTTAAAGTTTTCTTAAAGGCATTAATCGTTGCAAACACCCCTTTACGTTCATCAAAAACAGCAGCAAACAAAAAGATAAACTTATTTTCTAGATTAAATTTTTGTCTAAAATCACTTCCCACACCAGGCTTAAAAATATCAACATCTACACCAGTTTGGGGTATTATTGCGACTTTGATTCTATTATCAAGATATGGCTTTAAAACTTCGTAGACTTGATAAGTGCCACAGAGCGCACCGGCGCTTAATTTAATATTTTGCCTCAATAGCCAATTGGTAATTTTTAACTTGGTGCCATCTAAACGCTTGTCGTAATCTATATTTTGGAATGTTAAAAAAACATGTTTCAAGCCCATTTTTTTAGTCAGGCGACTGTACAAATAGGTGCTAAATAAATTAGGCTCACCGGAGCTCAATAGCACGTCTCCTTTGCGCGCCAGTTGCCCAAGGATCCTCCCCGTAAACGGCATCCAACCTTTGAGCATTCCTTTAACAACCGGATAGTGGGAGTGATAAAAGGGTGCCCATGTTTTAATGATTTTAAATTTACTTTTTTCTGTGGGCACAACTCTAATCTTTCCCCCTTTAGATTTCCATAATTTTGGTAAAATAAAAATAAGAGAATCTTTATTCTCAAAGAAATCAAACATTCTAAAAAACCTATCATATGCGTATATATATGAATTAACAAAAATTTTCATGACTTTAACTTTTTGATCAACCATTGTAGTTTTTTCTTCATGGGTCGGCCCCAATTACCCCGGCCCTTCATCTCTATCACCCTATAATGGTCAAAAGGATCTTCCGCCAACTTTGCAATGTCACGAGCTAGATTTTCAACCGGGTACCAGTCTATATCTATGAGCCAGGGGAGATATTTTCGCCTCGTGATGCCACACGGTCTGATGGTAATCGCTTTTAAACCTTCACCGACATACTTTTCGACAAGTTTTTCGGCTTGGGCCTTACTGCGACCATATGGACTGTCATTATGTATGTCTGTTGAGCTTATGTTTATAAATTTACATCCATACTTTAGACATAACTGGGCAACTCTTTCTGTTCCCCTAACGTTGACTTCGTATATTTCTTCGGAAGTGTGTTTTGAGCGCTTGGCCGCCAAATGAATAACAACTTCTTGATTCTTAAAGTATTGCTCGATATCATCTTCTAGCCTCTTGGCGAGTTCTGTTATCTGATGGCCAGTTAAATGCCTGACGAGATGCCTCCCGATAAATCCTTTACTGCCGGTAATTAGTATTTGCATGATCTATTCTAAATTAACTTCGCTTTCCAAGTACTGGGTGACAAGTCATGCTCCAAATCCATTGATACGAGATATACGAAGGGTTGGGGACCAAGAGAGCGAGCCCAGGAAATCATATCCTTCACGCCTGAACGGAGCGGTACTTTGACTTTAGTACCGATGAGTCTCTCGGCGACTTTATGGCTGGAAAAAGCATATTTAACTTCTTGAAGCCGAGCCGGAAACTTCTTGGGTAAAAACTTGGCGGGAATTTTATCAGAACCAAAAAATTCTTCCAGCACAACTCTGGATAATTTGTTTAAGGTTACGGGATTATCAGAGCCCAAATTAAGAATTTTATCTTCGCATTTGGAACTGAAAGCGGCTCTGATCATTGCCGGCGCGACATCATTAATATGCGAAAAGGCCCTTTTTTGTTTGCCGTCGCCGTAAATATAAAAGTTTTTACTGTGGAGAAGCCTATTAATGAAAATGCCAACTACATTTCTATATGGATCGGATAAGTTTTGCCTCGGACCATAGACATTATGGGGTCTGACAATGACATATTTAAAACCATAAACTTTGCTCATAATTTTTGTTTCTTGTTCCATAGCAGTCTTGGCAATGCCGTATATATCTTCCGGTTGGGGAATCAGGTCTTCATGAAAAGGCGTTTGCTGGGCGCCATAGACACTCATCGAGCTAGTGAGAATCATTTTCTTTAATCCGTGCTTAATGGCCGGCACGAGCAAATTAGTGTAGGCTATGATATTCCTATCAATGGCGCTAAACGGCGTGAATTGGCTTCGGCCCTCGGTGGCGTCAGCGGCTAGATGAAAAATAATATCTGGTTTCAATTTCGCAATATAGGCCGCGGTTTTATCGCGATCGCGAAGGTCAAGTTTGGTAAAACGTTTTTTATCGGAAACATTACGCATAAAACCGCCGGACAGATCATCCACGCCATAGACTTCATGCTCTTGAGATTTTAAAAGATCATAGACGTGGCTGCCAATAAAGCCCGCCGAGCCAGTCACGAGAATTTTAGCCTTTCTTTTTTTCATATAATTTCTATTATTATCTTGGTTAATTCTCTGCCTAACACTTTGGGGCTGGCAAATTCAACAAATTTTTGGTGTCCAGATTGAGCCAAAGAGTCTCTTAGGCTCGGATTGTTCTTTAATCTCATGATCCCCGCCGCCAGTGACTCCGGATTCGCAGATTTTACCAAAAGCAGGTCATGTTCGTCAAATAATTCCCTGATCGCTTCTGTATCGGCCGTGATTACCGGTTTTCTCATGGCCAAAGATTCATAGACTTTATTTGGTATCACTAAATTCGTTTTTGGGGTATCTCCAAAAATACCCAGACATATATCAGCTTCAGCGATCATTTTTTTAAGATCTTCGGGCGAAGCCATATCTTTAAACATTACGTTCTCTAATTTCAGGGCCTGGGCCAACAACATGGCCTCTGATTTTTCTTGTCCGGCCCCGACTAAATTAAAAAATATTTTATCTTTTTCTAAAATTTTGGCCGATTTAATAATATATTTTACCCCTTGTAACGGCGCGAAACCAGCAAAAAATAAAACGTTAAATTGATTTTTGACTCGGCCTTCTTCCCTATTAAGCATCGGATAAAAAATAAAGTCATTGGCGCCAATCCAAATCCTTCTGAATTTCTGGCGGGGCAGATTAAATTCTTTCACAAAAAAATCAATATGGGCATCAGTATCTAACAATACCACCTGAGCTAATTTACACGACCAAGTGTCTAAAAACCTATAATATTTGGCTCTCCAACTATTCTTGGTGAAATACCCCCGATCAATGACATATCCTCCGTAGTGGGACATAAAAGCGTCAAATATAATTGGCTTAAAGGTAAGCAATCTGGCCAAAAACATCACCTCCTGGCCACAAAAACCGACTATCATTATGTCAAATTTCCCTCTTATCTTCAAGTATTTGAAAACTAATTTCGGGTATTTCCAAAAGGCCCTTATTCTTTCACGGCATTCAATAACTTCGTGCCCATTCTCTTTGAGGCCATTTATTAATATTGAATTGCGCGCATAACTAGGATTATATACCCCAAAATATAGGACTCTCATTTGTTTATTAACAATTTGGTTATTTTACTGATGAGCGCGTCAAGATTATGTCTTTCTATCACATATCGTCTTAATTGTCCGTCAGGAGCGTCCACTGATGTCCCCATTATTTTATCAGCAAGTTCTTTTGGGTCATCTTCTTTAAATAACGAACCGGTCGGTAGAAAACCCTGGGCGGCGTCATTAGAGCTAAGGACCTGCATTCCGCAGGCCATCGCTTCCAACAGCGTCTTGTCTAAGCTTCCGGTTTTACTTAAGTGGATGAACAAGTTATATGATTGATAATATGAAGGCAATTCTTTGTTATTGACCTTGCCGATGAATTTAAAATAGTCATCTAAATTTAGTTTTTTTATTTTAGCTCTAATTTTTGATTCATAGTTTTTATCTTTATCCAAAGCCGGCGCCCCGATCAAAGATATCTCAAACTTTAGGCCTTTATCGGTCATCATCTTTGCCGCCTCAATAAGGATTTCATAGTTTTTGACCGGCGCGATACGACCAACGCTAAGAATCCTCAATACTCCGTCCTTCATCTTTTTACCACTGTCCGGAACAAACAGATCTGTATCAATGCCATGACCGGTAACAAAGACCTTATTGGACGGCAGACGAAAACTTTCTGGGGAAGCGGTTAAGATGATATCAGCTAATTTTTCGGCTAAGCGAAGTTTTAAAGTAACGCCCTTGCTGGTGTACCATAGAAAAGATTTTCTGCCCATCAAACGCCAGTATGGACCGCCCAGGACCATCCAGACGGGATTCATGTGAACAAACACGGCATCATATTCTAGCATTATGATCGCCCGATAAAAATTAAACAATTGGCCTAGTTTAGATTTATTCTTATCTTTGCCCATGCCTATCACCTGAACATTATCCGGTAAACCATAATTCCCCCTCTCCAAGCATAAAACCGCTATTGTTTTAAAGTTCTTGGCAAATTCTTTTATCCAGCCGACGAAAAATCCCAGGAGCTGGTCGTCTTGATCCACTTTTTGAGTAATAATGAGAAGTTTCATATCAATTTCATTAATTCGTCCGCGTAATTCTTGACTAACTCCTTCCGGCTGAATATTTTTACGGTTTCAGGGCCGGCTGATTTTAACTTTTTCTGCAGATCATCGTCCTTTAGCAGGCCGGCGACGGCTTCGGCTATAGATTCGGGCTCCCAGCCGCAAAAGATCCCGTTCTCTCCGTCGCGGATGATGTCCAGCATTACGCCGACCCGGGTTGTCACGACCGGCAGGCCGCAGGCCATCGCTTCAAGAGCGACTCGGGGTCCGCCCTCGTTCAAGGATGGGTTCACGAAGATACGGGCTTTGTTCATGGCTTGGGCGACCGCGCTCTGGTCCTTCAGCCAGCCGGAAAAGATGACATTGTCCCGCAGGCCCAATTTTTTGATATCCTTTTCTGTTCTGCTCCGAAGCGGACCGGAACCGATGACCAACAGTGAAATGCTTGGTTTGTCTTTTTTCAGGATAGATACGGCTTTGACCAGATTTTGAATGCCTTTGTTCGCTTCTAGCCGGGCCGCGTAAACCAGATCGAACCTTGTATTTGCCGGAACCGGTTTAAAAATATCCAGGTCAATGTAGAATGCCGGGATATAGATGATCTTACTTTCAGGCACGCCGGCCGCGGTCAGATATTTTTTTGTCTGCTTGCGGTTTATCACCCTTACCGCCCGGGCCGACTGCGCGTCAAAGCCGATAAAAAAGCGGGTGAGCCACCTGTATATCGTCTCCTTCGGGCCAGCCGCTTGAGGCAAGCCGGGAATATGCATTATTTCAAGGATATAAGGAACGCCGGTGAAGAGGTGGACTAGTTTAGCCCCGATGCCATTATAAAATGGAGGGTATTCATGAACGGTCATAAGGTAGTTATTAGCTGCTAGCGAATAGCCACTAGTTTTCAGAATCTGAAAACCTTGATAAAATATCCAGAAAGGTTGGAACAGTAGTGGCCAGGGAGAAGGGTGAATAAATACATTATCGAATAATTTTAAATTTTTAATTTTTAATTTTGAAACTTTCGGACAAACAATGTCTATTCTATCCCAATATTTATGAAACTCTTCAAGAGTATTATAAAAAGCGCCGTGCTTGCCAGCCACTAATGCCCGGTCACCGGTTATCATCAGTAATTTCATATAAAATTTCTAATTGATTTATTTAGGTCAATTAGGTAAATTCGTTAAGATGCTAATGGTTTCTTTGAACATTTTTTCGGCGGTGAAATATGATACCGTTTTTTTACCTTCTTTAATAAAATACTCGCGTGTTTCCGGACTGTTCCAAAGCGAACGGACGGCCTCAATGATATTGAATTCGTCGTTATATCTGACCATAAAGCCGTTCTCGCCTTGATGGATGACCTCGCGATTTCCTCCCGACGCGCTGGCAATGACCGGCACCCCGGCCGTCATCGCTTCCAATATCTGATGGGAGAATCCCTCATAGCCGCTGTTTAATACGACGATATCGGAGGCGGCCAGATAGTCAGCCACCTCCCTATGATTTTTCTTCCCGGCCAAAATCACTTTTCTGCCTAAGCCAAGATTTCTTATCATTGTATCAAGTGCCTGTCGGTCCGGGCCGTCGCCAACAATTACCAAGCGGAAAAACGAGTTAATCTCCGTCAGGCGAGGCATTATTTTGATGAGCATCCGAAAGCCCTTCCACGGCACCAGACGGCCCCAAGTAAAAAGAATATTGCCGGTAATGCCAAGCTTTTTGCGCGCTTCCTCTTTGGACAATTCCGACCCTTTGAAATCAACGCCGTTATAAATGATTTTTATTTTTTCAGCCGGAATACCCCACCCTTTGACGATGCCAGCCAAATATTCGGAAGGCACGATGACGGCATGGGCTCCTTTGCACAATTGGAACTGCAACTTATGCAAAATAGCCGTCCATCCTTTCCGCTTAATTTTCTGAAAATCATTGAGCATAAGAGAGGTTCGCCCGGTATTAATGGCCCGCTCCCAGGCGGCATCCCCGACTACTTTGACCACGAATTTTTTATTATGGAACCGGGCGGCCAATCGGGCTGGCATTCCGGCACTGATGGCATTAAGCGCGAAAACTACGCGAGCATCTCGCGTTTGACCCAATATTTTAAACAAATAGATGAGGTGCTTAATGCCCTTGGGCCATCTAGACCAAACGCGCACGACTCTAAAACTAAGATCGTCATCCTGTGGAGAGTTCCAGACAGAGGAATAGGTGACAACCGTGACCGGCTCTATCTTCGCTAATCTCGCGGCCAGTGTTCTTGCATAAGAAGCCGGACCGCCGATATCAGGCGCGAAAATACCGGTCGCAATCAATATCCCTTTTGGTGTGTTAATCATGGTAAATGTTCGCGAATTGGCCTGCAATCTTATTCCAGTCATAGGACACGTGAACCATCTCTCGACCAGCCCTGCCAAGCCGTTCCCTAAGCCCTGAATCGGTCAGTAGCGCCCTTATTTTATCGGCTATGTCATTTGGGTCGCCAGAACGACACATCAACCCGGTCTGGCCATCATGAATAATATCAGGAATCCCTCCCACCGGCGTGCCGATCACCGGCAGGCCACAAGCCATCGCTTCTAAAAAGGCGGTGCCCAGACCTTCGGACAACGACGGACGGACAAAAATATCGGCTGCCGACAAATAACGAGAAAGTTCTTCATGGGCAACTTGACCGGCCAGGCGAATACTGCCTTCCAATTTTAAATTTTTAATTTTTAATTTTAATTTTTCTTTCAATGAACCTTCGCCGATGATTACTAGCTTAGCTGTGGGAATATCTTTTTTCACTAGCGCGAACGCGTCAACAAGGTCGGCCAGGCCGTTCTTTTCAACTAACCTGGAAACGGTGATTATTATTTTTTCATTAGAAATTTGTCTCGCTTCGCGAGATCTGGCAGGGCCAGAGAATTTTTTTAGATCCACGCCATTGGGTATCAGGGTTATGACCGCCCGATGATTTATTTTTGCCGCATATTCTTTCAAATACCGGCTGATAACGGTTATGGAATCGGCCGAACGGACCATGATATCGCGGAAAAAGTTAAGGAACCAGCCCTGGCCCTTGAGATTCTTGCCTTCCTGAATGGTCAATATGAACTTGACCCGCGGGTGAAATAATTTAAACAGCCAAGCGGCTCCTCCGGCCTGGGAGGCCTGATAGGCATGGATGATTTCATATCGGAACTTGCGGTGCAGTGACACTGCTTTAAAGAACGCCGAGATGGGAAAGAAATTCTTAGGCAATAAAAAACGAGCTAGAGTGAAAGAATTGCCTATCCGATAAATATTGGTATTGTCCTGCGTTTCAGCCGGTGCCCGCTCGGGAGCAAACCGACCTTGGCTGTCAGCCCGACTGGTAATTATGTCAAACTCAATATCCGGCAGACGTTTGGTTATCTCTCTGATGGCAAGTTCGGAGCCGCCAATGTTTGGCAGGTAGGAAGTGGTCAATATAAGAATACGATTCATCCCGTTAGAAATAATACAATCTGTCCACCGCTCTGAGGCGGTGGCTGACTTGGTTTATTTGGCGGTTAATTAATATTTTATTATTGTTTGTTATTTCTAACGGGATTGATTTTTGGGCCATTTTGTGCTAATTTTGACACAAATGGCCGAAAAAATCAATCTTTCTCAGTCCCCCAAAAATACCCCCAAAAAGCGGGCCAAAAAGCGGGTTTTATTCATTATTACCCAATCAGAATTCGGCGGCGCCCAGAGATTCATCTATGAGGTCCTTCGCCAGCTGGTCCGCGGTCATTATCAGCTGATGTTGGCGGTCGGTCGGGATGGCGACGGTTCTCTCATCCGTCTGACCTCGGCTTTAGGCGTGGACACAGTCACTCTTACCTGTCTGCGACGGAATATCCGCCCCGTTCAGGACATTTTGGCGATAAGAGAGGTCAAAAAGATAATAGGATCGTTCTTGCCTGACACGCTTTTTCTTAACAGCTCTAAGGCCGGTTTTATCGGTTCTTTGGCCGCCCGCCTTTTAAAGTTCAGCCGGCGGCCAAAGGTCATCTACCGCATCGGCGGTTGGACATTCAATGACCCTTGGCCATTATGGAAAAAGCGGCTCTGGATAATTTTGGAGAAAATAAGCGCCCGCTGGAAGGATATCATCATCGTAAACAACAGGTCGGATTACGAACAGGCCAGACACCTCGGCATCAAGCCGAGGAAGGAATTGATTCTCGTACATAACGGCATAGATCCCTACCGAATAGATTTTTTCAACAAAGCTGAAGCAAGGACAAAGTTATTGGCCATGTTGCCAACTGAACGAGCTCAAAAAACAAAGAGGATTGTCGGCACTATCGCCAATCTATATCCCGCAAAAGGGTTGGAAGACCTCGTCCGAGCCGCGGCCTTAGATGAAGACGACTCTGCTGTCTATATGATAATCGGCGACGGAATGGAGAGAAAAAAACTGGAGCAGCTGATCATAGATTCTGGCTTAACAGAAAAAGTTTATATACTGGGACGGTTTGAAAACGCGGCTCGATATCTGCCTGGGTTTGATATATTCGTCTTATCTTCGCACAAAGAGGGCTTCCCCTGGGCGGTTCTTGAGGCGATGTCGGCCAAGCTGCCTGTTGTCGCCACCAAAGTCGGAGCGATACCGGAGATAATTGAGGACGGCGTTAACGGTTTTATCGTTCCGGCAAGGAACCCCGCGGCCATTGCCGATAAAATAAATCTGCTGGCCAATAACGAACTCTTGACAAACACTATGAGCGTAGCGGCCCATCAGGCGGTGGTGCTTAAGTTTTCCTTAGAACATATGGCTGGTCAGATAGAATCTCTTCTATAGCTGTTTCTCCAAGCCCTCTATTCGCTGAATATTAACATTTGATGGGGCCGCTTCCTGTAGCTTTTTAAGGACTCTCAAGGCCTCGGCTATTTTATTTTCTGAAAGATAGATAGCGGCAATATTCTCGTAAGCATAATGGAAACGGGTGTCAGCCGAGATGGCTTTTTGGTACCATTCAATGGCGTTTCTTAAATCTCCGCTGTCTCTTATTATATTGCCGATATTGTAATACGGCGCGGGTTGGCCCGGATCAACTTCTATTGCCCGCTCATAATAAGGCCGGGCCAGCTTATTGCGGCCATGGTCTGAATACCAGTTGCCTAGGTTGTTCAGAACTCTGACATCATCCGGTTCGTATTTCAATATATTCTGATAGAACGCTTCCGTGTCACCCCACAATATGTTCTGGCGGATGGTTTGGACGCCTAAGAATCCGAAATAGCCGACCAGGACGATGACGGCCAGCGGCAAAAGAGCCGCTTTTTTGTTTTTTATCAGCGTCAGAAATTTGTCTAAATAAAATCCGACAATAAGACCGACTCCGGCCAATGAGAAATATAGCCAATGCTCGTAGATACGGGCATTGATGGGCACAATGCCCATCGTCGGTCCCAGGGCGATAAAAAAGAGACCAAAACCAAATAACCAGATTCGAAAATTCCAAGCACCAAGCTCCAAATTCCAATTTTTTGAATTTTTATATTTTGGATTTGTTTGGGATTTGAAATTTAGGATTTGGAATTTAACTTCATTTTTATATAATCGCCAACCAATCAGAGCAATGATCATGATAACTAAAATACCTAATAACACCTGATAATCTAAAAATGAAGTATGGACCGGGACATCCCTATCCATATGCAGACCAGTGGGCCAGATAATGAGCCAGAAATAAACCAGCAGGGTGTGAAAGAATGTGTACACCCTAACTGAGAGGTGGGCGCTATACACATTAACCTGATTGTAGAAGTTGAGGGTATTCTGGAAATTTAAAACCGTAAGTCGCAGCAATCCGTATAAAATGGATATGCCGATATAAGGCCATACAGCCAGAATCGCCTGTCTTATCCGCCTCCATAGAGTGCCCTGGTATTCAAACGTAATGAGCGCCAGAACCAGATAGGCCGGGAACAGGACAGCGGTCTCACGGGATAGAATGGCCAAAACTTGAAGCAAGAAGCTGGAAGCGAGAAGCAAAGAATTTTTACTTTTCTGATACTTTAAGTAAGCGACTATCCCAAAAAGCATGAGGAAGACCGACAGTGGGTCGCCGCGGCCAGAGATATATGTGACCGCTTCGGTCTGAAGCGGATGAACCAGAAAAATAAGCGCGGCCAGGAACGCGGCGCGGCTGCTTTTCAGCCACCGGCTGGCTAGATAAAAAATAAGCAAACCGTTGGCCAGATGGATAAGATCGCTTACCAAATGATATGAAGTTGGGGAAGAACCGGAAACTAAATAATTTCCTAGAAAAGTGAGAAATAAAATCGGACGATAGTAATTGGAAACCAAGCCGATGCCCGCCAGGGCATCGTGAGTAAAAAGGAACTTGACATTGGACCAGGTCAGCGCGCGGACAGCGGGATTATTGAGTATCCAATCAGCGTCATCCCAAAACAGCGTATTGCGCAGGTTGGGTAGATAGAGAATCACACCGACAACTGTCAGCGCTAAAATATGGCCTAAGTTGTCGCGCAAGAATGAGATGCTTGCTCCCTTAGCCATGATGAAATTAGGGAGCTATGCGTATCGCGTTAGGCAGGGTACTGACAGCGCCATCGATACTGGTAATGGAAATGTCCCAAGTGCCGTTATAACTATTCTGGACGGTGGTAATGATAGTCCGGTCATCCTGAACATTTGTCGCATAAGTTACCGGCCAGGATACCGTTCCGATCTTAATAGAAGCTATTTGGTTGATACTATTAACGATAAAATTAGAACCGTAAAGCCTGATCTGGTCGCCATATTTAACCGTAGTCGGTGGATATACCGGATAGACAGATATTATAATCGGTTCCGGAACAGGCGTAGCAGTCGGACTCGGGGTTGGCGTGGTAAGTACCGGAGTGGCCGTTGGCGACGCGGTAGCTACCGGAGATGGCGTCGCGGTCACTGTCGGCGTCGGCATAGGTGTTTTTGAAGGAGTCGGGGTCTTTATCGGGGTCTTGGCAGGCGCCAACGAAGGCCCGGCGGATTGAGTCGGCGGGCCAGAAACAGTGGCTGTCGTCATAGCGGCCGGACTTCGGGTCAAAGTGCTGGCAGGAGTTGGACCAGGTTGTGTCTGTCTGTTTGAAACAAAAAATACAGCCAGGATGACAATCAGTCCAGCAATATACCAAATAATTCTTTGCATGAGATAATTATAGCATCTTATATAATAAATCAAGTATTAATTTCTAATAACCAAAAACCGCCCGAAGGCGGTTTTTGGTTTGGTCTAACCAAGCAATTACAAGTTACTTGGAGAGAACATCTGTCACAGCCAGACCAGTGAGCAAACCGTCGCCCATCCAGTCGCCCGTCGTGCCATCGGTGTTATGCGATGGAGCGGACGAGTCGGACCAGAGGAAGCTCGGATTTACGTCTGAACCCCAGCCATCGTTCGGACTGAACGAAGTGGCTATGGCTGCCGTGGCGAAGGTCGAGCCGCTCGGGTTGGCAATGCTGGTGACGATTGAATCGCCAGCCACATTTGCTCCGCCAACGTTGCCTCTTAACTCCAAGATTGTTGAAGTTCCAGCAGCAACTGACCTTTCATTGGCAAACACGAAGGCCACCGTTCCGGTACCAGCGCTGGCAACATTGAAGTTGTGGCTGGCCGTCGCGTAGCCGTACCCCGACAAGGCCGAGGTGGAAGCCGTGGAGGTGATG
Source organism: Candidatus Yanofskybacteria bacterium RIFCSPLOWO2_01_FULL_49_17 (assembly GCA_001795695.1). Lineage (GTDB taxonomy): Bacteria > Patescibacteriota > Minisyncoccia > 2-02-FULL-40-12 > GWA2-44-9 > 2-01-FULL-49-17. The sequence continues at coordinate 38,240 of MGKO01000006.1, forward strand.
TTGACGCCATTCTCCCATAGCTGCCAGCCGCTTCCGGCAATGGTCGGATTGGCCGTGGCCGTCACCGTGAACGCGACTTTGCGCCACGTGATCGCGCCGCCGTTAGCAGTTACTTTCTGTTTGAACAGGGTCTGCGTGCCCGAGGCCAGTAGCGTTGAAGGCATGGCATCGCTACCAGTCGCTTTCGCGAATGATGGGTAGCCGCTAACCACGTAGTTGCTGTTGCCCTGATAAGTGGACGTGCTGACAACGCTCGTGGTAATAGTGCCCGCGCCGTTGCGGTACTTGAGGTGCGACAACTGGACCAGCACTAATCCGCCGGTATCGGTGCCGTACGAAGGACCGATATTGCTGAACAAGACATCAACCGTGTAGGTCTTGGTGCCGCCGGATAGCGGGATGGAGCGATTTACTCCCAGGAACGAGAGGGAGTTGGATACACCCGGATTACCGATATTGGCGCTACTAACAACCACTCCGTTTTCCTTCAAATATGCTGTACCTACCGCGTTAGATGACGACGCCACCGTTGACGAAAGCTTGAAGACAGCATCATCCAGCGTGAAGTTATCGTACTGCGGAGCCAAGGTGAAGGAATACACCGCCGCCTGCTGACCGCCTTGAATTACCTTGTTGGCCGGGATAGAACCATTGTTCAGGACCAATGAACCGGTGGCGCTGGTAATGGTCTGACCAGCCGCGTCATCCGCGGTCGTGGATGTGCTTGAATCCGTAGTCAAGCCCGAAGCGCCCAAGTTAGACACCATATTGGCCGTGCCGGTTGAAGAACCGATATCGGCATAGGCATCAACTCTCCAGACCTTCGTCTTCGGAATGGTAAAGCTTAGCGAATAACTGTTGCTGGCGGTGCCGGAGATGGTTGACTTCGGCGTGGTCGTCAACACCAGCGAACCGGCGTCGTTGTATATCTTCAAGAAGACGTTGGTCATGTCGGCCGCTTGGAAAGCGCCGGTGTTGTTCTGGTTAGAGACGTCAAGGTTGATGGCATTGACGTTAACATTCTCTGAAGTAGCCGCCGTCAAGTTATACGAGCCGAACTTATATTGCGTTTGCGGAGTAACTATGGACTGGTTTGCGTAGCCGGTGTACTTGGACACCGTGAACGAACCGGTCTTGATGGTCAGCGTGCTGCCGACCGTCGGGGCGGTGTTGCCGAAGTAGCCAAGCGATTTCACGCGCTGGACGTTGGACGAACCGGCGATGATCTGGGCAATGATGGTGTCATTGGCACTCGCGTTGTTCGTGCCAGTGTTATCGTAGATATCCGCTCGGACATCAACGATGCGCGGCGTGCCCGGAGTAACGATGAGCGATGAGCCCAAGTTATACTCGGTATACGCCGTGCCGGCGCTGCAGGATGCCGTTGTGGCAACTGAATCTTCGCAGAGAGACGCCAAAGAACCGATTTGATTGCCATCAGCATAGATGGCGCCGTTGCGCAGAGACATCAATGAATTGATATCCGTGCCGCCGGCCGTGAAGCTTGCTCTCAAATTCTCAAACTTCAACGGTTCGCCGAAGGCCTCAAACTTATAGGTCACTAGTTTTACCCCGGTCGCCGTGGCAACGACGTCACCGGACGGTGAATCGTTGGCCTTGGTGATGGTTATAGTGCCCACGTTGATTGACTGCTCATAGGTGGCGTTCGGCGCGGATGCCGGGAAGGTGCCTGTGGCCAGGACTGCTTGTCCGTACTGCGAATCAACCACATAGATATCCGGCTTCTGACGGAGGGAAATGGTGAATTTCTTGTTGGAACCGCCGATCACGTCACCGATCAATTTGATCTGACGAGTGCCGGCAGTCATCTTTACGCCGGAACCAAGGTCAAAGACCAGATAGCCGTTGGCGTCCTGTAGCGCGACAGCGGAACCGGCCTGCACGCCATCCACGTAGAGACGGAAGTTTCGCAGGTCACCGATGACCACTGAACCGATAACACGAAGCTGGAGCGACTTCAGCCATACATCCTGGTTGCCCACGGTGATGGAGCTCTGCCACATGTTGTAGTCATTCTGGGGGTCAAGGGTAACATCAGCGCTGGTACCGGCCGGCGTTGGCGCGCCGACTGCCACCGTCGCGAAGTTGCTCGGCGCCGTCGCGATGGTCATCAAGTTACCCGACAAGCTCACGGCATTGCCGTTGAAGCTCGCGAGCTGAACACCAACGGTCTGGCCGGAAGTTGAGCTAGCGATATCGGCCTTGACCGAGATGTTAGCTGAACCACTTACGGTGAACAAACCGCCTGTGTCGCTGAAGGTGATCTTGCCCTGCGACACGGTCGCGGAATCGGTAAGTCGCTTGGAACCGTTATACAGATAGACATTTGATAATGTGGTATCTGCCGAAACACCGACTCGGTTCAAGACAAGGGTGGTGACTGTACCACTGCCGGTAAAGGCAAAGTGGGCCAGATCAGCAGAGGCCTGTCCGGCAATAAGGGTGTTGGAGGCCGGATTATCAGAGGAAATACCTACTGACAAAGGACTTGCTACTGGGGTTGAAGTTGAAACTGAACCGCCTCGTGCATATGCGGGAACCTGACTTACTGAAGTGTAATTGGATCCCACTGAATACAGGGCAAATTCGGCGGCGTTGATGACGAATACTTTCTTGAAGAAATTCGGATCGTCCGCGACCGCTTGCGCGCCGGAGGTGTTAACCCAGTGCAATGAGGCCACGTCTTCTCCGGTTGTCTCCAATCCATAGACCTTTTCATCTCCGTCAACTCGGAATAAGCCGGAGGTTGGGAACGCGTCTCTCGTTGCCGAAGCTACGTTCTTCACTGCGGCAAATCCTCCAAGGTGTCCATAGAGATTGAAGATCTGGGGACTCAAGAATAACCTCTTGTATCCTTGCTCGTTGACGATATAAACATCCGGATCGTCAGAACCGGCCGCGCTGATCGTGTCGCCTTCCGTAAGGCCGTAATCAGACGGGGTCGCGGCAATGGCGCCCAAGGGGGCCAACGCGGCGAAACCTGACAGCGACAACACGGTCGCTATCGAAGTTAGAGAAGCAACGGTCTTTGACAGAGCGTTGCTCACTCCGTTTAATGATTTACTCATTGTTTTTTTATTTTTTATTTCTGGTCGGCGACCCAAGCACTAGACGTAAAACGTATAACACTAGGGAGCAGAACAGAATTTAATTACAACTGAAACTTTCTTTTTGGAACCTTGAGGACTTGTTCATCCAGGCCTTTCTCGACCCGCCCATGATAGGAACACCCTCTTAAACCGAAAGGTCCCGACTAAACTAAAAGGGAATTGACTTTCTATACTATACTATATTATCTGTCTAATTGTCTTTACTGTCTTTCTGGTTTTTAATGTCCGTTCCTTGCCTAAGCTGCCTGCCTTTGGTCTCGACATTTCGATATGTCGATATTTCGAGTTACAAGGGCAGAAAGCTTACAAACGAATAAATAACCGTGGCCGGGTTATTCTCGTTTTGACTTTATTGGCATTGCATTTTACTGCTTATTTTTGGCTTTATATCTGACTTATTTAGTATCTACAACCTCTCCTATCCATGATATCGCATAACGTTTTCCGCGTCAATCTTATGATATCCACTTGTCTAGAACCTATTCTAAGCCCTTTATCTACCCCCGACAATAGCAAAAATGTGGATAATTAAATTGTTATCTGGTCCCTCATTTTATCAAAGGTTTTATTGCCTATGCCCTTTACCTCTTTAATATCCTCAATAACCCGAAAAGGGCCATTTGTCTCCCTGTAATCAATGATCCTCTGGGCTATTACCGGGCCCACCCCTATTATTGCCTGCAATTCGTCATAATCGGCCGTATTGATGTTTATCTTAGATGATGACTGGCCGGTGGCTGTTGATGACAACGCTTGGTTGGGGGTCATTGTTACAAGCGGGGTTGGTGACACTGCCGCAGTTGGTGTCACCAACTCCGGAGTTGGTGACACCAACTGCGCAGAGTTGCCGGCCGTAGCGTTATCGGCAGTAATTGGGACCGTTTGGTTAGCGCCACCGGTGACATCAACTGGAACTGGTGACACCAAGTTCCTGGCACTAGTGCCAGGAACTCCGGAAGTTGGTGGCACTAACTTTGAGTTCGTGGCACTAACTTCCGACGATGTGCCGGGAGCGACGGCTGTGACCCCTATCAAAGACAGGAGCCGATCAAAGCCATATGAAGGCCGACTCATGATGAAAGTGATGATGAAAACTGCCGCCAGCCCGCCGATGATGGTCGGCCTCCTTGGTTCCATGCCGATATTTTATCTTTTTAGCGAACCGCCGAATAGTGGGTAGAGCTCTTGCCCGATTCTTTTGAAACAATCCCTCGGCCGACCAGCTCCTTCAAGTTTCTTTTGATGGTCCTCTGGGATATCGCGCCGAATTGGGCAAGAATATCTTTTGTTCTCACTCGACGCTCGTTGCGGATGAAGCCCAGTATCTCCTCGCGCACCTGATTGGTCCTTCGGGTCCGTTCCGGAAATTTGACTGCGGGTTCAGGTTCAATTTTTTGAGCGGGTGGTTCGGCCGACGCCAGAGTTTCCTTCTTTTTCTCCGCATCCGCGGAAGTTTCAGGGGGCTTCATGGCGCGCAAAACGGAAAGTTTGTCCTTAAGCAGAAGCTCCCGGCAGGGGAGTATCAATAATTTATTTCCGATCTCAAGATGCTCAAGCTGATTCAATAGTTCCAATAAAGAGTTTATCTCATAGAGTAATGGATGATATTGTGCGACGTTAATACACTGGCTGGCCTTGATAAAATTCTTGAGTTTGTTATCCAGTGACGCCGCAAAAAAATCATCTTTTATGTCCTGCCGCAATCGGACGCAGGAAAGTATTATTTCCGTGAATAACGAGAATCTCTCTTTGTCCTCTTTTGCCATGACTGACAATATCGGCCAAAGAGTTTTTTTGGTCAACCCTCCCCCGCCGGGGAACCTTAAAGTTATCCGCAACAGCGGAACAACATCAATGTTTATTATTGTATGGCTAAGAGTTCAACTTCAAATATCAGAGTGGCGTCGGGCGGGATGACGCCGCCGATGCCTTGAGAACCGTAAGCGATGGAGGCCGGAATGGTCAATCGCCTCTTGCCTCCGACCTGCATCCCGGCCACGCCTTCGTCCCAGCCCTTGATGACCTGGCTGGCGCCCAACAAAAAGCTGAAGGGCTGGCCATGGTCATATGAACTGTCAAACTTGGTCCCGTTCTCCAGCCAGCCGGTATAGTGGACGGAGACCGTATTCCCCGACTTAGCCGCCGGGCCGGTACCCACAACTTGGTCCTCTATTTTCAATCCACTGGGCTTGGTCTCGCTCCGAACGGGTGTCGGAGAGGCCGTCGGGGTCGGAGTTGGCGAAGGACTGGTCTCGGGTCCGCTCCCCTTCCTGATAAAAAGCCGGATGCCGACAGCAACCACCGCAATTAGAATTATGTAGATAAGAATGTTCTTTACCATATTTATCTTGGCTTCACCGGATACAATAACGGGTCAATAGTTCGATCAAAACAGCTTCGGCCGGTTTCATGTTGCCAATTATAGAATATCTGCTCAGGCGGAAACACCGGTTTGGCGATGCTGGGATCGGCCTGGCTGGGCAGATTAAAGACGGCGCAAAGCTGGAATGCTCTGGCCCCGGTACGGATATATTCGTACTTCTCCCCTGTTTGCGGGTCGCTCGGCACAGCAAAGCCGGATATGGGATCATTCAGTTCCGACAGTGCGGCGGGCAGAGAACCTTTCTGTTGCCAATAATAGACCAGCCGGTCCTGGGTGTTTTGGAGGTTGCCTATCTTCTGTTGGTCAAACCGGATAAGACGCTGGCTGGCCGGTGAACCGGCCTTGTAGAAACCGAATACGACCGCCGCCGCCACGACAACCACAATAACGGCCTGAAAAGCTTTCCGCGGATAGGCGCGCGCTTTTATTTCGGACAGATAATAGAAGAGGGACGAACCGGCGATGAAGAACACGGTCAGTATCTTCAGGAGGAAGGGAGTGGTCAGGTCGCCTTGCAGGAAATTATAGATGAGCGTCACCAGGTCCCCTATTACCACTAGGCCGGCGGCGAACACGGTCAGATACATCAGCCATTTGCGGAGCTTGGAATCGCGCTTTTCCGGATTAGTAACCACGTCCTTGTGCAGAAATGTTGAGACCCAGAAAAACACCGGGAACACTATGATAAGGGTGGCCAAGGCCATCCGAATGCCGCCGTAATTGACAGAAGCATACGGGTTAAGCGGGTCGGGAAATCTGATGTCTATCAGGCCGAAAACGAGAGCCCCGAAGCTGATGGCGCTGGCCACCAAAGTGATTATTGAAAGCAGATACAGGAACGTGTCCCGCGGAGTGTTTTTTATATCCATAATGCTAATATACGAATTTTATGCGAATGATGCAAATATACCAAAATCGCATGTGCGCATTTGCATTGCCGCAGGCGCGCTATTCGCATGCTTTTCTTTGATGTTGTTAATTTTAGTTGTATTATAACCGCAGTAATCCTTAGAGGAGTTGACAATCATGAAACTAAGCCAAGGCCAGAAGATGTGGCTGGCAACCGCATTGTCCAGCTACGCCCGGCGGCTTATTGCCAGATACGGTGTGGATGAGTTTTTCAAGACCGACCTGGGGCGGATGCTCCACGATCTGCCCTCCTTCAAGAAACATGTTCTGGAAACGGGTCTGCATTCCGGCGCCGCCACGATCTCGTATGTGATCCCGGAAGCCGGTTTCTGGGGCCGTTTCTTCAATGAGACACTGACTGACGTTCCGTCGGAAGTGGCCAAGAACATGATGAACGGACTTCCGGCCGGAGATCGCGAATCGTTGCTGAAGAAGATCCTGTCTCTCGGCGAAGGAACCGTCAAAGAGACGGTGATCTGGGCCGAAGGTCTGCCTGAAGAAGAACTAATCGCGGCCAAAAAAGAGATGGAGCGCATGACCGCCCAAGAGATAGGCGTTCTCGTCGGTTCCGGCCAAGCCGAGAAATTGCTTGGCCTCTTCGGAAGCAAAAGGCCGGATGGTCCGGCTAAAACCAGCAAGTTCACCGAAAGTCTCTCCCGACTGAACGATCGGCTAGAAGAGAAGCTCTCGCGAGAGGAGAAGAAGGCATGAACTCTGATCTTGTATTTGAGGTTCTGCGCTTTGTCGCGAATATCTTCCGACTCGGCGTACGGACACTGGAAGATCTTGGCCGGAAATACCTGAAGCTGGTCGTGCGTTCGTTCATCGCCATGATCGTGGGAGTCGGGCTTGGCGGGTCTCTCGTGTACATCGGATATTTGGCCAAGCTTGGATTTCTGACTGCGCTGGGTTTCCTTGCTGGCACATTGAGCATTGCTCAATGGATGGTAGTGAGCATGCTCTTGGCCATCATTGCGGACAAAATCACGGAGTGGTCGCCCATCACCGCCAGAAGAGTAGCTGCGCTGATAAACGTGCTGTTCGTCGGCATTTTTTTCAGCGGGTACATCTGGGTCAGCCACGCTTACGAATATCCGGTCCTGCTGGGCATCATCGTTTTCACGGTGCTCGGACTGGCTGTCTCCGAAATGCTCGTGGTGAAAACCACTGTCACGGCGCCGTTCACGAAAAGATTGCGCTATGTGGTCTGGGGAGTCAGTGTTCTGGTTATCATCCTGGGCTTCTTCCCAAAACCCGTCCTGAACCGCATCTTTAACTCACATGTCATTGAACGAGCATCGAGCACGGTATCGACCAGGATCAATTATCACATGAACGAGAAAGACCAAATGATAGTTGCACCGGCTCAAACCGTCCTTATGCCGTTCAGCGAATACGGAAAACCGCAGCTGGCGTGCGTCGCGGAAGATGGCAAGTACCCGGCCTGCTTCAAGTATTTCGAGGGAGCAGAGACCTACAACCAGGAAACCGGGAAAACAGTGCCACCAATAACGGTGGAGACCTGGCCGTTGTTCAAGGAGGAAATGAAAAAGGCCAGGGATGTCGCTATTGCCAAAGCCAGGCAAGAGGCCGAAGAGGTAGTCAAACAGCAAGCCAAAGCGGTCCCTCCGGCGCCTTCCGATGGTCAACCCGAGCAGCCGAAACTGTCGGAGCGTCCAAAGCCGGTTCCAGTTGAAAGACCGAAACCGGTCTCTCCGCCGCCAACACCTCCTCCGCCTGTCTATGTTCCACCATCGCCTCCCCCACCTACGTCAGCGCCGCAGGTGATCTTCCTAAAGACGGTAGTGACTGGCCAGGTGCCGGACCCGAACAACAAGAACGGCTCTCTCATTGTTGCCACGGTCCAGGACTCGGTTGATCTGCCCTATCTTTCCTTGAAAGGCGGAGAGGACCTGATGCGCTATCAGGTTGTGGGTCTGACAGAAACCGACAAGGACTCCTACTTGGTCCAGCTCAACCCGTTCCAATACGTCTCCGGCAACACGACTCAAGTCCTGCCGGCAGAAAGATTGGACTGGCTGATGCCAAGCATCCCGGTCAAGAAAGGAAGCGGAAGAAGTCGGTGGCTAGATGCTCTCAAGGTTGCCGCCGGAGCCGGGGCAGGAGCGGCCATCGGCGGAGCACTTGGCGGTAAAGAAGGCGCTG
>MGKO01000006.1:46850-67694 GCA_001795695.1 Candidatus Yanofskybacteria bacterium RIFCSPLOWO2_01_FULL_49_17
ACCGTCAAGTAGGTCCACGACGGTGAAAACAAAAGGCCCCGAGTCATTCGACTCGGGGCCTCATTCTTTTTATAATTTTATTTATATTTCCAGAATGGGATGGCTGCGGCGAAAAGAACTGTGGCGGTGGCGGCCGACACCACGCAGTAGATACAGACGGCGTTGAGGACGAACAGCTGGAGATAGACCAGAACAACCGAAACAGCCAAGCTCAACGCCGCCAAACCGGCGATCCAAGGCAGAACGCGGACATCTTTTTTATCCAGATACCAAAGAAGCAAAAAACCGATGACCGCGTAGCCGACCAGACCTATCAGAGATATTGGCAGACCATACATGGTGGAAAAACGGCTGGTCAGCACGGTTTCACAGCCGGCGATGGTGCAGGGCGGAATAACCTGCTGATAGTGGCTCACGGTCAAATATAAAGAATCAGCGAAACCGACCAGAACGGCCGCCAGCGCCGTAAACACCACCCATTTACTGGGTAGCCGCGGAGTTAACAAGTTGTTTGAACTGTTCATAGCTGGTTATGGTTATGCTTTTGCCGTTAAGGAAGAAGGTCGGCGTGGAGTTGACGCCGGCGGCCCGGCCGCCGGTCAGTTCGCGGGCCACTCTGTCCTTGACCTGGTCCGAGGCGACATCCTTTCTGAAGCGAGCCATATCAAGGCCGAGCGTCTGGGCATACCCTTCAAAGATGGCGACGGCGTTTGAGGCGTTGGACCATGCGTTCTGGCCCTGATAGATGAGGTCATGCATCTCCCAGAACTTTCCCTGCAAAGCGGCCGCCTCGGCCGCGTAGTGGGCCGGATTGGCATTGGCGTGCTGGGGCAGGGGGAAATTCCTGAAAATGAATTTTACCTGGTCAGATTCGGACAGAAGTTTCTGGATGAGCGGTTTGTATTGATAGCAGGCCGGGCATTGATAATCGCCATACTCAACAAGAATTGCCTTGCCCGCGGGGTTCCCGCGGATATGGTCGGCGGCCGAAATCGGCTCGGTCAAGGTCAGGACATTCGGGTCCGTGCCGCTCATTTTGAATATGCCGAAGATAACTATCGCCAAGACAACGACGGCAATGCCCCAGATGATAAGGGATTCCTTTTTCATCTGATTATTATACTACAATTATTTTGAAATCACAATTTATTCTTTTCTAGTTCCAGACAGACAGAATTGATGCAATATCTCTTCCCGCCTCTTTCAGACGGCCCGTCGCTAAAAACATGACCAAGATGCGCTCCGCAATTTTTGCATCGGACCTCGGTCCGGACCATCCCATGCGACAGGTCTTGTCTTAACTCAACATGCTCCAGATTGGCCGGCTCGGAAAAACTTGGCCAGCCGGTATCGGAATCAAACTTTGCATCCGACGAGAAAAGCTCTGTGCCGCAGATAGCGCATTTGTACATGCCTTTAGCGTGCTCATTAACGTACTGGCCGGTGAATGGCGCTTCGGTCCCACCCTTGCGGGCGACCTGGTACAACTCTTCCGGAAGCTCACTATCTGGTTTTATGCCATTTTTATCCATTTTATTTTAAGTTATTTTTTAACAATTTTTGGAACTCTTTTTGGACTTTTTCAATTTTCGACGTGATGACCACCTGCGAGTACGGCAGGTCCGGATGATTCCGGTAGTAGTTTTGGTGATATTCCTCGGCCGGGAAGAACTTGCCAAGCTCTTTAACTTCAGTTACGACTTTAATGCCTTGATTTTTAAGTTCGCCGATGTACTTCTTGGACCGTTCTCTCTGCTCCGGCGTCGTCCAGAGGATTATGGAACGATAACGTGTTCCAACATCAGCGCCCTGCCGGTTGAGCGTCGTCGGATCATGGCTGGCGAAGAACACAGTTGAGAGTTCCCTGATGGATATCTGCTCTGGATCATACTTAACCTTCAGCACTTCGGCGTGCCCGGTTTTGTCTGTGGATACGCTCTTATAGGTCGGGTTCGGGGTGTCGCTTCCGGCATAGCCGGGGGTCACGGAAATGACCCCTTTCAGAACGCTGAAAACCGCTTCGGTGCACCAAAAGCACCCGCCTCCGAACATTATTACTTCTTTCATTTGTATATTCTTTTATAAACCTTGATATTTTTATATCAAACTTTTTATAGCTTCTATCCATCCCGACAATTGCCTGGCCAGCATTGAGCTTGCTTTGACCCTTATCTTTAATATAGGTTTTGATGGCTTTTTATAATAGTAAAAATTAGTGAAATTGGCCGTCGGGAAACCGGTCTCCTTGACCCAGAAAGTGATGGCTTCTTTCTTGTCTTTGGGCCTCCCAAGGAATAGATCAAGGGCTATCTCTTCCTTAGGTATCCGGCCTGCTTCTTCAAGCCATTTTAGGAACAGTCGGACGAGGTCTGGGTCGCCACTGCTAAAACTCACTCCCTTATGGATGTCATTCTTATTGCGGTTGCGCCAATAGAGCAAAATACCCATCAGCCACAGCTCACGCTTGGAAATAGCGCCGACATTCTTGATCGCTGACAGCTCTATCTGTTGGATAGTACGAGCGACACCTTCGGAACGGTTTTTAGTTCCCTGTTTGACCGACTCAAGCTGTTTTTTGCGGAGGCGAGCGACCTGCTCATCCGAAAGTTTTAGGTCGCGGGTCCAAAATGCCAGTGTCGCCTTGGGCACGTTCACGAATTTCCGTATCTCCGAGTACGAATACCCTCCCCGGCGAAGGCTCCGAGCAAGGTTCTTTCTTTGGTTGATTCCGGGTTGAACCACGTTACATCTTTAATACTAAAACATTATGACCTTTTAAAAAATAACTTCAAACGCTCCTTTGCCCTCTGCCACCATGGCCAACGATCGCCGAAGACCATATCCAGACCGATAACTAACAGAATGGAGCCGGGCGTAAAAGGAGTCACCAAAATAAGGAAACCGATGATAATAAAAATTACTCCAAAAAATTTCTTCATGATTTATTTAGATACCGACTATTTCTATTGTTTCATTGTATTTATCCTCGGTGGCTGCCGGACTTGGGGTCGAACCAAGGTTTTCGCTTTCAGAGAGCGACGTCCTACCGCTAGACGATCCGGCAATTTATTATTTATATTTTCTAAACTCAAGCAGTTCCATACAGTCATAGACCTCCCTCTTTCTGGATATTTGTATCTGATTAGTGCTCCTGTGTGGATGAAATCCTAGCATAATTAGGCCATTTTGAACAGCATCCAATAGATATCTATTTGTATTTTTGAATAAGAATTTATAGGTACTGGTTGGTTTATGGACACAAAATGAACCCTCTGCCTCATAAAGACCTCTTAAAAATCTTTTTAATAAATATCTTTCTTTTTTTATCCATATGGGAACCACGATGATAATATCTTTTTTGTTGCCAGTAGGTATCCCGAGGCGTTTACTTATATGATTTTCGTAAATACTGATGCGAAGAGAATTGGCTACTCTTGACCTTATCAATGTTGGTTTCTTATTGAATATCTTCTGAACAATATCGGCATAACGCGATATGAATCCTGTATTATTTGAATTTGCCGCGATAACTAATCTTTCGGTGTTTGGAAATTTTTCAATGTTCCCATCCCCATATACTACACCTAGAAGCTCCGCGAAATCTCCGTCTTTATTAAATGAAGGATAGTGAGATTTTATTAGACCTTTCTTCTTTGCCTCTTCTCTCCAATGATAAAAATTATCTAGTTTTTTATGCTTCATTGTCTCTGATATTTTCAGAACAGAAGGATGAGTGTGCTTAGTAAAACCCTTAATCCAGTTGCTTGGCATATGGTAATTATAACTCAAATTAATAAAATTTTCCTACTGTTAGGTGGATAAGTTCCCAAATCAAAAAAGCCATTTTTACAATGGCTTTTTTGATGATTTAAGTTCTAATGGCTAAGTTCTAAGTTCTATACTTACACTTTCAGAAATCTTCTTATCGCGATGTAGCTTGAAATGACGCCGAGTATGATGCCGACACCTAGGACTATAAGCAGGAACTGAATCATATTGGCCGCAAAATATCCTATGAGGGAGATATCGGGTAAAAGCGAGCTGGCCTTGGAAGATACAAACCAGACCGCTGGGTAAAATATAACTGTGGCCGCCAAGCCCGCGAAAACTCCGTACAACCCGCCCTCTATCAGGAATGGCGCCCTGATATGCGAATTAGAGCCGCCGACCAAACGCATTATTTCTATCTCTTGCCTCTGATTATAGATGGTCAGACGGATAGTATTGAATGTCACCAATATTGCGATAGCCGCCAGCAAAAAGGTCGCTAAAAGGCCCCAGTTGCGCAAACCATTGGCAATGCTTTGGACGCGCCGGATGACCGTCTCGTTCTCGTAGTAATTGATCTTGTCCACTACCGGCCTGAACTTATTGCCTTCCAAAAAGCTGACTATCTCCGCGTATTGGTCGGATTCCCTGGCCTTGATGTTAAGCGACGCCTCCAGCGGATTATCAGCCAGCTCGGCCAGCGATTGCTGGATAAGCGGTTCGCCGGCATGCTTGGCCTTAAAATCCTCAAGGGCCTGCTCCCTGGAGACATAGGTCACCCGCTGGACATCAGGCCGCGTTTCAAGGTCCTGTTTGACCTGCAGGATATCACCCTCCGACGCATCCTGTTTGAAATAGGCGGTAACATCCACTTTATTCTCCAGCCCCGACACTATCTGGCCGGAGACGTACTGAACCGCCATCAAACCGGCAAAAAGAAGGAGGACCAAGGTCATCACTCCGGTCGTGCCGAAACTCAAATAGCTGTTGCGCTTGAAATTGGTCCAACCCGCCTGCCAGATCCTTTTGATGACTTTGCGCATAATAATACGATGCTATAAATTATACCCGAATGCTCCGAATGATTGGGGTTGTATTCGTATCATTAGGATACATTCGTAAATTAGGATTATATTATGTATTTGCCTTGTTCCATCTGGTCCCTGACGATCTTGCCGTTATCTATGCTGACCACCCTCTTGCCGACGGCGTTGACCACTTCGCGGTTGTGGGTCGCCAGCACGACGGTCGTGCCGAACTCGTTTATCTTCATCAGTAATTTTACCACATCGTAGGTGTTGACCATGTCCAGGTTGCCGGTCGGCTCGTCGGCCAGGATGATGCCCGGCCGATGAATGAGCGCTCGGGCAATGGCCAGGCGCTGTTTCTCCCCGCCCGAAAGCTGGTGCGGAAAGTTCTTGGCTTTGTCGGCCAGACCGACGATGTTGAGCACCTTGGGCACGTCCTGGATTATCTGCTCCGGCTCCACCCCGCTGACCTCTAAAGCGAAAGCGACGTTCTCAAAAGCGTTCTTTTTTGAAAGAAGTTTGAAGTCCTGGAAGATGGTACCTATCTTGCGGCGCAAGAGAGGTATTTCTTTGTGGGAGAGTTCAGCGATATTCACGCCATCAATAAGGACCTCGCCTTGAATCGGTCTTAATTCGCGAGTCATCAAGCGCAAAAGAGTGGACTTGCCGGCGCCGGAAGGTCCGACCAAAGACACGAACTCGCCGTCCTTTATGTGAAGCTCGGGGATATCCAGGGCAAAATCCTCGTAGCCATGTATGGCTGATATGTCCTTGAATTTAATCATTATAAGAATTTATCCAGTTCTCCCTCAAGAATTTTATCGGGCTGGGACGACTTTACGCCTGTCCGGTGGTCCTTGACCATCTGGTAGGGATGGAGGACGTAAGAACGTATCTGGCTACCCCATTCAATAGCCACGTTCGGTTTCAGCTCGGACAATTCTTTGGCTTTTTGCTCCTCCATCTTCTGGGCCAGGCGCGAGGCCAGCACTTGCATCGCTTTTTCTTTGTTCTGGGCCTGGGAACGCTCGGACTGGACTGCCACAGCGATGCCTGACGGGATATGGGTCACCCGAACCGCCGTCTCCAGTTTATTGACGTTCTGCCCGCCCGGCCCCGATGAGCGAAAAGTATCAACCCTAAGGTCGTTCGGGTTTATCTTGATGTCCCGAGCCGTTGTTTCCGGCAGTATCTCCACCAGCGCGAACGAAGTATGGCGCAGACCCTTGCTGGAAAACGGGGAAATGCGCACCAAACGGTGCACGCCGGACTCATTCTTAAGTATACCATATACATCATCCCCGGTGAGCTCGCAAGACGCGTTCTTGGTCCCGCTCTGCTCGCCGAACGACTGGCTCAAGATGGTGAAGCCCCAGCCCTTCTGCTGGGCCAGTTTTGAGTACATGCGCAAAAGCATGGATGCCCAGTCCTGGGCATCCACCCCCCCGGCCCCGGAATAGATGTTCAGCAAGGCCTTGTTTTTGACGTATTCCATCCTGTTACAAGTTGCCCGCCCAAGGTCTTCGACTCGCCAGAGGCGAGGCGGACTTGTAACGGGACAAGTTTGGAGCCGGAGGTGGGACTTGAACCCACGGTCTGCCGATTACGAATCGGCTGCTTTACCGCTAAGCTACTCCGGCATTTTCCTTATTTTATCGCAAAATCAGCCAAAATAAAAGCCAAAGCCCGGCACTTTCTAAGATTGCGAAAGTGCCGGGTCAGTTATTTATAACCGGCTATGGCGCCGTTCGACAGACGGTAGTTGTCACGAGCGGCCAAAAGATGACCGACAGCGATAGCAACCGGCGGCACAAACCAAGTATGGCGAAGTAGCGGGTTTGAAGATTTCTTCATCCGGTATGAGACATACGTGATGCCGCTGTCTACGGCCAAGCCCGCTGGGTAGGCGGCCAACGGTCCCCGATCAATGAACCAGCCAACGCCTTGGGTCATCTCGCGACACCCGCCCAAACACCGCTGACGGGTGTCAAAAGAGCTTTTGGTGTCAATGGACATGGAACTCATCAGCACAATACTGACGAGTGTCATCTTCTTATCAAATGTCTTCTTGACAGCCGGTGAAGGTGAAGCGATGAACGAGCCCGCTTCCGTCTCCTGCGCCTGAACTGATGCTGTAAGCCAGAACAGGCAGAACACTAAACAGACAGTGATTTTCATGACCGCCTCCGAAGGAACTGCCCCCTTATATCACGTCCTTCTTAAAAAACAAATAAAACTACTGAAAGTAGTTTTATTTGTTGATGAGCGGGATACGAGAGTCGAACTCGCGTCTCTTGCTTGGGAAGCAAGCGTACTACCGCTGTACTAATCCCGCCTACCTGCCTGCCGGCAGGCAGGCGCTAAAGCTTCGGCGGGCAGGCCCGCTTCAGCTTTAATTTTACTTAAATAACTTCCTGAACCATGATTTCCATACTGAAAAGTTCCAATCTGATTCCGAAACGCTGGCCGAGGCGGCCTTTTGGCTTTTGTCCGGATAGATGATGACCACTTGTTCATCCGGCAGTTTGTAATTCAATTTCATCCGGGCTTGTTTTTCAAGATATTCATCGCTGGTAAAATAGGCCGAAGCGCTGGCCAGAAATTGGTTTTCCTGTTCAATACTGGCCAATTTTGACTCAAGGTCATTTAGCTGGATGCCGACCGCCGCGCGCTGGTCATACACCCGCCAAGCCGCCCGGCCAAGCCAGACCAGGGCTAGGACAAGCAACGCGGTAATGATCTTTCGGTTGAAGGAAACCAGCATAAATGTTAGATTATGGCCATGTTTATGTCTAAACAAGCCATCAGGGTATTCTGGATAATCGTTGCCGCTCTCGTCATCATCAGCATGTTCGGCTTTGTCCTTGGACCTGTCCTCTAGGTCCCGAGGCGTATCTTGTTAACCAGCTCCATGACTTGTGACGGATGCGGAATGTCCTTGACCATGACCTGTCCCTCTGAAGGAAGCCGGAGGACCAGGGTGCCATAGTCATATGCCAGGGCCAGAGGACCATCTTGGGTAAAGCTCGCCTCCGTGATATCGCGATATAAAAGTTCGGTCACTTTCTCATTAAAGAGGCCGGACTGCTCATTATGGATCACTCTAAGATTAGTGATGACCAGGTTATTCTCTCTCCAGATGTATAAATTGTATAAGAAAGAGATTGCGGCCAAGGCACTGATGACGAAATAAGCCAACGGGCCATAACCGAAAAATCCGAAGTGGAAATAAAATCCGGCCACCAGCTCAATGGCAACAATCAGAGATAGAATTATCGCCGGCCCGATGATAGTCGTCCAGTGCTGGTGGACAGTGGCCGATATCGTCTCGTTCTCGTGCAATCGCATAGAACAATCCTACTAGATTTTAGGTGAAATTGAAAAGGCCGCATATTGGCACCGCTGGGAAGGTGCCAATATGCGGACCTGGGGAGCTTCACGCGTCAATGATAACTGTGCCTCGAGCGGGAACGATGGCGAGCAGCAATTCTTTGCTGAATCCTTTCTTGCTCGTCATGCGCCTCGCCGCAGTCAAAGCATCGCGTTGCGAAAGGTCTTTCCTCCAAACGACGCCCGGATATCTCGTCGCCGCAGTCGCGGCAAAACCCGTAGGTACCGTCGGCTAGCCTTTGTCTAGCCTCCTGGATCTGCCAACAATCATAACGTTTGATTGCGGCGAGTCCGAACTCAACGTCTGCTTCCGAGGACTCGATATCGTCGATGCCCTTCCGTGCGACGTTACTCTTCTCTCGCCCCCGACGCACGTGCTCCTGCGCTTCTGCCTCCAATCTGGCTTCTGCCTTGTCTAGATTCTCAGACAACCGAGCGTAGCGGTTTTCGTCTATCTTTTTTCCCATTCAAATTCCCCCAGCGGAAAAGGTGCCCAAGGTTCAAAAGTGCCAAGGGATATTATATCACGTCAGATTTATCTTTTCAACATCTTGAGGAATACATCCTGGGGCAGATTGACCCGACCGGTCTCCTTCATTCGGGCCTTGCCGCGCTTTTGTTTCTTCCATAGTTTCATTTTGCGCGTAATATCGCCGCCGTACATATGCTGGGTGACATCCTTGCCCTGGGCGCGAATCGTTTCTCGAGCAATAACCTTACCTCCGACGGCCGCCTGAACCGCAATCTCAAACATTTGGGGCGGGATTATTTCTTTGAGCTTGGCCACCATCGCCCGACCTTCGTGGTAAGCTTTTTCTTTAGGCACGATGCGAGAGAACGGCTCCACGATATCGTTGGCGATTATTACATCCAAACGGACCAGGTCTCCTCTTTGCACGCCGGCCGGCTCATAGCCCATGGAAGCATAGCCGGAAGAAACGCTTTTCAGCTTGTCATAAAAATCGGTCACTATCTCGGCCAAAGGCATTTCGTATCTTAATACGGCTGTTTCTTTTCCGATATATTCCGTGCCCTTGTAGGTATTGCGGTAAGTGGAAGCCATCTCCATGATATTTCCCAAATACGAGGAGGGCATGATTAGTTCCATGGCAACCATCGGTTCGGCGATCGACTCTATCAAAGACGGGTCCGGCAATTGGGTCGCTGATCTAATTTTCAGCTTTTCGCTTTTAGCTTTCAGCTTTATTTCATATTCCACCGAAGGCGTGGAAATAATAAGATTGAGCCCAAACTCTCTTTTCAACCGTTCGGAAATTATTTCCACGTGAAGCATGCCCAGGAAACCGACGCGGAATCCTCGGCCGAGACCGGCCGAGGATTCCGGCTCAAATGTCAGTGAGGCATCGGTCAGCTTTAGCTTGCTTAACGCGTCTCGCAGGACATCATACTCATCACTGTTCTCCGGAAAGAAGCTGGCGAATACCATCGGCTGCGGCTCCTTATACCCCGGAAGCGGGGTAAATTCGAAGTCATTTGAATTTTCTAATTTAATATTTTTTCGGATTCCTGCCCGTTCCGCAGGCGGGTCGGATTTCGGATTTAGTGCTTCTATGCTCGTTATAGTATCGCCTACCCTGATAAGACCTGGGTCTTTCAGACCCGTCGCAACATAACCTATCTCCCCCGCTTTCAGTTCTCTGGATTGGGTAAGAGCCGGAGCGAAATAGCCGGTTTCTAGGACCTCGGCCTTGGCCTTCGTGGCGAAAGCGACGATGGGCTGCTGCTGTTTTATTGAACCGCTAAAGACCCTAACGTACGCAATAACGCCTTTGTAGGCGTCAAAAGCGGAATCAAATATCAGCGCTTTTAATCCGTCTGTTTCATTTTGCGGCGCCGGGACTTTTTCAATTATTTTTTTTAGGACATTGTCTATTCCTATTCCATTTTTTGCGGAAATCTCCAATATCTCTTCCGGCTCAACGCCAAGCAGATACGAGAGCTCTTCCTTGACTTGCGTTGTCCGGGCGTTGGTCAGGTCAATTTTGTTTATGACCGGCACGATGGCCAGTTTCTGCTGTTGGGCCAAATGTAAGTTAGCTAATGTTTGGGCCTGGATGCCCTTTGACGCATCAACCAATAATATCGCCCCCTCCACGGCGGCCAAAGACCGCGAAACCTCGTATGAAAAGTCCACGTGGCCCGGCGTATCAATCAGATTCAGAATATAGTCGCCGTATTTCATTCGGACGGGTTGGAGTTTGATGGTAATCCCTCTTTCCCGCTCCAGCTCCATTTGGTCAAGGTACTGGTTCTGCATCTTTCTCTTCTCAACCGTTCCGGTCAATTCCAAAAAACGGTCCGCCAATGTGGACTTGCCATGATCAATATGCGCGATGATGACGAAGTTCCTGATATTGCTCATTTTAATAGCAAGAGAGGTCCCTTTTTTTGGGGACCCCTTATAACGGCAGTTCGTCCGGCTCGGCTTTTTCCAGGCGAATGGCCTCTAGCCGCTTCCGGCATTCCAGGCAATGAGGAAGATGAACTCTCTCAATATAGACGCGCTGAT
Organism: Candidatus Yanofskybacteria bacterium RIFCSPLOWO2_01_FULL_49_17; assembly: GCA_001795695.1. GTDB lineage: Bacteria > Patescibacteriota > Minisyncoccia > 2-02-FULL-40-12 > GWA2-44-9 > 2-01-FULL-49-17. The sequence continues at coordinate 57,567 of MGKO01000006.1, forward strand.
TTCTTGAGAACAGCTGGTCAAGCTCGTCTTTTTTCTCTCCCTCAACAAACGCCCGCAGAGCCAGTTCGTTCAAGTGCATTCCGCGTTCCAGCATCAGCACATTGTCCGGAACGCCATCTGTCTTGAACATTTCCGGATGGAACTTGATTCTTTTCTTAGGAACGGGAAATGTCTCTATAGCCATGTTCAAATTATATCATTTTTTGTGTTTTTTGCAATGAAGACCAGAGTGACAGCCATTGGACGTTGCCGGCGACGGCGAATCCGGCCGCCAGGCCTTTCACGCCCCAACCCAGATGCAAGCCCAGATACCAGCCCAGCAGGATGTTGATAGCTATGGCCGTAACGGAAATGATGACCGGCGTTCGGGTGTTGTGCAAAGCGTAAAAGGCCCGCGAAAGGATGGGGATAAAGCTCTGGGCCGGCACGCCGAAAAGAAATATCTGGAGGACGGCAATGGTCATTTCAACGGCGGCTCCCCGGAAGAGTCCTATGCCGTATATCAGCCGGATTGCCCATGGAGCAAGAAAATATCCTATGACGCAGAGCGGAACAATGACCAAAGCCATGTTTCGTAAGGTGGATGAGAGACGCTCCCTGAACTCATTATGCTCGGAAGCCGAGGCGTGCTGAGAAAGTTTTGGAAACACGGCCGTGGCCACGGCAATGCCGACCATGGAGATGGGCACGAATTGCATATTGTTGGCAACGTTGAAAACAGTGATACTGCCAGCCGCCATCAAAGAGGCATACGCGTTGGTTATAGCCGAGTCAACACTGTAGGCCGAAAGGCCGATCGTCCGCGGCACCATCAGTTTCAGTATCTTCCGGAACTCGGCGCTGGCCAGGTCCCAGTAGGGCTTGAACCTAAACCCGGCCCGATATGCCGCCGTTCCCTGCAAAAGTAAATGAAAAAGAGCTCCCAGCACCACGCCCCAGCCGAGCCCGATGACCGGCGCGTAGCCATGTCGTGCGGCCAGCGGCGCGAAATAAACCGCGCCAATAATGATGCCGACGTTGTAAAAAACCGGCGCTATAGAGAAAGCCCAGAATCTTTCCAACGCCTGTAGGACCGAGCCAGAGATGGCGCTCAATGAAAAGATGACCGGCGACAGGAACATTATGCGTGTCAAGGTGATAGCCAGTTCCCGGTCCGCGCCGGCAAAGCCCGGCGCGATGAGTCGCACCACCTGGCCGGCGAAGACAAACAAAACGGCGGCGGCGATGATGACCATTGTGAACATCACAGTCGTGAAGTTCCGGGCCGCAAGCCAGGCGCCTTTTTCGCTCTCCTGGCGCTTGCCGATAAAGACCGGAATAAAAGCCGATGACAAAGATCCGAGCAAAATTATATTAAAGACCAGATCCGGCAGCTTAAAAGCCGAGTAGTAGATATCCAGCATCCGGCTGGCGCCAAAGTGCGACGCCAATATCCAATCCCGCAGCAAAGCCACCAACGCCGCCACCAAACTAAACCCCCCGATAATCGTTGTTGCCCGGAATATCTTTGATTTCAGCATTATGGCAACTGTATCTTAATCGGGAGGTCTTTTTCAAGCGGGCCGGAGAAAGAATAACCTGCCCCGACCGAAGCGTCGGGGTCGCCCACTTTTATTGATGCGTTCTTCACAATCAGGCCTGGCTGTTTTTGGAAATACAGATTGTAGTCGCCGCCTTTGGCCACATTTGGCACGCGGTATTTGAGAGTGACGGTTTTGGTTTTGCCGGCATCGGTAATAAGCCAGAATCCGAATTCGGCCCGGCCGGATTCTTTATATGTCGTTACGCCTGAAGAAGTGTCCTTAACGGCAGACGTTTCCCATTTCAAAAGGGTGTCGTTATTGGCGAACCCGGCTTTGGCGTAGTTCAGGAGCGGCTGGAAGTTGGGTTCATCATTCCCTTCTATGCTTATCAGCTCGGTGCCACTTGGCACCAGTACGCGGACATAGGCCGGGTTCCGCTTGTTATAGAAAGCATATTTGTTCTGTCCGCCGTTATGGGTGCGGGTTATGGTCAGCGTGTGGACCGCGTCACTGCCCTCAAATTTCGTCTCCAGCGAGAAAGATGTGTCCGTGACCGCGTCGCCCTTTGAGCCCTTTATGTTTGAGATGACCGGCATGACATAGTCCCCGTCTCCCTGCCAGACCTGGCCGGCGAATCCCTGATCATCGGCGAACGTCTCCAAACTAAGATCGTCAAAATACATCAGGACCGCGTTCTTATTCATGTTGGCAATAACCGAGTTGAAGATAGCCAGCCATTGGTTGCTGTCCGCTCCGCGCAATTTTTCTAACAATACGGGAGCAAAATCCTTGAGGACCTGTTTGGGCTGGGTCCGGTCAGCTATATATTCCACTTGATTCTGGATCGTCGGCACGAAATTATCAGCATCCAAGGTCAGATTGTACTGCGGCATGGCCACCGGTCCGATTATTTTCAAAATGTCCGTCACCAGGGACGGATTGACCGTCATCACGCCCTGCACCGGCTGGCCCGATTCCATCTTGTAAAAATCCTTGATGACCCGGGCCGAGGTCGGAAAATCCGCGAACCAATTGGCGTCACGCATGCCCCAATCGGGCGTAATGTGCCGGAGCGGCCCGGGCGGCACGATCGGCTCTTTTATCTGGCCGTCCAGGTCATATACGTCACCCACGAAAAAATCCTCAAGCTTGCCGTCTTTGAAGGTCACGACCCCGTAACTGCCAGGGAAACCGCCGGTCGGACGAAGTTCGGAAGAATTCTCAAAAAGAATGAGGTAGCGCTGCGTTCCGGGCTGGCCGGTCGCGTCAGCAAAGAATTTGGCGTAATCAGCGCCCTGACCGACCACCTCTTCTATGGTGGGGACTAAAGCCGAAAGCTGCTGAAAGGCCTCCTTTTTGTCCGAAGGTATTATCCCGGCATCAGTGTCGGCCAAAAGCGCCTTGATGTCGTCGATGTCCTGGGCTGATATGGCCAAAGCCCGGTGAAGCTTCATCATGACCGAAGGAATGGTCGCCTCTCCGGCGCTTCCGGGCACAGAAAGCTGACCGGCATTGGCTAAGACCTTGGCCGCCTCGGTCATGGCCGCTCCGGAATCAGCCAGCAGTTTTCCTATCTGGACCAGGTTCTGGACCGACTTAACCGAACTTCCGCCCGGCAAAGAAGCTATCAAGCCGCTGATGGTCGCACCCATGAAATCAAGTCCATCGCCGGCCTTGGCAAAGTTTTGGTAGGCCTTGATGAAATCTTCCGACGCGCTTTCAAAATCCATCTTTTCAAGATCGGCTTTCGCGTTCTGAAGTTCCATTATTGCCGACTCGCCCTGTGAGGCGATATATCTTTTTAACCCCCAGCCACTGAAGATAAGGGCGGCCAGAACAATGATGGCGATGGCTGAAATAACGAGCGTCCGCCGGCTTAGCCAGCGGCTCTTTGTTTTTGGCCTTCGTTTTGAGATAAGGGATGTTCTCGTCGGCGCGGCCACGAAAGACCCGCTTTGGACAGCCGGCTGTTCGCCTCGGCTCGGCACCGGTTTAGCCAGCGCCACCATCGCCGATACTTCAGGCGCTCTGGCCGCGGCTGACCGCGACCTGTGTATCTCCGCCAATATCGCCTCGTATTCAGAGGAATCACCCTGTCTGTCACGAGTTATGGGTTTTAAGTTATGGGTTTTAAGTATTGGCTTGTATCTCGGCTTGCCGACCTGCCCGTCCGGCAGGCGGGCCAAGCGGTGAGCAACGCCGAACTTTGCCAGTTCCAAATGGAGGTCGGTGTTCTCATTGAGGGCCGACTCAAATTCCTCTCTGACCCCGCGATTGTTCATCGGATCGGGCGGAAGTTCGAGTTTCGGTGATAGCGCCGTTCTTTTGGTCTGCGTTCTCGGGGCCGGACGGCGAGTTGCAGCACGCCTTCGGGCGACAGCCAAGTTCACGACCGGCTGAACGGCCGAGATACGCTCAACGTCAAGAGAACCGGAATCATCCACCGGCTTGATATCAAACAATGCCCGATTTTGGGACATGCCTTAATTATACCGCCAAACAGAGTTTCTAACTGTGGATGACCTTGAGTGTTTCTTCGGCCGCCCTGTCCCAGTCAAATCTGATGCTCCGTTCCATCCCTTTTTCTTTCATTAAAGCGGATAATTCCGGGTCGGACAGCAATGATTCCATCGCTGAAGCAATGGCCGAGATATTATACGGGTCAATAAGCAAGGCCGCATCGCCGGCCACCTCCGGCATGGAGGAATTGGCCGAGGTGACGACCGGCGTTCCGCAGGACATCGCTTCCAAGACCGGCAGTCCGAAGCCCTCAAAAAATGAAGGGTAGACAAAGACCGATGCTAAAGAATAGTAGTATGCCCGGCTGTCCTCTATGTATCCGAGGTAGATGATGTCTTTTGAGTACGGCGAATCTTTCATCTCATTGAAGACATCGGAATATTTCCAGCCTTTCGTTCCAGCCAATATCAGCTTCAAATCCCCAAACTCCGGCTTGGATCTCAAAATATTGAAAGCGCGTATAAGTCCGGCGATATTCTTGCGCGGCTCCAGCGTACCGAGCGAAAAAACGAATCTGTTCGGGACATGGTTCAACTGCTTGAAGTGCTTCAGGGCCGCTTCGCTCGGACGCAAGAGCGATGAAGCGTTATGGATCACGGAGATGTTGGCCGGGTCCAGCCCATAGTATTTGACCAGGTCCGCCTTGGTGGACGCGGAAACGGCAATGACGCGGTCGGAGAAACGGGCCGGCTTTCTCGGCTCCATCAGGCGATGCCAGAGCCGTTGCGGCCAGGTGAAGAACTCCGGAAATCTTTCATAGGAGAGGTCGTGAAAGACGGTCACCCGCCGGCAACCAGGTGACAAAGGAGCCAGGAAAAAATGGGGCGAGAAAAAGACATCTGCCCCTCCCATCAATTTATCAAGCTTGGGCCAGCCAAAAAGACGAGCAACAACAAAAAACAGCCGGTTAGGGAATCGGTAACGGTACACTTTGACGTTCTGGAGCTTGAGCCAGTCGTATTCGGGTAGCTGGCGGCCGAAGGAGGAGAAGAAAGGCTTGAACTCATCCTGCGGAGACAGGCGGACCAAGCGTGAGATTATCTCAATGGCGTATTCCTGGACCCCGCTCTTGCGGCCGATGGCCAAAACCCTGATATCAATGCCGATTATCATAATCTCTAAATCCTAATTTTTTTGAATTTTGATATTGATTGCATTTGTTTAGAGATTAGGGTTTAGAGCTTAGAATTTCCAAAATCTTTCTTTGAAAGATTTTGATATCAAATTTTTCGGCTTGGGCGCGGCAGGTCTTAGGATCGAATTTGCCAGCATCGAAATTTCTCACGCAATCAGCCAATGACTCCGCCGTTTGTTCATCAAAAAATACGCCTGTTCTGCCTTCTAAAACCGTTTCCAATGCTCCCCCGCCGCGGTAGGCGATGACCGGCCGGCCCGAAGCCATCGCTTCCAAGGGCACGATGCCGAAGTCCTCTTCTTGCGGAAACACCAAGGCCCGGCAGCGGGCATAAAGTTCCGGCAACTTGTCATCATCTGCCGCTCCCAGGAATTCAACGTTCTTTTTGGCCATTCGCTTTAAGCGCGCCTTTTCCGGACCGGTTCCGACGACCAGGAGCCGGCGGCCCAGTTTATTGAACGCCTGGACGGCAATATCAAATTTTTTGTAAGAAACCAGCCGTCCGACCATGAGATAGTACTCCTCTGTTTGTGATTTGGGATTTGTGATTTGGAATTTGGATGTGTCCACCGGCGGATAGATGACCTCAAACGGTTTGCGGTAATAGGCCCAGATGCGCTCGCCGATATAGTTTGAGATGGCCCAGAACTCATCCACCCTATCGGCCGCTTGGGCGTCCCAGACGCGCAGATACGAGATGAACGGCTGCATCAAGAACCTTACCGGCGCCGGAAAGCCGAACTCGCGCCCGAACTTCTGGCTCTGGTCCCACAAAAATCTGGGCGGCGTCAGGCAGAAACAAATATGTTTGGTCTTGGGCCCGGTGATGATTCCTTTAGCAAACGAAGCCGACACCGAGATGACCAGGTCAAAATTTGAAAAATCGAACTGCTCTATCGCGACAGGCATCGCCAGCGGATACCATTGATGGTGCCGCTTGGCCAGAGGCCAGGACTGCAGAAAAGATGTCCGGATTATCTTGTCTCTAAACAAACCTCTTGTCGCTTTTTCGTCATAGAGCAAAGTATAGATGGGGGCGTTCGGAAACAAGGCGCATAGTTCCGCCAGCATCCTTTCGGCTCCCCCGAACTGGTTCAGATATTCGTGGACAAAAGCAACTTTCATGGTTATACAGCTGAATGGTCATTTAGCATTTTAAACATCGTTCTGAAAACTATCTTCATATCCAGCCACATGGACCAATTTTCAATGTAGAAAGAATCCAGCGCCACTTCCTCCTCAAAGGGCAGGTCGGAACTGCCGGAGACCTGGGCCATGCCCGTCGCCCCGGCCTTGATGGCCAACAGTTTCTTGTGATGTTTCTGGTATTGCGCTATCTCACTCGGAAGATGAGGACGGGGTCCGACTAAACTTATATCCCCCTTAAGAACGTTCCAAAACTGTGGTAATTCATCAATTCTTGTTTTTCGGATAAATCTTCCAACCTTGGTGATCCGCGGGTCATCTTTAATCTTGAAAAGAGGGCCTTCGCGTTCATTAAGAGACGCGAGCTGGATCTTCATGGAATCCGCGCTCCCATCTGCGTCAACCGCTATCATACTTCTAAATTTAAGCAGATAAAAATTCTTCCAGCCACTTATTCGTTCTTGGCGAATGAACACTGGGCCTTTGGAATCAAGTTTCACGGCAGTAGCTACAACAACAAACAATGGGGATAGGACAAGTAGCCCAACCGACGCCCATATCATATCGGCTACGCGCTTGAAAACCTTGCCCCAGCCGTCCAGAGGCGTCCGTTTGAGTTCTATCAGCGGCAGGCCGGCCACAATATCCACCGAGGAATGCATGGTCAGGGTCTCGTACAGGTGCGGCACGAATCGGAAGGTGCAGTGGTTCTCATTGCAAAAATCAACCAGCTCGGCCGTGTGCTCCTGATGATATGAGGGCTTGGCCAGGATTATCTCATCAAAGCCATGATGGCGATATAGATTCTCAAGTTTGGAAACATTATATTCGTCCATCTGGGCCACTATCTGATAGCCCTGTTCCGGTGTTGAGGTTATTTCGCCGGCGATACGGGAAGCGATACTGCCATTTCCGATAATAAGGGCGCGGTGAAGACCGAATCCTTTCTTGGCGATCATTGAGCGCTGTATCCGACGGATGGCGAACCGGCCGAGCGAAACGAAAACGATGGCGAAGAACCAGGCGCCCAAGACCAGGAAACGTGAGTTGAAGAGTTCCTGCCTCAAGAAGATATAAATTATCATGGCCATGATGCCTGCCGAGGAGCCGATGATTATCTTCAGGAACTCGTCCAGGACCGAACTCCGAGGCCGAATGACATAAAGACCGGAAATGGCGTAGCAGGCCATAAAAACCAAGGCCGTGACCACGGTGATGCCGAAGTATTTAAACAAGGGCAGGTTGAATTGGAAAAGCACCGGCCGGAACGCGTCCAGTATTTGAGTGCGAAGCAGATATGTCACCACGCCGGCTACCAGGAGCATCGCGAAGTCCAGAGGCACCCGGACGACATTAAAAAAGAGTTCAGATTTCTTCATATAACTTTCGTAACTATACCATTTTTGTCTCTTTTTTTCAATCCAAAACGCGCTTTCGCGCGTTTTGGATTTTGGCACATCATAAGCCGGGTTCTGTTCCGCCAGCTGGCGGATGACGATCATTTATCTAGGCCTGCCGTTGCCGACAAGCTCAAGCGGTCGAACTTTTCGAAGCATCTTGCGACACAACGCTGACCTTGCACCCCAGTAAGGATTTAGCCGTTTCACCCCCGACGTTCATTTCCCACCGTCGGGGCTAAGCTGTAGCAAATGATAGATCAATTGCTTGGGATCTAGCTCACGTTTTCCTTTCGAAAAACGTCGTCACTGCTCGCACCTCTCACGTTACCGTGTGCGGGAATTACCTCCCGACCTCCGTTTTATGTATTTCGGAAGTCGCGGATCCTCGATTCCGCAAGCGGAATCGGGACGCTACCGTTTTACCCGCCTAAGTTTTCGAAAGAAAATTTTAGCGGGGTAGTGCCCGGACTTTCCTCATCCCCACCTAACTTTGCTCTTCAAGGCTATAAACTAATCTTTCTTTTAATCTTGTATAGCCCTGCTTAAAGTGTTTCAACTGTCGCTCTCTTGCTATGGCATCACGAGCTGATTTATACGCCTCATAATAAATAAGCTCATAAGGGCTATACGATTTAGTAGATTTGTTTAATCCTTGATTATGCTCTATGAATCTACGTCGTAAGTCCTCTGTTTGCCCAATATAGAGCTGACCGTTCTTTTTACTCCTGATTATGTAAACATAATACATAGAGCAAAGTTAGATGGGGACGCGATCATCTGATGTACCGGATATATTATACGCCGTTGATATTGTTTTTGCAACAGAGGTTAGGTAAAATGACCGCCTGAAAGCCAGGAAAGGACATTGACATATGGATTTAGCATTCGTCCAATCTGTTTGGGACCGCCTGCCTTATCATCATTTTCCGGATCGCATTCTCTCAAAACTCCGCGGACACTGGGAGACCAAAGCGATTGAGATCCTGACCGCCTTGGCTGATAACCGCAATGTCGGACTGGTCGGCGACACCGGCTCCGGCAAGACCATCGTTGCCATCCTGGCCGCGCTGGGACTTCGATCCCGAACGCTGTTCCTCGCCCCAACTCGCTATCTGGTCTATGACCATGGCGAGCGGTTCAATCGGATCACCGGCCGGCCGGAAGAAGCGGTCTGTTTCACCGGCGATACGAATGCTGGAAAAAGGGATTGGAACAACTCCGTCCGGCGTCTGATTTTCTGCACGCCGGAAACATTCTGGTCCGACTTCCGAAAACACCGGATCAGAGACATCCGCGATTTCAACCTTGTCATCTTTGACGAGTGCCATACGGTGGTTGGCCGCAAGGACTCGATTTGGATCGCCAAGGTCGCCAATGACTTCAAACTGCCGATCATTGCCTTGACCGCCTCGCCCGGCGGCAATATTGAAAGGATCGAGACGATCAAGAGCAACTGTTTCATCAATGAATTTATGCGGCTGGAAGTCCCGATGCCGGCCAAGTACGAAAATTGCCTCTTCGTCCCAATGGACGAGACGCTCCGGAAGATTGACCATCTCTTCGGAGAACTAACCGTCTTACTCCTTCTCAAGCTCCATCGCCTGGGTGTTCACTTTGATCCGACCAGAACCGACATCAAAAGCTTGAAGGCAATCGGACTCCTGAAGAACTGGCAAGAAAAAACGGCCTTGGCTCATCTTTTTTATCTTCACCACGCTCATTGGACAGCCGTCACCGAGTCGTACTCAACCCTCCTGGTCTATGACAGCGAACTTCAGGTCAGAGCGGTCAAAAGCGCCTGTATCCGCGACTTTCTCTACCATCAACACTGGCAAGAGATCGTCTCAAGAGCAAGGGAGAATGAGGATGACCATCCGAAAATCCGGGCCTTCGTTGAATTGGTCCAAGAGCGGGCCAACCTTAATCAGCGAATGCTCGTCTTCGTGAACAACAAGGAGACCGGCCGCTATCTCATTCGGCAGCTTGAAACGGCCGGCATTCGGGCTGATAAAGTGTTCGGCGGCCGCGATCGCCGGACAAAGCTGCAGCGGGAGACACTGGCCCGGCTTTCAGTCGGCGAGCTTGACGTGGTCATTGCTACCTCCACGCTGGAGTTGGGTGTGTCAGTGCCGGAAGTGAATGTCGTCGTCCATTACTCCCTGCCGATGACGGAAACATCCCGGATCCAGAGAAGCGGCCGGACGGGAAGATTCAGGTCAGGCGAAGTCATCTTCCTGACTATGAGCCATCGTTTTGACGAGGCCATCTACTGGGGGGTCAAAAAAGAAGAGCGGACGATGAAAAACATCGTCGTCGGACGGATGCAGACCCGTCCCGAACCCAAGCGCGAATTGCCGTTGTTTGATGGTTCGTTTGAGCCCCGCCTTTCTCGGCGCTGACAGGC
>MGKO01000007.1:0-8758 GCA_001795695.1 Candidatus Yanofskybacteria bacterium RIFCSPLOWO2_01_FULL_49_17
AGGAATCTTGAAAGAGGGGGTGAAAAGATTGCAACCACTCACTATGTTCGCGGGCAATCATGTTCATGGTGAATATATTAGTGGTGATGGGGGCTCTGCTGGTGGTGGTCGGGTTCTTGATGGGCAAGGATAGCAGGAAAGATTCCATCCTCGCCTTGGGAGGAGCGCTTCTTCTCATATACAGTGTTTCCATTGAGAGCGCTATTTTGATAGTGCTTACCGCCCTGTTCACTATCCTATCCCTTGTTCATATGGACAAGCGCGGCCGTCGTAACTAGTCGGCCGCACCGCTGTCCCGCCAAAGCGGGACTTAAGCGGGCTTTTGCCCGATTCCTTCGTTAATCGTTCCGCTTCTCGCTCGCCATATCTCTAATATGGTTCGCTCGAATGCTCACGATTGCCTCGGACTCAGGCAAGCCGACTGCGTCCGATTTTTATTATGATTCTTAATGACTATCTAAAACAAGCTAGGGAAGGTAAATATGCAATTGGGCATTTTAATTTTGCGACCGAGGATGTTCTGAAAGCTATCGTCAGTGCGGCCAGCCAGTCACATGCTCCGTGCGTGATGGTCGGGACGAGCGAAGGTGAGGCCGACTTTGTCGGCCTCACCGAAGCGGTCGCTCTGGTCCGGGCTATCCACGATGATATGCAGTATCCGGTATTTCTCAACGCCGACCATTTCCGCTCCTTTGAAAAATGCAAAGCGGCCATTGATGCCGGCTATGATTCTATAATCGCTGATGGGTCAAGGTTGAACCTTGACCAGAATATGGTCTTTACCAAACAGGCAGTTGATTATGCTCGCACCAAGAGCGCGGATATTTCGGTGGAAGGGGAGCTTGGATATTTGAAAGGAGCGTCCGAGGTCCAGGCCAAGATTGAGATAAGCCCGGCTGATTACTCAAAGCCGGAGGAGGTGGCCGAGTTTGTCCGCCAGACCGGCGTGGATCGGATGGCGGTTGTCTTCGGCAACATCCATGGCATCGTCACGGACCAGATCGAGAAGTTGGACATTGAGCATTTTTTAAAAATAGCCGCCGCCGCTCCGGAGCCGTATTACGTGTTGCACGGCGCGTCAGGCCTTAAAGACGAGGATATCCGAGCATCCATAGAGGCCGGCATCACTAATGTCCATTTCAATACCGAGTTAAGGGTGGCTTATCAGCATGAACTTGTTCATCAACTTAGCGAGCATCCAGCCGAGACCACGCCCTACAAATACATGGGTCCGGCGGCCGAAGAGGTCAAAAAACTCGTAAAAGCGAAGCTTGCATTGTTTAAGAAATAGTGCTATCATCTAATGGCTTTAACAGGCCTTATTTTAGATGTCACCACATACGCAAAAAATTGAGTTGGAGGCCCAGGTCCGCACGGTTTTAGGAGGTAAAGTGGCTTCTCTGCGACGCTCCGGTCTCGTGCCGGCAGTTTTGTACGGCAAGGGCCAAGAGCCCATTTCTCTTCAAGTCCCGCAGAAAGATTTCAAAAGGACCCTGCATGAAGCCGGTGAGTCAACTCTCGTTTACGTAAATATCAACCTGCCTGCACAGACAGGCGGCAGAAAGACCTATCCCACCATCATCCATGATGTGGCTCGTCATCCCCAGACCGATGAAGTCATCCACGCCGATTTCTATAAGGTAAATCTTGATGAAAAGATAAAGACCAAAGTGCCGGTCGTGTTCATCGGCGATGCGCCGGCCGTCAAGGACCTAGGCGGCATATTCATCCGCAACACCAATGAACTTGAAGTTGAGGCCTTGCCCCAGGACCTGCCTCACGAACTTTCCTTTGATATCTCCAAGCTGGTCAACTTTGGCGACCAGGTATTATTGAAAGACATCAAAATCGGCAAAGGCGTAACTATACTAGGTAACGAAGAGGAAATATTGGCCATTATTAAAGAGCCGATCTCACAGGAACAGCTTGAAAAGGAACTTGAGACGTTCGCTTCTATTGATGACGTGAAGATGGTGGAAAAGGAAAAGAAAGATGAAGTCGTCGAGGAAGACCTGCCTGCCGGCAAGGCAGGAACAGCAGAAAAATCCGAAGCATCAAATCCAAAATCCCCGCCCGACCGAGTCATTCGGGCAGTCGAAACAAATCCAAAAGATAAAAGTTCAAAATAATGAAACAGGGGATTCATCCAACCTATCATCCGAATGCAAAAATAAAATGTGTCTGTGGCAATGAATGGACCGTCGGTTCAACCATGCCCGAGATACATACCAGCATTTGCTCAAAGTGCCACCCTTTCTATACCGGCACCGAGAAGATAGTTGACACCCGCGGCCGCGTTGACCGTTTCAAGCGCCAACTTGAAAAGACGGCCTCGGCGAAAAAATCGGTCATTCCTAAAAAAGTCCGAGCCAAAGCTAAAAAATAACAGGCAAGACCTGTCTGACAGGTCTTGCCTGTTATTTTTCTTATGTCCGATTACAATTGGAAACAATGGCAGAATTATAAAAAGCCGGGCTCGCCCGCCGGAGCTTTAGCGCTTGGCCCGCCGGCAGGCAGGAAGACGGGCCATGAGGCGATTGTGGAGATACGCGCTGGCGCCGGCGGCGATGAGGCCTCTCTTTTCGCGGCCGAGCTCTTCAATATGTATAAGAAATATTCGGCTTTAAAGGGCTGGGAATTTGAGATGATAGATTCAAATCAAACCTCTTTGGGCGGATTCAAATCGGTTGTTTTCGAGCTGCACGGGCCGGGCGCGTTTGAAAAGATGCGCTACGAATCAGGCGTCCATCGCGTCCAGCGGGTGCCTAAGACCGAAAAGTCCGGCCGGGTCCACACGTCTACCGTTACAGTAGCCGTCCTGCCAAAAGCAACCGAAAGCGAGGTTATCATCAAGCCAGACGAGATAGAAGTATCATTTTCTCGTGCCGGCGGGCCGGGCGGGCAGAATGTCAACAAAGTCGAGACCGCCGTCCGAATTACTCACAAGCCGACCGGGTTCGTGGTCTCTTCGCGTTCCGAACGCAGCCAGCATGCCAACCGCGAAAAAGGTATGGAACTTTTGCGGTCAAAACTTTTAGAGCTGAAACGTATGGAGGAAACAGGCAACGTATCCGAAGAGCGCCGCAAACAGATAGGCGCCGGCGACCGCTCGGAAAAGATACGAACCTATAATTTCCCGCAGGACCGAATCACCGACCATCGCATCAAAAAAAGCTGGTCAAACATGGAAAAAATACTGGCCGGCGACCTAGACAAGCCGATTGACGCGTTGGAGGCCAGTAGTGTATCATAGACCCTGCGTTTATTAATTATGGAGATGGCTCAAAACCTACAAATCCCGTATGAAGAAATGCTGGCCGCCGGCATGCATTTCGGCCGTAAAAAGACGGTCTTCAACCCGCATATGGAGCCGTATGTTTACACCGTCCGCGACGGCATTTGCATCATTGACCTTTTAAAGACCCAAGCTCAATTGAAGAATACGGCCGAGTTCCTGAAAAAGACCATCCAGAACGCCGGCTTAATGTTATTCGTGGCTTTGACCAAACAGTCATCCGAAAGCGTCAAAGACCTGGCTATATCATTGAATCAGCCCTATGTTGTGGACCGCTGGATAGGCGGCACGCTGACCAATTTCAAGGTCATCAATGCCCGGGTCCGCAAGTTGGAGGAGATGGAAAAAGACCTCAAGGCCGGCAAGTTCCAGAAATACACCAAGAAGGAGCAGTTGGTGCTCCAGCGTGAAATGGCCAAGATGTCCATGCATTTTGAAGGTCTTAAGAAGCTGACCCGCATACCGGATGTGGTATTCGTGTCTTCTCTCAAAGAAAGCGCTCTGCCCGTCCATGAAGCCAGGTTGGCCAAGGTTAATATCGTGGCTATTACCAACACCGACTCTGACCCTGATCAGGTCAATTATGTCATCCCGGCCAACGACCGCTCTAAGAAATCCGTAGATCTCATCGTAGACGCACTCAAAAAAGAACTTGCAACTGCTTCACAGTAATTATTAATTTCTAATTATTAATTTTTAATAATTAATAATTATGACTTAAAAATTGATGCCAGAGGTTTCACTTGAACAAATTAGGTCCTTGCGCGAGAAGACCGGCCTCTCCATGGCCGAAGTTAAAAGGGCGTTGACCAAGACCGGAGGCGACGAGGCCAAGGCCCTGGAAGCCCTGGCCGCCCGCGGCGGAGACATTGCCGCGAGGAAAGCCGGCCGCGAGCTCAAAGCGGGCATTGTAGACGCGTACGTCCACTCCAACCGTCAGACCGGCGCCATAGTTGAACTGCGCTGTGAAACCGATTTCGTGGCCAGAACGGATGAGTTCGTGGCGTTAGCCCATGATATCGCCATGCACGTTACGGCCATGAAACCCTCCAGCGTGAAAGAACTTCTTGAACAGCCGTTCATCAAGAATCCGGAGCAGACCATCGGCGCGTTATTGATCTCCGCTATCGCGAAAATAGGGGAGAATATCCAGCTCGAACGGTTTCAAACGTTCAACATATAAATATGTATCTACTCGTTCCTTTCTCATTGATAGTCATTTCGGCGGCCGGCATCGCGTTTATCGTCTACCGCAAGATGCCTTATTTGAAAAAATTGACGCCGGAATCCCATGAGCTTAGCGATAATATCTTCTACGATTTTTTTCCGGAAATTGCCGAACACGTCAACGAAGCCAAGTTCAAGGAATATCAGAAGGCTCTGCTTCGCGAGACAGAAAAGCTCGTCCGGCGCCTCCGGGTGGCGACATTGAAAATAGACCACCTTTCCGACCGACTTATCAAAAAACTGCGTCGGGAACACATTGCCGCCAATCTGAAACACCAAGCCCTGCTTGAGGAAAGAAAGGAAGATACAACGCCCGTAGCGGCCGAGGCCAATAGGGGGTCATCCCAAGAAGAATTAAAGGCCCGTGAGCAGCAGCTTATCATTGAAATAGCAAAGAATCCCAAGGAGCCAGCTCTTTATATAGAGCTTGGAGATCTCTATCTGGCCATGCATAATATAGAGGAGGCAAGAGAATCATTTGAGGCGGCATTGGCCTTGACTCCAAACGATGCGGTTTTGGTCCGCAAGTACTCGCAACTCATCAAAAAGACAGAATCGGTATCATAACGCCTGGGTAGCTTAGTGGTAAAGCAGCGGTTTTGTAAACCGCCGACGGGTGTCCGATTCACCCCCCAGGCTCCAATAGTCATCATCTCTCGTTTAGCTAGTCAATTATCAAAGAAAAATTAGAATATATCTGTACTGCTATTCAAATCAGCAGCCTAATGAACTTATAAAATATTGGTCTAATCAACTAAAAGTGCCTGTGCAGCAATTTACGAAACCATATGTTAGAAAAGACTATAAGATTGAGAAAATTGATAAAATGCCGTACGGGCTTGTGCATATTAGATATGCCGATAAAAAGCTTTATCTTCAGATAGAAAAATGGTATAATCGCTTGGCAGTAGATTTATTAGGGTAGGTACGGAAGTAGTCAAACCGAGCACGCTGTAAACGTGCTGGCCTTGTGCCTTCGGGGGTGCAAATCCCTCCCTGCCCACATGATACGCAAACGCGGTTTACAATACGTGATTCTCTCTAAGACAGGGGATAAGGTCCTCGGGAGGTTCAGAAGCCGAAAAGCGGCTCTGAAGCGGTTGCGTCAGATAGAGTCCTTTAAGCATAAGAAATAGATCGCCGTTGTAGCTCAGCTGGTAGAGCAACTCCATGGTAAGGAGTAGGTCCCCGGTTCAAATCCGGGCAACGGCTCAAGGGAAAAGTAATAAGTAAAAAGAAATAAGTAATAAAACTGCGCTGACACCGGAATATTAAATGGTTTAGTATTAAAGAAGTAGCGTGGTTCAATGAGAAATATGTCACAAGAGAATTTGTTACGTCTGAAGTGTTCGGTCTGCAAAAGCGCAAATTATTACACCACCAAAAATAAAAAAAAGGTGGAAAGAAAGATAGAGATGCAAAAATTTTGCAAAAAATGTAAAAAAAGAACTTTGCATAAAGAAGCACGGCTGACCGGGTAACTGGTTATCTTGCCGGCAGGCAGGTGACGGGGGTGTCGTTCAACGGTAGGACTCTGGTCTCCAAAACCAGGTATCCAGGTTCAAATCCTGGCGCCCCCGCAAATAAAAAATTCCCATAAGGGAATTTTTTATTCTTCAAAGACGTCTATCTTCAATCTGGTCTTTTTCTCGCGGCTGCGATCTATCTGCTTGATGATGGTCTCCACATCTTCCACTTTATACATCCGATAGTTATTCACAGGGTTGCGGTAGGCGACTAGCTTGCCTTTGGCATCCCAGTTGCGAACCGTCAAGGGGGTAATTCCCAGCAAACGGGCCACTTCGTTAACGGTCAAGTACTTTTTTGGCATGAGGATGGTTATTAGATTATATATGTAAAACTTCAATAAACATTCATATATTCATAGGTTTTTTTATAAACACCTTTATCAACTTTTTAGCATCAATGTTTATATACCTGCCTTATGGATATTTTACATTTTTATCCTAAAACAGGTCAATAGGTGATATTTCAATATATAAACATTTAAATTCAAAAAAGCTGATATTACTTTGTAAATCAGCTTTTTTAAACAGCAAAGTTATCAACAAAGTTTGAAAGTGCGATGTTAAAATTAATACAGGTTTGAAGCCATAAATTACAGCCATCCGATACAGTATCGGATGAGATGAAAGTAATGCCTGCCTGCCGGCAGGCAGGCCGGTGATTCAGTAAAACGCCGAAGTCCCGCGTTGAGGGCGGGACTTCGGGGAATGCACGCCGCAGCCCCGAGGTGAATCAGAGCTTTTGGCTATTTAATTTTAACTCCGATTTCAGAGATTTCCAATAGGGAAATCCACTGAAATCGAGAGTCCTCGGTTCGTTCCGAATCGGGACATTTTTCCAAAAGCAAAGTTATAATTTTTTATGGCAGACAATATCCCCAAAAATTCAGAGTGGATATCAATACAGGAAGCGTCCGAGCTTTGTTTGTACTCCCAAGAATATCTCTCCTTACGCGCGCGCACGGGTAAATTGTACGCCAAAAAGATCGGACGCAACTGGTACACGACTAAAAAAGCCCTGCGGGATTATTTGGCAAAACAAACTGTACCGGCTTTTGCAAAAAATCTACTCATTCCGACCGGACTTCTAACGGGACTTACGCCGGAAGAGCCGGAAGAGCCGGATGATCGTCCGGCCATCATTAAAGAGTTTGAGAGATTGAATCCACAGATCTTTGGCCCCGTACGAAGTGACGCTCGCGCCCAAGGCGCGAGTCCTTCGGACCCTGGGGCTATTTCTTACGGTGTAAACCCGAGCCCCATCACTGTTGTTGATAGGCCGAAACAAGCAGACGGCTCGGATCTTTCGGACAAACTGGACAAGCTCTCGGATTCAATCCATGTGTTCGCGAAGGAAATCTCAAAGACCATCCCTGAAATGCGCAAGGAGCAGGAGCAGGCCTACGAGGTCATGGAGACGTACACAAAATCGTTTTGGTACCGTTTCAGCAATTTCAATCGCTTATCAAGAACGCTGTTGAAAAATCCTATCCGTCTGGCCGTGATCATAGTCGCGGCTTTCGTCATCCTCTTCACTTTTGTTGGCGGTTTCAGCTTCAGCCAGGCCGACGCGATGGTAGAACGCATCAAAAATGTTTTCAAGAATGCCGATACTTTGCAGGGCTATTTCCCCGGCACTCACGCCAACGAGGTGCTGGTTCTGGACAAAGCCGGAAACATAAACATCTATGGCCACATTGAGACCCAGGGTCAGCTTCGCAGTTACGCCCCTGATGGCGTCGCGCCACTAGTGGTAGATTCAATGACCAAAGTGGAAAATCTTAACGTTGATTATCTGGACGACCTGTCGGCGCGGGATTTCACGCTCGCTTTCGTGACCAGGAACGGCAACCTGACCTATGAGAACGTCCACCTGATGGGTAACGTCCAGGTCGGTCAGACCCTGACCGTGTCAGGCGCGGCCAAACTGATGGACTCGCTGACCGTTTATGGCCAGCTGGGCGTTTTCTCCGACGCGGTTTTCGGCAAGAATATCACTCTCTCCAACGGCGATCTGGTACTCAAGAAAGGCACCATTCAGATATTCAACCAGACCCTCGTCAAAAATCTTAATGCCGAATTTTTGGACGGCCTGCGCAAAGGCGACATCAACTTGAACTTCGTGACCGCCAACGGCAATACCACCGCCAACACCATTACTGTCGGCGGGGCGACGGTCAACGGCAATGCGACGGTTAACGGCACCCTTACCGCCACCACCGGTTTTTTTAACTCCAGCATCTGGAGCCCGGCCGGCTCTTTCGGCAGTGTCGGCGCGGCCGGCGCGGTTTCCATCGGCGATCGGAACAATCTGGCCAAGGGTTCGCTCACTGTCTATTCCACTAAGTTCACTCTGGACGCTAACGGCAATCTGTCCACCGCCGGCACAGCCCAGTCCCAAAACCTGCAGGTCGGCAATTTCGTGCTTTCAAACCTCATCCCCTCAAGCTCCTACAACCTCGGCTCGTCATCCAAGCGTTGGGCCAATCTTTTTGCGGTGAACGGCAACTTGAGCGGAGATCTGACCGTAACCGGCAGTTTAGACCTGCCCGGCGTGACCAGTTCGTCGTTCACCATCAATACCGACAATGCCACGGCTGATGCCGAAAATTCATATTTGTCTTTTGAAAGAGGCACTACGACGCCGAACGCGACTTTGAAATGGGATTCCACTTTGAATCGGTTTGAATTCAACGAGCCGCTCGCGGTG
>MGKO01000007.1:8786-35951 GCA_001795695.1 Candidatus Yanofskybacteria bacterium RIFCSPLOWO2_01_FULL_49_17
CGATTTTCAGCCAGGCCGCTTCGGTAGCAACTGATTTTGAGGTCGGCGGCTACGCCTCCATCGGCGGTAACACCCAGATCACCGGCGCCTTGGCCGGCCTCTCTACCGGTTCCAATTCGTTCTCTGGCTCTCTCAACTTAAGCAAAGGACTCCATGCGACGGGTAATGTGACGACAGCCGGCTTATTTCTTGAGAATAGCGGCAGTTCCAATTCCTTCGGCGGTTCGCTGGACATATCAAAAGGCCTTCGGGCGGCCGCCGGCACGTTCTCCGGTTTATTGACCGGCCAATCCGGCCTGACCATTAGCGGTAATACCTCGCTTGGCGGCACTCTGGCCGTGACCGGACTTTCAACTTTCAGCGCCGGCGCGTCAATGTCCGGCAACTTTGACCCCGGCACGGACAACCAATATGACCTAGGGGAACCATCATACCGCTGGCGGACCGGATATTTCGGAACTTCGCTGGGCATTAATAACGGCGGGGTGCTAGACACGACTTTTGAGGTCGGTGGCACGGCCAGCGTGAGCGGAACGCTCACGCTGGCCGGCGCTCTGACTTCAACCTACACCGCCTCCAATTCCTTCGCCGGCTCCCTGGACATCACCAAGGGCCTCCGGGCCGTCGCAATCACCGCGAGCGGCCTTTTGACGGGAAATTCTGGTCTGGCCGTAAACGGCACCAGTTATTTCAACGGCAACGTCGGCATCGGAACCGACACACCGGCCACTAAATTTGAGGTCCAAGGCACGACCTCGGCTTCTTACGGCCTTTTTGGCGCTTTGCAGGTCGGCGGATTTTCATCGGTCTCGTACAACCGGTTTGGCATTGCTGATACCAGCCACACGAATTACATCACTGCAACTAACGACCTGCTTATTTCCGGAGATTTGGAGGTTAACGCATCCGCGGCGTTTGACAGCCATGTGGCGATAGGCGATGCCACTGACGGCACCGACCTTGTTTCTATAAACTCTCAAGTCAGATCCAATATTATTCCGTTCACTAATGCATTTAATCTCGGTTCTACCACTAATCGTTGGGGCTATTTATATGCCGACACGATAGACATCACTAATCTTGATGCATCAACGGCGTCTATCTCCGGCACGACTGCCGCTGATTTTCTCATCAACTCCGATAATACCTCGGATGACGCCCAACCCATGTCTGTTACATTTAAGCGCGGTACCCCCACCATCAATGCCGCTTTGCAGTGGGATGCCACAAATAAGCGTTTTACTTTAAACTTCCCGGTCTTTGTCCAAGGAACCGATACGCCCGAATCGGCCTATGATTTCACCAACTTGACTCTTAAAGGCGCCGTTGACCAGGCCTCGCATCATTTATTTGACGTCCAAAGCTACGCCGGAAACAATCTCTTTGCCATTGGCCCGACCGGCTGGGTGGCCGCTTCGTCTTCTTTTCAAGCCGGCGGTCTATCCTTGGCCACCGCTTCCTACTCGCGTTTCGGCACCGGCACGACCAGCCACGGCCTCTCGGCCGCCGATGACCTCCTTGTTACCGGCAAGACCGAGTTTCAGGACACGGTCTATTTTAATGCCGGCGCCATCGCCAACTTCTATATCGCTTCGGCCTCGTATTTCTACGCCAAGGATGGCACGGCCGCCTCGCCCTCGTTCGCTTTCTCCAAGGACCAGAACACCGGCCTCTTCCGCAAAACAGCCGATTCAATATCAATTTCTGCCGGCAGTTTGGAGCGTTTGAATCTGACCAATACCACCGCTTCAATTTCCAACGCCATCTATGTGGATTCCTCCAATAACGTCGGTCTCGGTACCTCAACGCCGGCTTCAAGCGTCAAACTGACCGTTAGCGGCGTTACCCAATTCGGCACCGCGGCTTGGCCGACCAATACTTTTACCCAGAGTGACAGCAAGGTTCTGATAACGGACACCAACACGCCGGTACTGCTTATAAATAACGCAAGCAATCCGGCAACCAACAACGCCGCCGAGATATATCTGGCCGCCCGCGGCACCAACAGCACCAACGACTCGGCCTATGTCCGTATCCAAGGCGCCCGCGAGAACGCCACTAGCGGCAATTTCGCTGCCTATTTTAATTTGAAAACTATGAACTCGGTCGGCGGCGAGGTCCAGGCCTTGAGAATTGACAGTTCCGCCAACGTCGCCATCGGCACTACCGCGCCGCTGGCGCCGCTCCACGTCTACGCCAGCCAGGCCTCCAAGACCACCCTCGGCGATTCTCGCGTATTGATGCTTGAGAATACCGACCGCACGGCCAACGACCGGCAAGAGATTGGCTTTGGCTACAAGACGGCCGCCACCTATCAGCCGGTCGTCATCGGCCATGTCATGACCAGCGATTCGGCGTTCACCAAAGGTGACTTTTACGTTGCCACCCGCGACGCTACCACCGACACCGCCCCAACGGAACGCTTTTACATCACCTCCGCGGGTCTCGTCGGCATCGGCACTACCGCGCCGGCCACCAAGTTTGAGGTCCAAGGCACCGCCTCGGCCTCCTACCTTCTGACCGGAAACACATTGCAGGTGGGGGGCTTCTCGTCAGTTTCATATAATCGCTTCGGCACTTCAACCACCGGCCATTCTAACTATATCTCCGCATCCAACGACGTCCTTGTCTCCGGAGACTTTGAGGTAAGAGGCACGGCTTCATTTGGAGGCAACGCTTCCATCTCCGGCACCTTCACCTCCGTAAACACCGGCTCCAACTCCTTTGCCGGTTCTCTAAGCGTGACTAAAGGCGTCTCCTTCCCGAGCGGAAAGATAACCGCTAGCGGCAACGTGGGGCTGGGGACGACGGGGCCGCTATATTTGCTGGATGTACAAGGAACACCATCGGCTACCTATACAGACTCACAACTCAACACTCGTTATCCAATAAGCCGTATTTCCGGTTCAGCCACTGACGCAACAAAGCCGCTGACATCTTTAGTAATTGAATCTGATTTAAATTATGATTCTTCGGCGTCTGATAAGGTATCCAACGGCCTGCTGATCGATGCTTACACACGCACATCAAATACGCAGAATTTCGGAACTATTTATGGCCTTAATGTCAAGACCACCCTGGCCTCCGGAGCAACTGGAATCCCAACTGGGCTATCCAGTTTCGTAAATGTAGCCGGGACAGCAGGGTCGTCTTACCTCCTTTATGCCACTATGGCTAATAGTGGAACGACAACATCCGCGGCTGGTGGATATTTTGATATTATAAACAGCGGGACAATCACCAATACTTACGGAGTTTATATCGGTGATGTGTCGAGTGGAACCCAGACCAACACCCCCTATTCGCTCTATTCGTCTGATGCTAATGCTTACAATTATTTTGGCGGCAACGTCGGCATCGGGACGACCTCTCCCGACTCATTGCTTGAATTATCTTCAACTGCCACCAACTTCATCATTAGGTCAACCGGCTCTACATCTTCAGCCTCAATTGACTTTCAGCCGGCCGGAGGGGCCTCTTCCAGCAACCAGGGCAAGTTCACCATCAGAGCCGGGGGTTTGGGAGGAACTGCCGAACGCTTGGATATTTTGAACGCGGATAGCACGAAATTATTCACAATCGCAAGCTCTGGCAACGTCGGCATCGGGACGACGGGGCCGACTGCTCCTTTACATGTCTATAAAAATCAAGATGATTTTACCGATAGCATTGTACAGAACCCTGACAGCACTGATACGGGGGCGGCAGCGAGGTTTATTACAAAAGCGGATGCGGCACAAATACAATTAATTGCTCACGGCACAGCACGTGTAGCAACACGCTATGGAATTACTCTCGGCGGTTATTCTGAGATTCAAGGCATAGGTGGCAATGGTTTGATGATAGGAACTTCCACAAATGCCAAGCCAATTATTTTCGGGACAGACGGCACAGAGGTAATGAGGATAACCGGCGGCAACGTCGGCATCGGGACGACGGGGCCGGGAGGACTTCTAGAGATTGCTAAATCAGCCGCTAATAATATTAACTATATCAGCGACTACTCAACAACGGATACAGACGCCCCATATTTTGTAATGAGAAAGTCAGCTAGCGCTACGATAGGTACAGCTTCAGCAACAGCAGACGGAGAAGGTATAGGGACTATTGAATGGGATGCTCCTAATAGCGGAAATGCTTGGAGGGGGGTAGCCAATATTTCAGTAACACAAGATGGGGCTAATAATTCTACCAGACCTCCCGCCAGTATGACATTTGCCGTCTCGGACGGTAGTTCCGTAAACAATATTATGACGATTGCCTCTACCAGTTACGTCGGCATCGGGACGACGGGGCCGGGAGCCAAGCTAGATGTTAGTGGCAACGTATTGGTGGGGCACAATGTAAATGATAGAGCAATAACCTTGGCTTATGGCGCAAGCGAACAGTGGGGCGCGCGCTGGCGCGTGCACGACACCGGTTCTGTGGTTTATACGTCTTTTGACAGCCAGAATAATGGCACTTGGAATAACGATGTTTTGAGTTTTGCTGCAGGCGGCTCTATCGGCATCGGCGACCCCACTCCCGATTATGGGCTGGATGTAGTGGCGGACATAAACAGCGATGACTGCTTCAGGGAGGCGGGAACCCAAGTGGCGGGAACTTGCGCGTCGGACTCGCGGTTAAAACACAACGTAGTTTCGCTTTCCGGGTCTCTGGACAAAGTTCTTGCTTTACATCCGGTGGAATTTGAATGGAATGAAAATGTTGCAGAGCTAGGCGGAACTTTCAGGTATGTTCCGGGTAGACAAGTAGGTCTTATCGCCCAAGAGGTCCAGACCGTTCTGCCGCATCTAGTTGAAGAAAGAGACGGTTATCTATCGGTTGAATATAATCTAGAGATGCAGATGCTGGTCATAAACGCCATCCAGGAATTAAATAGCAAGGTGGCATCGCTCTCATCTCAATTTGGAGAAACTGCCAGCGGCTCAGCCACAGTAACCGTATCATCCGGCGACGTGCTGACCACTTTGGCCAACGCGGTTTTGACCCGCGTCCAATCATTGTGGGCGAGCGGTGATATCATCGCCGAAGGCATTAAGAAAACCTACTTCGCTACGGTTGACACCTTGCAGGGCTTCACCGACGAGATCTCAACCGCTATCAGCGGCTGGAGTACCCGTACCATTACCATTGCCAAATCAGCCAGTGATGATACTAAAGCTTTGTTCAGCGATAATGGCGCCCAAGCGGCGGAAAATTCAAAGGTTGACCTGGATGATACCGGCGCTTACTTGGCCACTTATGGAGTTGACTCCACTCGCGGCGAAACACAGCTTTCCGGCTCCGGCCAGCTCGTCAACGGCGAAGCCCGCGTCTACTTTGACTACTCCTTCTCCTCCATCATCTCGGACAAAGCGCCGATAAAGGTCATCATCACCCCGACCTCGGTCATGTCGGGCCAGCTGTATGTCGCCACCAAGACCCAATATGGATTCGTCGTGAACGAGCTCAACGGCGCCGATTCCGGGTCATTTGACTGGCTGGTCATAGCCCGAAGAAAAGGATATGACGCTGATGTGCAGACATCGCCAAGCCCGACTCCTTCGTCGTCTATTGACGGCTCCCAGTCGTCGCAAAGCTCTGGCGGGCAGGCAGGATCTACGACGACCGAGTTGTCTCCGACGCCCGATGCGACCGTAAGTCCGACACCGGAGGCCACTGCAAATCCGGAACCTGTGCCGGAAACAACACCTGCTCCGACACCCACACCGGAACCCGAACCATCGGTGTCGACTTCGCCGACACCGATGCCGGAACCAACCGCGTCGCCAACGCCTGAACCTACACCGGAAGCAACCCTCAGCCCAACTCCCGAACCGACACCCGAAGTAACTCCTACACCGGAAACGATTACTTCGCCAATGCCAACACCGGCCACTGAACTGCAACAGTAACCGCGACCCAATAGCGAGATAACGATATGCCGATATAGCGATATAACGACATATTGCTATAATCAATCTATGGCTACCGTAAAATCATTTGAAGAGCTATACTGCTGGCAAAAAGCAAGAGAACTGGTGAAGTTTATATACGAAATATCAAAACATGGAAATTTCGAAAAAGACAAAGGCCTGCAGGACCAGATACGCCGTGCGGCCGTGTCGGTGATGTCCAATATAGCGGAAGGATTTGACCGGGGTACGCGGCAAGAGCTTATTAATTATCTGTTCATCGCCAAAGGTTCCTGCGGCGAGGTCCGTTGTCAGCTTTATGCTTCTTATGATATCCGATATATCGATATGCCGACATTTCGAGATGGCCTGAAACTGACCGATGAATGCTCCAGGTTGCTTAAAAGCTTCATTAATAAGGTCAAAACAGGTTCACATCTAGGTCTTCAATATAAGAAAGAATATAAAAAGGGGATGTCGGATGTAAATAAAATGACCCTGGAAAGAATGCCGGAAATGAAGGAATATTATAACGCCGAAAAGGATGAGATTGAATGGTGGCGAAAAGCAGAAGATGAGAGGAGAAAAATTTAAATATATAGATATGTTCATACAGCGACTTGGAAAATATGGGAAATAGCTTAAAATTGCGGAATAAGCATGGATTTTAATGTAGAAAGTAACCGCGACCCTATATCGACATATCGAAATAGCGAGTTTGCGGAAGCGGTGGCGGAGAGAGAAGAAGCGATTTTAACCGCAACCCAATTTCGATATACCGATATTTCGATATATCGGTCGGTCATTCGCTGGACGCTGATGGCGGCCACGTTTTTGATGCCGCTTTTCTTCCTGCCCTGGACGACCAGCGTCCTGGAGTTCAATAAGCAGTTATTGATGCTCGTTGTCGGAGGAGTGTTGCTGGTATCCTGGCTGTTGTCGGTCGTCTCAAGCGGCCGGTTGTCCTGGAGGACCAGCCCCTTTGACAAAGGCCTCTTGGCGGTCGGCGCCGCGACCTTGGTCGCGGCGGTGTTCTCGGTCAATTGGTCTGCCAGCGTATTCGGCACGGCCAATTCCGCCGCCATGTCACTGGTCAGTGTTTTGGTTTTTTTGGTCTTCTACTTCGTGGCATTCAACAGTGAATCAGATATGGGTGAGCGGCTGGCGAACATATTGAGCATCTCGCTGGTCATCGCCTTGCTCTACGGATTGTTGCAGATATTGGGTATTTACTTGTTTAAAAGCTTAAATGTTCCAATATTTAATTCTCATGCGTTCAATTCCGTCGGCACGGTCAATGCCCTCGGCATCATCGCGGCTGTCGCCCTCCCGCTGTTCCAGCGGAAGGGCTTAAACATTTCAATATTTAAATATTTAAATATGGCGGGTACGATCCTGGCCCTGGCCATCCTTATCATTCTGAACTGGTGGATACTTTGGACGGTGGCCATCGCCGGCCTAGTCGGACTGATTGCTTTTGAATCAATCGCAACCAAGCAATCGCAACCCAATTTCGATATATCGAAATATCGATATAAGATTTCTCAATTCTTGATGCCGATGACGGTCATCGTCCTAGGCGTGTTCCTGATGATAGTCAATTTCTCGCTGGTGGCCGTCAAAAATAATCTGCCCATTGAAGTGGCGCCGTCATTCTCGCTTTCTGCGCAAGTGGCCAAGCAGGAACTCAAGCAGGACCTTATCACCGGCTCCGGCCCGAGCCAGTATTCTTTAGCTTTTGATCGCTATGGGGCGAGCCAGCTGTCGGGCTCCACTCTTTCCAGCGCTAAGTTCTTCGGCGGTACTTCCCAGCTCTTCACTTCGGTTACCGAGGGCGGCCTGGTAATGATATTGGCGTTGCTTACTTTACTGTGGACATTTGTCCAAGGGGTGAGGAAGTTTATCCGCAACCCAATTTCGATATATCGAAATATCGATATACCAGCATTCTGGGCGATGCTGGCCGCCTCCGGCGCCGCTTTCGCGTTCTATCCGTTCAACATGAGCATCGCTTTTCTGGCGGTGATGGCACTGACCTTAGCGTCGTTATCTCTCTGGAGCGACCGCATCAAGGACTACAACATTGAGGACAATGTCGCTTTGTCGCTTGGCTCCTCGCTTGGGTTCATCGGAGGGCTGATATTGGTCCTGGCCGGCGTGTATTTTGGCGTATCAAACTATATTGCTGACGTCCGCTACGCCCAGGCCTTGTCCGAGACCGATATCAATAAGGCCTCGGAGAAGGTGGTCAGCGCGATAAACTGGAACGGCGAGAATGATATTTACTATCGCGGCGCTTCGCAAGCCGTGCTGGCCTTGCTCAACCAAGAACTAACCAAACCCGCCGATACCAAAGACACCCAGCGTTCAGCCCGTATCAATAATTACGTTTCCTCAGCCGTGAATCTGGCTAAGCAGGCGACCGCGACCGCGCCGGAAGAATCGCTCAACTGGTCCAATCTCGGAAATGTATATCAGAGCTTGCTGGGATTGGTGGACGGCGTGGACAAACTGGCCGAGGACAGTTATATCCAGGCGGCTAAGCTCCGTCCCGGCGACGCATCGTTCTACAACAGCATCGGCAATACTTACTCGGCCAAAGCGGACCTCTACCGCCAGCTGGCGGCCAATAATCAGGCCCAAGCGGCGGTACTGAACCAGACCGCCGCTGCCGCCCTCGTCACGGCCGAGGCCAATTACAAGAAGGCGATAGACATGTCGCCGAATTACGGCCTGGCCATCTATAACCTCGGCAACGTCTATGCTCGCCAGAACAAACTGGCCGAAGCCATCAGACAATTGGAGAAGATAGCGCCGTTCAACAGCGACCAGCCGAACCTGCTCTTCCAGCTCGGTCTCCTTTACTACCAGAACAACCAAAAGGACAAGGCCTTGACGACCATGCAGCAGGTGCTGGTCCTCTCGCCGGATTTCGCCAACGCCCATTGGTATCTCTCGCTCATCTACGAGGAACGCAAAGACACAGCCAATGCCATTGCCCAACTTGAAAGGATACTGGCGGTGGAAGTGAACGAGGACAATCAGACCGTCAAAGACCGTTTGACCCAGCTGCGGGCGGGCCAGAAGACGACCACCGGCACCCAACCTCTATAATCCATGAAGGCAAAACTCGTGAGTTTCGCCTTCAATATTTAAACATTCAAATATTTAAATATTTAAATTTCCGCCAGCGAATAATCATAGGCCTAAGCGCTGTTGTTTTGGCTGGCGGAATCGGGTGGTGGTACTTAAGTTTTCCGGTCGTGTCGCGGGCCGAACCGACCGAGATGGCGATTGAAAAGGGCGCCTCAGCCCGCCAGGTCGGTCAGACGCTCAAAGACGCCGGCCTCATCCGGAGCGTCAACATGTTCATCTTCTACACTTCGCTCCGCGGCTGGTCAGACAAACTGGAAGCCGGCTACTATCTCATCCCGTCGAATGTCTCCATGGAGGAGATCGCCTACCTCATCGCCACCGGCATCGCCCATAATGACGTGGTCGTGCTGATACCCGAGGGTTTCAACGTCTGGCAGATTGACGAACGGCTGGCTGACGCCGGTCTGGCGGAAAGAGGCCAGTTCTCAAAGGTCTATTACATGCGTGAGGGCTATTTCTTTCCCGATACTTACCGTTTCAGAAAGGGCGGTACGATAATGGAAATAGCCAAAAAGATGGAGGATAATTTCAATGTCCGCAACGTGGTCCATCTGGGGCCGCTCTCCATTGAGGCCCGGGACCGCATCGTCACCATCGCCTCCATCATTGAGAAAGAATCCCTGCGCGGTTCGGCCATGAATCTGGTGGCCGGCGTGATAGAGAACCGGGTCCGGCGGGGGATGAAGCTTCAGATAGATGCGACGGTCAGCTATGGTTCGTGTCTGCGTAAATTTCTGGCGATGATAGGCCCGCCCGCCGCCGGACCAGCCAAGAACTGCTTCGTCAATCTGGAACCGGTCGGCAAGGAGATAAAGATCGACGGACCATACAACAGCTATACCCAGTTCGGATTCCCGCCCGGACCGATATCAAATCCCGGCGCGGCGGCGCTTAATGCCGTTCTCAACCCCAAAGGCGACTACCTTTACTATCTCTCCACCCGGGACGGCAGCCGGATGATTTTCTCAAAGACCGGCGCCGAACATGAGGCCAACCGAAAGAAACACCTCGGGTTATAGTTGACCTATTGGGCTATCTTTGATATTATGTCGTTGTAACCGTAGAAAGCGTGCAACCATAAGTCGCGCCGAGGTGTCCTCATATTTAAATATTTAAATATAGTTGACTGGTCGAACTGCGGGTACACGCGGTTTTTTTGTTTAAAAACCAACACAAACAATGAAATCAAGAACACAAAAGTCAGAGGAGTTAAAGTCGCTGAAGGCCAAATTGCCGGAGGCGCAAATAACCGTTTTTACGTCATTTGCCCGAGCGGGCGAGAAAGGCCTTTCGGTGGCCCAGATGACCGAGTTGAAGCGCCTTTTGCGCGGGATTAAGTCCGAATACGTGGTTACCAAAAAGACCATTATGGAGCGGGCCCTTCAACAAGTTCAGGGTGAACCTAAGAGCAGGGAAAGTGCCGATGTTTATTCAATGGATGGTTCGCTCGGTCTGGTCGTCTCACAGGACGAACCATATGACTTAGCCAAGAAGGTATACGAGTTCGCCAAGAAGAACACCGCTTTGCAGTTCTTCGGCGCGCTCTTGAACGGCGCTTTTATTTCCAAGGAGCAGTTCATAGAAATGGCCCAGATGCCGTCGCGGGAAGTGCTCATCGGACGACTACTGGGCATGATGAAGTACCCGATCACAGGATTGTATAGAGTAATGACGGAAATAACTAAAAAGAAATCGTAATCCTAATCTACGAATGACATCCGAATGCCCCAAATAATATTTGTAGCATTCGCATAAATTTGTAGATTCGTATTATATTCATGGACAAAGATAAATTCATTCAAGACATTGAGAAAATGACCGTTGCCGAGTTGAACGACTTGGTAAAGGCATTGGAGGAAAAGTTCGGCGTATCGGCGGCCTCATTCGTTTCGGCCCCTTTGGCAGGATCAGGGCAAGCGGCGGGTGAGGAGGCCAGTGAGAAGGACATCTTCAGCGTCATCCTCAAGGATGCCGGAAGCGCTAAGATACAGGTCATCAAGGTTCTCCGTGAACTGACCGGCCTGGGCCTGAAAGAAGCCAAAGAGATGACCGACAAGGCCGGCGCCACCATCAAAGAGGGCGTCAAGAAAGCTGATGCCGAGGAATGGAAGGTCAAACTTGAAGCCGCCGGTGCGACCGTGGAACTGAAGTAATTTGACTTATTATTATCAAAATTCGCCTAACGGCGAATTTTGATTTGTGGATATTTAATGATATAATAGTTATGTTCTGTTCCAGCACATTGGCGCAAGACCATCCATCGGGAAAGAAGGTTCCCTATGAGACAAGAGCAGCCGCTTTCGATCAGTGAAGCATTGAGGTTTTTTCCTGCCGATGAGGTTCAAAGGAGAGCAAGTTTTCTCGCCGATTCGGTCGGCAAGCTGACGACACAAAACGACGTCATACTCTTAGGAGAGGGTCATCGCCTTATCGCCAGCGGCGAAGAGGAAGCTCTCCAGAAGATGCGTGAGTTCCTCGTCGGCACTGAAAGCCCTCCGAGCTTCACTGAGTCGTAGATCTGCTCGCAAGACCAGCCCCCGTCCAGAAACATCGGACGGGGGCTCTTAATTTTTTTCTGATACTTTTCCACTTTTTTTATTGACGCGTCGCGTCAGCAACTTATACTGAAATTATTATCGTCGGTTCTTTTTTTGAAAGAGGGAATAGAAATGCTTGAACAGCAACGTTGTGTGACCGTTAAATATCTCACGGTCGCGAGGATGCTCGGCCGTGACAGTGATATCCTGAAAAAGATCCATCACGCTCGGAAGGTTCTTGCCAACGAGCCGGTGGGTAATTCTTGGGAGATTGCCAGAATGAACCGGTCGGACCAGCCCGTGTCGTTGATCAAGGTGAAAGTCGGACTCAATAAGTTCGAGTTTGCTCTGCAGGGAGACATCTACGTTATCGGCCGGATCATTGATAACGCCTGCATTGGGGTCCGGACCCCTTTCGTACTGACCCTGTCTGCGGCTTAGGGTGTAGAAAAACGACCCCGCCGCGGCCGGGGTCGTTTTTCGTTATATTATTGGACCTTCCAAACCTTGTTGCCTATCAGCACATAGACCACGCCATCCTTGGATACGGCGGCGCCAGAAACAGATGAGTTTGAATTAAGTTTAAGGGTTCTTTCAAGGGCGCCGGATGATTTATTGACGATATAGATGCGGCGCAAGGCCTTGTTTACCACGAACAATGAGGGGCCATCCTCGGTGGTGAGCATGATGCTGTCCGCGTCAGGTGCCACCGGGACGTTCAATTCGTTCTTCTTCTCTCCCCTATAGTAGGTTGACAGCACACCAGAGCCGGAAAGAACGTAAATGTTGCCATCCACCGCTATCAGCCGGGGATCGGCCGCTAACGAGCCGTCGGCCAGCCACTGGCTGACATTGGAATGTCCGGTCGCCGCGTCGGTTATCTTGATAACGCCGCCATTAGCGATGCCATAGAGATTGTTCCGGTACATGTAGGAAGAAACGATGCCGTCAGGCAGGGCTATGCTGCCGACCTGATTTTTCTTGAGAGAAAGAGAGGAAACCCTTTTTGAGACCGGGTCTATGGCTGAAATATAGTCATCGCTTCCGAATAACGATGTTGGCGCAATGTTAGACATTTGAACCCCGCCGCTGACCGAATCTTGTGAGACGCGCACTATCGCTCCGGATTCTCCCCGGTCCACATAAGCGTAAATATCTGCGCCCGAAGCGGCTAACAAGCGGCCCGTCCCGCTTTCGGCTGGGATGGCTGCGACCGAAACCAGAACGGCGTCTGTGGCCTGCTCCAGCTGGTCAAGGGCCTTGACGATGTCTCCTTTGGCCTTATCGGCTTTATCGGATGTGCCGTTGGTTCGGATGGCTTCATTGATGGAAGCCAGAGAGGAAAGAAGGAGCGAATGAGCGCCCAAGAGGTCGTTCTGGCTGACCTTGGTCTGGGCGGCCTGGATACTGGAATTGGCTTCCGACGCGGCCGAGCTTAAGGCACGGGATGACGCGCTGACAAAAACGAATGATTTAAGGGTAACAACAATAACTAAAACCAACACCGCTCCGCCTCCCAAGACCAGGACCTTGTTCTTGGGAGTGACATTCATATTTTTTAATTGGTGGATGTACTTGGCGAACGGTTTTGTCTTCCGTCCGAGCGAAAACTCCGCCGGTATTATCTTCGGTATTTCTATGGCAGGGGCAGGTTTAATTTCGGCTTTCCCCCTTTTATCATCTACAGCCAGTTGGGCCACGGGGGCGGGCTCCGAAATAACTTCCACGACCTCCTCCTGAAGCTCTTTGGGCTGGGGCTTTGGCTCGCTGGCCGGTTCTTTTGACTTACGCAGTTCAACGTGGACGGCCGCGCAGGCAAAATCCTGCTTGTCGTTCTTGACCGATTCCAGCTTTTTGGCAAAGTCGTCCTGACCCAGCTCCAGCAGGGACGTTTTCAGCAATTTTTCCCGGGCCGACATGACCCGACTGGGATAAAAAGCAAGGATGCGGTCGCCCTCGCTTACGGCGCCGGAGATTATGTTTGAGAACTGCTTTTCCTGCGTAGTTTCTTTTTTAAAAAGGTCTATGTTGTTCAAGATATCCACGTTCTCTCCGTCTCGGGCCAAAAGTATCTTGAACTTGCCGAGCTTGGAAATATGGATCTGACTGCCGGCAATGGCGAATATGCCGATGTTTATCTTGGTGTCCTTTTGTTTGAAGAACTCCTCAATGACGCCGTTTATCTTTTTCAAGGCCGCGCCGAACGCCGCTTTGGGTTCGGTTTCCGCCTTGGAGTAATATTCGCGTTTGGCCAATGAAGCGACCAGATTGATGACATATCCGACGTCAATGTCGTCAGCCGCCGCCGCTTGGCCGGCTTGGATGTTCCCGACGACATAGAGATGGCCAAGCCCGCGCTGGGCCGGGTCGGCGTAATCGTATGAAAAGAGGTCGCTGGACCCGTCCTTGCCGCTGCCCTTGAGCATTATTTCCCTAGACGTCGGTTTGATGAATACTTTTTCCATATTGCTTTTTATAAGCCCAGAGAGTATCCTATCCCTGATTCTAAGTCATTTGCTTTAAAAATGTCAAAGCCGATACTTGATAACTTGTTCGGTTCCAAGGTCAGGGTCAAAGTGCTTAAATTCCTATATCGGAACTATCCGGCTGATTTCAGTTCCCGAGAGATATCCCGCCGCATCCAGGAACCATACGGCGAGACCAAAAAAGAGCTTGACCTGCTGAAAGAGATAAAATTGGTAAAAAAGAAATAGTTTCTAAACACAAATGTCTAAAAGAAAGAACAAGCGAAAATCAAAGACCAGGCGCAAAGCGGTTCAGGACAAGGGCCGTTACTCTTTGAATCCTAATTTTGAGTTTTTTGCCGAACTGCGCGGGTTGATGCTCAAGTCGTCTCCGCAGGAAAAGGAGAAGATGACCCAGAAGATATCCAATCTCGGCCGGGTCCGCCTCGCTCTCATCTCGGGCATCTTCCTGAACGATTCCGACACGACCAGTCAATATGAATCGCCGGCGGACCTTTTCATAGTCGGGGATGATATTGACCGCAAGCGCCTGCGTAATTTTCTGATTAACCTTGAGGCCGAGGTCGGCTCGGAAGTGAAGTTGACTATCATGGACAAGGAAGAATTCACCTATCGCTACAGCATGTTTGACCGCTTTGTCCGGGTATTATTGGAAGGCCCCCACGAAAAAATAATCAACAAACTCGGCTTGTAGCTCGCTTCGGCCAAATACTCCCCGCAACGCGCTTCAATGGTCAAGGTTGAACCTTGACCACATCCTTGTTATTATTCTTTCATGGCAAGAAATCTAATAATAGCGCCAGGAGAATTTTATCACATCTATAATAGGGGAAACGACAAGAGGAATATTTTTTCTTCTATACGCGACTATGAGCGTTTCCTCACTCTTTTGTATGTGAGCAATGGGGAAATGCCAGTTCGTTTGCAACGCCAAGGATCAACTCTGAAAGATGTGCATGATATTGATTGTGGGAAGAAATTAATTAACCTATGTGCATATTGTTTGATGCCCAACCATTTTCATTTATTAGTAAGAGGACTCACAAATAATGGAATCAGTACTTTTATGCAGAAACTTACTACTGCCTATACGATGTATTTTGATAAACGGTATGAGCGATCCGGCTCACTGTTTCAAGGTAGATTTAAAGCTATACATGTTCATAATGATCGTTATTTAAAATACGTCATCGCTTATATACATCTTAACCCGATTAAGCTCGTTGATTCTAATTGGAAAGAAGCAGGTATAAAAGATATAAATAAGGCAGAAACATATCTTGAGAAGTATCGCTATTCTAGTTATTTAGATTATACTAGAAGTACACGCTTAGAGAATTGTATTATCAATAAAGAAGCACTCCCGAAATATTTTAATACTGCGAAAGATGTTAAGGATTATTCCCGTGACCTCCTTATGGTCAAGGTTGAACCTTAACCATTGCGCGCTTAGCTCAGCGGTAGAGCATCGCATTCACATTGCGAGGGCCGCAGGTTCAAATCCTGCAGCGCGCACCGATAACTTAAAAACACCCTTAAGGGTGTTTTTAAGTTATGTTATCTTGTGCGTTTGTTTGACGAAATCCGAACCTATTTTGAACGGAACTGACCCGCCTCCGCTTCGCTCCGGCGGACCGCTCGGGCGCGGCGGAAGGAGGGGGTTGGGGGGAGGAATTCCGCCGCACCCGAGCGGATTTCGGAAAGCGATTGCGAAATTGCGTTAGCAATTTTTCAGGAAATGGTTTCGAGCCGTACTGTAAAGATAGACCACTAATAAAAACACCCTTAAGGGTGTTTTTGGGTTATCCACATTGCGCGGTAAGAATTGGTGGTATATAGTGTCCATGGAGTGTATTTTGGTGGGAGAGAGTGGATAAATCTGTGGATAAGTATTTATGTTGATCGGCGAATACAAACACAATATTGACGCCAAAAAACGGCTCTCAATCCCATCAAAGTTCCGAAAGGAGTTGGGCGAGGGAGCGGTCATCACGAAGGGCCTGGATAGTTGCTTGTTCGTTTTCCCAAGAGAGCACTGGGCCCGGCTGGCCGAGCGTTTGGGCAATACGCCCATCGCCCGGCAGGACTCCAGGTCATTCGCCCGCCATTTGCTGGCCAGCGCCATGGAGGTGGACTTTGACGCTTTGGGCCGGATATTGGTCCCTGAATATTTGAAAAACTACGCCGGGTTGAAAAAAGTGGCCGTGGTGGCCGGCTTATACAATCGCCTTGAGATATGGGACGAGAGCCAATGGGAGAGCTACAAGGCGAATTTGGAAAAAAATTCTGACAGCATCGCAGAAAAACTGGGAGAGTTAGGAATATGACCCACCAGCCCGTTCTTTTAAATGAAGTTCTTGAATATCTGGACCCCAAGCCGGGCGGACAGTTCATTGACGCGACGCTAGACGGCGGCGGGCACGCTACGGCCATTGCCGAGCGCATCGCCCCCGGCGGCCGGCTTATCGGCATAGAATGGGACACCGAATTACTGAAGCAGTTCGAGGCCAAAAATAAAAGTTCAAAGTTCAAAGATATCATCATTCCGGTCAATGACAGCTATGTGAATATTGTCGAGATTGCCGCCAAGCATGATATGAAGCCGGAAGGGATACTTTTTGACTTCGGTCTGTCATCCTGGCACTACGAACAGAGCGGAAGAGGATTTTCTTTCAATAAAGACGAGCCGCTGGACATGAGATTCAATCCTTTCGCCGGAATACCGGCCGTCAAAATGATCAATCTTTATGAAATAGCGGAGCTGGAACAGATACTCCGTGATTACGGCGATGAGCAGTTCTCGCGTCAGATAGCGGGAGCCATAAGCGAGGCGCGCAGGAAGCAGCCGATAATGACCACGGCCCGGTTGGTCGAGGTCATCGGCAGCGCGGTCCCGGAGTGGTACAAGCGCCGGAAGATACACTTTGCCACCAAGACATTTCAAGCCTTGCGGGTAGTGGTCAATAATGAATTAGCTAACGTCAAAAAGGGAATAGAAAAAGCTTTAGAAATATTGAAACCGGGCGGGAAAATGATAGCCATATCTTTTCAAGGCCATGAAGATAAAATAGTTCGCGAGGTATTCAAAGAACATGTTAAAAAGGGGGACATCATCTTGCCGGCCCACCGGACCATACGTCCGAGCTGGGACGAGCAAAAACAAAACCGGCGCAGCCGTTCAGCAAAAATGAAGGTGGCGCAAAAAATATAAAAAATAACCATGCGGAGCAGGAA
The DNA here is from genome assembly GCA_001795695.1 of Candidatus Yanofskybacteria bacterium RIFCSPLOWO2_01_FULL_49_17. Lineage (GTDB taxonomy): Bacteria > Patescibacteriota > Minisyncoccia > 2-02-FULL-40-12 > GWA2-44-9 > 2-01-FULL-49-17. Next base: position 26,097 of record MGKO01000007.1, read on the forward strand.
TGCCTTCGCGGGAACCTTTGACCAGTGTCGCATTACCAGTCAGTCGCCAGACAGTATCTCAATTCAATACCTATCCATTAATAAACGCATTTCTCCTAGCTGTTTGCGCGGCGCTCATTTTCTATTACGTATTATCTGCCAATGGCCTGACGGCGGCAAATTATCGCATTTCTTCTCTCCGCGAGGATATCATCCGAGCGACCGACCGCCAGACCGAACTTTCAACCCAGGCGGCTCGATTGGAAGATGCTGACGCCATTAGAGATTTTGCGGCCGCCCATCAGATGGTTTTGTCAAAAGATACCCCGTATCTCTTTGAAAAAGGAAACGTCGCCCTCGTAAGATAAACTTATCACTGATGATGGTGAAACGAAACGATACGTTACGGGTATATGTTGTTTTTGGATGCGTCATTCTGACGGCCGGTCTGGTCGGCTGGAAATTGTTCATGCTTTCATATGTCCGCCATACGCTTTACGCCCAGACCGCCCAAGCCCAGAGCGATAACATCAACAATCTGCTCTTCCGCGGCAATATCTATATCCAGGACCCCGGCTCGCCGGGGTCCGACGGCCTTTACCTAGCCGCCACCAACAAAAAATTTCCTTTGGCCTATGTCATCCCGGCTTCCATTGCCGATCCAGCCGCGGCGGCCCAGAAATTGAACGCTATTTTGGGCATAGACGCTGAAAAGCTCAATTCCGCCATAAACGGCAAGTCCGACCAGCTCAAGGTCGTTGCCCGCCGGCTGACGGATGAGCAGGTCACGGCCGTTTCAGAGCTCAACATGAAAGGCGTGGGCATACGATATGAGACCGACCGGAATTATCCGGGCGGTCCTTTACTGGCAACGGTGCTGGGATTTTTGGGTTACGGGGACAAGGGCCGGGCCGGCCAATACGGCATTGAGGCCTACTTCAATGCCGAGCTTTCCGGCGCAGCCGAACGTTCGGGCCAAGCGCCCAGACCAGCCGACATAATGCTGACCATAGACCGCAACATCCAGTCCTTTGCCGAAGAAAAACTGGCCGGCCTGATGACCAAATGGCAGGCCAAAGGAGGAACCATCATCGTTCAGGACCCGAAGACCGGCCGCATCCTGGCCATGGCCGACCGGCCCTCTTTTAATCCTAACGCCTACAGCGCCTCCGAGTCCTCTTCGTATGTCAATCGGAGCATCCAGAATATATTTGAGCCGGGCTCCTCCTTTAAACCCATCACTATGGCGGCCGGGCTGGATATGGGCAAGGTTTCGCCGAATACGACCTATACCGATCCGGGTTTTATTGACATTGCCGGCTATAAGATAAAAAACTTTGACGGCCTGGCCCACGGTACGGTGACAATGACAACCGTATTGGAAAAGTCGCTCAACACCGGCGCGGCATACGTGCAAGGATTGTTGGGACAGGATGATTTCCTGAACTACGTCGTCAATTTCGGGTTCGGCCAGAGGACGGGGATTGACCTGCCGGCGGAGACCAACGGCAGTATCGCCAACCTTTACAGCGGTCGTCAGATCAATTTCGTGACCTCTTCCTTCGGGCAGGGCATCGCTGTCACGCCCCTCCAGCTCATAAACGCCTATTCGGCCATCGCCAACGGCGGCAGGTTGATGAGACCCTACGTCGTGGACGCCATCAGGCATGAAGGAGGCAAGACGGAGACGACCTCTCCGGAAGTGGTCGGCATTCCCATCTCTGAAAAAACTTCGCAAAAACTGCGGCAAATGCTGGTCAGCGTGGTAGACAACGGCTTTGATAAGGCGAGGATAAAAGGGTATGATATCGCCGGCAAGACGGGCACGGCCCAGATCGCCGACAGAAAAGGCGGATACGAAGAGGACGCCTTCATCCACGATTTTGTCGGTTTCGCGCCCGCTTCCGACCCGCGATTCGTCGTTCTCATCAAGATGGACCGGCCGCAAGGCATCACCTTCGCCGCCGACAGTTTGTCGCCGACCTTCCGCGAGATAGCCCAATATCTGATAACTTACTTTAATATTCCACCTACCAGGTGATGCAAAGATTATTGAAATTAAAATTAAGATTGCTGGCCAGGATGTACCTTCGCCGTTATAAGCCGGCGATAGTTGCCGTCACCGGCAATACCGGGAAGACATCAACCAAAGAAGCCATCGGCGCCGTCCTTGGCGCTCGTTGGGAAACAAGAGTTCCTCAAGGTAATTTGAATAACGAGTTTGGAGTTCCCCTGGCAATTTTGGGCGGTTGGGACAAGGAATATTATGACCGGGGTTCTTCGCTCTGGTTCTGGGCCAAGGTCCTGTTCTCATCTTTTTTCAGGTTTTTATTTTGGATGAAATATCCAGAAATATTGGTTCTTGAATACGGGGCCGATCATCCGGGAGATATTAAAAAATTGGTCCAGGCCTATCCGCCGCATATCGGTGTGGTTACCACTGTTGGCGATATTCCAGTGCATATTGAATATTTCAAAAATGCCGATGCTATGGCTAAAGAAAAATCGGAACTGGTCCAAGTGCTGAAGCCGGCTGATTTTGCGGTCTTGAATCGCGACGATGAGAGAGTATTTGCGATGAGCGAAACTACAAAAGCGAAGGTGCTTTCGTACGGTTTTAATGAACGGGCGAAGGTCAGAGTGTCAGATTTTGAATATCGGGTGGACAGCGAAGGCATCCCCTTGGGCGTGACCTTCAAGCTCCACCATGAGGGGAGTTTTATTCCGGTCAATATTAACGGTTCTTTAGGTAAGTCGCAGGCCTGGGCGGCGGCCGCCGGAGCCGCCGTGGGACTGGCTACGGGCCTCAATCTGGTCCAAATAAGCCAAGCTATGTCGGGCTATCAAGGTCCGAAAGGCCGGTTGAAGATTATAAAAGGATTGAATGACTCAACGATGATAGACGATACTTACAATGCTTCACCGGCGTCAATGAGCTTGGCTTTAGACGTCCTGAAGGAATTGCCGGCCATCCGCAAGATAGCCGTTTTGGGCGATATGCTTGAGCTGGGCGAACACACCATATCGGCTCACAGAGAGATGGGTGAAAAGGTCTCCGGCACCGCCGATATGCTGGTCTGCATCGGCTTGCGGGCGAAGTTCATCGCCGAATCGGCTTTGGAAACGCGGCTGTTATCCGAGGAACAGGTATTGAGCTTTGATACGTCGGAAGAGGCGGCCCAAAAACTGCCGGGCCTTATCCGACGGCACGACCTTGTTCTGGTCAAATCCTCCCAAGGAATCCGAACCGAAAAAATCGTCAAAGCCATCATGGCCGACCCGTCCCAAGCGTCCAAGCTCCTGGTCCGTCAGTCCAAGAAATGGTTGTCTAAATAAAACTGCAGCGCCACGGAGAATCGAACTCCGATTCTATGCTTGAGAAGCATATGTCCTAACCGTTAGACGATGGCGCCATTTTACAAAATAACGCAGATATGATAACATTTTTGGACCATGTTCGCAATCATCAAAACCGGAGGCAAACAGTATAAAGTCGCCGAAGGCGACGTCGTTACTATTGAAAAAATCAATCCGCCGGCCGGCGGACAAAACGAAAAATTTGAATTTAATGACGTCTTGCTCGTTGCCGATGGTCAGGAGGTTAAGATAGGAAGACCATTTGTTGAGAATGCTAAAGTCGAGGCCAAGATACTTGAGGATGGGAAAGGGGACAAAAAGATGGTCTTTCGCTACAAATCAAAAACCCGCCAGAGAAAGAAAAAGGGTCACCGCCAGCCGTACACCAAACTCCAGATATTAAAAATTTCCGCTTAGCTCCGAATCTCTGTGGCGGAAATTTTTGTTGGTTAAAAATATGCGATCGCACAATTTTAACCAAATCACTTCCTTGAATCTAAAGCGTTTCTTATCGTCATCTCGTCGGCATATTCAAGGTGCGAGCCGGAGGCCAGCCCTCGGCCAAGCCGGGTGAGCTTTATTTTTTTCTCGCCATTGAAGAGGTCTTTTAGATACAAAGCGGTGGTCTCTCCGGCCGTGTTGGGGTTAGTGGCTAATATCAGCTCAAGGTCGGAGCCTGCCTGCGCAGGCAGGCCGTTGGCCAGTTTGCCAGCCCGCTGTTTTAATTCCTCTATCCGCAAATGTTCGGGTAATACTCCGTCTAACGGATTTATAGAGCCGCCTAAAACATGATACAGACCCTTGTACAAGCCGGTTTTTTCAATGGAATCTAAGTCGGTCACTTTTTCAATCACCAACACTTTGGTTTTGTCACGATTATGACTAGAGCAGACGACGCACAGACCATTATCCGACAAATTAAAACACTCCGGACAAAGTTTGATGTCCTCTTTGAGATTGTATAAAGATGTTCCGAGTTCCTGCAGTTCGGATTCCGGCTTCTCCAGCAAGGCCAAGACAAAACGGGCCGCTTGCCGCGGTCCGACCCCCGGCAATTTCTGGAACATTTTCACTGTCTTTTTAAACTTGCTGTCTGTCATTAATAATTAAAAATTAGAAATTAATTTTAATAGCCGTAATCTATCTCTTCCACGTTCTGTCCGTATTGTAGCATTTCATCGGTATATCCGCTCGCGCTATCCAAGTGGAAACGGAGATTAGACGGGTCAATGCGGAATTTCAGCTCTCCGGTCGGGCCGTTGCGGTGTTTGGCGATAAGGAGCTGGGCCTTGTTCTCGGTGTTGTTGCGCTTGGCCTGTTCGGGATTGGATTTGTCCTCGCGATGGATGAACATGACCAGGTCTGCGTCCTGCTCCAAGGCACCGGAGTCGCGGAGGTCAGAAAGTTTCGGTTTCCCTCCTCTTTCCTCAATGGCCCGGGACAATTGCGACAGCGCAATGATGGGAATCTTCAATTCTTTGGCCAATGCTTTCAGTCCGCGCGATATTTCGGTGACCTGCTGGACGGGAGAATCATAATTTTTTCGTGAGCTCATCAATTGGAGATAGTCCACGATAAGGAGGCCCAATCCGTGCTCGGCCTGCAAACGCCGGGCCATCGTCCTCATCTGTAAAATGTTCGGCGAAGGGGAATCGTCTATGAAAATCGGAAGTTTTTTGAGGTCGTCGCAAGCCATGGTCACGCGGAGTAGGTCGTCGCCCTCGTGCGAGAGCTTACCGGTCCGCATCTCCCAGAGGGAAGCGCCGGAGGCCAAAGCGATGAAGCGATCAACCACCTGGTCAATGGACATTTCCATGCTGAAGATACCGACCGGGATGCCCTGTTTGGCCACATTGTAGGCCAGGTTAATGGCAAGGGCTGTTTTGCCGACCGAAGGCCGAGCGGCCAAGATGATAAAGTCGGAGCGCTGAAGGCCGCCGAGAGTGTTGTCCAAGTCCAGATAGCCGGTCTTGTAGCCGCGCAGATTGCCGTCATGCTGGGTGGTGATGCGGACAATGGCCTCATCCAACGTGCTGCCGACATCCAGGAAATTCTTGCCGATGGAACGCTGGGAGACGGAAAATAGTTTTTTCTCGGCCTCATCCAAAAGGTTTTCCACGTCCTCCTCCTCGCGGTAGCCCAAACTGATTATATGATTAGCGGCGTCTATCAGGTCGCGGAGCATTTTCTTGCGCCGGACGATATTGGCGTAAGTGACGACATGAGCCGAGGTCGGTACCGCGCCGGCCAGCGAGGTCAGGTACGACATCCCGCCGATGTTCTCCAGCTCGCCCATCTCCTTGAGCTTGTTGGACAAACTTAAAAGGTCTATCGGGTCTTGCTTCTCGTATAGACGCAAAGCGGCTTCGTAGACGGTCTGGTGATTATGCTGGTAGAAATCGCCGGGAGAGATGATGTCGGCCACGCGGTTAAAGGCCTCTTTGTCCAGCAATAGAGAGCCAAGCAAAGAACGCTCGGCGTCTAAGCTCTGCGGCGGTAGCTGATTGGGTGAGACGGAAGATTGAGAAGTGGCGATAGGCATCGCCTTATTATTGTAAAACAAAAAATTCCATGCAAGACCAAAAGAGGATGACCTGTTGATACTGACCAGATGATGGACATTGAGACATGTTTATGTTATATTGTTACTAGTTTTTCGAAGTAGGTAGGTGATTATGCCGCAACTCAGGATAGAGAAGTATCAAAAGATCTGGGTGCCAGATCTGATCTCTGGAGATGAGCAGAAAGCTCTGGCTTTCTGCGGAGGCTGGCTTGCTGGGTTAGGATTGCTTCCGTTGGGAGAGAGGCAGGATCTTTCGCAGAGGCTCGGTATTCCAATTCCCATGAATCCAGATCCGATGAAGGAGGGTCCATTGGAGAATGTCTTTTGGTGGGGCTACTTTGCCGCTAAATCGACGTTCCAAACTCAATCCAGTGTGCATCCTCTTGCGAAAGAGGGTCGGACGGAAGATCTCGTAACCATCCACGAGAGAATGGAGCGGGACTCCCGATTCATTCCTCATTTTGCATGGGGGCACGATTCGGATGAGGGCGATGAAGAGTAGATTGCTCCGACGCGAGGCCCCGGCGCGAGTGCCACCCCTCGCGCCGGGGCCCTTTCTTTAATTAGAGAACTACCCACAGGGTTACCCTGTGGTATAATTAGTCAATGGCAACAAGAAAAATATCTTTTGAATCAGGCAAATATTTCCATATCTATAACCGTGGAAATAGTAAGCAAGTTATATTCCAAGATAATAGCGACTATACGAGGTTCGTAAAATTACTTTTCCTCTCCAATGGAAGTAATGCTTTCAAGATTGATTATGTCGGAAAAGATATTTTTAAATTTGAAAGAGGAGATAATCTGGTTAGTATTGGCACCTACTGCTTAATGCCTAATCATTTTCATGTCTTACTAACACAAAAACAGAACGGAGGCATCAGTAAATTTATTTTGAAATTGCAGACTGGGTATTCTATGTATTTCAATAGGAAATATGACCGGACAGGGTCACTCTATGAGGGTACATTCAAGTCCCAAAGCGTTGATAATGATCGGCACTTAAAATATTTGTTTTCTTATATTCACCTTAACCCATTAAAGATAATTGATCCAAAGTGGAGAGAAGATGGTATTAAAAATAGAAATAGGTCCGTTGCCTATATCGATAACTATCCTTTCTCAAGTTATCAAGACTATATTGGGTCAAATAGAAAAGAAAGTGTAATCCTGGCCAAAGAAGAATTCCCAAGATATTTTCAATCGACTGATTCTTTTAAAGACGAAGTGTTTGACTGGCTTAACTATAGCCAATAACCCACAGGGTTACCCTGTGGGTTATTTTTCGGAGAGGATGGGGCCGTAGGGGGTGTCGTCTATGGTGTAGCCGCGGGATTCCAATTCTTTGCGAATAGCGTCGGCGCCGGGCCAATCAACGGCCGCTCGGGCCTCTTCGCGCCGGCGCATCAGGTCGGCGATATCGGAAGGGACGTCAACCGGACGGGCTTCGGGAATGATGCCCAAGACCGCGTTGACGGAATCAAGAGTGCTTTTGAAGACATCGTAGGCCTTAGCGTCAAATTTCTTCTCATCAATTAGCTGATTGACCAGAGCAACCATACTATTGAACAGGCCGATGGCGGAAGCGGTGTTGAAATTATCTTCCAGAGCGGCAGATATTTCCGCAGAGATAGCCGATAATCTATCGGAAGAGCCCGGCGCGTCAACGTTGAAAGCGCCTCTTTCGGAATATACGGCCATTCGGCGGAGGGTTTTCTTGAGGTTGTCCTGCGCGAACCTAAAGGACTCCATTATTTCCTCACTGTATTCAAGAGGCGAGCGATGATCGGCGCTGAAAAGATATTGCCGGATAATTTCTTTTGAATACTGCTCGGTCAGCCGCCGGACAGTAGTGAAATTGCCGACCGACTTGGCCATTTTTTGCCCTTTGTTTATCAAGAATGCGACATGCACCCAATAATTCACAAAGGGCGCTTTGCCGGAAGCCGATTCCTGCTGGGCAATCTCCGCCTCATGGTGGGGGAACATCAGGTCCTGGCCGCCGCCATGGATATCGTATTGCGGGCCGAAATAATGCTCGGTGATGGCGGTGTCCTCAACGTGCCAGCCCGGCCGGCCCCAGCCAAGTTCTTCGCTGTACCATGCCGGTTCGCCGTCAATCATTCGCATGAGCGCATTCGCATTGCCGGAGCTGTCAGGCGGAAGCGCGCTATTCGGATGCTTCCATAATGCGAAATCGGCCTTGTTCCGCTTGCCCACACCATCATCAATGCGAGAAACGCCGTCCTCGGCCATTTCGGCAGTCCGGCCGGACAGTTTTCCGTAACCGTCAAAGGTCTTGACGTCAAAGTACCAGCCGTCTTTGGTCTGGTAGGCATGGCCCTTGTCCCGCAGTTTTTTTACCTGCTCGATGACCTGGGGTATATGGTCGGTCGCTCGGGCGTAGCGGGTGACGCCGGTCACGCCCAAGGCGTTCATGTCCGCCATGAACTCTTTTTCATAATTTTCGGCGATGTCTTTGGCGCTTTTCCGTTCGGTCTTGGCCTTGGTGATTATCTTGTCGTCAATGTCAGTGATGTTCTGGAGGTACTCAACGGCCAGTCCTTTTGAACGGAGATATTTGGAAAAGGCGTCAAAGAAGACGAAGGTCCGGGCGTTGCCGATATGGATAAGATCATAGACCGTCGGACCGCAGACGAACATCTGAACTTTGCCCGCCTCACGAGGTTTTAATTCCTCAACTTTTTTTGTGAGCGTGTTATAAACGCGCATTTATCGTAGGAGCATTACTATAACACTGGCCGACATTATTAAAAAGAGAGTGTAAGCGATGACATTGGACCAGGTCCGACTGGTGTACTGGCCCATTATCTTTGGATTGTTGGCCATATGGATGACCATCAGGATAATAAGCGGGGAGACAAAGCCGAAAATGATACCGGTGTAGTAGAGGATGTTGACCGGCTGGAGGCCGAGGGCGGGGATGGCGATGCCGAGGAGGGTAGCCAAGGCCATGACGACATAGAAATGCCGGGCCCGATGGAACTTGTAATCCAGCCCGACCTTCCAGCCGGCCGTTTCGGCGATGGCGTAGGCGGCCGAGCCGGCCAAAATCGGTATGGCCAGAATGCCGGAAGCGATAATACCGATAAGAAAAAGCAGATTGGCGTAATTGCCCGCCAGCGGCTGGAGGATGGTAGCCATCTCCTGAAGCGTGCTAACCTCGCTGAAACCGTGCTTGAAAAGGGTTGACGCGGCTAGGACCATGATGAAGAAAGTAAGCATGTTTGAAAATATCATCCCGGTCTTGATGTCAGTGTACATCGTCCCTATCTCGTTTTTGATGCGGACAGAAGTATGCGGCTTACCTTTTGGCTCGACGGCCGGTATCAGACCGTGGACGCCTTCTTGACGGTGAAGACGCTCTTCCTCAACCGCGCCCGAGGCCTGCCAGAAGAAAAGATACGGAGAAATGGTGGTGCCGTAGATGGCCACGATCATGGCAACGTATTCTTTGTCTAATGAGAAATGAGGCGTGAACAAGTTCGTGATTACCTCGCGCCAGTGGGGCGAAACCAAGAACGCGGCCACAACATATGAAAGCATGACCAAAGCAATCCATTTCAAATAGCGGGCGATGTGCTTGTATGGGAGGACGATAACCAGCAAAGTAACGATCGCGACAAGAAAAACGGATATAAGCATGGCTGGCAGAGGAACCAAAAGCTGAGTGGCCGCCGCCATGGCTGACAGGTCGGCGCCGATATTGACAATGCTGGAGACGGAGATGAGGACGGCGACGCAAAAAAGTATCCAGGCCGGATAGTGCTTTCGCATATTGCCGGCCAGGCCGCGGCCGGAGACAAGACCGATGCGGCCGCACATCCTCTGAATGATTATCATGAAGGGCAAAGTGCCCAGGACCGTCCAGAGCACGGTCAGGCCGAACTTTGCCCCGGCCAGAGCGTAAATGGCGATCCCGGCCGGATCATCGT
>MGKO01000007.1:35977-68467 GCA_001795695.1 Candidatus Yanofskybacteria bacterium RIFCSPLOWO2_01_FULL_49_17
CCGAGCGACCGCCAGAATTTCTTGAGTTTCCTCATTTCCTCAATGATAACATAAATATTTTCTCAATGATTCCCAGATAAGACAGTTTGGTCGGGCTTGCTCTTATAATAAAATTACCTATTTTTACCCCGTCTCTTTGTGGATAATTAGCACTCTTGACGTGAGAGTGCCAATTGGAATATACTGGTCTCATGGATAAAATAGATGTTTATTCTCACGGCAACTTGACCCCGAGGCAGCAGGACCTTTTGAGGTTTGTCATTAAGGAGTTTATTAATTCAGCTAAGCCCGTCGCTTCGGCCACTATTCATAGAAAAGCGCATCTCCACGTCAGCCCGGCCACGATTCGGGCCGAGCTTAGCCATCTGGAGGACAGGGGATTTTTGTCCCAGCTCCACACTTCTGGCGCCAGGGTGCCGACCGATAAGGCCTATCGGCATTTCGTCAATTCTCTCAATCTGCAACAGTCGCCCGAACCAGCCGTCAACGACAAACGGGCCATTAGGACCGCTCTGGCCGATGCCGGACAGAATCCAAGGCAGATAAACAAAGCCGTGGCGGATACTTTATCAAAGCTCACTGCCAATCTGGTCATCACCGGCACCGAAGAACAGAATGACTTTTTCAAATTCGGCCTTTCAAATCTGATGAACTTGCCGGAGTTCCGTGAGTTTGACCGGATGTTCCAGCTAACTAATTTCTTTGAAGAATTTGACCGGATGTTTGACTTGCTGGAGCGTCAATTGTTTGGCCCCGCCTTCGCTAAAGCTTCGGCGGGCAATGCCAACTTCAAGATAATCCAGGTTTCCATTGGCCGGGAGAATCCGGTCAGCGGCATAAAAGAGGACTCGGTCATTGCCACCCGATATCCTTTACCCAACGGCTATATCGGCTCACTGACCCTTATCGGTCCGACCCGTATGGATTATGAGAAGAACATCGCTCTTATTAAGTTCACCAAGGAGGAACTTAATAAGAGAATTCCTAATATCTAATATCTAATTTCTAAATAATGACTGAAGAAAATAATAAAAAAGAAGAACCGAAACAGCAGACAGCGGAGGAAAAAACGGAAGAGTACTTAAATAATTGGAAGAGAGAGAGGGCGGACTTCCTGAACTATAAGAAGGATGAGGCAAGGAGGGTGGAGGAGTTCGTCAAGTTCGCCAACAAAGACCTTATTCTGGAAATGATAGAACTGGTAGATGACCTGGAAATTGCCTCAAAAGAGGTTCCCGGCGTCGGGCTGGAGCAGGTAACAAAGAAGTTCCAAGACCTTTTCAAAAAATACGGCGTGGAAAGGATAAAGATGGGCAATAAGCTTGAACCTGCCATTCATGAAGTCATAGAAACAGAACCGGGCGGGAATAAAATGAAAGAAGTCAGAGCCGGCTACACTATGAGAAGTAAAATTATCCGGCCGGTACGAGTACGAATAATAAAATAAGTTTTTGTCCAAGAGCGAAGCGATTGGTAACAAAAAGTTACCCCCTCTTTCAGAGGAATCTTGAAAGAGGGGGTGAAAAGATTGCAACCACTCACTATGTTCGCGGGCAATCATGTTCATGGCTAAAATATTAGGAATTGACTTGGGAACAACAAACAGCGCGATGGCGGTCGTTGAAATAGGCCAGCCGCGGATATTGGAAAACAAGGAAGGCATGCGCACCACGCCGTCAATCGTTGCTATCGGCAAGAACGGCGAGCGTTATATCGGAGTGACGGCCAAACGCCAGGCAGTGACCAATCCGGCCAATACCATCTTCTCCGTGAAACGCCTCATAGGGCGGCGCTATGACGATGCCGAGGTCCAGCGCGACAAGGCCTTGCTTCCTTATGAAATTCGCAAGGGTTCAAGCGGGGATGTGGAAGTAAAACTTGGCAATGAGTGGAAAAAACCAGCGGAAATTTCGGCCATGATATTGCAGAAGCTCAAAGCGGACGCCGAGGACAAGCTGGGCGAGAAGATAACCGAAGCCATCATCACCGTGCCGGCTTATTTTGACGACGCTCAGCGCAAAGCGACCAAGGACGCAGGCGAGATTGCCGGTCTGACCGTAAAGCGCGTCATCAACGAGCCGACCGCGGCCGCGCTGGCCTATGGCTTCAACAAGAAAAAAGACGAGAAGATAGTCGTCTACGACTTTGGCGGCGGCACTTTTGATATTTCCGTGCTGGAGGTTTCCGAGGATACCATTGAAGTCAAAGCCACCGGGGGCGACACCCATCTGGGCGGAGACGATATTGACCAGCGCATCATTCAGCACTTCATTTCCGAGTTCAAGAAAGAATCGGGCATGGACGTGTCCAAAGACCAGCTCGTGGTCCAGCGCCTGAAGGACGCGGCCGAAAAAGCCAAGCATGAGTTATCATCCACTTTGCAGACCGAGGTAAATATTCCGTTCCTGACGGCGGATTCTTTCGGCCCGAAGCATTTCACGATGTCTTTCACTCGGGCCAAATTGGAAGAACTTGTCCGTGACCTGGTGGGCAAATCCATTGAGCTGACCAAGAAAACGGTCCAGGAAGCGGGCCTGAAAATGTCCGATATCCATGAAGTAGTGATGGTCGGAGGCCAGACCCGCATGCCTCTCATTGTTGAAGAGGTTAAAAAACTTTTCGGCAAGGAACCGCACAAAGACATCAATCCCGACGAAGTGGTTGCGCTGGGCGCGGCCGTCCAGGGCGGCATCATGCAGGGCGATATCCGCGATGTCCTGCTCCTTGACGTTACGCCGCTCTCGCTCGGCATTGAGACGCTCGGCGGCGTGATGACCAAGATGCTTGAAAAGAACACAACTGTGCCGGTTTCCAAAAGTCAGATATTCTCAACCGCGGCCGATAATCAGCCGTCGGTGGAGATACATGTCCTCCAAGGCGAGCGGGCCATGGCGACAGACAACAAGACCCTCGGCCGGTTCATTTTGGACGGCATCCCGCCGTCGCCGCGCGGCGGGCCGCAGATAGAAGTTTCTTTTGACATAGACGCCAACGGTATTCTTAACGTCAAAGCCAAGGACAAGGCCACCGGCAAAGAGCAGTCCGTCCGCATTGAGGGCTCGTCCGGCCTCTCCGACGAGGAGAAAAAGAGGATGACGGCCGATGCCGAGAAATTCGCGGCCGAGGATGCTAAGAAAAAAGAACTGGCTGAAGCCCGCAATATGGGCGAGACCTTGGCTTACACGACCGAAAAGATGGTCAAAGACAACGAAAGCAAAATTAAAGACGATGACAAAAAAGAATTAAATGCTAAAATGGAAAAAGTCCGCAAGGCGGTAAAAGGAGACAATGTAGATGAAATAAAGAAAGCAACCGAAGAATTGTCAAAATCCGCCCAGCGCATTGGCGGCGAATTGTACAAACAGACCAACAACTCACAACCGACAACTAACAACGCAGAAAAAACCGAAGAGAAATCAGAATCAGAAGCTAAAAGCTAATGACTATAAGCTATAAGCTAGTCGGCTGGTATGTGGTGACGGCGCTGTTGGCGTGGGGGATGTGGGGCGCCGGAAAGTCGCTCGGGTTCAACTCGGTCACCGGATTAGACATCAATGTTTTGGTGACCCTGATATTTTTGCTGTTGGTCAGCTTGTCGGTCATCGGTTATGCCCTCTTTCGTTCAAGATTTACACCGCTTATTTCCGGAGCCGTCATCGGCCTGTCATTCTTGGCTTGGTACGGCTTCACCAAGCTCAATCTGCTTGGTGCCGGGATATTGATATTACTGGCATTTGAGTCCTATCGACGGGCGGGCAGGCAGATACAGCGAGTAAAGATAAATCTGTTGGAGATATTGAACCACGGCCTATATCCTCTGGTCATTGGTATCTTTATCTTGGTTTCCTTCGTGGCCTATCAAAGCCCGCTGGCCGAACAATTGGAGGATACCAAGCGTCTGCCGAGCCAGACCCAGCAATTTCTGGAGGAAGTGGCGGATAAGATCGTCGGGCCGCAGCAGGTGGCCGAGCAGACCTATCAGCAAGCCAACGCGTTCCTAAAACCCTATTTCCAATATGCTCCGCCCCTCTTGGCATTCGGTCTTTTTCTTATCTTGTGGGGCTTGTCCTGGCTTTTCGTCTGGCTGGGTGTGGCCGTCGGCATATTCATTTTCTGGCTGATGAAAAAGACCCGGTTCGTCCAGGTCCAGGAAAAAGAGGTCAAAGCGGAAATAATAATCGTATAAACCTCGCCGTTGAGAAGCAGTTATTTTTTAGCACAAAGCGTAGAATTAAGGCGGCCCTGCTTCTCAAGGGCGGGGTAAAAAAACGAGCCCTCGATCCTCGGGCCAATCAGTATCATGTCCGAAGACATACTATTGGGGGTAAGGAGAGAGCTCGGGCCGCGGGACTGCCGATGGGCGGCTGATAGGCCTTATGCCAGGCGGAGATGATATGATATCAGCGGGCCATCATTTTGGCGTCAACCACGACGATTCGCGAAGAACTTGTGGCCCCATATTATACCATGACGGCAGAAGCCCTTGTTAGCTCTTAGGGGCCACTATCAGAACTAACCAGTCATTTCATCCTAATCATTATATCATATTGAAATATAACATCAAATATTGTAAAATGTATAAAAAATGGCCGCAAAAGATTACTACACAATTTTAGGGATGCCGCGGACGGCTTCGGCCGAGGATATAAAAAAGGCCTATCGCAAACTGGCCCACGAGCATCATCCTGATAAAAAACACGGCAACGAAGCCAAGTTCAAGGAAGTGAATGAGGCCTATCAGGTCCTGTCCGATCCTAAAAAACGCTCGCAATATGACAATTTTGGTTTTGCCTATAACGAAGGCGGTTTTGATCCTGGCCAAACCGGAGGATATAATTTCACCCAAGAAGATATTTTCAATATGTTCGGCGGGATGCGTGGCGGACAGGGCGGCGGAGCGGAGGACATCTTTGATATGTTCTCGGAGATGTTCGGCGGTTATCGCCAACCGAGGAGCGATGAGCCACGAAAGGGAGAAGACCTTTATCTTGAGGTGACCCTCGGTAAAAAAGACCTCGGAACCACCAGGACAATAGAGTATGACATTCAAGATAAGTGTACCGAGTGCAAAGGAGAAGGCGTGGCGCCAGGATATAAGATAGTAAACTGCCAGACCTGCAAAGGAACTGGCCAGGTCCGTCAGACATCACGAAGCGGATTCGGCGTCTTCTCGCAGATATCGCTATGCCCAACCTGCAAAGGCCAGGGACGGATGCCGGAAAAGGAGTGCTCTGTCTGCCGAGGGTCCGGCCGTTCAAAGTCACGCCAGTCGCTGGAGATACATATTCCAAAAGAATTGCCGCACTCCTACAATATTCTTGTGCCTCGTGGCGGCAATCTGCCTGTCGGCAGGCAGGCGCTGGCCGGTGAGCCCGGCGATTTGGTGGTCAATATCCGAATCAAATAGAAATAGTATTGATACTGAGTTTGCCGAACGTATCAATCTCAAAATAAAATAGAACAGGCCGTCGTTCCCCGAAAAACGGGGAACGACGGCCTTTAAGGCGCCGTGGCAAAACCCTTGCGTTTGACCGGCTCGTTGAGCAGGATACGGCCGATCCTTTCGGCCTCTCTGGAACCGAATCTGATCAACCGCAGATCTCTTTCAGCGAGATCCGCGATCAGTTCTTCGCGTTCATGCGGATTTGGCATGAACGTTCTTTTCAAAACGAGCGTGAAACGGCGCTTACGGACGATCTGGTCAGCCGCTACTGGCCGGTGGCCGTTGAATGAAACGAGATAGTCGCCGTCCGGCCCTTCTTTCATGTTCTCCAACTTCTGCATGAAGATTGCGGTAGCAAGATCGTGCTTTCGGTTCGAGTCGCGTCTTTTCTTCACGACTGTGGCGATGGCGGCCACTGCGCTGGCTGCTAAAGCAGTGATCCCGAGGACTTTCCATTTGGTCTTCATGACACGCATCCTTTCAGGCAGCGTCGTCGGGAGGAGGTTCGTACACGACGAATCCTCTCCTCTTATTCTGCTCGCTCAAGTTCGCCCGCAGATTACTCTTGCTGATCTTCGGGCCCCGGTTAGAGAAGATGAAGAAGAGATTGACTGTCTGGCCGATTGCCATCGGGACAATGAGAATTGCTGCGATAATGGTCAGGATATTCCAATCAATTGTCATCACTTGACTCCAAGATTAGGGGTGGGGAACTGACAACCATCATACCTTTTCCGTGATATAATATCAATCATGGCGAAGCTTCTGAATGCTTTTAATTTAGACAGTTTTTCTTTAAGCAATTTCTCTTTGGGTTCGGGGGGCATCTTCGGATTGCTGGTCTTGGTCTGCATCTTGCTCTTTGTTTTAAGCTTGGGCAGGACCCGAACGCTCATTTCGCTCCTCTCCATTTATGTCGCGTTCGTTTTGCAAGCCGTGTTTCCGTACTTTGGCTGGCTGCAAAACAATAATTATCTGGCCAAAGACCTGGCCATGCTTCAGATCGCGGCCTTCGCAACGGCTTATATCGTTAGTTTTTTACTTTTGAATCGGGCGGTGGTTAGGGGCCATTTCAGTATGGCCGAAGCGTCTTTTGTCTCGGTCAGTTTGATGGGTTTGGTCCAGTTCGGACTTGTCGCGGCCATTATTTTGAATCTCGCCCCCGACTATCAGCGCTTTATCCCGGACTACGTCTTGTTCTACATCGCCAACCAAAAGGCCCTCTTTTACTGGGCCCTGGCGCCGCTGGTACTATTGATCTTTCAGAAGAAAGATTAGAGTTTGAAATCTCTTAAATTATTTTAGTACCAATTGGTACTAAAATAAAAATGAGCTGATCTTATCCCTTACTTACCCTCTCCACATACTCACCGGTCTCGGTATTGATGCGGATGACATCCCCTTGTTCTATGAACAGGGGGGTGTTGATGCTGGCGCCGGTCTCAATGGTGACCTGTTTGACTCCGCCCTGGGCGGTGTCGCCACGGATGGCCGGCGGCGCCTCGGTCACTTTGAAATCCATCTTCACCGGTAGGTCCACAGTGATAATCTTGCCCTCGAATTCTATGGCGTCCATCGGCGTGTTTGCCTTGAAAAACTTGACCGAATCGCCAAGAACATCCTCGGTCAATTGAAAACGCTTTGACAGGTCGTTGGTGTATGAAAAGAAATATTGGCCTCGGTGGCCGTAAAGATATTTGACAGTCCGGCGAGCGACGTTGGCTTCCTCAAAGACGTCTGACTGGGCGAAGTTCCGTTCCAACAACTTGCCGTTGATGAGATTACGCATCTTGACCTGGACCGTCGGCCGGCGCTGCTGCATCTTCAAATGATGGGTCTCAATAACGACGTAGGGCTGGTCCTCATATAAAATATATATTTTAGGTTTTAACTCGTTAAGAGATAGCGACATAGTCTTCGTCCCGATTTGGCCTAAGCAAAGCTTGGTTGCCAAATCGAGGATTCTCGATTTTATAATTGCGAAGCAAATAAAATCGGGAGTTTTAGTTCGTTTACACCTAATGGCATGGAATATGGGTTATAGAATATGGACCAATAAACCTTGGAAATTATAGCAAAACCGGCCCTATTTCGCAAGCTTGACTTTAGGGCTAAATGAGAGTATGATATAAAACGTAATGAATAAAGCTTATATCTATATTATCTCGGCTATTTTATTGGTTTCCATTGCGATGCCGCTTTCCGCGGGGGCTTATTATTATCCGTATAACGCTCATTTATATATCCCGGGTATTGATGGCGCCGAGCAATACAATCAACCATATTCCAATTCCGGCTATCAGACCAAACCGGTCACTTTGAATTTTGACATCTTTGGTTCTTCCAGCTCAAATCCTTCAGCTCAAAATCAAAGCAAGACATCAAGGTCTTCCGGCTCGATCTTCGACAATCTTTTTGGCAGTGCCGGTTCAGCTGTAGCCCAAGATGTCAATGGCAGTCCGATTGTTTTAGTGACCGCGGACAATACTAATGTCTATGCGATAATCTCCGGCAAAAAACACCTTATTCCGAACGTACCGGATGTCTTGTCCGAATACAATTACAGCCAAGACCTGGTCCAAACAGTCGCTTATGCCCAGCTCAACAAATATCCCCGTGCTAATCTTGTAACGGTCAAAGGCGATTCAAAGCATATTTATTACTTGACCGAGGGCGGCCTGCTCCGTCTGATGCCGAGCGATAAAGTCATTGATTCATACGGCGGCCGCAAAGAAGACGCCATCACCATAGGCCGAGTTGAGTTCAATTTCTATCCAAAGAACCAATACATCTATCTGGAGAATCCGCTTAACCGCGACGTGTTTCAGATCGTCGGCGACGGCAAGCGCTACCTGACCCCGATGGCCGCCCAGCGCATGAATGTCACGCCTGACCAGGTCGCTCCGGTCAACCAGTTTGAAATGGACTCGTATAAGATACTGGCACCGGTTGTGCAGTAACATACGGATTTAAAAATAATTTGCTCCCACAAATTTAGATGGTTATAAAATTATCAACTAACTATCAAAATTTGTGGGAGTAAAAGACTGCTCTTTCACAATTCATGTCAAACGGCGAGGCGGTAGCCCAAGACCCGTTTGGTGCAAGCAATGGGAAATCGGGGTTCCATTGTTTTTAGGCAGTAGCCGTCAAAAATCCCTGAAGTTTGACCCCGGTAGGCGGGCAAGTTCTCGCCGAATCTATTCGGAGCCGGGAACCGGTTTGATTTCTTGGCCAGCCCGCGGGCTTGGCCGAGGAGGAGTTATGGTAAAAATACACGGGGTAGAAGTTTGGGTAACCCCCAGTCCGTTATCTGGGCTGTCTGATTTTAGGGTTTGGTTTAGCCCAAAAAATCAGGCCTGTCGCTATTCTCGTATAAATGGCGAGCGACAGCGTTATCGGTATGGCCAAAATGATTACTTTTATGGCCTACCGGAAGGAACCGATCTTCGGGCCGTCATCCGAGCAGCGCTTGGACGTCGGCTTCGCTATTTCGGTGGCGGAGCCTACGTCCTTCGCCATGACCGAGATAGTGCCTGTTGGGTATTATCTCGTCGGGATTGGCGGGAGAATTGGAACACCTTGGCCCGTTGGCGGTACAACCAGTATAAGTACCGGTTGTACCATCATCCGCGGCCATCACGGCGATGGATTGTCGCAGTAATCCGTGCGAACCGCCAATGCCCGCCGGGGCATTGGTTGGAAAGATACCACCGCATCGGCCGCGCTTTGGCAACCGCGGAGTAGTTTTTTGCGCAGTTCTCCAGGCCCACGCATCGCCGTGGGCCTTTTACTATTTACAGTCTGATATTTTGAAATCGGAGTAGCCATTGAGGAAATCTTTGAATGAGGTTTCTTTTTTGCCTTCCGGTTGGAGGGTTTTTATTTTCAATTCGTTATTTTCCAGTCCGGCCAATTTTATGTTTAAAACTTTGTCTCTCCAGGTGGTCCAGGTGCCGGGCTCGGGATTTAAGGCGCGGATTTGATTGTAGATGTCGCGAGCCGGGCGTGACCAGTCAATCCGGCCGTCCTCACGCTTAAATATCTTGGTCGTTGTGGCTTGGGTGTTGTCTTGCGTCCGCGGTGTTATCCTTCCGGCAATATATTCAGGGATAGTTTCAATGAGCAGTTCGGCGCCCAGGCCGGCGAGCTTATCGTGTATCTCGGTAAAAGTTTCGTCCGGCGCCGGATGGAATTTTATCTGGGCTAGCATCGGCCCGGTGTCCATTCCGGCATCCAGTTTCATTATGGTCACGCCCATCACCTCGTCGCCATTCAAGATGGTAGTTTGAATAGGGGACGGACCGCGGTATTTTGGCAAGAGAGAAGGATGGATGTTAATGAAGCCGTACTTCGGTATTTCTAGCAAAGATTTTGGTATTAATTTGCCATAAGCCGCTACTACACACAAAGAGCATTCTGATATTCTTAAGAATTTGAGAATAGATTCATCGGATTTTAGAGATTCAGGTTGAAGGATTTTTAATTCTAGTTCTTGGGCGGCAACTTTGATCGGCGGAGCGGTTACGACCTGCTTGCGTCCGACCGGCTGGTCGGGCTGGGTGACCACGGCGCATATCTCGTGTCCAGCCTCGCGCAATGCCTTAAGCGCCGGCACTGCAAAAGACGAAGTTCCAAAAAATATCAGTTTCATAATCTAATAAATACTAAATCCTAACATCTAAATCCTAAATAAATATAGAATCCTAAATTTTAAACTTTTCTAAAATTGAACCAAAAATTCTCATATATTCCATAGCTTCCTCACTTAAAATTTTTTCGTCTAATAATTTCAGCCAGTATCTTGTTTCCTTGGCTTCTTTACGGCAGATTCTTATCTTCATCAGAAAATCTTTTTTACCAAGTGATTCGTTGGCTTCTATGTAGTTTGCTCCTATAGAACCACCTGATCTCATTAATTGTCTGCTTATCTCTAAGTTAGAAGTACTTTTAGGTAATTTATCTATAAAATTCTTTATTTTCTTAGCAAATTCTAAAGTCCTATCTTCCAAGTCATATTTCTTCTTTTGTATTTCCGGCATTTGGAATTATTTAGAATTTAGGATTTAGTGCTTAGGATTTAATTTTAGTTCTGTCACGTATAGTTAGGCCGTTGAGATGGTCTGTCTCGTGCTGCAATACTCGGGCCAAAAATCCGCGGGCTCTGAACTTAACTTTATCGCCTTCCTCGTCTATGGCCTTGAACATTATTTTCTTTGAGCGGGCGACGGGTTTATACCAGTCGGGGATTGAGAGACAGCCCTCCTCTAATTCGTCGCTGTCTTTGGAGTATTCGGTTATTTCAGGATTGAAATATGCGGAGGGAACCTTGTTCTCTTCAGCCAATTTTTCGTCTATTACAAAAACAGCGACATCCGTCCCTATCTGATTGGCGGCCAGACCCACGCCCTTATTGTCCAGCATCGCTTTTTTCATATCCGAAATAAGCCCGGCATATTTCCCGTTTTTGATGTCTTCCTGCTCCGCCAGCGTTATCTTCCCGCCCAATATCTCCTCCGGTAATTTCGTGATTTCCATACTAAAATAATATAGGAAAACATAGCCCAGGCCCATATTGACAAAATCAGCCAATAATATATAATGTACTCATACAGTTCGGCTTGCATCCGCAGGCCTTTGACAAGGAGTTCCCATGACCGCTTCTGCCAGCAAGTCCGTCATGCCTGTTCCGTTCGGCCAGTTCGCGGCTCTGATGCGGACGCCGGTTCTTCCGACGCCGCAACAGCTCTTTGACTACCAGGTTGAAACCCTGGTCGGTCACAAGCTAGCCAAGTACGAAGAGGCCGACCGTTTCCGCAACCACCTGATGGTCGGCGCTTTTCTCTTCGTGCCAGCCCATCCCAAGTTGGACAACGCCACCCTCGAGCAATTGATGGCACTCATCGTCATCAACGGCAAGTCGGGCAAGAACTATCTGGACGCCGACTACCTGAAGGACGAGGTGGCCATCCCGACCAACGCCCACCTAATGGTCAGCGTGGAGGACGGCAACGCGCGGCGCAACATCCGTCCGTCGGACAACCGCAAGGCCATCCTGGCCGAGGGTCGCCAGCCCTACAACGTCTGGCGGGGCATTGTCCACGTGCTCTACTTTCCGGAGGTGCTCCAGCATCATTATCTGGACCTCGTAGCGTCGCGCTGCGAGTCCGGGCGCTGGCCGAGCTTGTTTCTGTACGGCGGTCAGCCGGGCCTGGGCGCGGTCTGGGACGACGAAGCCTACTCCAAGTGGGGCACGCCGTCTTGCGGGAGTGTTGTCGGTGGTTGATGGTTGTCACCTTGAGCTTTTGGACCTTGAAATTTGGTCCTTGGCTCGAGGCACATGACGGGGGATATGGCTACACGCCGGCCCCCGTTTTCTTTTTCAGATCATTTGGCGCGGGTCTACGTCTATGAGCCAGTTGCTGGGAGCGTAGCGGACTAACTCTCGGACTAATTTGCTGTCAGAATTCAGAAATTTGATTATCACGGAAAAAGTGTAAAAGTCCTTCTCTTTAGAGAGGAACATGGGAGAGCTGTCGCTTATCTGGACACTTTGCTGAATGCGCAAGTGGGCGGCGGCCATTTTTAATTTTTCGATAAGCTGGCGGCCGGCGTTGACGGCAACTTGGGCTTTGCGGTGAGTGTAGGTAAGGCGGATGATTTTTGAAAACGGAGGATAGGCGAGAGCTTGGCGGGCCTCGGCCTCGGCAGTATATAATTTTTCGTAATCATGGGCAAAAACCTCATGAGGAACTCTGGCGGTATCATAGCTTTGGGTGATTATTTTCTCCGGCTGGAAATCAGCTAATTTTTCTAATTGGTACCAGAGCCGCTCGTCGGTCTGATAGTCGGGGCTGACCGAAAGAGCGTCAAATTGAGGAATGGCGACAAGGTCAAACGAATCGTCAAATATATAGCTGAAAACTTTGGTCGTGGCGATGAGAATTACGGACTGTCCGCCAGCTAGCGGATTTCTGACAGTTTCCATGATCTCATCTTCCTCGGTCTGGTTCTGTGTGACATCAGCATCCAAAATTACAATGGGGGTCTTTGTGAGTTGGCCGAATTCTATCATTTTTTGCAATTCCTCGTAGATTTTTTGCGAGCCAGCCGGTCCCGTCGGCTTTATTTCCGAGCTGTGGCAATTGGCGCAAAATTGGGGATACGGCTGGTTGATTGAACAGTGATGGCAGACAAGTATCTTATCCATTGCCATATGAACCCGCATCGGGATGTTGCACCGCGGACAGTTGGAAGTGAAACCGCAGCGCTTGCAGACGACGATGCCGGCATATCCGCGGCGGGCGGCAAAGATCAATATTTTCTTGCCGGCTTTGACCGCTTCAGCCAGGCGGCGCTTCAAAGGAACGCTCAAAGCGCCGACATAGCCCTGCTTGAGCTCGGCGATAAGGTCAATGACTTCTACAGGCAAGACCTGTACAGGTCTTGCCTGGTAATCACTAACGACCAATTCGCCTTTTTTGACCCGGATGTAACTTTCAACACCCAAAAAATCGGATATGACGGTGAGCTTCGCGCCATAAAGGCGTGCGGCGTATTCGGCCAGAGCCGGCGCTTTGTATTTCGGGCTGTAATCGGATTTATAAAACTCGTGAAGCGGGTCAATGATGATGATATTTTTTAGGTTATTGAAAGGTAAAAATAACGCCTGCCTGGTGCCGATTATCATCTGCATCTCTCCGCCCTGGACCTGTTTCCAAAGTGCATGATATTCTTCATTTTTGATTCCGGAATGAATGATGCTGGCCTCGGGGTTAGCTTTTTTGAAATGAGGGATGTAGCTCGTCTCGGGCACAAGAATAAGCATCTGACCGATACTTTTCGGCAGATGTTTCAGACCGTCCTTTGAGCGGCAGATGATGATATCAGGTTTGCCTGCGGTATTTGAAAATTTAAAATTTGGGCTTTGAATTTTAATAGCGTATTTCTTTTTTCCAAAAAACGGGGGCAGGGTGGCTTTCAAAGCCAGACCGAGAGGGGAAAGATACTCATTGGCCAGCCAGAGAGCCAATTTGAACTGGTATTCACCGACTTGGGACTCGGCAGAAAGAATAGACGTTATTTTATTTAACTGGAAGGCGGATTTTTTAACCAGGATGCGCCGCTTATCAATGGCGCTTGAGTTGATTACCACCGCCGAAACTTTGCGATTATGAAGAGGAACCTGAACGACCGCCCCTTTTGGCAGTTCTAAATCGCCATAATAACTTAAAATTTGAGGGACTTGAGGTGGAAGGACGGATAGAGGGATGACTTCCAGAATATACATACTGACAACCTACAACAAACAATCTACAACTTCAATCAGTTAAAATAGAACTCCCCGCCGTGGATATTAATATGAAGACATTAATCCATGACGGGGACAGTTTTTCTTTCGCCTTCGACGGCTTCACAGCCGCACCGAAGGCAGGTGAACTTCACTTTCCCGGTATCGCGGAAAATGAAGCCGCATCGGACCTCAACCTCAACGGCCCGCGAGACGACGCGGCCGCAGCATCTGGTCTTCAACTGATACCAGCGAAACGGCCGCGCGTCCCACGCGTAGAAGCCATCCTCAAGGAGCTTCATGACGGCAGAGACGTTCCTGCCGTTATCCGCGATATCGTCGACATAGGCAGATGGGTCTCTGCCGATGTCACCTAGCTTATCAAGCGACACAGGCATAAAACCTCCAGAACTAAAAGCATTATACCATATTTTATCAACATGTCCACTAGGTAGTAGAAGTCCGATAATGAGTATATAATTTAATCAGATGTTTGGGCGCAAAAAAATAAAAGTCCGCCTAGCCCCGTCTCCGACGGGTTACATGCACGTCGGCACCGCTCAATCGGCGCTTTATAATTGGCTCTTCGCTAAAAAGAATGGCGGCGAGTTTCTGTTTCGGATAGAAGATACAGACATAGAGCGCTCCACTAAAGAATACGAGCAGAGCATTTTGGAGGCCCTGGAATGGCTGGAGTTGAAATGGGACGGTGAGGTGGTGCATCAAAGTAAACGCAGGATACATTATAGAAGGGCATTAGAAAAACTTATCACAAATAAAAAAGCTTTTTGGTGCAATCATACAAAAGAAGAACTAGAAGCGGAAAGAAAAGAAGAAGAAGAAAATAAACAACCTCCTAGACATATCTGCAGTTGTAAATCTAGCTCTGCTTTTGGGAGACATTATCCGGCCTCAAATCCCGGACAAAATTTTATCTTGCGTTTGGCAGTAAATGAGCAAAAAATAACTTTTAATGATGTCATCCGCGGGCCGATAGAATTTGAAGCCAGTCTTCTCGGCGATTTCAGCATCGCCAAGAGCTTGGACGAGCCGCTCTATAACTTTGCGGTGGTGGTAGATGACGCCGAGATGGGAATTACTCATGCCATCCGCGGAGAGGACCATATTTCCAACACGCCCAAGCAGATTTTGATATACGAAGCGCTAGGTCTGCCGCTGCCGATATTCGCGCACTTGCCGCTCATCCTGGCGCCTGACAGGTCCAAGCTTTCAAAACGGCACGGCGGGATGGCGGTGGCGGATTACAAAAAAGATTACTTGCCCGAGGCGCTGATAAATTTTCTCGGCGGGCTGTCATACACTTTCAGTAAAGAGATAATTTCCCGCGAGGAGATGGTCAAGGAATTCGACTTGACCAAGGTCCATAAGTCAGGCGCAGTGTTTGATGTCAAGAAATTGAATTGGCTCAATTCGCAATACATCAAAAAACTGCCGCCAAAAGAATTTAAAAATTTAACGAATTTAAACATTTCAGACGCGGCCGCGGCCCTCATCACCGAGCGGCTGGAACGTTTAATGGACGCACAGGAGTTTTCGTATCTATGGTCAGAGCCGCAATACGGCAAGGAATTATTAAAATGGAAAAACAGCGGTTTTGAGCAGGTAAAAGCGTCTCTTTCCCGCTCGCTGGAGGTTTTGAAGGCAGCAGAAATGTCCCGAGAAGCCATACTTGCCGGTCTGGAAAAACTTAGCGTGGAGTTGGGGAATAAAGGACTGGTGTTTTGGCCACTGCGAGTAGCATTATCGGGAAAAGAAAAGTCGCCTGATCCGATAGATATCGCGTTGGCATTGGGTAAACAGGAAACCATTAAGAGAATTGAAAAAGCTATCTCACTTTTATAAAAGCCGGATATTATTTTTAGTGTTGGCCGGCCTGCTCACGGCCAGTTTTTCACTTGCGGAAACGATGGCAGACGTCAGCCAACTAAGGTCGGAGATAGACCGGCTGGAAGAGCAGATACAACAGCTTCAGAAAGAGCAGGAGCAGTATAAAAACAATATTTTCGGCGCCCAAGCCAAGGCCCAGACCCTCCAGAATCAGATAAACAGTTTGAACAACCAGATAAAATATCTGGAGAGCCAGATAAAAGTGACCACGGTCAGCATCAACAAGACCTCGGTTGAGATAAACGAGACCCAAGGCGACATCCAAACCGCCGAACAAAAGATAGAAGCCCAAAAAAGGACCATCGGCCAGACACTGTTATTCTTGGACCGTCAGGATAAAGAAGGGCTTTTAGTGACCCTCCTGAAAAATGACAGCATGTCTGATTTTTTCCGGCAGGTCCAATACGCCAATTCTTTAAGTGAGGGACTGACGGACCTGGTCCGTGAACTGGAAGGCGCCAAGAAGGAGCTTGAAAGCGAAAAGAACCAGTTGGAGACAAAGAAGGAAGACCTTATCGTATTGAAGCAGAGACAAGCGTCTGAACGGGCCGCCGTCAGCGGCACGAAGGCGGAAACCAGCAATCTGTTGAAAGCGACCAAGGGCCAAGAGGCGGAGTTTCAGAAGATGCTGACAAAGTCCGAGGAGCTGGAAAGGCAGATGAATTTGGAGATATTCAAACTTGAAGACCAGTTGCGCAAGGCCATTGACCCCAACAGTTTGCCTTTGGCCCGGCCGGGCGTCCTCTCCGCGCCGGTCCAGGGCCGGATATCCCAAGGATACGGCTGTTTGGAAACCAGATGGGCCCGTCGGTATTATCCTGACTGCAACAACGGCAAAGGAGGTTTCCATAACGGGCTGGACATCGCCGCGTCGTATGGAACGCCTTTGCGAGCGGCCGATGACGGCACGGTCATTGCCATCGGGAATGCCCCATATGCTTACGGGACATGGGCGGCGGTAGAGCACAGTAACGGGCTGGTGACCGCCTATACCCATATGTCCATCCGGTCCGTAAGCGTCGGCCAGCAATTGAGAAGAGGAAATGTGGTGGGAAGCATGGGTAGTTCGGGCTTGTCCACCGGCAGTCATATCCATTTCATGGTCTACGCGCCCAGGACTTTCACTACCAAGACCAGCAGTATTTCGGGCGTTTTGCCAATCGGTGCCACCTTAAATCCGTTGGATTATCTGCTAATATAAAAATTTAAATATTTAAAGATGCAAAAAGTCGTTATTTTAGGTGGGGGGTTCGGGGGCGTGAGATGCGCTTTGGACCTATCACGATACGCGGGAGACGAATTGAGCGTCACTTTGATCGACCGCAACAGTTATCATCTCTTCACCCCGACTCTGTATGAGGTTGCCTCTGCGGCGCCGATAAAAGAGGATGATATGTTTCATCTCCAGCTTCGGCGAAGCATCAGCATCCCGTATTCTAAAATTTTTGCGGGCAAGAACGTCCAGCTTGTCCAGGCCGAGATTGCTTCGGTAGATTTAGTAAATAAACGAGTCACTTTTGCTGGCGGAGATCCCGTTAGAAGTAGCCTCGCCGAGGTCCGAAGGACTCGCGCCTTTGGCGCGAGCGAGACTTCTAACGGGATTGACTTTGACTACTGCGTGCTGGCTTTAGGCAGCCAGTCATCCGATTTTGGTATTCCGGGGGTTTATGAATATGCCTACCAGTTCAAGACCATCAGCGACGGCTTGGCGTTGAACAAAAAAATGCAGGAATTGTTCCGTGACATTAAAGAGGGGAGAGCGGCATCCCCCATTTCTTTTCTTATCATCGGAGCCGGATTTACCGGCATTGAACTGGCCGCTGAACTGGCCAGCTGCGCGAGGATGTTAAGCAAGAAGCTCGGGTTGGACAAACGGGCCTACTCCCTGACCCTATTTGAAGCCGCTCCCAACATCCTGCCCATGGTCCAAGACAAAGAGCGAGATATTATTGTCAAACGTTTGACCGAGCTCGGGGTGGCCATAATGTCGAACTCATTCATTGAATCGGTAACGAGCGATTCGGTTAAATTAAAAAGCGGTCAAACGGTAAAAGGTTCAGCCGTGGTTTGGACGGCCGGCGTCCAGCCGAGCGTACTACTGAAGAGCATCCACGGCCTTGAGCTGACGCCAAAGGGAAAAGTTCCGGTGCGGCCTACTTTAGCCGTATCGGGATTGCCGAGCGTGTATGCTTTGGGGGACGTTATTGAGTTTATTGACCCCAAGACCCAAAAACCTGTTCCCGGTCTGGCCCACACCGCTCTGGCCCAGGGCCGAGTAACGGCCCGCAACATTGCGACCTCCATCAAAGGCCGACAGCTAAAAGAATATGTGCCGTATTATGATTCATGGATAGCGCCGGTAGGCGCGAAGTTCGCCGTGGCCCATCTCGGTCAAGGTTCAACCTTGACCGGATTCTGGGGCTGGCTTGTCCGCGGTCTGGCCGATCTGCGTTATTTTATGTCCATCCTGCCCCTTAAGCAGGCCTTGGCCCTATTCCGCCGGGACCTGATGCTTTTCTCCAAAAACGACTAGCCATTATTGTGATTGTGGATACAGAGGTCTCAATTAATGTTAGAATTAACAAAATGAAAGTTATTACCCTTATGCGTATAACGAAGAGGTTTTCGGTTGCGATATTGATTGTCGGGATTATTTTACTGTCTGAAGGATTGATCAGTCGCAATGCGTATGCGGCCGTTCCAAAAGTATTAAGTTTTCAGGGACGACTGACGGACACATCCGGCAATCTTAGAGGCGGGAGCGGAACGAATTTCTATTTCAAATTCAAGATCCATTCCACGCTGACCGGCGATAATCAGCTTTGGTTGTCCGGCGCGACGGCGATAACGATAAAAGTCACCCAAGGTGTTTTTAACACTTTGCTTGGCGATACCTCGGCAGGATATAGCGCTTTGGATCTAGATTTTGATTCATCGGCCTATTACTTAGAAGTTCAAGTTTCCGATACCATTGATTCTGGTTTTGAGACCCTTTCTCCTCGCCAGAGGATTGTCGCTTCCGGTTTCGCGATAAACGCCGAGACGGTTCACGGCGGAAGATTTATCAACGCGACCGGTGTCGGCCAATTCGGCGGCTTGGCAACGACTAGTTATTCAAGATTTGGGACAGCGGAAACTACCCACGCCGGCACAATAGATGCACCCAACGACCTCCTTGTTTCCGGCGGGCTTGAAGTAAACAGCTCGGCCGCCTTTGACGGGATTGTTTCATTTGGCGCCGTCGCTTCTCACACCGCCGCCGGCGAATGGAACTTTGATTCCAACACCCTGGTCATTGATTCTGGCACCGATCGGGTTGGCGTCGGCACATCGGGTCCAACGAGAAAGTTTAAC
This sequence comes from Candidatus Yanofskybacteria bacterium RIFCSPLOWO2_01_FULL_49_17, assembly GCA_001795695.1. Classification (GTDB taxonomy): domain Bacteria; phylum Patescibacteriota; class Minisyncoccia; order 2-02-FULL-40-12; family GWA2-44-9; genus 2-01-FULL-49-17. Next base: position 54,973 of record MGKO01000007.1, read on the forward strand.
GTTTTGGAAGCAGTCAGCGTGGCGCAATTTCGCCTAGGCCAATCAAATTCTGTTTACGGTGAATTTTATGTTGATGGTTCCGGTGATATCAACATTTCTGCAACCGACGGCGCTGGCGGCGGCGGAAATATCAGAGGGGATGATACAAATTTATGGGTTTGTCTCGGGGTGGGCTGCGGGGTGAACGCTCCGGCGGAAAAGGGAAACGCGATAATAGAAACCTCGATTCTTTTTGGCAACACCTTTAGGTTTAAACAAAATATTGATGGGGTTACCGCATCAAAATCCGTAATCATGTATGATGCAGGGAGCAACACCATACTTGAATTTGACCAAGACCTGCAGTGATCCCTGTCCCCATGACCCTTCTTCAGGAATTCAAAATATTTATAAAAAGTATCATATCTTGGATTTATGCTCTGGTCGCTTTTGCCCTGTTCTTCTCTTTCTTTGGCTTGAATAGGGTTGCGATCTACGGTAGGGACCTGATCTTGCCAACACTTTCCAAGGATTCTCTTTCTATCCAGGCATTCAAGATGATGGAACGCGACCTTGTCCCTCCTGGTGTCCAGCTTATCGTGACCGATCCTTGGAGCGGCTTTGTGGTCCAGCTGGAGATAACGTTTATCTTGGCCTTTATCGCCAGTTTCCCCTTCCTCCTCTACAAGATCATCAGGTATATCTCGCCGGCCCTCTTTGAGCATGAAAAAAAAGCCGTCTTCAGATCGGTTGTCGCGTTCACGTTTCTGTTTCTGATGGGATGTGTTTTTGCCTATTATATTTTGATACCTCTGACCTTTAAGTTCATGTATCCCTTTGCCTCCTCACTGGGGGTAGCGACCTTATTTTCGCTTGACTCATTTATGGCCTGGATAATTGCCATCTTGATAACCACCGGGATAATCTTCCTTCTGCCGATCTTTATGACCGTTTTGAGCTATCTGGGGCTGGTCAGCCCCGGTTTTTGGAGGAGAAAATGGAAGTTCGCTCTTTTCTTTTTGCTCATCTTCTCCGCGGTGATAACACCGGACGGGACGGGCATCACCATGATCATGCTGTTCGTCCCCCTTTCCTTGCTTTATGGGACCGGTTCTTTGATGTCCGGCCCGCCTGGCCGGCGGGCCGGACAGGGCTGATAGTGGATTACTTTCTTTACACCATATTTCATTGTTGATAAACTTAACTAAAGGTCGATTAGCAAACAAAAATAATATAATAATATACACATGTTCGGACTAGGAATAACCGAAATAACACTGATTATAGTAGTCATAGCCGTAATCTACTTTTTTTATTGGAAACACAAGAGCAATAAAGTCAAGTAAAGCAATAGCTAAGTAAACAAACGATATGTTTGGATTAGGACCTCCAGAGATAGTAATTATCTTGATATTGGCGGTGGTTTTCTTCTTCGGAGGGGAGAAATTGTCTAATTTGGCAAGAACATTGGGCAGATTTACCGGCGAATTTAAAAAAGGGAGAGCCGAGATAGAGGAAGAGCTTAAAAAGGTCGAGGAGGAATTAAAACTAAATGGGAAACCAAAAGAATAAAATAGAAAATGTAGACAGATACCGAAGAAGATTTTTATCAGCGATATTGATAGGCGGCGGGGCTTTTTTGACGACAAAAGTGTTGGGACCCTTACTCTCATTCTTTAACGAGCCGTCGACCAGAGGCAATTTTTCCGATAAGCCAAGCTTTGACAGTTTTAAGATTGTGGAAGATAAAAAAGTATTGTCTATTTATGACAGCTCCGGAGAGGAAATACTTCAAATTGATAAAGAGGCATGAAACAAAAGACAGAGTGCGGCAAACATAGATGGATCCCTCTTTTAGGGATGAATAAAGGGAAAACCGTTCCCACCTCTCTTTTTACTTGTTTGAAATGCGGGGATTTGAAGGTGGGCGAGGAGACAATAAAAATTTCCAGGTTTCGTCTGGATATGGGTGAACTGCCTATAAATAGTGCGGCTGGAATTCAACTGATGGAAACGCCCACCGCCAATCAAACTGCCTCCGGCTTTATAGTCAGCATGACTTATGGCGAGTCTATTACTATTGGCGACCTTTTGTATTTCACATCAAGTGGCACCGTTAAACAAGCAGATGCCAACGGAACTTCTACTTATCCGGTGATGGGTTTGGCTCTGGCTACAGCAAGTAGCGGGTCAAACAGTGTTCTCTTGCACGGTATTTATAAAGACACTACTAAATGGACCGGAGGAACCAATTTGACAGTGGGAGGCGTTTGTTATCTGTCAACTACGGCAGGAGGAACAGCCCAAACTCAACCCTCGGCACTAAATGATGTAATTCAAGTGGTGGGAGTTGCCATCAACGCGAGCAGAATTTATTTTAAACCGTCCGCGGACTACCTGACACACACCGGCGCCTAAACTTATCATTTAGTAGGGTAAAAACTCATTGATCCCGTTAGAAGTAAGACGCCCCCAAGGGGGCGTCTGCCGACCATACTCAAAAAGCGGGTCGGACTTCTAACGGGATTGGATTTTTTTGAATATTTTGCTACATTTCCGGTATGCTGTCGGTAATAATTCCCTCCTACAAAGACCCGTTATTGGTAAAGACGATAGATTCGATTTTAGAAAATTCTGAAGGAGATATAGAGATAATTGCAGTTTTAGACGGATATTGGCCGTCTTTTGAATTAAGGATTGACCCGCGAGTAAGATATATTCACCTAGGAAGAAACAGGGGGATGCGCGGTGCGATAAACGCCGGAATTTCTGTGTCCCGGGGAGAGTTTATTATGCGAACCGATGAGCACTGCATGTTCGCCAAAGGATTTGATACGGCCATGACAGGGGCTTGCCAGCCCAACTGGATAATGACCGCCACCAGATATTTTCTAGATCCCTACAAATGGGAAGTGATGGATATTCCGCCTTTCATTTACGAAAAATTGAAAATTCGTGACGGCAAATTTGAGGGTCAGAGATGGCCCGGTCGGGACAAGGAGCGCAAGAACATGATGATAGACGAGACAATGTCAATGCAGGGTTCGGTCTGGGTAATGCCCCGCAAGTGGTGGGACGAGGTCATTGGCGAACTCCAGACCGAAGGTTACGGGCCGCTGATACAGGATTCTCACGAAATGGTGTTCAAAACCTGGCAAGCGGGCGGCAAGCTGATGCTGAATAAAAATACCTGGTTTGCCCACAAGCACTACTCATTTACCAGAACCCACCAGCAGGGAACGCCGGAAAACCCGGCTAATAACGAAGCGGGGTATAAATATTCCTTGAATAAATGGAAAGATTATTACGAAAAAGTAATTATACCAAAATGGTTTCAATCATAATTCCGTCAGCAAAAGACAAAGACCTGCAGCGAACGGTTGATGACTTAAGGAGTAAAGCTCGGGGTGAAATTGAAATTGTCGTGGTTTTGGACGGCGCTTGGGCTGAAGTTCAAAATGCGGACGTTATTCTTTTTAATGAGAAACGAATAGGAATGCGCGGAAGCATTAATAAGGGAGTAGCCGCCTCTCACGGCGAATACATTATGAAAATAGATTCTCACTGCATGTTCGGTGAGGGTTACGACCTCAAATTATTAACCGGTATGCAAGATAATTGGGTTGTCATTCCAAGGCGGTATAAACTGGACACTGATAAGTGGGAGATTATGGATGAACCGCCCATAGATTATGAAAAGCTTTTTATAGACAGGCCGGATAAAATAGGAGGGGTGTATTGGACGGGGCGGAGGATCCAAAGAGCCGATGTGATGATTGACGAGACCATGGTATTTCAGGGCTCCTGCTGGCTTATGTCGCGCAAGCACTGGGACTGGCTAGGCGGATTACAAGAAGAAGGTTACGGCACATTCACCCAAGAGCCGATAGAGATCGCTTTGAAAACTTGGCTCGGCGGAGGCCAAGTGATGGTCAACAAACTGACTTGGTATGCCCACAAGCACAGGAAATTCGGCAGGACAGTTTCTCCTTGCCCAAGCAAAGAAACGGAGATGGGCAATTTATATTCTAAAGATTTCTGGCTTAACAACCGCTGGGACAAGAGAATACATGACCTCAAGTGGCTATTTGATAGATTCGGTCTTAAATATAATCCGGCAAAATAAAATGATTTCAGTAATAATACCGTCAAGAAGCGAGTTGTATCTGCAGAAAACCGTGGATGATGTTTTAAATAAGGCGAGGGGGGAGATAGAGGTAATTGTTGTGCTGGATGGTTATTGGCCTAAAGCGCCGTTAAAAGACGATAAGCGTGTTGTCATAATACATCACGGAGAATTAAGTTCAAATTTTGGGCTAAGGACAAGCGTAAATAGGGGTGTGGCAGTTTCCAAGGGTGAATACATAATGAAGATCGACGACCATTCCGCTCTTGATGAAGGGTTTGACATAAAGCTGACTGCCGACTGCGAGGATAATTGGGTAGTTGTTCCCAGATTATATTCATTGAAAGACGAGGGATGGACCAAGGACGAAAACGGAAGAGCCACGTTTGACGCCGGCCATGTGACATATCCTCCGACGGAAGGAACGCTGTCGGGGAAGCCCTGGAAATGGTGGAATGAGAACAGAAAGGACATCTTGATTGATGATTGCATGTTATCGGCCGGAGCGTGTTATTTTATGAAGCGGAGCCATTGGAACCAACTTGGTTTGTTTGACGAAAAAAATTATGGGGCCTTTCCGTCTCTTGAAAATCTGGAGGTGTGTCTTAAAACATGGCTTTCAGGCGGCAGAGTGGTGACAAATAAAAAAACATGGTGTGCCCACAGGTGGGGAGAAAGGGGACCGAAAAATAAGGGGTGGAATTATTCTAACGGCCAGATAAGAAAATCAAAAGAGAATAGGGTTGCGGCTGTAAAATATACTAACGATTTCTGGTTGAATAACCGATGGCCGGACAGAGTTCACGATTTTGAATGGGTGATTAATAAATTCTGGCCGGTTCCGGGCTGGCCCGATAACTGGAAAGAAGAAATAAAAAAATGGCCGGGTTTAATATAAAAATATGAGCAAACCAGTAATAGAATGGGCAACCCACCTGCCTTTGTTGGTGAGGATGTTTGATAAAACAGAAGGAGATGTTTTGGAGTTGGGCATGGGATATTTTTCTACCATGATATTAAAATGGTTGTGTGAAATGAGCGGAAGAACCCTGTATTCTTACGAAAGCAATAAAGAGTGGTACGGCCAGGTGGTAAAAGAAGACCCCAAGCCATTTCATAAAATTATTTTTTGTTCTGATTGGGCGAGCGCAGATATAGAACGCCACTGGGGTCTTGTCTTTATAGACCATAGTCCTTTGAGGAAAAGACACATTGATATAAAACGGCTAGCCAATCATGCTGATGTTATTGTCATACACGATACCCAGCCGGAAAGCGATAAATATTATAACTACAGCAAGATTTTCCCATTATTTAAATACCGTCTGGATTTCACTAAATTTAAGCCATGGACGAGCGCGGTTAGTAATTTTATAGATGTTTCAAAACTGGGATAATCCCACACATAACAAAGACCAGAAATAAATATTTAAAATGCTATGACTCACAATCTTAATAATCGTTTAAATATTAAAGCAAAGTTCTGCATGTCTTTGCAATATGCATCTTTGTTATGTGTGGGATGAAATTCACTAAATACGAAAAATACGGAGATTACCACTGGCGGCAGTACGAACAAGGACACGGATATAAAATTCATGCCGACAAAGTTAAAAATTGGGTTAAAGAGAAGAAGGTGCTTGATGTGGGAGCCGGAGACGGATTAATTACTTACCTGCTGGGGGCAAAAGGAATTGATAATGAACCGACAGGGGTTATGTTAGCCCAAAAAAGAGGCGCGAACGTTGTTTTAGGAGATGCTTATTCCTTACCAAATGAAGAATTTGAAGCCGTTACCATGATAGATGTTTTGGAACATTTGGAATTCCCTGATAAGGCCCTTCAAGAAGCAGGAAGGGTAGCAGAATACTTATATGTAACCACGCCAGTAAAAGGAAAAAGAAAGGGGAGATTCCATTATCAGGAATGGACGTCCAAAGAGTTGAATGAATTAGTAGAGAAAAATGGTTTTATGCTTCAAGAAATGGAGATAGTTGAGCCGCCGGCAAACACTATATATGCTAAGTTCAAAAGGATTACATAAATTATGAAAGTTTGTCTTGATCTCCACGATTTCAGTATCGTAAATAACCGTCTGGAGCTTTTGTTGAAATTAAAGGAGCGTTTTCCCGGATTTAAAATTTCTCTTTTTACCGTCGCTACGGACATAAGCGCGGATTGGGGACCGTTTTGTATCCGCGGGGATTTTTTAAAGGAAATTAAAAAGCATCTGGATTGGATTCAAATAATCCCGCACGGTTTAACTCACAACAAAGAGCTGGAATTCTGCGATTACGATACTTTTAAGGATAAAATTATACCGGCAATAAAAGATGCTTTTGACAGAGATGGATTGCCTTTTGAAAAAGGTTTCTGCGCTCCTCATTGGAGGTGGAGCGAAGGAGTAGTCAGGGCGTTGGATGAAGAAGGATGGTGGGGAGCGGTAGACAGAAATCAGCCGAACATGCTTTCCACAAAAAAGTTCTACAGATTTTCGCATAGTTTGCATGAGCCGTATCACGAGTCGGGAGCCGAAGTGTTAAAGTTACACGGACATGTTTACGGACTCAAAAATGATTTAGGCAAATGTCTTGCCGGTCTTTTGAAATTACCCCAATCGGCCGAGTGGCATTTTGTAACAGAGTTTTTAGAATCCCGTTAGAGCCAATATGTACTATTATGTCTATGTATTACAGAGTAAAAAGGACAAGTGCCATTATACTGGCTTTACGGTGGATATACGGAAGCGCCTTAAAGAACATAATGAAGGGTTATATGAATCGTGGACAAAAGGAAGAGGACCGTTTGAACTAATATATTGCGAAATGTGTAAAAATAAAGAAGATGCGAGAAAAAGAGAAACATATCTTAAAACCGGCATGGGTAAGCGCTACTTGAAAAACAGGTTAAGGCGCTTCCTGGCTCTAACGGGATGAAACCAGCTATAATCTACTATACTTCAAACCGGGAAAACGAAGAGTTTGAGCAAAAAATCAGGGATAATATCTTGAATATTTGTGGCGGCATACCGATTGTTTCCGTGTCCCAAAAACCAATAGATTTCGGGAAGAATATCTGCATCGGCGAGGTTGGCGTCAATGACGACAATCTTTTTAGGCAGGTGCAAATAGCTTGTCAAAATACAGATGCCGATTATGTTATAACGACAGAAGCGGATGTCATTTATCCGGAAGATTATTTTAAATTTATTCCGTCAAGTTTATCCCAAGTTTACAGAAGCGATAATATGTGGATTTTGTATAAGAGCAAGAGAAGGACCAGGTATTATAAAAAAGAATATTCTGAAGGTGGCCAGGTAATCGGAAGAGAGTTTTACTTATCCATACTTGAAAAAGCGCTTAAGAATCTGCCCTTGTGGAACCCGCTTGTGTATAAAAATGGCGCTTGTCTGGATTGTCCGGATCACCAAGGACCGGTTAACAAAATAAGAAACCCATTTACTTACAGCCGGATAAAATGGCAATATTTCCACACAGACCCGATCATAAGCGTAAAGACAAACAAGGGATTGAGATCTTATGGCGGAAGAGCTTCAGAATACAGAGGCGACTTACCAGTTTGGGGAAATTGCGAAAACCTAAAGCAAAGATTTGGAATTTTATGATAAATTACATGCTCTCATTTTTTGCAAAACATTCTTTTTTGGCCAATCAGAGATTTCCCAAAAGCAAAGATTTGACAATAGTAAGATTGTCTTCGGAAATCCGCGCCAAACAAATCGCCGAGTATATCGGTGGCAAATATAATCCAAAAGACGGTTACGAAAACAACACCTGCGTCTATATTAAGCCGGGAAACGTGGACAGAATTCGCGATACGGATTACGTGGATTTTTCCGACGGTTTATATACAGGGCTTCTTGAGAAACTGAAACAAAGACCTCAAATTAAGGTCCTCGCACACTCAACCCATCTATATAAGTATCTTAAAGACAGATTACCGAACGAAATTATTTACCTCCCCCAGCAACACCTTAACTGGGAAAGAGCCAAAAGGGACAGGAAAGAAGTGACAACCGGCGGGTATATAGGCAGTTCTTCGTCGATTTCAATAAAATTAAATACGGAAGTAAAAGAGGCTTTGGAGAAAATAGGGATGGATTACGTAATGTGCTATAACTGGAGGAGTAGGGAAGACGCGATAAATTTTTATAAAGGAATAGATTTCTTAGTTGTATATGGCTATGGAAATTCCGATAAAAATAATCCGTGTGCCCAGCCAACCAAAATGATAAACGCCGCGTCGTTTGGGATACCTTCATTTGCGAGTTGGCAAGTTGGGTATGAGGAATTTGAGGACTATTATATGCGGTTTAAAACCATGGATGACCTGGTGGAGGAGGTACAAAAACTTAAAGATAATATTTATTACGACAAATATGCGGAAAAGATAATCAAAAAAGCCGAGGAGTATCATATCAGCAAGATTGCCGAACTATATAAAAAACTATGAAAATAATAGACGAACTTAATTTACCCGGACAACAAGTGGAGATCCCTGATTGCACTAGAGATGATTTGCCAGAATTTTTTAAAGAAATGGGATACAAAGTCGGAGCGGAAATTGGCGTTTATACTGGCGGTTTTTCAGAAACATTGTGTAAGGTTGGTTTAAAGTTATATCCTATTGACCCATGGCGACTTTATCCTGATTATCAAAAAAATACACATTGTAGCCAAGGGGAAATGGAAAAGCAGTATGAAATGGTAAAAAAGAGAATGGCTTCTTATGACTGCGTGATTATGCGCAAAACATCAATGGAGGCGATAAAGGATTTTAAGGATGGAAGTCTGGACTTTGTTTATATAGACAGCAACCATAGTTTTAAATATATTGCTGAAGATATTTGGGAATGGTCAAAGAAAGTCAAAAAAGGCGGGATAATTTCCGGGCATGACTATTGGGATGGGAATCGTCCATTTTATTGCAATGTTAAGACGGTGGTTGATGCATATACTAAAGCTGCCCGGCTGGATAAGTGGTATATTTTGGGGAAGCAATTTAACGGCAAGGGGGACAAAATCAGAAGTTGGTTTTGGTTTAATCCTAAATAATCCAACATGAAAGATATCACGATAATATTCACAACCTATAATAAAGTACCAAAAGAGTGGGCAAAATACCACAAAGAAGTTTTGTTGGAAGCAATAGGCGACGCTCCAGTCATCAGTGTGACCAAAGAATCGACAGATTGGGGAGTAAATCTTTTACAAGATGAATACGGTATAGACAATCTGTTCAGGCAGTTTCTCCGGGCGGCCAAAATAGCTACGACACCATATGTGGCAGTTGCCGAGGATGATACTTTATATCCCAAAGAACATTTTGAATATAGACCGCCATTAGACAAGGTTGCCTATGACCTGAATCGGTGGGCAATACTGGCTTGGACCAAACCGATGTATTTCCATAAACCGGGTATATGCAATGCTGGAATGATCGCTCCAAGAGAACTTTTAATAAAGGCGATAGAAGAAAGATTTAACGGCCGGACTCACCTTCCGGAGATGCTCCAAAAAGAAATAGGCCGCAATGAGTACGAAAAAAGATATGGCATAACCGAAATTCTAACTGCTCCATATTATGGTGCCTACCCATTCATAGGTATCTGTCATACTGGATCCGTAGAGATTGATCAGCAGAAGAAGATTAAAAGAGTGTGGCCAGTAAGGGCTTATGACATTCCAAAGTGGGGTAGGGCGGAGGAAATAATTAAAAAATTCCAATGAAAATTATTGAAGGAATAAAACAAGAAGGGAAGCCGTTTGAAATCCCTGATTGCACCAGAGACGATTTACCCGAGTTTTTTAAGGAAATGGGATACAGGGTTGGTGTGGAAATTGGGGTTCAGCGTGGCTATTACACAAAAAGTCTTTGCGAGGCGGGGCTAAAAGTATATGGAATAGACCCGTGGTTGCGATATGACGATAATCTATTGAGTTTAAAACAATATTTACACGATAAAAATTATGAAGAATCCAAAGCTACGCTTGCCCCATATGACTGCACCCTCATAAGAAAAACATCCATGGGAGCCATAAAAGATTTTGAAAATGAGAGTTTAGATTTTGTTTACATAGACGGTAATCATAGTTTTAAATACTTAACTGAAGACATTTTTGAATGGTCGAAAAAAGTGCGTAAGGGTGGTGTGATTTCTGGACACGACTATATCAATCGTGGGCCAGCAGGGTATTGTGATGTTAAATGGGTGATTGATGCATATACCATGGCTATGAAATTACCTAAATGGTTTATTTTGGGTAGAAAAAAGGCTTTGTCTGGAGAACGGGCAGATGAATGCAGAAGTTGGTTTTGGATAAAATAATGAAATCAATTATTTACTACACCGACAATAGACCCGATGAAGAGATACTCTCAAAAGTGCAAGAGAGTATTTTTAAAAGCGGATTGCCAATTATTAGTTGTTCTTTAAAACCAATTGATTTTGGAAAAAATATTGTTCTTGATTTGGAGTGTGGACCGGTGACAATGATTAAACAGATTCTCACCGCATTGGAAGCAAGTGAGGGAGAATATATATTTTTCTGTGAACACGATGTTTTATACGATAAATCACATTTTAATTTTACTCCGCCGGACAAAGAAGCTTTTTATTACAATACGAATGTTTGGAGATGGGACTATGAAGGTGATAAAGTCATAACATACGACAGCCTAAGGTCTTTATCGGGATTGTGCGTATTTAGAGAAAAGGCCTTGGAACATTTTAAGAAAAGATTAGCCACAATAATAGAAAGAGGATTTGATAAGATACCGGGGAAAAATCCAAGCTGGGCAAGAAAGATGGGATATGAACCTGGCAAAAAAACAGGGGAAAAAACAGATGAATGGCGGTCAAAGTACCCCAATATAGATATCCGTCACAAAAAAACAATGACGCCGATAAAAATGACAATAGAAAGCTTTAGGCATAAACCAACCGGTTGGAAAGAATCAACGATAGACCAGTTGTCGGGGTGGGATTTAAAAGAAATGTTTAACTTACGCTAAATTATGGCTAAAGAACTTAGTATTTTAATTCCTTCCCGTTCGGAAATGTTCTTAGCCCGCACGATAGAGGATATTTTGGCGAACGTTGAGGCGGACACGGAGGTAATTGCGGTCCTTGATGGCCAGTGGGCAGAACCGCCGATTCAACATCACGAAAGAGTGAATTTAATTTATGTTCCCGAAGCTATCGGCCAGCGTGCGGGAGCCAATCTTGCCTGCCGCCTTTCCAAGGCCAAATACATAATGAAAGTTGACGCCCATTGCTCTTTTGACAAGGGGTTTGACCGCAAAATGCTGGAGGCATTTAAGGAAACAGGGGATAATGTAACAATGGCGCCGACTATGAGGAATCTTTGGGCTTTTGACTGGAAGTGCATGAAATGCGGAAAGAAATGGTACCAAGGCCCAACGCCGACTAAGTGCGCCGAAAACAATTTCAGGGGAACAGGGCAACCGTGTGACAGTAATAATTTCAAAAGAAAAATGATGTGGGTTGGAAAGAGCAATCCCCAGAGCAATTCTTACTGTTTTGACGCGACTCCTCACTTTCAATATTTCAATGAATACACCAAACGGCCGGAATACAAAGAAGCATTAGAGAAAACCGGTTTGACTGAAACGGCATCTCTTCAGGGTTCTTGTTTTATGTGTACCCGCGATAAATATTGGGAGCTTGAGTTGTGTGACGAAAAATTGGGCAATTGGGGGAATCAGGGAATAGAGGTGGCGGTGAAAACTTGGCTGTCAGGCGGCAGGGTATTAGTCAATCATAAAACATGGTACGCCCACATGTTCAGGACCCAGGGTGGGGATTTCGGTTTCCCATGGCCGAACTCCGGCAATGAAACCCAAAAAACGAAAGAAAACGTTAAAAATCTTTTTTGGAACAACAAATGGCCGAAACAAAAATATCCTCTCTCGTGGCTGTTGGAAAAATTCTGGCCCGTGAAGGGCTGGACTGAAGAGGACCTAGCGAATCTTAAAAAAATTAATTTTGACTGGTCCAAACCCTAAATAATTTTAATCTCTATGAAAATATTAATGACAGGTGGCTCAGGTTTATTGGGGAAAGAAATAAAGAAGATTGACCCAACGATTATTTCTCCTACTCACATAGAACTTGATATCACCGACACTAATTCAATTGAAGCGACTATTAAAAAATATAGACCCGACAGGATTCTTCATCTTGCCGCTGCCAATAAACCACCGGAGCACGAAACAAATCCCGAACCAGGCCTAACTGTCAATATCATTGGCACAGTAAATTTATGCCTAGCTTGCCACAGAGCGGGCATAAAACTTATCTACGCTTCCACGGATTATGTTTATACGGGAGCTGGACCACACAAAGAGGATGAGGCACTCTTAGCTCCTTCAAGATTTGCCTGGTCTAAATTAGGAGGAGAGTGCGCGGTTCGGATGCTACATAATTTTCTTATTTTGCGCCTGGATTTCGGACCGATACCTTTCCCTTGGGAGAAGGTCTATGACAATCAATATGTATCCAAGCTTTATGTAGATAAGATGGCGCCTTTAGTTTTAAAAGCGGTAAAATCTAAAGCCGAAGGGGTGATGAATCTCGGCGGACCAAGGATAAGTTTGAAAGAATATGCCAGAAAAACGAAACCAAATATAGAAGTTATCCCTAAACCGAATTGGGTTCCGGAAGATACCAGTATGGATATATCAAAAATGAAGAAAGAATTAAAATTATGAAATTAAATCTTGGCTGTGGCAAGGAACATAAAGAAGGATATGTCAATATAGACATCCAGGAGCCTTGTGATTTAAAGCATGACCTCCGAACCCCCTTGCCCTTTGCCGACGATTCTGTCGACGAAATATTCAGTGAGGGTAATGTTATTTCCCTCTTTTCGCTTAAAGAATGGCGGGATCTAAAAAAGGAGATGGCTCGGGTTCTCAAGGTCGGCGGCAAGTTAGAGATTATCCTTCTGGATTTTGAATATGTGCTTAAGGCATTTTTAGATAACAAGAATGGAGAAAGGTGGGGTTTATGGTGGCTGACAATATTTTCGGGTCAAGAAAACGAGTACAATTTTGCCAAAAATGGCTTTACTTATGAAAAATTGGTAGCTGATTTATTTGATGAAGGGATGGTTAATTTTAGCAGGAAAAGAGAGATTGGGGGAGATCCAAGATTTATTCATTTAATTTGTTATAAACAATCACATGATCAGAAGATAAAGGAGACCATGAAAATCCTAATTGGCACGCCAATACACGAATGCAAAGATTATGCCATGGAGAGATGGCTGGAGAACGTGTCCAAGCTGGAATATCCGGCTGATTTTATGATGGTGGACAATTCTCCGGGGCTTGAATACGTGGAGA
>MGKO01000007.1:68479-69005 GCA_001795695.1 Candidatus Yanofskybacteria bacterium RIFCSPLOWO2_01_FULL_49_17
AATAAAAAATTACAAGATTGAACATTTGGAAATCAATCAGGCGCAAGGAGCGGATAAGAGGATCGGCCGCTCAAGAGAAATAATCAGACAAGAGGTTCTTTCCAAGGGGTATGATGCTTGGTTTAGCTGGGAATGTGATCAAATTATACCCCTGAATACCCTGGACAAACTGGTTCAGTTAATGGAAGAGGGTAATTTTGCAATGGTTAGCCAAGGTTCATGGTCAAGAAAAAATCCCGCTAATCCCGAAAATGAATTGGGCTGCGCTTTAATAAAAAGAGTGTGTTTAGAAAAATACAGCTTCTTACTTGAAGAGTACTGGGATCTGACTCGATCCTGGCATGCCGGCGCAAGATGGTTTAAAAATCGTTTACTAAAAGGCGGGGATAGCTATGTTGAAATTTGCGGAGTTATTACACCCATTTATCATTTAGACGGATGAAAATCCTAATTGGAACACCAATTCATATTTGTAAGGACTACTGCATGGAGAGATGGCTGGAGAACGTGTCCAAGCTGGAATATC
>MGKO01000007.1:69020-69632 GCA_001795695.1 Candidatus Yanofskybacteria bacterium RIFCSPLOWO2_01_FULL_49_17
ATGGAATAAAAAATTACAAGATTGAACATTTGGAGCTACCCATGGAACAAGGGGTTTTTGAAAGAGTAGCCAGGAGCAGAGAAATAATCAGGCAAGAAGTTCTTTCCCATGATTACGACGCTTGGTTTAGCTGGGAGTGCGATCAGCTTATTCCAACAAATAGCCTCGGGAAACTTGTTGATATTATTAAATCCGGCAATTTTCAGATAGTTGAAGTTAATTCTTGGGCGAGAGAATTTCCTGATGAGCCAAATACCGATGGGGGCGTGGCCCTGTTCAAAAGAGAGCTTTTGGAAAGACACAGTTTTATTCTTGAATCCAGAACTGTTCTCGGTGTGCCTAGCGCTTGGGAAACAGGAGAAGCAAAGTTTAGAGAGCAAGCGATAAAAAATGGGGGTGGTTACGTCAAAGTTTACGGGGTAATTTCACCGATTTACCACCTAGATAAATGAATCCCGTTAGAAGTCAGGCCCGCCTCAAAAGCGTGGGGTGAATTTCACGCACGGATTATGCTTCTATGGTATATTATATATAGATGAAAATCCTAATTGGAACACCAATTCATATTTGTAAGGACTACTGCATGGAGAGATGGCTGGAGAACGTGTCCAA
>MGKO01000007.1:69684-71768 GCA_001795695.1 Candidatus Yanofskybacteria bacterium RIFCSPLOWO2_01_FULL_49_17
AATGTGACCAACTTATACCAACTAACGCCTTGGGTAAATTGATTGAACTAATGAAAATGGGAAATTTTATGATAGTTAATCCTAATTCTTGGAATAGGGAGATCCCTGGTCAGCCCAATACCGAGTTTGGTCTTTCCTTAATCAATAGAAAGTGTTTGGAAAAGTACGGCTTCTTACTTGGAGTCGGGGCCGAGCCCGATATGCCAAATAGAGGAGATAATGATACATGGTTTAAAAAACGGATTCTAAAAGATGGAGGAAATTATATTGATATTTTTGGAGTAATCGACCCTGTTTACCATTTAAATGAATAAGCAAAAATCCCTGACAATATGAAAATATTAATCGGCACGCCAATACACGAATGCAAAGATTACGCCATGGAAAGATGGCTTAAAAGCGTATCTGAATTTACTTACCCTCACGACTTTATGATGGTTGATAATTCGCCTGACGAATCATATCTGGAAACGGTTAAGGGCTATTGCGTAAAATACGACATAACTAATTATAAGCTTGTGCACGTTGATGTTGACCAAAAGTTGGGTACTGACGGAAAGTTATCCTTTGCCAGAGAAATAATAAGGCAGGAGATTTTAACAAAGGGGTATGATGCCTGGTGCACTTTGGAATGTGATGTCATTGCTCCGCCAAACGCTCTTGATGAACTCGTCAGATTAATAGCCGATTGTATGGAAATTAATCACTCCTATCCATCCAGAAGAAATCCAAAGGAGATGATGAGCGGTTTTGGGTTGTCTTTGGTAAAAAGAGAAGCGCTTGAGAAATATGGGTTTATCGGCCAGTACGGCGATTGCGACCCGGAGATGCCGGGTATTTTTCAGGGAGGAGAAATCTGGTTTATTACACGACTTATTAGAAATGGCGGTAGTTGTATTGATGTTTCTGGGGTTATTAAGCCAATTTTTCATCTGGATAAATAGTTAGCAATACGAATGTCTAAATATTATTTCACAAACGACACGCCTGCCGGTAACGACCCTTCAACTTGGGGTTGGTATGGGGGATGGGACGGCGGCACTACTTCCGCGGTTACCAAGCGGCTCGGAGAGAATATTGGAGCGGGAAATTTTACATCAGTAACCATCGCAGAGGGGACAAGCACCGTTAATACCACAGACATCGCTCTGGGCCGTTGGGTTTCCGACCCATTGAGTGACGCCGTTTCTTTTGCTAGCGGTGATACCTGGCAGGCAATTTTTGGCGTGTTGGAATCAAATATTGCGGCTGACTTTGTCTCACATGTTCATATATGGATTTCCAATGGTGACGCCGACTCGGTTAAATCAACATTGGTCAACAATGTCATTGCCGCTGACGCGGGCAAGGAATGGGAAACAACCGCTGGCGGCACAGGCAACTTGTTTAATGGTAGCACCACAAACGCTCTTGCCGATGGGCTTTCGGCTGCTGCGGGGGACCGCATCATTGTTGAAGTCGGTTACCAAGCTCAAAATACCGTATCCGTTTCTTATGACGGCACGATGTATTATGGCGGCGCCTCCGGCGCCGATTTGCAAAATGATAACGGAGGAGGCACGAGTCCAGGGGTAAACCCGGGTTTTATATCGTTCACTACAACCATACCAAGTCCATCTGCCAGTCCGTCTGTCTCACCCTCCATCAGCCCGAGTGTCAGTCCGTCAGTTTCACCGTCAATCTCACCATCCGTCTCACCATCAGTTTCACCATCAGTCAGTCCATCCATATCACCCTCTGTTTCGCCTTCAGAGAGTCCTTCGCTCTCTCCGTCTATTAGCCCATCCGAAAGCCCTTCACTTTCTCCCTCGGCCTCAGTTTCACCTTCTGTCAGTCCGTCTATATCGCCTTCCATCAGTCCGTCCGTTTCACCCTCCGTTTCTCCGTCCGTTAGCCCCTCTGAATCGCCTTCAATCTCGCCTTCAGCATCTCCCTCACTCTCACCCAGTGCGTCTGTCTCGCCATCAATCAGCCCGAGCGTCAGTCCTTCGGTTTCGCCATCGGTTTCGCCATCTGTTAGCCCTTCCGAATCACCCTCGCTTTCTCCTTCATCCTCAATCAGCCCATCTGTTTCACCGTCTATT
>MGKO01000008.1:0-1785 GCA_001795695.1 Candidatus Yanofskybacteria bacterium RIFCSPLOWO2_01_FULL_49_17
CTAGCGCCAGTATTTCCCCGTCCGTTTCACCATCAGTCAGTCCGTCCGTATCACCCTCTGTTTCGCCATCTGTTTCACCTTCCATCAGCCCAAGTTTGGGTTCGTCTGAATCACCTTCGGTTTCCCCATCAATCAGTCCCTCCATATCCCCAAGCGTCAGCCCGTCCGATAGTCCGTCTGTTTCACCGTCGGTCAGCCCTTCAATTTCCCCGTCCGTTTCACCATCCGAATCACCCTCGCTTTCTCCGTCAGCGTCAATATCTCCCTCAATCAGCCCGTCTGTCTCGCCGTCTGTTAGCCCGTCAGTAAGTCCAAGTATCAGTCCCTCCGAATCACCCTCGCTTTCTCCTTCATCCTCAATCAGCCCATCTGTTTCACCGTCTATTTCTCCGTCTATCTCTCCTTCCGAATCACCCTCGCTCTCACCTAGCGCCTCTATTTCGCCATCGGTATCTCCATCTATCAGTCCATCGGTCAGTCCATCAATCTCACCCTCCGAGAGCCCCTCCGAATCACCCTCGCTTTCTCCGTCAGCGTCAATATCTCCCTCCATCTCTCCATCGGTCAGTCCCTCGGTTTCGCCCTCGGTTAGTCCCTCAAGCTCACCCTCTGAGAGCCCCTCTATCTCACCCTCGGCTTCTATCTCGCCATCCGTTAGTCCATCTGTCTCACCATCTATCAGCCCCTCCGAAAGCCCATCGCTCTCACCCTCGGCCTCAATCAGCCCTTCAGTTTCACCTTCGCTTTCCCCGTCTATCAGCCCTTCCGAATCACCAAGTATCTCGCCGTCGGCCTCCCCATCAGATTCTCCGTCAGCTTCCATCAGTCCATCGGCTAGCCCGTCAATATCCCCATCAATTTCTCCGTCCATCAGTCCCTCGGCCTCACCTTCGCTTTCGCCGTCGGCGTCAATATCGCCTTCGGTCAGCCCATCGGTGGCGGCTGGGGACATAAAAACAATCAACGGGGTGTCAGTCGTAAACTCTCAAGTTAAAACGATCAATGGAGTGGCAATAGCGTCCGTAAAGACCGTGAATGGCCTGACACTAACTTGATGCTGAACGGTTGATTGGAAGATTGTGGATGAATGATATTCCAGATGGTATATAATAAAAGCATGGGAACATACCAAAAGATCATCCATTTTATTAAATATCACAATGCTTTCAGTATCTTCTTCGGTATCGTGTTTTTCGGCTTTGGAGTGAGTTTTGCCGCCAGTCCCGCCGTCCGCGAGAGCGTTTATTCCAGCACAGAAACCGTGATCTCCGTTGATAACGGTTTGATCGTTTCAGCTGGTTTGGATGATTTTAATTTTAACTTAAGAATTAATTCCGTTACCGAAGACGAGAAAAATTATTACGCCGCCTACTCATATCAAACATTAGTAATTGAAGACGGTGTTTGGCAAAACAAGGAAATAAATAGAACCCTGACAGTGAGCAAGGAGGCCTTGGACGGAAAAGACCTCGGGCTTTATGTGGCGCAAGAGTTAGGGGAAACTATTGATTACGAGCGGGATTATTTAAAAAGAGTTCAAAAACTGGAAAAAGAAAAAGGGGAGTCCCGGAAAGTGGTTGCGGTGGAATACTCCGGTCTCATCGGAAGATTATTAGATCCTGAAGAAAAGGTTATAGAGGGTTACAGTCCCGTCATAACACCCCCCCAGCCGACACCCAGTCCTTTGATCTCAGATACTACCGTAGAGGCCTCAACGAGTGTGACCACTCCGACACTGCCGATTCCGTCTCCGACGCCAAGCGTCGGAGGTACGGAACCGAGCAT
>MGKO01000008.1:1824-51159 GCA_001795695.1 Candidatus Yanofskybacteria bacterium RIFCSPLOWO2_01_FULL_49_17
CAGAACCTACCCCTACCCCTACCCCTGAACCAACACCTACACCCGAATAACCCGAATGTTTGGTTTAATTAAAATCATAAAGTCATTAAACAAAACAAGAGAGTATGCTAAACAACATATTCTCGTAATTTTGGTCACGGTAGCTGCCGTCGCTTTTGGGTTGGCTTACTATTTTTATAGCGAGTATTCAGTGCTGAAGCAAGACCCCAATAAATTAGCCCAAGAAGAAACAGCAAAGCTGATTGCTAAAGTCGGCAAGTTGATCGTCTTGCCAGAAGACGAAACGCCAACGGTGGCCACGGTGGCTGACCCTGAAAAACTGCAAAGCCAGCCGTTCTTTGCAAAAGCCAAAAAGGGAGACAAAGTCCTGATATACGCCAATGTCAAAAAAGCCATTTTGTACGATGTTGAGAATAATATGATATTGGAAGTCGCGCCGATAAACATCGGTAATGTCAATAAATAATGTGAAATCTTGTCTTGCGCTGGCGCTTATCATAGTGTTCGCGGGCTGGCCTGTTTTTAGTTTTGCCGAAATATCAATAGGCGCAAGTTTGTCTTCGGACAACTTCAGGGTCTTGGATCCGCAGCATTCTTTGTTCGGAGGCACCGCCTCTTCAAGCTCTTCAAACTTTCTTTTGACGGCCACGATAGGGGACTTAGCCATCGGATCGGCTTCAGCGACAACTTTTGGTTGGCGCAGCGGGTTTTTGTATTATCCTAAGGTTACAGCGCCAACCCTTAATACGGCAACGGCGGGCAATGGGCAAGTCGCGCTATCTTGGACGGCGGCGGCGGCCTATCAGGGCTGGACCATCGGCGGATATAATATCTGTCACAAGAGCACGGGGAGTTATACCTGTGTAGATACATCTTCAACGGACACTTCAGCCACTAAAACTGGTTTGACTAACGGTACGACCTATACCTTTAAGATCCAGGCCTACGACGGATTGGCGGCTAAAAATGTGATAGCTGAATCAAACGAAAAAACCGCCGCGCCTGCCGTCACCGCCACGCCAACGCCTACTCCGGCGTCTGGCGGCGGAGGTGGCGGATATGCTTTTATCGCCACAACACCGCCTGGTCCGGTAGGAGTGGTCGTTGTTTCCGGCATTTCCTACCCCCAATCAACCGTTTCCATATATAATGACGGAGTTTTGGCCGCATCCATCAAGAGCGATTCCGGCGCCAAATTCCAGGCCAGCATCACTAATATCGCGGTCGGGACCCATACTATCGGGTTGAATTCCCAGGACGCTAATGGCCAGAAGTCATTAACCGTTAGTTTTGTCGTGAATGTGGTTGTTAACACCACTGTCAGTTTGACCAATATCCTCCTGCCGCCAACAATAGATATCAGCGCGACCCAATTATCGCGCGGCGATATTTTAAACATATTCGGCCAGGCCCAGCCGCTGTCAGAGGTCAACGTCCATGTATTTTCAGCAGAGGTAGTCAATGAGCTGATTTCCGACAACAATGGAGCATATAAAGTGGCATTTGATACCAAATCGCTGGAAGATGCCGCTCATATCACCAAATCCCGGGCAATCGTGAATGAAGTGGTCAGTCCGTTCTCTTCAGTCCTCCAGTTCATCATCGGCAAGGTCTTGACCAAGGGAGGAACGAGCGATGTCAATAATGACAGCCGGGTCAATATCAAGGATTTCAGCATCCTTCTTTACTGGTGGAACACTAAAAATGAGACCGGTCTTTCAAAAACAGACCTCAATCGGGACGGAAAGGTGAACATAGTGGATTTCAGCATCATGCTTTATCAATGGACAGGATAGGGCCAGCTTCGCTGGAATTTTTAAATCCTAATTTCTAATCTCTAAATAAATTCCAATGACCAAAATCTTAAAATTCTTTTTATTCATTATTTTCTATTTCCTACTTTCTGGTCCAGCCCAGGCGGCGGAGCTATATTTTGAGCCGCGTCCGGCAACTTATATGGTCGGAGACGATTTTTCTTTGTCTTTGATTTTGGATACCGAAGGCCAGTCGGTCAACGCCGTTGACATAAACATCCTGGTCCCGAAGCTCTTGAGGGTAAAAGATATTTCCAAGGACGGTTCCATCCTACAGTTGTGGCTGAATGAGCCGTCGTTCTTAAGTGCGGCTTCAGGCATGACCATACATTTGGCCGGCGGGATACCGGGCGGGGCGATAACATCAAAAGGCACCGTCGCCAAAATTAATTTTGAAGCGGCCGCCATCGGGGAGGGGAACATCGCTTTCTTGCCTGAATCGGCCATTTTGCTTAACGACGGCCAGGGAACAAAATTGGATTTAAAAACAACCGGCGGACCCTTATTTGAGGTTATTCCCAAGCCAAAAACTGCTGAAGCGGTTTCCTCGAGGCCGGAAAAGCCGGACGAGACCCAAAAGGAAAGAACAGACAGGAAAAAGCCGGCCAGATTTGAGATATTGTTTGGCCAAGACCCGAGGGTCTTCAATGGAGAGAAATTCATATCTTTCTTCACCACCGATGAGGCTTCCGGCGTCAGTCATTATGAGGTCAAATTAGAAAAAGAGCCGTTCAAGATCGCCCGGTCTCCTTATTTGATCAAGGACATTTCAGCCAGGAGCGTCATAAAAGTTCGGGCTTACGACACGGAAGGCAATTATAGGGAAAGTGTGTACCCGGGATTGCTCAAACGGTTTTGGTGGTGGATAACTAATTTCGTTGACCGTCTCCGGCTGTAGTATAATAGAATCATTCACTCCGAATGATTCCTATAGAGAGTCGCAATAAAAAAAGATACCGCACTATATTCATAGTAGTTTTTGGTTTACTCGCATCTCTTTTTCTGGCCGCTTTGCCGATGAAAGCCATCCAGGCCGCCGCTCTTTATTTTTCGCCTTCCGCCATAACCCGCTCCATCGGCCAGACGTTCTCTGTGTCGGTAAAGGTCAATACCGAAGGCCAGGCAATCAATGCCGCTCAAGGGTCCATTGTCTTTGAGGAGCAGAAAGTTCAAGTGACCGGTGTCTCCAAATCTGGGTCTATTTTCAATCTCTGGACCCAGGAGCCGACCTATTCAAACGCGGAGGGAACTATTAATTTTGAGGGCGGATTGCCCAATCCCGGTTACAGCGGTTCATCCGGCCTGATATTGACCATAAATTTCAGGACGAAGACCGCGACCACCATCAACGGGTCAACCGACGTTTCTCTTGTTTCGGGAGCGATCTTGGCCAATGACGGGCAAGGCACGAATATTTTGACAAGCTTGGGGAAGTTGAGCTTGACCGTAAATCCGACCAGCACCAACGCGCCGACCGGGCCAGCAACTTCTTCTCAAGAGACAGCAATACCGAGCAATACACCAGATGTAAAATCATCAACCCACCCGGACAGCGCAAAATGGTATAACAATGACAGTCCGCAATTCTCGTGGACCCTGCCATCAAATGCCACGGCGGTCAGTTATCTCATCACCGAAAAACCAGTATCAAATCCCGGACCGAATTCGGACGGACTCATATCTAAGACATCAGCCATTGACCTTGCCGACGGCACCCATTATTTCCATGTCAAGTTCAAGATAAACGGCGCTTGGGGTCCGATAGCTCATTTCCAGTTCAACATAGACACCGTGCCGCCGGAAGATTTTGAGATAAGCGTGGCTGAAACCGAAGCTAAAAATTCAAGAGATATCACATTTTTAGCCACTGATGCCACTTCTGGCATTGATTATTATGAGGTTAAAGCGGGAGAGAGAGCCGATTGGAAGACCGTAAGTCAAGAAGATGCTGGCCAGTCCTACCGTATTGAACTTGTGCGAGGCGTCAATCGTGTTGATGTGAAAGCCGTTGATCTGGCCGGCAACACGACAAAGTCATTTAAGGAAATAGAGATTGTTTCGGCCAAGGTCTCTCTAAGCGTAGGGGAGTGGTTCTCGGGTCCTTTTGACTGGCTGGTGCTGGTCATCACCAAATACGGATTGTTTATAGTGGTCATGGCCGTCCTTGTCGGGTTGGTGATGCTCATATTCAAATTGATAGAGGTCAGTTGGGAGCACATCAACAAGCGCATCAAGGCCATGGCGGTCACTAGAGCGGAAGAAAGGAAGTCCGAGCGGGTATTAGACAAGATTCTGCGAGACATGGAAAGCGAGATAAAATTCCTGAACGGCATCAGCCGACACCGCCGGCTGGGCCCGGAAGAGAAATACCTCAAATCCAAATTGGAGCAATATAAAAAGGTTCTTAAGGACTTTAAATCCTAATCCATGGTACCAGCATTACCGCCGTTTGATTTCAGCCGATTCTTCAATCTGCAAGGGATATCGAGCGGAGACGTGACCCAGGTCGTCAAAGCCGTTTTGATACTGGTCTTGAACATCTTTCTGACCACTATCTCGGTGATCAGTCAGATCATCCAGGTAGTTCTCGGTTTGATAAAATAATTTTGCGACATATTGCAGGCCTGCCTGCCGCAGGCAGGGGAGTCGGGGACCCTAAAATAACCCCTCCTAAAAGGAGGGGTTATTTTTATTATTCGGTATTCCTGGCCGGAGGTTTTCTTCTCCGATGAGGGAGAGAATTTTTTGAAAAATATTTTTTATTATTTTAATGCCTACGAGTCAAGAATCTTTAAAAAATTATTTTTTATTAACCTTATTATTGCCGGGCCAACCATTGCTATAGAATAGGTCGCATAACCTACAATGTGCGGCGTACTGTATATCCTAAAAACCAGCCCCCTTAATAAAAATGTGTCTCTGAATTATTTTATATTTAATTTATTTTTCCGTTTGTTTTGCTCTCTGTTCATCACACTTCCCCATTCCTGTTGGTATGCTAATATGTTTAAGAATTTAATTATTTAAATCCTTAAATCGTGCCCCGACTAATTTTTGACATTGAGACCATCGGCGCTGACTTTGAATCTTTGGATGCCAAGACCCAGGAGGTCCTTATGGAACAGGCCGAAACAGACGAGGAACGCCGGCTCATCCGAGAAGGCCTCGGTTTCTCTCCCCTGACCGGCAGAGTGGTGGCGATAGGTATTTTAAATCCTGACACTAAAAAAGGCGCCGTCTATTATCAGCAGCAGAATCGTGAGAAGGACGAGGAGGATGAGATAGCTCAATACATCCCTTGCAAGGACGAAAAAAAGATCTTGCAAAGATTTTGGGAGGTGGCCGGCCACTATGATCAGTTCATCACTTTCAACGGCCATACTTTTGACTGCCCTTTCATTATGGTCCGCTCGGCGATATTAGAGGTCAAGCCGACAGTGCAATTATTCCAGAATCGCTATTATGACCGGCCGCATTTGGACCTCTATGACCGTTTGAGCAACTTCGGAGCGGCCCGTTTCAAGAAACCTCTTCATATGTGGTGCCAGGCCTTCGGCATCAAAAGTCCGAAAGCCGGCGGCACTGATGGCAACGAGGTCGCTCGCCTATTCAAAGAAAAAAAGTGCCTTGATATCGCCAAATATTGTGCCGGCGATATCATCGCCACCGCCAAGCTCTTCGCTTACTGGGAAAAGTATCTCTCGGGCAAATAAAATATCCGGCTTTGCCGGATATTTTATTTAGAACATTCAGCTTTAATACGGCCGTCCGTTCGGCAAGCTCAAGATGAACGAGTAGCTTTTACTCGTTCATTCTCGGTCAGATATTGCTTTCGGAGGCGGACGGAGGTCGGGGTTATCTCCAGATATTCATCTTCGCCCATTATTTCAAGGCCTCGTTCCAGAGTGAGCCTCAAAGGCGGAGCCAGCATCACGTTTTCATCCGAACCGGCGGCTCGCATATTGGTCAGTTTTTTGCCTTTAATGGGATTAACGGTCATATCGTCGCCTTTAGAGACGTCGCCAATGACCATGCCCTCATAGACCTCGGTATTGGGGCCGATATAAAGGCGTCCGCGCTGTTGGAGGTTGTCTAGGGCATAGGCCAGGGCTTTCCCCGTCTCCTGCGAGACCATAGAGCCCACAGAGCGCTTCTTTATATCGCCGGCGTAGGGCTTAAAACCAATAAAACGGCTAGCCAAAATCCCCTCGCCTTTCGTGTCAATAATGAATTCATTGCGGAAACCCAAAAGTCCCCGAGTCGGTATTTCAAACGCCATTCGGGCCTGATTATGTCTTTGCTCCATACGGGTCATCACACCCGCTCGTTTCTGTAATTTTTGAATTACGATGCCGGATGATTCCTCCGGCACGTCAATGACCGCCTCTTCAAATGGTTCTAATTTTTCACTGTTTACTTCATGGAAGAGGACTTGGGGCTGGGAAACCTGGAGCTCATAGCCCTCGCGGCGCATATTCTCCAGCAGGATGGCGATGTGCAGTTCTCCCCTTCCATAGACCTTAAAAAAATCATTATTACTGAAATCAACTTTCAGCCCGATGTTGACCTCAAGCTCGCGCTCCAGGCGCTCGCGTATCTGGCGGCCGGTCACAAATTTGCCTTCCCGGCCCGCAAACGGAGAGTCATTGACCAGGAAGTTCAAAGAGATGGTCGGCTCATCCACGTGGATGGCTGGCAGGGGCTCTGTGTCTGGGTTGGAACAAACGGTCTCGCCGATATAGATGTCGGGGATGCCGGCGATCATCACAATATCCCCCGCCCCCACACCAAACGACCGATTGCCTTCGGCCTCAATGTCAACCCTATTCATTCCCTTGAACGTGAATATTTTATTAATTTTCCCGGTTCTGGTCTCGCCAGTTGTTTTTTTGATATAAACGGTCTGGCCGGGAGTCATAGTTCCGTCCCATACTCGGCCGATACCCAAACGGCCGAGAAATTTGTCATAGCCGAGGTTGAACGGCTGGAAACGCAACGGAGCCGAAGCATCTGATTGAGCGGCCGGCACATATTCCAATATCGTATCTAATAGCGGGTCAAGATTTTTGGCTTCCTCCTGTATATCTCTTTTAGCCACTCCATCCCGTCCGATGGCATAGACGGTCGGAAAATCCAGCTGGGCCTCGTTGGCCCCAAGGTCAATGAATAATTCCAGAAGTTTCTCATGGGTCATATCCACATTGGCGGCCGGCTTGTCTATCTTATTGATAACCACGATAGGTTTGAGGCCCAGTTCCAGAGCTTTCTTCAAGACGAATTTGGTCTGCGGCATCGGGCCTTCCTGCGCGTCAACAACGAGCAAAACGGAATCAATGGACCGCAAGACGCGCTCCACCTCCGAACCGAAATCGGCGTGGCCTGGCGTATCCACGATATTTATCTTAGTGGGCTCTCGCCCTGAGCCTGCCGAAGGGTAAATTAAAGAAGCATTCTTGGAATATATGGTAATTTGCCTCTCGCGCTCTATGTCATTTACATCCATGCTGAAATCAGCGCCTACGGCGCCGGTTTGTTTCAGAAGCATGTCGGTCAGGGTTGTTTTGCCATGGTCAACATGCGCAATGATTGCGATATTACGTATCTGCACAGTGTTAAATTATATCATGTTTAATGAAATTAAGCTAACTAAAAATCGTCCCTCAATTATTCGGGACGATTTTTAGTTAGGTACCACGTTGACCACTTTCACTATCCGACGGTCGCCATTGAAGCCGGTCTTGCGCTTGGTGGTGAATCTCACCTTGCCGGGCATAGAGGCATAGATGGTGTAATCGGAGCCGAGACGGACGCCCTGGCCGGCCAGGAATTTCGTGCCGTGCTGGCGAATGATGATACTGCCGGCATTGGCCGTTTGGCCGTCGGCGAGCTTTACGCCTAGATATTTCGGTTGTGAATCGCGGCCATTTTTAGTAGTGCCTATCGCCTTTGTATGTGCCATTTTGTCCGAGAGCGCAGCGATCGGCAACAAAATGGCATCCCGCCCTAATTTTGCCGTATCTGCCCTCCGCTACTAAAAATTTACAAAAAACTTATACTAGAGATGTAATTCGCGAGGGGCGGATAGCCCCATCCCGTTATGGGCGAAGCGAATTACTCATGGTGTCTAGCCGCAAAATTAGGGCTGGGACGCCAGACATCTCTAGCCATTAAACTTGCCTAAACATGATAGCAGATTTCAAGGAGAGGGTCAAACTTTATTACCAACGCCATGAGCGCCTTATTTTCCTCGTGTTTTGCTTAATATTGGTCATTGGCATCGGCTATAACATCGGCCGCGCGTATAGCAATCATAAGGGTGGTTCCCAGCAATCAATTTTATCTGCGGGCACGCCCACAACGAGCAAAAAACCGGCGATAACTGCGACCCCAAAAGACCCGCGGGTCGTTGTTTCTAAGGCGGCAAAATCAATGCTCTATCACTATGTTTGGTGCTCCGGCGCCAAAAACATCAAGGAAGAGAACGAGCTCTGGTTTGGTTCGGCCTCTGCGGCCGAGACGGCCGGTTATACACTAGCCGCCAATTGCACTCCTTAATAGTGGACGTTATCTCGTATACCTGGTTTATCCTCGGTTAAATAAAATATCTGAAAAATTAATACAATTAGCACTTTCATGATGAGAGTGCTAATTGTATTAAAAAACTAAACCACGGAGGACGTCGTCAGTTATTTTGTCAGTTACTTTTGATGGAAATAATGAGGTTCACTTTGAGATTGTGGCCGAGAACGATTGTTATTTGATGTTCTCCGATGTGTTTGATGTGCTCACCGTGCTCGCCCAAGTCAATCATATCGGGTTCTATCTTGAATCCCGAGACCCGAGACGCTTCTTTTGACATGTCGGCCTTGGAAACCGAGGAGAAAAGGGTGCCGGTTGGACTGGCTTTTTTCTTGAATTCAATGACCATGCCGTTTAATCTTTCAACGGCGGCATTGGCCTGTTCCTTTTCCCGAAGGCCTTGAGCTTGTCGAAGGGCTTTGAGACGATCCACTTCTTTGGTTGAGTTTTCGTCCGCGATACGCACCAATTTTCTCGGAAACAAAAAATTACGCGCATAGCCGTCGGAAACATTCTTAATGTCCCCTATCTGCCCAAAACCCTTGATATTTTGCAGTAATATTACTTTCACTAAAAAATCTTATCAAAAACTAACCTTCCCTACGAGATTGACTATATCACCCAACAAGTGTATAAATTATTAGATCGTATTCCCCAGGGAGGCCTTATGGCCAATGCCGGTATCAAGGAACGTTCTTTCGGAAGGTTGCTCGGTATCGTCGCTCTTTTCATGCTTGCGTTCTCGGCTGCACGACAGGAATTCTGCTTTTTGGCGGTTGTCATCTCGGCAATCGCTGGAGGAACTGGAGCAATCTGGGTTTCGCACCGCTGTCAGGCGTGCGGCGCGTTTCGAACCAAGGTCGTTCAGGAGTGCGTCCCCGCAACCATCTATGCTCCAACTTCTTGGAGCCGTCGCGTTCACTGCTTCGCATGTGATTCCGACAATCCGCTTCCGACGAGATGGGACAGGGATGGCTTTCAGACCCCACTTCTGTGACACGGCCCGCATGGAGCCCGCGCGTTTATTTACCCCCGCTCCGCGCGGGCTCTTGTTTTATTTGAGTATGTCCACTGCTTTCTGGAGTTGTGGGTCCTTGGCCGGGTCGCCGATAGTCAGTTCCTCCTTTTCTTTATCGGACAATTCTACTTTGACATCGGGGGTGATGCCGGATTCGGAGATATTGACGCCGGCTGGTGTGAACCATCTAGCGACGGTTATCTTCAGCGACGCTCCATTTGATAGATTCTCCAGTTCCTGGACCGAACCTTTGCCGAAAGTTTTCTCTCCCACAATGCGAGTCCGGTTATTGTCGTGCAATGCGCCGGCCAATATCTCCGAGGCGGAGGCCGAACCGTTGTTGACCAGAATGACCGCTGGATATTTTTTAAGCTGGCTTTGGCCGTCGGAGGTGAAATCGTTCTTGGCTCCGTTGCCGAAGACCTCGCTGACCACGAGCTTGCCGCTGTCCACGAAATAACCGGCCAAGTTGATGGCAGAATCAAGTAATCCTCCCGGGTTATTGCGCAGGTCAATGATGAGCGAATCGGCGTCAGATTCCAGTATCTCTTCGGAGGCCTTTTTGAAGTCCGCCTCCACGTTCTGGGTGAATCCGTATATCTGGACATAAGCGATATTTTGCGCTCCGCCGGTTGGCGGACTTTCCAGCATCTTCCAGTCAACGGCCGGGACTTTGATGATCTCGCGGGTCAAGGTTATGTCTCTGGTATCGCCATCGTCCGGCGGGGCGATGGTAAGAGTAACCCTAGTGCCGGGCCGGCCTCGTATCAAGGTCACAGCCTCCTCTAACGACATGCCGGCGGTGGACTTGGCATCTATTTTCATTATCCGCTCCCCGGCCTTGATGCCGGCCCTGGCGGCAGGCGTGTCTTTAATTGGAGCGATTACGGTGATAATGTTGTTCTTCAAGCCAAGCTCCATGCCCACCCCACCGAAGGCGCCGGATATCTCCTCTTGGAACTTCTTATTGGTGCTTGGTTCAAAGAAGACCGTATATGGGTCGCCGACCGCGTCAACCATGCCGTCAATGGCCCCGTAGACCATTTTTTGATAGTCAAGTTTACCTTGGTCCACGTATTTGGCCTCAAGAAACTGCCAGGCCTTCCAGAAATCCGAGAAATCAATCTTTTTGACCTTACCTTCGTCCTGGTTGATGAGCTCTTGAGGAATGTTCTTAAGGCGGCCGGCTTGTTCCTTGGAATAAAAAATACCTCCGGCAAAACCGGCTGCGATAGAAACTATTATCAGTATTGGAAGTAGCTTTTTACCTAAAGCCATATTTCTTGAGATATTTTAGATAATCAAAAATATGTTGTCTGGTCTGGACGTTGAACAAGGAGTCCAACATCCCGAAACGTCCTCTGGAGTGGCGATGATGATAGTGATACATCCGGGCCGTCGGATAATAAACGACCTGGTATCCATTTTCCCAAAACCTTCTCGGCCAGTCAACGTCGCTCATGTATAAGAACAGTTTCTTGTCCATCGGCCCGACTTTCTTAGCCGCCGCCATTGAACCCATCAAGGCCGAACCGCTTAGCCAATCGGCCGGGCATGGCCGGGTCAGGTCCTTATCTTGCATTTTGAACCGCTCTATCGCCTTTCGGCCAAAGGGCAGAATGCCCAGAGGCGTTCGTCTATATACGATGTCCAGAGGACTGTAATATCTGAAGCAGGATTGCTGAATTGAACCGTCAAGATTCAATAGTTGAGGGCCGATAAGACCGATCTCGGGGTGGTGTTTCAAATGGCCGTACATATTCTCTATGCTATCCGGAAGAGGCGTTATATCGCTGTTCATTATAAAGAAAGCGTCACCTTTCGCGGCCATGACCCCTTCATTGACCAGCCGGGTATAACCGACGTTCTCTTTAAAGGGGATATACCGTATCCCCGCGAACTCCTCGGTCGCCACATTGCCACTCTCCACGCTCGCTTCCGAATCGGCCACGATGATCTCATGATCAAAATCCGGCCTCAACGTCCGTTTTAAGGTCTTTAAGCACAAGCGCAACAACTCCGGCTGCTTATAATTGACAATTATGATAGAAAGCATAAATTCGGATTTCGTGCTTCGGATTTATTTTGACGGGACAGGTGTCGGCAATGGTCCGCCATAGAGAATGTTCTGGAAAAACTGCTTGATGCCGTCAAAGTTGCCGCCGTAAGGGAGGAGGATGTAGAGGCCGGCGGAGTTCTTAGCGTCGTATAGAAGATTATTATTGGTTATCACAAAACGGTTTATCTTGCTGAAGTCAACGGCGCTTGCCAATTCCAGGAACTGATTGATGTCAAAGACCCCGATATCGGTGGAGATGTCTTTCCGTATCATGTTGAAGATATTGAACGTCTTCACTGGCTCGTTCAAAAGGTCCAAGGCCAGTAATTTGTCTTTGATGGCGAAGATTATCTGCTGTTGGCGCTGGGAGCGGTCAAAATCACTGGATGAATATCGGGAGCGGGCGTAGTAAAGCGCATCCTGCCCGCTAAGATGGTTGGGCCCGGCCGGCAGATGGAACTCATAACCCCATTGCTGGGCTTCGGTGAATGGTTTAGCCAGAGTGATGTCAATTCCGCCGAGTGAGTCAATTATCTCCTGAAATGACGAGAAGTTGAGGACGACGACCTTGTCTATATATACGCCCGTGATCTGGGAAAACTTATTTTTGACGAAAGTCAGCGGGTCGGATGAGTGATAGTATCCGTACTCATAGACCACATTCACCTTATCGGTCTTTTTATCACTGATTATGACCTCTAAGTCGCGCGGGACAGAGACCAAAGAAGCGGAGCCGGTCTTTTTGTCGTAACTCAATATCTCAATGGAATCGGTCAGAAGAGGTCCGCTGTCCTGGGCATCGGGGTCATCCATGCCCCGCGCGCCTAGGATGAGCACGTCCAGCCGGTCGGATTCTTTTCGGGGCATGATGTAATTGTCATCCGGCGTCGGGGCCGGCGCGGTGATCCTGTTCCATAATCCTCTGTTCTCCACTCCGATTGCGTTCTTCAGCGAGGCCAGCCAGGCAACCGCAACAACGCCGGCCAATACAAAGCCGACCTTGAAAAGTCGTTTTTTATTATTTGAAAAATCCATGAATAGCTGAAGGGGACGTTTTGGCGGATAAAAGTATCGCTCGTCTTTTTTTGAGCATTTTCGGCAGACCCTTGATGAAGACGGGTAGTTCTTTCAGGACGGCGGGTTCAAACAATATCGCATATCCGAGCACCTCCACCTCGCGCCAAAGTATATACGGGAGGTCCTTCAGGATGTTAATTATATAGTCATTCTTGACTCTCGTCCAGCGGGTATTGCGCCATTCCAAGCGGCGTTTTCTGATGGGCAGTTGTCTGCGAATGTTCACTCTCGGAATGTATTGCCACCAGTAGCCATGGGTATGGCTTTTGGTGGTGCCGCGATCATGCCAAGCGATGACGGACGGCTCATAGACCTGTTTCCAGCCGGCTAAGTGGACGCGCCAGGCCACATCTAGGTCTTCCCCGTACCAAAAAATGTCTTTATCCGCGATTTCGCCGGAAACACGAATACTTTCCAGCGCTTCACGTCTGAATACTGGCACCGCGCCTTCAACTCCGAATATCTCACGCGGTTCATTGAATTGCCCGGTATCTTTTTCACCGTGGCCGATATTTGATATCCGACGCGAGCGGTGAATCAGGAATCCGGTCGTATCGATTATCTTTTGTTCCAGTTTCACATGGTCGCCGATGTCATACTGATATATCTTTGCCTGAAGAGCGCCAATATTTTTACCCGCCTCCATGACCGCAGTGGCATTCTTTATGAAATCCCTGTCCAAAATAACGTCAACGGAAAGAAAAACAACATATTCGCTGTTTGAATGTCTCAAAAGTTCTTCCTGGCCAGGCCACATACCAAGATTAACTTTACTTTTAGTAAAGTTAATCTTGGTAAACCCTAAATCCGAAGCACGAAGCACGAAATCCTGAATTATTTTTTTTGTACCGTCAGTTGAGCCATTGTCCAGAATATTCAGTTCCATCTCTAATTCGCGCGAATTAGAGATGATGGATTGATTCAAGACCGATTCCAAGCAATGAGAAATATATTTCTCTCCGTTCAGAACGACTAGATTTACAGAGATTTTATTCATATCATTCATCTATTTCCCTCATCCCTCCTCTTCTCTAATTCGTGCGAATTAGAGAAGAGGAGGCCGAAAGTAACCGTGAACAAGAGCAAGGCCCGCTCGTCAAATATCGCCACATCGGTCATTAAATAGGCCAACACCCAGGGAATAGTTATAAGCAATGCTCCCGCGTACACCTCTTTGATAGTACCCTTTGTTTCTATAAAATTGTGGTATAACTTGCGAATGATAAGCCAAATTAGATATAAAAGAGCCAAAAAAGCAAACATGCCCGTTTCAGCCGCTATTTGGACGTAAAGATTGTGAGCTGATGAGCCAGCCCGGGCCAGTTTTATATCCTGACCCAACACGACCGGGAAATTGCCTATACCGACGCCCAGCAGCGGTTTCTGTCTGATAGATTCCCATGAGGCCTTCCAGATGGCGATACGGGCGGCATTGGACGTCTCGCCGAGGTCAAGCACTGAACGCAAACGGCGCTGGAGAAGAAGGGCGTCCGGCTTTGACAGCAAAAACTGGGGTGAAGCGGCTATCGGATAAGCAACACCGAACAATAATATGAACAGCCCAAGGTAAGCGGCAATACCCGAAAAAACCCTCTTTCTATCCTGGGGTGTTTTTTTATATTTTAAGAATAATAATATCAGCAAACTCCACAAAATGGCTCCGGCGCCGGCCAACCACATCCCGCGCGTCCCAGACAGAATTACCATCAAAAATAATAGGCCGACAGAAAGCGCCTTTGCTCGAACTGACCTGAATATAGCGAATACAGCCGGCAAGCCAAGCAATAGGAATATAGGAAAGGAGTGGGAATCAGGAAAAAGCGAGAATACTCTCAAAGAAAGCTGGTCTCCGTAATAGGCAAACCAGGTATTGCCGACGTGGGTTGCGATGTAGGACCACTGTTCGCCGAATTGTCTTAACTGTATCCCCTCGCCCCAGACCCTCATGAATTGGTAAATATCCATAAGATAAGTAGAGATGACCTGAACCACGCCGACCAGGGCCACTATTAAAGTCGGAATGGCGATGTTTTTGATCAATCGTTCGGAAAATTCTTTAGTTTTTGACAGATACCAAATGACGACCCCCGTCAAAGACGCGTTTAGAAAATAGATTATTCTTTTTATCGCGATTATCTTATCGTCCGCCGCAAAAACAGATAGGCAAGCCAGCGCTAATAGTATTATGAATGGCACTGAAACTTTTCCATATAAATTAACTTTATATTTTGATATTTGTGCCTTGAGATCATTTAAAAATTTAAAATTAAAAATTAAAAATTTAAGGAATAAGATTCCTGAAAATATTCTCCATTGATTGAAATTGTCAAAAGTGGCAGTCAGCGGGATGGCTATAAAAAGCGGTATACACCGCACGAAAAATATCAGGCCGTCCTCTAGTGGAGCTATGATGAGATATAGGGCGAGAGCGATGGTTTCATATAACACAAGCGAACGCGGCAAAACATCGCTTACGACCAAACCAAAAAAAATCAGGTGTAGAGCAAATGCGATGTTAAGTTTGGATATTTTCATGTCGTGAGGTCTTTGACCGTATCCAGCCAGCGGTCGGCGAATTTTTTCCAAGTGTATCTTTCGGCAAATCTTCGGCCTTGGGTTTTAATATCGTCTATCTTATC
Source organism: Candidatus Yanofskybacteria bacterium RIFCSPLOWO2_01_FULL_49_17 (assembly GCA_001795695.1). GTDB lineage: Bacteria > Patescibacteriota > Minisyncoccia > 2-02-FULL-40-12 > GWA2-44-9 > 2-01-FULL-49-17. The sequence continues at coordinate 17,011 of MGKO01000008.1, forward strand.
TTTATCAGTTAGAGCCAGCCGGATGGCATCGGCAATGTCATCCGGATCGCTGGACTGGGCATAAAAGGCATATTCGCCGAACAATTCATGGCCAAGGGCATTATCAGCCACGACCGAGGACACTCCGTAGGTTAACGCTTCCAAGGGCGGCAATCCGAACGCCTCATGGTCCGAAACATAGACCAGCACCCTTGCTCCGGCGTAGTAATCCGCCAGTTCCTCATCCGTTACGTAATCTCTCCGGGTAATCGCCGCGCGGCCTAATTTTTCGTTGGTCCTGTTAATTAAACCCGCGATGATCGGCGTCTCGTACTTATCCGGTCCGATAACGACAAGTTTCAAGTCCTTGAATTCTTCTTCGGCCGCCAGTGTTTTGAAGGCCAGCATCGTTTCCCTCAAATGTCTTCGCGGAAATGCTTGCCCGACATATAATATGTATTTTCCATTTTCCATTTTCCATTTTCCATTCTTGGAAGCTGAACTGCTAAAATCAACGCCGAGGTGGTTCACCATGATACGTCTTTCGTCTATTTCATACAGTTCAGCGATGTTTTTCTTTGATGATTCCGAAATGGCTAATATTCGGGTGGCGAATTTTGCCGACCACTCTCCAAAGATACCATAGGCCAATCGGTAGCGGAAAGGCAGTTTGCCGTCATGGCTCTCGTAATACACGTCCTCGGTTAAGAGGACCAGCGACTTACCGAAAGCGATAATCGGTAGCATGTAATTGGGCCAAAACATCAGGTCTAACTCCTCAAACCACAACTTCATCGGCAGCAAGGCATAGTAGTAAAAAGGGAAAAGGCGATTTGGGAATCCCGGCACGGGCGTCGTTTTTTTTTCAAATATCGGTGCGTTCAAAAATGGCATATCCGGAATCTTGTCTTTGAAGTACAGAATAACCTGATATTCCTTCTCCAATTCCGGCCTAGAAGCTATTTCTTCCAGTAATTTTACAATAATTCTACCGATGCCCCACATCGGGTTCTTCCCTTCAATAGATTCGCACTCAATGCCGATGCGTTTTACCTTTGGGTCCGGCAGTTTACCCATCCGGCCGAAATAGAAATCAAACACTCCTTTTAAAACAGCCAGCGACTCGGTCGGCTTGTGGCCGAATAGAATCTTTGTCAGTTGTTTGCCAATCACCCAACCGCTCCAACACCAAACAAGGACCTTGATATACCACGGCCCGTTTTTATGGTTAAAGTATAACGCATTGCGATAATGATACCGCAGTAACGCGGGTATCCCCAGAAGTTTTGTGGACGCCGAAACGCCGTGATGAACTAAGGGCTCAGTCAGAAAAGTTATAGGTACTTCTTTTTTAGCAGCTCGCACCGAATAATCCGTGTCCTCAAAATATAAAAAGTAATTCTCATCAAAATATCCGATCTTTTCAAAGACAGATTTATGGATGACCATTCCCCCGCCGATGGCGTAACGAACAGGAGATTTTTTGTTCAGACCTGGTCGGCGGTCTTTAATATAACGGTGTCCGTGGCTTAATCTCGCTTTAAGCCACTGAAGATGGCCACCCATAGCGATACCCTCTTTGTTTTCATCCATCGGCAAGCCGATGATACCCTGATAACTCGCAAGGAGTATCCTTAGTTTCTCAATAAAATTACTCTCAACCCAAGTATCGTTGTTCAGAAGCACGACCCAGTCCGTTCCCAATTCAAGTGACTTTTTAATACTGGCGTTGGCGCCGCCTGAAAATCCAAGGTTTTTGCTTCTGATGAGGTGTGAGCTTAAAGATCGGCTGGCTAGCCATTCCTTCAGTTTAGCAAAATCAGACAATTCCGAATCATTATCTATGATAACTACCTCAAAATCTAAGTCGCCCTGTTTTTTTAATGACTCTAAGAGTTTTATTGTCTTCTCGGCGCCATTGAAATTGATAGTGCTGACAGTGATTTTCATCCGCTTATCCTATCAAAAAATGCCGGTTTTTTCAACCTAAAACCGACGTTACAGTCGGTTTTAGGCAACTAGTTTTGAAATTGCCTCGCGGAACTTATTAGATGAGAATTTGGCGGCATGGGATTTTATAATTTCAGAATTGTATGTGGGATAATTCTCATTGAGACGGCGAACAGCGTCATCCAGGCCTTCCGGTATCGGGTCGTCAAAGAATTCGCCGGTCATGCCTTCTACAACGGTTTCGGTCGCTCCGCCTTTTCGCAGAGCGATGATTGGTTTGCCGTAAGACATGGCCTCAACGGCAGTAAGGCCGAAATCCTCCTCTTGAGGCATTATAAAGGCCCTGCAGGCAGCGTAATACGCCGAAACAGAGACATCATCCAGTCCGCCGAGGAATGTTATGTTCTTGCCCGCCATATGCTGAAGTTTTTTGCGCTCCGGCCCATCGCCGATAATAACTAGTGGGTAGCCGATCTTATTGAACGCCTCAATCGCAATGCCCACATTCTTATGTGGAAAAAGGCGGGAAACAATCAAATAATACTCCTCCTCTAATTCGCGCGAATTAGAGGAGGAAGGTTTTGGTACAGATTTATTTATTGTGACTGGTGGATATACTATTCGACTGTCGCGCCTGTAGTATTTTTTTATCCTGTCAGCGACGGTCTGGGATATAGCCACGAACTCCGTCGGCCGCTCGGCGGCTGATCTGTCCCAGAGCCGCAGGAGATGCTTCCCTACGGAATTTTTAAAACCCAAAGACCAAAATCCAAAATATTGTGCTCTGGACCCTGTGTTTTGTACTTTAGCGTTCAGGTCCCAGATCTGGCGGGTCGGGCTGTAGCAGTAACAGATATGCCTGGTGGTCGGACGCAAAACCAGTCCTTTTGAAAAAATAACCGACGATGACAGCACAATATCAAAATCAGACAGATCCAATGACTCGATGGCGGCCGGCATGAGTGCGGCTGCTAGCCGATAGTACTTGACCACTAACGGAAATTTCTGCAGAAAACTTGCGCGGATATCAGCACCAGGTAAGATCTGTCTGGTAAATTTTTCATCATAAAAAAGCGTATAGATGGGCGCCTGCGGGTATATTTTATGCAGCTCAACCAAAACCCTTTCTGCTCCGCTCATATCCCTTATCCAATCATGGACCAATGCCAACTTCATCGCAGAAATATAGCATTTTTGTGCTTTTTTGGCTAGTTATCTCTTGGCCATTACGTTCTTTTTGTAGGCATCCAGATTTTCCAAAACTATGCCGGTACCGCGGGCAACGCAGAAAAGCGGGTCGTCGGCGATGCGGGCCGGCACGCCGGTTATCTTGGTGATGAAAGCGTCAATATTTTTCAATAGCGCTCCTCCGCCGGAGATGATGATGCCTTTGTCCATGATATCGGAGCAAAGCTCGGGCGGAGTGACCTCTAGCACGCCTTTGATTATCTGGACTATCTCGCGAAGCTGTTCGTGCATGGCGTCGGTTATCTCGTTTGATCCCACTTCAATGGTCTTCGGATAACCGCTGGCCAGATCGCGACCGCGGATGCTTATCTTTTCCTCCGTTGTTTGCTTCATGGCGCTGCCGATGTTTATCTTGATTAGTTCGGCTGTGCGCTCGCCGATAGCCAGTCCGTGCTTTTTTTTGATGTAGTCAACGATGGCCAGGTCAAGCTTGTTCCCGCCGACGCGGACCGATTGGGCGCTGACGATGCCGCCGAGGGAGATGACGGCCAGTTCCGTGGTACCTCCCCCGATGTTAAGTATAATATTGCCTGACGGGCTGTTGATGGGTATCTTGGCGCCGATGGCGGCCAGGACCGGCTCTTTGACTAGGTACACGGCCTTGGCTCCGGCCGCCAGAGCCGCCTCTATCACTGCCCGGCGTTCAGTGGAGGTGATGCCCGCCGGCACTGAAATAAGCACTTCCGGTTTCATGAACGACAGAAAACCGCCTGCTTTTTTGATGAAGTATTTGAGCATCGCGCCGGTGACGCGATAGTCCGCGATCGCCCCGTCCACCAGCGGACGGGAGACGACGATGCTTTCCGGCGTCCGGCCTATCATTTCCTTGGCGCCGTTGCCGACTGAAAGTATCTTATTGTCCAGGACAGAGATGGCGACAACCGACGGCTCATTGATAACTATCCCCTTTTGAGGAATAAAAACGACCGTATTGGTAGTGCCTAGATCAATTCCTATGTTTCTCATTTTATAACTTGCTGACCGCACGGCTTCCCTCCTTAGGTCGGGATCAAGCCGGCTCTTGTCCGAGCTCCTTCGTTAAAAGCTCCGCTTGCTCCTCAATGTATGTCTATACATATCGTCGCAACCCTCGCTTTTGCCTCGGATTCGGACAAGTCAGCTGCGTTCTAATCACCGCCATATTATATTCTATAAATCAAATAGTCGCAAGACAATTAAATGCTAGAAAGTAACCCAACATTATGCTATAACAATTTCCTATGACCAGAAATGCTCGGCGGGCCATCTTTTTTCTGGCGACAATTATTTTTCTGGCCGTGGGCTACACGGCCATTCTCTATGCCCAAGGATACCGATATGACTTTGTCCAAGCCCGCTTTTCCCGCACCGGAGCCGTTTCTCTGCGAGCCAATACCCAGGCCAACGTCTTCGTGGACGGCGTTAAGAAAGACACCACCTCATTCATAACCAATTCAGCTAGTGTCAGTGGGCTCCTGCCCGGCGTTTACACGGTCAAAGTCCAAAAAGACGACTACTCAAAATGGCAAAAGAAAGTCACTGTCCAAGAGGGCTACGTTCAGGATTTTCCGCACGTAATTCTGCTTCCCATGGCCGGCACTGACCGCGAGAATGTGATGGGGGAAATAAAGGAATTGCTGTATCCGGCGGTTCCGTCTCCGAAGCCAACTGTCACTCCGATTCCGACTGTCACCAAAACACCAAGACCGTCACCAACCCCAGCACCGACACCGGACATCACAGGGCCGTACTACATCGATAAAAAGACATTGTTCATCAATTCCCCGGATGGACCGATATCCGTCGCCACAGGCGTGAGCGATGCGTTCCGCTCACCGGACGGCCAGAAACTTATCTGGTTTGTCGGCAATCAAGTGTGGCTCTATTGGCTGAATGACCAGAACGAACAACCGTTCCATAAGGCCGGCGACATCGCCGTAATAGGCCGTTTCAGCCAGCCGATCAAAGCCATCTCCTGGTTCAGGGGCAATGCTCATATAGCCGTGGATGCGGACCTGCCCGGCCAGGGCACTTTCAAAGTGATAGAAATAGACACCCGCGGCGGGCAGAATATCATCTCGTTATAAATCAAAATCTCCCGAGATGGGAGGTTTTGATTTGGTTTATCGCTTACTCCATTGTGGCGCCTTCCTTGCTTTTTTGAGGCCGTATTTGCGACGTTCTTTGACACGCGGGTCGCGGGTCAGGAGGCCGGACTTCTTGAGCTTGCGGCGGAAATTGGCGTCAAACTGGATGAGGGCGCGGGCGAGGCCGTGCTTTACGGCATTGGCCTGGCCGGAGATGCCGCCGCCGCGGACGATGACGGTGGCCTTGAATCGGTTCAATGACTTGAGCTTTCGGAGCGGCGACTCCAGGATATGCTGGAGATTCACGTCAGTGAAGTAATCAGTGTAGTTCTTGCCGTTCACGGTGACCAAGGCCTTGTCATCCTCGGCCGCGTCGGTGGATTTCTTGGTGAACAAGCGAACCTGGGCGATGGCCTCCTTGCGTCGGCCTACAGCCGGAAAATATTTCTCTTTTCCGTTCTTGGTCTCCAACTCGCTTTCAGGGATAACCACTTCTACATCATCGGAGTCCATCGGCAACACGGGCTGTTCAGCCACCGGCAAAGCTGGTTTTTTCTCCTTCTTAATTTTTAATGATTTCTTGATAGCCATATTATTTGAACTTCAAATGCTGGATGACCTTATCGCGGGAACGATTGACCGGCAACATCCTATACACAACACGGCGCAACACTTCGCGCGGGTCTCTGGCCCAAAGCTCCGATAAGGAACGGGTCCTGATGCCCCCGTGGTAGCCGGAATAACTGTGATAGACCTTCTGGTTGAACTTATCACCGGTGAACTTGGCCTTGTCCAGGTTTTTCACGACAACATCAAGCTCGGCCATTTTGTTGGGCGTATATGATGGCAAATGTTTACCTCGCAAAGCCGTGGCCGCCTCTGTCGCTATCCTCCCCAATGCTCTGCCAGTTGCATCAATTTCGTAATTCATAATGCGAATCTACAAATTTATACGAATGCCGCGAATTCTTGATTGTATTTGTGTCATTCGCATGTCATTCGTAGATTAGTATTACTTGGTTAATTCAACCAACGCCATTTCTGCTCCATCACTTTTTCTTTGGCCCAAACGGATAACACGGGTATAGCCGCCCTTGCGCTCAACATATGATCCGGCTATCTCGTCCATCATTTTCTTAACGGCCTTCTCGCCCAACTGCTTGGCCAGCTCTCGGCGAGCGTTAAGATTTTGGCGCTTGGCCAAAGTGATGAGGCGGTCCATGTGCTTGACCAATGATTTGGCCTTGGCCTGGGTGGTCTCAATGCGGCCGTGGTCTACCAATGCGGTAGCCAACGCTTTGTATAAAGCATTGCGCTGGATGGTCTCACGTCCGAATTTTCGGTGATTACCTCTTTTCATTAGCTTGTTAGCTTATCAGCTTTCTAGTTTTTAGGTTTTTTTAGCCAGCTAGGAAGCTAGTTCCTATTTCCTAGATTTCTTTGTTCTAGCTTCTTTCTTAGCTGGCTTTTCAGTGATTTCTGGGACTTCAACTTCCGACACCACCTTGAACTGGTCTATCAATATTTCAGCTGCTTTCTTCAGGGCCGCTTCCGGTTCAATGGAGCCGTCTGTCTCAACTTCCATCGTTATTTTGTTGAAATCTATCCTTTGGCCGACCCGGACATCCTCGATCTTGAAATTGACAAGCTTGATGGGCGAGAATATCGCATCCACGGCAATGACGCCGATGGCCAGCTTTTCCTTCTGCCGCTGTTCAACAGGCACGTAACCGACGCCTTTTTCAATGTCCAGTTCCATAGAGAACTCTGTTTTCTTCTCAGTGATGGTGGCGATGTGCTGGTCGGTATTGATGACCTCCACATCAGAAGTGGTCTTGATGTCGGCCGCCGTGACCTCGCGTTCACCCTTAACGTCCAGAGTCAGCTTAACCGGACCGTCGGAGTAGAGTTTGCAGCGTATCTTCTTGATGTTAAGGATTATCTCTATCACATCCTCAAGCACGCCGGGCATGCTGGAGAACTCATGGTCCACTCCTTTTATCTTGACCGAGGTGATGGCGGCTCCTTCCAGCGAGGAAAGCAATACGCGCCGAAGCGGATTGGCAATGGTCGCGCCATAGCCCGGCATCAGCGGCCCGATCTCAAAGACGGCCTTGTTCTCGCCCTTGCTCACCACTTTCACTTGTTCCGGTAACTGTATCATTTTTTAGCTTATAGCTTATAGAATTTTAGGTTGTTAGATTTGATCTCTAACCTCCTATCATCCTAGAACCTATTACCTAGAATAGAATTCTATAATGGCTTGGATATCGCCCGTACCTACGCCGCTCTCTTCCGGCGTGGTCTGGCCTTTCACGGTGGCGGTCATGGCTTGTTTGTCTACGGACAACCAAGCTGGCGGCTCGTACGCGGGAAGCCACTGCGGGACCAAGTTCATGAAAAAGGGGCTCTTCTTGCTGCCCTCGCGGACCGAAATGATATCGCCTATCTTCACCGTATATGAGGGGATGTTTACCTTGCGGCCGTTGACCAGGATATGGCCGTGATTGACCAATTGGCGGGCCTGGTCGCGGGACTGGCCGAGGCCCATCCGGAAGACCACGTTGTCCAAACGGTGCTCCAGAGCATTCAGGATGAGACCGTAAGGTTCTTTCTTACTTTCCACGGCCGCTTTGACGTAGTTCTTGAACTGCTTTTCAAGCAGGCGGTAGATGTTTTTTATCTTCTGCTTGGATTTCAGCTGTTGGCCGTATTCGGATGATCTGCGCGAGGGCTTCTGGCCGTTCATGCCCGGCGGATATGGTTTCTTGGTAATAGCCGTTTTGCCGGCAAGCGAACGCGCCCCCTTGATGAAAAGGCGTTCTCCCAGCCGTCGTTCTATTTTTTCTCTTGGTCCGGTATAGCGTGCCATAACGATTTTATCTGCGAGGAGTTGCGAAGCAGACGAGCAGTTATAAAACTCGTCACCCCCTCCTTTTTATCTTTATATTAAATGAAAAACTGTGTTATTATAATCTATTTTTGTATTATTGTCCATTCGTATATTCATGATAAAAGGAGGGGGTAAGCGACTGTCGCCAATCGCTTACGCTCTTGGACATTCGCTTATACCCTTCTTGGTTTTGGCCGTCTGACTCCATTGTGGGCCACTGGGGTCTTGTCTTGGATGGCCAGGATGTTAAGGCCCGTGCCGGCCAGTCCTCGGATAGCCGATTCGCGGCCTGGCCCGACGCCCTTTACCACTATTTTGATATTGGTCAGATTATATTTCTTTGATTTCTCCACCACATCCTTGGCCACCATGTTCGCCGCATAAGGAGTGGACTTCTTTGAACCCTTGAAACCGAGCAGTCCGGACGATGACCAGGCGATTATCTGGCCCTTGTTGTCGCCGATGGCGATAAGCGTATTGTTATATGAAACGTTTATGTGAGCCACGCCGTTCAAGACCTGCTTCTTGGAAGAAACGGCTTTTTTCGGAGTAGGCAAAATTTCCGGCTTGGCTTCGGCCTCCTGGACAACTTCCTCCGATTTGTCTATCAATTGATTTTTCCCCATTTGCTTGTTCGCTAATGGCTAATCACTAGTGGCTATTTTTACGTTTTCTCACTAGCTGATTTGCGCCCTGAACCCATCGTCTTGCGGACGTTGCCTCGCAAGGTGCGGGAATTGGTCTTGGTCCGGCCGTGGATAGGCAGACGGCGGGCATGGCGGACGCCCTTCCAGGTGCCAATCTCCTTCAATCGCTTGACGTTTTGGCTGATCTCGCGGCGCAATTCGCCTTCTATCTGATAACTGGCCTCGATTATTTTTTGGATCTTATTCAGCTCATCGGCGGAAAGGTCCTTGGCTCTTTTATCGGCGCTGACCCCAGCCGAACGCAAGATGACCTTGCTGGCCGAATGGCCGATGCCATACAAATACGGCAGAGCGTACTCTATCTTCTTATTATCCGGAATTGTGACACCTAATATGCGGGGCATTTTAGCTTATTAGCTTATTAGCTTTCTAGCTTTTAGGTTTTTCCTAATCATCTAGTCAGCTAGGAAGCTAGTATTCAGCCCTGACGTTGCTTATGCTTCGGGTTTGTGCAAACGCAGTACAGCCGGCCCTTGCGCCGGACCAGTTTGCAGTTGTTGCACATCCTTTTTACGCTTGCCCTTACCTTCATCGTAGCCATTAGCCATTAGTTTTTAGCCATTAGATTCTAAATTCTAGTGGCTAAGTTCTAGTGGCTAGTTACGGTATACTATCCTTCCCCTTTTGCCGTCCGGAGACAGCTCTAGGGTTACCTTGTCGCCTATCATCACCTTTATGTAGTTCATCCGCATCTTGCCGGCCAAATAGGCCAACACTTCACGGCCATCATCAAGCTGGACCTTGAATTTCGTGTCCGGTAGGGCCTCAATGACGACCCCGTTCACCTTAACTTTTTGTAGGTTTGATTCGCTTACCACCTGGAAAAAATAAGCCGCCTGTGGGGGCGCTTTGATTTACGGGGGCCGCCACTTAATAATCATGGCTTGTCCCGTACATAACTTGCTTATGTAGCGGGATTCCTACTGTCTAGTATATTATACCTTTCAGCTCCTTAATATTAGCAAACCTTGCAAACCTTGTCAAATAAAAATGGCGGAGGATATTTCACCTCCGCCCCATGGATTGCCTGATGTTGCAACAGCGCACTGGAGTGAACGCAGCTCGAGGTTATCTTACTGCGCCTAGTGGCTATGGTATCATAAATTTTTAAAAAGTAAATAGCGGGGACTTTCGTCCCCGCTCCGTGGTGAAGGGAGGGACACCGGGATCGGCCCAAGGTTACCTAGCATCGATCTGGCGAACCGAGCAGAACCTGTCCGAGCCTCCATTTTTATTATATACTATTTTAAAACTTTTGTAAATAAAATGCCGGGTACTGGTGTACCCGGCCCGTGGTTCAAATCAACATAGGACAGACCAAAGAGATTCAGTGGAGCTTACGATGCTCGGCCCTTTTTGTTTCTGAAAAATCCTTTCGTTCTGAGGTGAAACGTCCGGAGCGGGGTGTGTCCTGCTCCGGACCCGTGGTCAAGCGGGGTTTAGAATGTCGTGACGGTCCGCGTTACGATGGGACGCAGTGGACTAAACGAGACCCGGAGGCACCGCATGCTGTTGACTAGTCAGCCAACAATGTGATGGTCTCGATGAAATACCCTTACCATACGTAACGAAGAGATGCTAGCATATCATTGACTTTATGTCAAGCATGCTATCTACTGACGGTAATATGGACTTTTTCGGAATTTTTGGGGACACTGCGGACCCAGACCGGCGAGAGGAGGACATTGGCCGAGGTGATGTTGGGCACGGATTTCAAATACGACTCTATCTGGGCCTGCTTTTTCCCTAACAGGTCAGACAGTATCTTCTTTTCGTCCACCTTGGCGAAGCCGGGGCCAGACACGGTCACGGTCATCCGCAGAATGTTGGAAACAGGGTCAAAAGAGATATCGCTGTAATTGACGGTCAATTTCTCGGCCACGACATCAAGGTTATATTTATTGGCAACGTGGCCGGAGATGAGTTGCTTGAGATCCTCTTCTTTGAAACCGGCTGTCTTGAGCGTCCCGTCAAGCGACATCGTGAAAGTATCGGCCGCGTCATCGGGCAGGGCCGTTGATTCGGGCGGGGCGATGGATATGTCCGCCTCATTTATAATCTTGAGGCCGGCCGTCTGGACTTTCGTCTCATCGTTTATGAGCTGTCTAAGCTGGACCGTGAGCAGGTCCTTTGCTTTTTCAAAGTCGTCGGCTGTGACCACAGTCGCCTTGCCGCTGGTCCCGCCCCGCATGGCTGATTTGGAAGCGCCGGTAATGTTCTGATATTTGGCCGTATTTCCCTGCTCTTTAAAAGCGGGAATGGTAAAATCGCCGGCTGGAACGTTATAGTCCGACCCTATCTTGTCGGCGATGACCTGGACCTCCGTAGTGCCGGGCGTGGAGGTGTTTTTTGCCGCTGGCACAGTCACGGTCAATAAGCTGCGGAAAATGTGGCCGTCAGACGACTGGAAGCGGGTGGTGGCGATGAGCGGCTGGGCGGCAGAAGTTTTGTTGTAGAGAGTGATGGACCCGCGGGCTTTTTGAGCGACATCCTTGGAACCGGTGGCGTTGAAGGTCTGGGAGACCGATTTTTGGATGACGAAGGTCTGGCCGGAAAGTTTCAGGCCGGCCGTGTCCACTGAAGCAACGGATTCCGAGGCGGTAGCCGTTATTTTGAAATTAAGGTCAGTAACAGCCGGTTTAATCAGCACCTGGGCGCTGCCGGTGGTTAAATAGATAAGGGCGCCGGCCAAGACCACTCCCCCTCCGCCGAACGTGTAGATCAGTCGGCGCTTGCGCGGCATTACAGCTCCCCACCTTCTGATGCTTAATTTGCCGACTTTCGATTTCCATTCGGCTACGGGCTCGGCAGTTTCCGACCAAACCTGTTCAATCCCTTCGTCGTCATTCTCTGCGGTCTCGTATTGACGGTTGACCGGAACAGAAAATCCTTTTTCTTTTACGGCCGAAACCTTTATATTGTATTGCTCTCCTTGTTCAATCAGTTCTGATGGAACTTGACCGTAAAAATTTTCTATCTCATTGACCATATTGACCGGAGCGGAACGGATAGCCGTTTTTTTAGCAGAGCGGGCAGTCCGCTCACCTAATTTTTGCTTGACAGAAGTTTGGCGAGCCAATAAAACGTCAAAACCGTGCTTGTCGGCCAATATGTTCACTTCCGGATTAGATGAAAGAAATGAAACGGTCTTATTGACCTCATCGGCCGCTTCGCGCAAAACGCTGAAATGCTCCTCTCTTTGAAAGGCCTTGGAGCGCTTGGGTAGCACGAAGATGACTTCGCCGGCCGGCGTCGTCTTGAATATATTGAGTATCTCGGCGAACGAGTCGTCCTTCAAAACATTGATAATCTTTGTAGAGGAAGACATATAGAAAGTATTATATCATACTTTCCAACAACGCAAGCCCGGTTGAGCAATATTATGATGCGGCTCCGCCGCTAATGCGAAGCTACATAATATTGTCTAACTGGGCAAGCGCTTGTTCAGATGTTTTAGTCCGCATCAACTCATCTCTAGATTCTTTGGCGCCCGGCCAGCCCGTAATATAAACCTTGAAAAACTTTTTCATAGTATCATAGTTTCGTAGCGAAGCGGAGCCCGCCTCTGGAGGGTTTCCCCAAAGATTAATAAAGTTTGATATGTGATGCTTTAATAATGTTAATCTCTCGTTGCGATTGTCCCCGCCAGAGGCGGGTCCGCCTCTGGCGGAAAAGAACCACGGGTTATTAAAAATCGCGCGGCCGACCATGATGCCATCCAGGCCATAATTCTTAGCTTTTAGGACACCGTCCTGATAATCACTGATGTCGCCGTTGCCGATGATAATGGTGCCTGATTCATGGGCAAGCTTGGAGAGCTCTCCGGCTAACTCCCAATGAGCCGGAACTTTGGACATTTCCCTCATGGTGCGCAGATGGATGGTCAGGGCATTGATCTTTGAACCAAGCAACTTTGCAATCCAAGACACATCGATCTTATCGCCCCCAAGACGAGTTTTAACGGATACAGGCAAACCGTTTGCCCCTCTCTTTGTCTCCGCGATTACCTCTGCCGCCAGTTCCGGCGTCTTGCAAAGCGCTATTCCCGCTCCCTGTTTCAATACTTTCCTGTCAGGACAGCCCATATTGATGTCTATGCCGTCAAAACCCAAGTCGGCGATAAGTTTAGCGCATTCATAAAAATATCTCGGCACCGAACCGAATATTTGCGCGACAATAGGCCGTTCGTTCTCGCCAAACTTAAAATGCGGCAATAGTTTCGGCCGCCCTTTTTCCGAACATAATCCGGCCGCCGATACGAATTCCGTATAAAAAACATCGGGTTTCCCCGTTTCGCAAATTATCTGTCTGAACGTCATGTCGGTCACGTCCGCCATCGGCGCCAGCACAAAAAACGGTTTCTCTAATTGTCCCCAAAAATTAAAATTCATTAGTTAACAACTGCACGGATGCGGCGGTTGCCGCCGGAGACGCTCTCTTCTTTGGTGATGGTGATATGACCGACCTGGCCGGTGCGGGAAACATGCGGGCCGCCGCAAAGCTCACGGGAGAAATAAGCACCTGATTCACCTATTGAATAAACTTTTACGCGTGGCGGGTATTTTAATTTAAAGAAAGCAGAAGCGCCGGAATCAAGGGCAACCTGCAGGTCCATTTCTTCGCAGATAACCGGCAAATCCTTAGCAACAATGTCATTAGCAATGTTCTCGGCTTTCTTTAATTCTTCCAGTGTAACCTTCCGCGGAAAAGTGAAATCAAACCGCAATCGCTCGGCCATGATATCCGACCCGGCCTGCGGCAATTTCTGGCCCAGTACCCTTTCTAAGGCGGCTACGATAATATGAGTAGCCGTATGCAAACGGGTCTTTTTCCAAAGCTCTTCTTTGTTGGCCGCAGTCAAGTCGCCCTCCTTCATCCCATGCCCGCCGAACTTTTTTTCTACACCGGCTCGTGATATCTCCTGATGACGTTTGCGTTCCTCTTCAAAACCATTACGAGTTAAGCTTGAAGCTTTAGACCCGCCTACTTCCTGTATCACATCAAACGGCAGACCGAAGCTTTCATAGAGCTTGAAAGCTGAAGCGTTGTCCACCGAGCCCATCTTTTCCAATTCTTTCAGACCATTCTTGAAGGTCTTTTGGAATTTTTCATTTTCGACGGCAAAAATAGATTTTATTTTAGATATATCCAGCTCGGGATAATACTGGCTGTAAAGCTCAACAATTTTCGCGAAAATATCGTTCATGGCTTCAATCTCTATCCCGTTCAGATGGCACTGGACGATGATGCGGCGAATAAGCCGGCGCAGGACATAACCCTTATCTTTGTTTGAAGGAGTGACTCCATCAGAAATGATAAAAGCGGCCGCCCGGGCGTGGTCGGCGATTATTCTATGAACTTTTTTGGAAATATTGTCCTGCGGCAACATTTGGATGAGCGGCTCAAATAGATCAGTACCAAAAACATTCTCCTTTTTCTGGACGGCCATCGCCAGACGCTCCAGGCCCATGCCGGTATCCACGCCTGGCGATTCTAGGGCTTCCAACCTCCCATCCGGATGCTTATAACATTGATTGAAAACCAGATTCCAGACCTCAATACCGTTCACATATATCTCCGTGGTCGGTCCGCAAGGGCCTTCATTACCAGTCGGGCCCCAGAAATTATCTGCTCGGCCGAATTTTTTAATTACAATTTCAGGCGCGATCTCTCGCCATATCTTTTCAGATTCTTCGTCAGCGGGGATATCTCCCTCTCCGCCAAATATAGAAACATGGTCAATTTTTAAGCCCATCTCTTTAATTATGAACTCGTGAGCGTATTGAGTAGCTTCTCTCTTCCAATAACCATTGAATGAGAAATTACCGAGCATTTCAAAAAAGGTCAGGTGCGACTCGTCGCCGACCTCATCAATATCAGAGGTGCGCATGCATTTCTGGATGGAAGCGACATTTGCGGCCGGAGCAGACGACGGGTCGGTATAGTATTGCTTAAATTGCTGCATGCCGGCCGTGGTAAAGAGCACGGACGGGTCGGAGGGCAATAACGAAGATGACGCCACCCACTTGTGGCCTTTTGACCCCATGAACTTCCTGAATTTTTCTCGTATCTCCTGATGAGTCATTCGTGTGGGCGCATTCGTATTTCGCGAGGATTTAGCAGAGTGAGCGCTATTCGTATGCTACATCATTTTGCGTAAAGCGCAAAATTCGCATTCTTTGTCATCGCACGAACTTTCCAGGAATTTTCCCGATTTCACGCTTTCAACCAGATTACTTATCTCGCCCTTAAGTGTATCAATATCGCTATCTTCAATTGGAAGCGAGATAACGGCACAGCGGTTTTTTTTGTCAGGTTTTATAAATACTAATGCCGGTTCTGTTGTTTTCTTCGCTATTTTTTTATCTCCTGAAAGCAGGAACTTGTAAAAAACAAGCTGGCGGAAATAGTTTCCGTTCGCGTCTTTGGTGTTGCCCTTTATGGCGTTTATGCTCATTGCCTCGCGGGTCTTATAGTCAAAGACGAATATTTGTTCTTTGGTTTCGATTATTGCATCAAGCTTGCCGCGCAGTAGAAGTTGGCCGAACATCAGCTCGTGATTCGTTTCAGTGGAAATAGAGCCACTCTGACGAAAATGCGGCAGAAGAGCCGAAGCGACCTTGGGCGCGTCTTCAAGAAGCGATTCAACGGCCGGCTCTTTTTCGTAGGATGGGAGCAGTGAGCCGGCAAAATACGCCTTGATATGTTTTTTTATCGTTTCGGAAACAGCTTTCTCATTTTTATCTCCCAGATGCCAGACAGCAGCCATCGCTTCGTGCATGGCGTTGCCTTTTTCAGCCGTCGCCGAAGGTGGTTCAGGTATCCTTAAGATGCTTTTATAAAAAAACTTCATTGGGCATTCACAGAAGTGATTCAAAGCGGTCACCGAAAGCCCGTTCTCGAAAAGAACCCTTTTGGCATATTCCATCTCTTCCGCCTTTCTCTTTGCCTCCGGTCTGAACATTCTGTTCTTCTCTGTTTTCTTCAAGCCAGCCGGCAATTCGGCCCGCGCAATCATCGTTTGGTCCAGTTCATCAATGAACCGGAGCGGCGTCAGCTGCCGCCCCGCCTCTTCCAGAGGAGAAATAATGAAAACACGAGAGCGAGCGCGGGTCAAGGCAACATAAAAAAGACGACGTTCATCGCGCAAGGCGTCATCTTCCTCGGCCGGCCGGGGAAGGATGAAATATTCTCCCCGCCCTCTAGGCAGCCAGGACTCCTCAACCGCGTAGGGCAGAAATACATTGTTGAATTCCAGTCCCTTTGAACCGTGAGCGGTCATCACTCTGACCGGCGCTTCTGGTGAACCAAGGCAAATCTTAACGTTGCGGTTGCCGGCCGATTTCCGGTATTCGAGCAAGTTTTTTATTAGTTCGGTCGGACTGTCCGGATTCTGTCGAGCCAATTCCTCGGCCAGCGAGATTATACCTCTCCATATCTGCGATGAAACCGGGTCGCGGGCAGCAAGCTTGGTCAATCCGGACGCATCCGCGGCCTGTATCACGTAGGCCACCGCGCCGCATTGATTTATCTCGCCTCGCAGACCGACCAAGGCCGGAATTTTCTTTTGAATATCCGAAACTACGCCTGCTCTTAACGATTTGATAAGCCGGACTCTGTCGTCAATTTTCATCGGCCAGAGTCCACTGGCTAGACAATAGGCCAGCGATTCTGTTTTTGAGGGGTCGGCCAAGAAGTCAAGCAGTGAGAAGAACAAGAGACCGATCGGGTCAAGAAAGATGTCGCTCCCCCTCTCCGCCGTGGCCGGAATGCCGTCCTGCTCTAAAAGGGTCAGCATCCGCTGAACATCCGTGTTGCGCCGGACAATGACGGCTGACACGTCAGCCGGATGATTTTGGATAATGCCGCATATCTGCTCGATCATATATTCGTCGGCCGCCAGACCGTTGCCCGCCGTTGCCACATCAACCGGCCTGGGCCCCTCTCCGGCATCCGACCGGAGACGTATTCTAAGTTCGGGAAACTGACCGTCGGCATAGTTCCTATCTATCATTGAAAAACCAGCGTCTAAAATATTTTGTTGAGAGCGGTAATTGCGCTCCAGACGTATTATCTTCATAGCGCTCCATTTCTTTTGGAAACTTATAAAATTCTCCACCGACGCGCCCTGGAAACGGTAAATGGCCTGTTTCTCGTCGCCAACTACAAAGATATTGGGGTTATCAAAAAATTCAGAGATCAGACGTATCAACGTATTCTGTGAATCATTGGTGTCTTGATGCTCATCTATCAGAATGTATTGGAATTTTTCTTGAAGCAGGCGCAGAAGAAGCTCGTCCTTGCGCAAAGCCGAGATGAGCTCAAGGATAAGGTCGTCAAAATCCATCTTTCTTTGTTCACTTTTCTTTGATTCATAGGCCTCATAAACATCGGCCAAAAGAACGGTCCGCTCGCACTTCTCTATCCTTTTCAGCCCCTCGGCCTTTATCTTGCCCTTGGTCGGTCCGCGGCTGGACAGCCATTCTTCATTCGTATTGACGCGTTTAATTTCCTCAACCGCGAATGAGCGGACCATCTCCGGCGTCCAGGCCTCGTCTTTGCAGTCAGCGATGGCCTTGATGATCTTATTGACGTAGAGATCGGGGTCGCCGGCCGGCCGCAATTTATAGAATCTCTTATTTTTTAAAATCTCCCGGATGATGGACTCGGCCTCAACTTCGGTCAGTTGTTTAGCCCGGGCCAGATGCGGAAAATGGTCGTCGAATTCGGAGATGATGGAACCGGCAAAACCGTGATAAGTATGAAGCCGGACGTGATCAGCGACGGGGCCTATTATTTTCCTTAAACGCCGCCTCATTTCTTTTGCTCCCGCCTCGGTAAAGGTCAGGGCCAAAATATTCTCCGGCCCGACTTGGGTCTTGAGCAAGATGTTAGCGATGCGGAGGGTTAAAATCTGGGTCTTGCCCGTGCCCGGGCCGGCCACCACCATCACTGGCCCTTCCACCGAATCCACCGCCTCCTTTTGGGCCTTATTCAATTGTTTGTAGTATTTCTCAAACTCGGTCATTGAAAAAAGTATAGCATTAAATTAAAAACAAATTTCTTCTTGACAAATAATCCGCGTCGCTTCCATGCGGTCGCGGCTTTTTGCTTAAATAAAAATACTATTTACCTATTCGTACGAATAAGATAATAGATAATTCATCGATCTTTTGATATACTTCGCGTGCTTATGTTGATTGATGATATTACAATTAAAGTGGTGGCCGGGGATGGTGGGGACGGCACGGTGGCGTTCAACAAGAACATGATGTCGCTGGGGCCGACCGGAGCCACTGGTGGCAAGGGCGGCAATGTCTACGTTGAGGGCGTGTCGGACCTGGGCGCTTTGACGCGACTCCGAAATACCAAGGTCTTTGAAGCAGAAGACGGCGGTGCTGGCGGACGTCAGTACAACGACGGGCCTGCTGGCGACGATTTAACAATCAAAGTGCCGATCGGCACGGTCGTCCACCCCATTCAAGACCTCTCCGCTACGGCTGTCCAAGGACAGCCTGCCTTGAACGGAGCAAGTAATTTAGAAGTGACAAAAGTTGGTCAAAGAATCAGAATTGCCAAGGGCGGATATGGCGGCAAGGGTAATTTTCATTTCCGGTCATCCAAAAACACCAGCCCGAAGCAATATCAAAAAGGATTGCCGGGCGAAACTTTTAAAATACGACTGGAGCTTAAGCTCATTGCCGATATAGGCCTGATAGGCCTGCCTAACGCCGGCAAGTCGTCCCTGCTCAACGAACTGACCAGGGCCAAAAGCAAGGTCGCTAATTACGCTTTTACCACTCTGGAGCCGCATCTGGGAGTATATTACGACCTGATCTTGGCTGATCTGCCGGGTATCATTGAGGGCGCGGCCGGCGGAAAGGGTTTGGGCGTAAAGTTCCTCCGCCACGTGGAGCGTACGAACACCCTGTTTCATTTGCTGTCAGCCGAGTCAGAAGACCCTATCCGGGATTATAAAGTGATAAGAGCCGAGCTGGGCGCTTATAACCCCGCGCTCCTTGAAAAAAAGGAATATCTCTTCATCAGCAAATCGGATACAGGCGTGCCGGGAAAGCTAAAAACAATGGCTGGCCAGCTTAAGAAACTGAACTCGACCGTGACTCCCCTGTCCATCCATGATGAGGACTCACTAAAGAAGACGCGAAAAATACTCAACCAACTCATTAAACAAAAAAACGCCTAGGAGGCGTTTTTTTGTTTAACACCCAGCGTTGCCAGCACTGCTCCGACGATATCCGCCGCCAGATCAATCAGCGTATCATCTACATCCCCGCCATATAAGTAACGCCTCATAAGTGATGTTCCATAGAGAGAGGACAATCGCTCGGCAAATTCCCAAATCAACCCGACCAACACGGCTGAACCGATGACAGCTAACAGGTACCGAAATTTAGTCCAAGGTCCAATTTTTTGAAAATCATCTCTAAAATATTCAAGAAAGAACCAGCTGGCGATGGCGCCGCCAATAACGTGGAGCGCTTTATCTAAATGAGGAATGAAATCGTATAAATTAAATTTTCCTACAAAAAAAGAAACGAGGACGGTGAAGAGAACTGCGATGATGAAAATCGGCCGGTTAGATTTCATTAAGTTATCTTGCGGTATTTATTAATTCCTAACGGTACGAATATCGCCATTATAGCAACAATCCAGATCAGCGCGAACCAGATATTATTATCAACCGGCAGGCCCAAAGCCAAAGCTCGGACGGTGTTTACGGTGTAAGTGATGGGATTATACTCGGCAAAGACACGGATACCCTTGGACATAGTTGCGACCGGCACAAAAATGGAACTGGCAAAGGCCAGCGGGAAAACCCAGATGAAACCGGCCACCTGGGCAGTTTCAGGATTTTTAACAGCCAGTCCGATGGTCGCTGATACCCAGGAAAAAGCGAAGCCAAAAGTCAGCATCATGCCTACCGCGATCAGGAAGTTAAAGAATCCGTGCTCAATCCTAAAACCAAGTAAATATCCTACCGCGGTCATCAATACGATGACGAAGATATTGCGGAGCATATCGGCAATCGTGCGACCGGCCAATATCGCCGAGCGGGCCATCGGCAGTGACCGGAAGCGGTCAATCATTCCTTTGGAAACATCCTCCATCAGACCGATGCCGGTCTGCATCGCTCCGAACAGAACCGCCTGAACCAAAATACCAGGCAATAAATAGTTTATGTATTTGCCGGCCCCGGTGGTAATGGCCCCGCCGAAAACATAAGTGAACAAGAGCAGGAACATCACGGGCTGAATAGTTGAAAAGACCAATAACTGCGGAAGGCGTCTGTGGCGCAATAAATTACGCTTGGTCATGACTTTAATGTCAGAAAAAGTGTGGCTCATATCGCGGTATGTCCGGTCAATTTCAGAAATACGTCGTCTAAAGACGGCCGGCGCAGGACAATATCCAACAATTTCAGATCTTCAGCATCGGCATCTCGAATTACGTCAACCAATATTGAAGCACCGCCTTCAACGGGAACCGTAATCACCCCTGTCTCTTTATTGACGCGCGGCTCACTAATGCCGTATTTAGAAACCAGCGCCGCTATTTGATGAGCTTTGTCACGCTCTGAAACATGAAGCTCTAATATATCTCCGCCGACTTGGCGCTTTAATTCATCGGCTGTTCCTTGGGCAATGATGTGCCCGTGATCAATGACAATGATGTGATGAGCCAGTTGGTCGGCTTCCTCCATGTATTGCGTGGTTAAAAGCACGGTTGTCCCTTGCTCAACCAGTTCGCGGATGGTCTGCCAAAGCATAAACCGGCTTCGCGGGTCCAGACCGGCAGTCGGCTCGTCCAGAAACAGGACGGCTGGCCTGGCTATCAAGCTGGCCGCCAGGTCCAGTCGGCGGCGCATGCCGCCGGAATAGGTCTTTACCGGCCGGTCAGCCGCATCTTGAAGGTCAAATTTTAATAAAAGACCCTTGGCTCGAGTAGCTGATTCGCTCGGAGAGAGATGGTACAGCCGGCCAACCATCTCAAGATTCTCTTGCCCGGTCAAGGTCTCGTCCACGGCCACATACTGGCCAGCTAGACCGATAGCACCCCGCAGTTTCTGGGCTTGGCGGACAGTATCATAACCGGCGACCCTAATAGCGCCGGAATCGGGAACAAGAAGAGTGGTCATCAAGCGGATCAAAGTGGTCTTTCCGGCCCCGTTCGGGCCGAGCAGAGCCGTAATACTGCCCCTTTTTACACCCAAGCTTATATTGTCCAGAGCTATTATCTTTGGCCCATATGATTTTGAGACGTTGCGTACGGAAATAATGTTATCGCTTGTTTCCGATTCATGGATTATCTGGGATTCTCCTTCACGAACTGGAAGGTGGTCCAGCATGATATCCATCACATCGTGGACGTGCCAGCCGGCCCCGGTCAAAGCTCGGGTTATCTGTTTGGAAGTCATACCGCGTTCACGTGCGCTATTGATATAAGAAATAAGAGGATGCGCGGTCATAAATATCTGTATATGCTAATGCATTTGCTCTTAAAAATCAACTCGTTAAAAAACCGGCTGGCGGCTGGTTTTTCAGTGAGAAATAGGTTATAATTGCTTTAATTTTATATGGGGACTATGGTGAAATGGTTATCACATCGCTCTGTGGCAGCGAGGTCATGGGTTCGAGTCCCATTAGTCCCCCAGAATACTAAAACCGGCTTGGCGAGGGGGAAAAAAATTCTGTCGGTGCATTGACGTAGGTACTCATAACTAGCCACGCCAGCGCAATGACTATCAAAACAATTAAGGTGAGCAAGATAAATCTCATTATCTGTATTATATCGTCCCTAAATTAATTGTAAATATCGCTGTTTTAGGGTAAAATAAACATCATTTATCCGCCCGTAGTTCAATGGATAGAACACCGGACTTCTAAGCCGGTTATGTAAGTTCGATTCTTACCGGGCGGACACTTTAGGAAAATCGGAGCGTGGTGTAACGGTAGCACACGTGCTTTGGGAGCACGTAGTCCGAGTTCAAATCTCGGCGCTCCGACAAGTCGGAAAAAATGCGGGCATAGTATAGTAGCAATACGATTCCCTTCCAAGGAATAATCGCGGGTGCAACTCCCGCTGCCCGCTCAAATTTTATTGATATGGTATACTCTGGCCATGTCAGAACCTCTGGCGGTTAAGATAAGGCCTGAAAATCTGGATGAGTTCGTCAGTCAGCAGCACTTGGTCGGGCCCTCCGCTCCTAAAATGAAAATGCCTCCATGCGGAGGCATTTTCATTAAGTTATAATTCCCGGATCCGAGATTTTAACTTTTTATTTCGTGGCGCCGACTGCTTCCTTCAAAAGCTTGCCCGCCGTGAATCTTGGCTTCTTGGAGGCCTTGATCTGGATGGTCTCGCCAGTGCGCGGGTTGCGTCCCTCGCGAGCTTTGCGGTCTGATACCTTGAAGATACCGAAGCCGGTGATATTGACCTTGCCGCCCTTGCGCAACTCGTTGGTGATTATCTCAACAAAAGCATCAACTGCTTCTCCACCCTGCTTTTTTGACATATTCAACTTTTCGCCGAGTACTGCACCTAGCTGACTCTTTTTCATTGCATTTGCCATATTTTTGTTTGTTTTATTGATTATTTAAATAGTTTTCGACCCAAAACTATTATTTTACTTGGCTTTTTTAACCTGACTTTCCAATTCTCTAGGTTTTCCGCCAAAATTGCAATACCCCTGTTGATAATCTGTGATTTCCCGCCAATTTGACGTCAATTAAAACGGCCCGCGGTAGTGGGCCGTTTTAATTGTTTATCTGGCGTATTCCAAGGCGCGGGTCTCGCGAATGACGTTCACTTTTATCTCGCCCGGGTATTTCATTTCTTCCTCAATCTTGCGAGCGATGTCTTTGGCTAGTTTCATGGCTGCCAGGTCGTCCACTTGAGTCGGGGTGACGAAGACGCGCAGTTCCCGGCCGGCCTGAATGGCGTAAGATTTCTCCACGCCCTCAAACGAGCCGGCGATGCGCTCCAGATCGCCAAGACGCTTGAGGTATATCTCAATCGTGTCTCGGCGGGCGCCGGGACGGGCGCCGGAAATGGCATCGGCGGCCTGGACGATACGAGCTTCTAAGATTGAGTATGGATACTCGTCATGATGGGCTTCCATGGCCTGAATGACCTTGGGGTCCATATTGAACTTCTGCAATATCTTGCGGCCTATCTCTACGTGCGTACCTTGGACCTCATGGTCCACCGCTTTGCCCAGATCATGGAAAAGAGCGCCCTTTTTGGCCACTATAACGTCAGCGCCCAACTCGGCGGCCAGCATGCCGGCGATATGGGTCATCTCCACCGAATGCATCAGTACGTTCTGCCCATAGCTGGTGCGGAATGCCAAACGGCCTAACAGATAGGTCAGTTTCGGATCAACCGCGCCGATGCCGGTCTCAAACAAAGCCGCCTCTCCCGCTTCGCGTATCTTGTCGTTGATCTCGTTCTTGGCCTTCTCAACCATTTCCTCTATCTTGCCGGGATGGATGCGGCCGTCGGCGATGAGCTTCTCAATGGCAAGCTTCGCCACTTGGCGGCGGACTGGGTCATAACCGGAGACGATAAGCGCTTCCGGCGTGTCGTCAATGATGATATCCACCCCCGTCAGACGCTCAATGGTCTTGATGTTGCGGCCTTCTTTACCGATTATCTTGCCCTTGACCTCGTCGGACGGCAGATTGACGACCGTGGTCATCGTATCAGAGATATGAGAACCGGCGTAACGCTGGATGGCAAGCGTGACCAGCTCGCGGGCTTTTTTATCCAATTCTTCCTTGCTTTCCAGTTCCAGTTTGCGCGTTTTTTGATAAAGCTCTTCCTTGGCCTCTTCCTCTATTTTTCTGACCAGTTCGGTCTTGGCCACCTCGCGGTCCAATCCGGCCACGCGCTCAAGCTCAGCAATCTGATGAGACAACGTCTCCTGGACTCGCTCTTTTAAAACCGACACTTCTTGGGTTTTATGCTTAAGCGATTCTTTTTCGGTATTGAGCTCCTTATCTTTCTTTTCCAGCTCGTTTTCTTTCTTGGTCAGCAGATTCTCAATGCGCGAAAGCTGGGCCATCCGGTCCTTTTCTTCCTTCTTGGATTCCTCCAATGCTTCGAGGGACTTATTCTTGGCCTCAAGGAGAATGTCCTGGGCCTTGTTCTTGGCATCATTGATGATGCCTTGAGCTTTACTTTCCGCTTGAGTGGCCCGCAAGGCCGCCAAAACTTGCCGAATTATGTAACCGGCTGCCAGACCGAAGACCAACGCCAAAACTTCCACCACGCGGGTAGGGATTCCGAATATCATAGGATTTAAAAGTTAAAAGTGTCATTGAAGATACTATACCCAAATAATCCTTGTTGTGCAAGTATTAACAAATGACGCCCCGAGCGGGGACGCTCGGGGCGTCATTGCTCGGGGCGGTTATTGGAAGTCATTGACTTCCTCTCGGCTCCACCGGAACAGTGCCGTCGAGTAATGCAGTTGGTTCCCCGCCCCGGTTCATGCGATGGTCAAGTGAGACGTCTTCGGCGCCGGACCATGACGCTTCCTTTCGATAGAGCTTGGTGAGAACTGCTTCGTTCATGGCCAGCGCATCCCCGCTTGGATGGCGGTAGGTCAACGCGAAGGCCTCCTGCCACCTCCGCTCAACCTCGGCCTTCTCCTGCTCGGTGAGCTTCAGGGCAAGAATTATCATGCCGACCTGCCACAGCCATTCACGCCGCTCCAAGACAACCTCGATGAGCGCCACAATGGCCTCACCGTTAGACATTTCACGCCCTTCTCTTAACTCCCAAAACTTCTTTGACATCTAGCACCTCAACTGGATATATTATACAAAAATACCATAAAAAAGCAAGCGTAAGAAGGACGACGCGGCTAGATTCTAAATTGCAAGTTATATATACTTTATCTAATGAGACCGATTGTACTCACAATTTTGGATGGTTGGGGATATTCAAACCAAAAAGTAGGCAATGCCATCGCGACCGCCGGTACTCCTAATATTGACGATATCGCCCACAATTTCCCGTCAATGCTCCTACAAGCATCGGGTACGGCTGTCGGAATGAGCCAAGGCGAGGCGGGCAACAGCGAGGTCGGCCATTTGACCATCAGCGCCGGCCGGATAGTTTTTCAATATTTGAGCCGTATCAACAAAGCCATTGAGAATGGGGAGTTTTTCAATAACCAAACGCTTAAAGAAGTAGCGGCGCATATCCAAAAAAACAATTCTGTTTTTCATATTGCAGGCCTTCTAACCTCCGGCGCGGTCCACGCCCACTATTCTCACATTATTGCCCTCGTAAAATTCGCTAAAGACAATGTCATCCCGTATCGTCTTCATCTTTTTCTTGATGGTCGGGATTCCGGTCTAAAAGAAGGCGCCGAGCTACTCAAAAAACTTTCCGCGGACCTAGGTGACCTGTCCTCATTGGCCTCCGTCATCGGACGCGACTTCGCAATGGACAGGAGCAATAACTGGAAACTGACCGAATCGGCGTATAATCTGCTGGTCAACGGCACAGGCAACAGCTCATCGGACGTTTTTGCGACGCTCAACGATTATTACAAACGAAACATCACCGATGCCGACATACCGGCAACGGTCATAAATTCATCCCCCATCAGACCAGGCGATGCGATTGTATTTTTTAATTTCCGGGAGGATTCAATGCGCCAGCTGGTCCGCGTCTTTACCGAGCCGGGCTTTGATATCTTCCTGCCGAAAGTTCCCGATAATCTCTACACCGCCGGCATGACAAAGTACACAGAGTCAAAGGAATTGCACGCCATCATTCCCCCGCCGGAGATCAAAAATTGCCTGGCCGAAGTGCTGGCCGATAACGGCAAAAAACATCTCCATATCGCCGAAACCGAGAAGTACGCCCACGTCACCTTCTTTTTTAACGGATTGCACAACAAGCCATTTGACGGCGAGACGGATATTTTTGTGGAGTCGCTGGAAGATCCGCTCCAAAATCCAGAAATGAAGGCGGCCGCGATAGCTGACAAGGTTTGCATCGAGCTGGACCGCGACGGCTACGATCTTTATGTCATTAACTTCGCTAATCCTGACATTTTGGCCCATTTGGGCGTATTGGACGCAGCGGTCAAGGGGGTGCGGGCGGTGGACGCAGCCGTCGGTAAATTGAAAAACAAGATATTAGAAAAGAACGGGGTGATGCTGATAACCGCCGACCATGGCAACGCGGAATCAATGATATATAAAGGCACCGGAGAAAAAGAAACACGGCACGATGACAATCCTGTGCCGTTTTATCTGGTCGCTTCGGAGTACGCTCACGCTATCTCCCAAGAAAAGTTGGAGCAATCCCGCGCCTCCGCCGCGGGATTGCTCGCAGATGTCGCGCCCACCGTGCTGGCGCTGATGGGCCTGGTCCAGCCGGCCGAGATGACCGGTCAGAGCTTGCTTCAAGAATTAGCGGCTAACTCTTGAAGTTTCCTGATCATTTGCTCAAAATCCTCCATTTCCTTTCGGATGGCGGCCCGAAGTTCCCCGCAAGTCATTGTGGCCCAAATCTTCCTTAGGGTCCGCAAAGAATTGATTCCGTCCCTAGCTCCGTATATTGCTTCAACAGGGATCTGGTATATATCACTAAGGAATTGGGCACGCACGTTGAGCAAATCGGCCAATTCATCAACTCTGGTCTGGTTTCCAATCAGACGCCGACGCGAGAGGAGAATCACAACTCGGTCAAGGATCTGAATTTGGCACCGCCGGGTCCATCGTATTCTCAAAAGTACATCGTTTTTCTTTTGAGACCGTTCCTCCTCTGGGTTTGGGAGTTGGAATCCTTGAGGCAGAATACTGTAACTCTTGTCTCTTCGCCATTTCACGTTCGCCTCCGCTAAAAACTATTATAATATTATTCCGCCGCCAATCCCATACGAAGTTGCGTTTGTGCACAAACGCACAATCTACTTCTTACGGGATAAACCATTCTTACAGGATAATACCTCCTCCAATTAATTGTCCGCGAGAGTAGAACACGGCGGACTGGCCCGAAGTGACGGCTCGCTCGGGCTTTGAAAATTTTAATTTACCGTCTTTTGAAAGCATTGCTTTGTGCAAAGGAGCGCGATAACGGACGCGGACATCAAACTTTGCCGGAAGATTTACGGGCGAGATCCAGTTAATATCAGATATCTTCGCCGAGTCCGATATGGCTGAAGCGTCATCACCGACATAGATGATATTATTTTTAATATCTTTCCCAATCACATAATACGGACCGGCGCCGGCTTTAATATCCAATCCGTGCCTCTGGCCGATGGTATAATAGTAAATGCCGTCATGGGACCCCATCATTTTGCCAGCTCTGTTATCTATTGGCCTATTCGTACGAATAGGTAAGTAGATTATTTTTCCCTTTTTAGGTTTGATGTATTTTTTCAAAAATTCTTTCATGTCCAAGGGCCCAATAAAACACACTCCTTGACTATCTTTTTTGGCATGATTAGGCAAACCAAATTTCTTGGCCAGCTTGCGCACGTCCGGCTTCAGATAGTCGCCGATCGGAAACAGGCAATATTTCAACTGCTCCGGCGTCAAAGTCCACAAAAAATAGCTCTGGTCCTTATTTTTGTCTTTCGCTTGCATTAATTCATAATGCGAATCTATAAATTTATCCGAATGCCGCGAATTCGGAGCATTCGTATTCATTCGTATATTTGGATTATGTCGCCGTAGGCGGACATAGTGTCCCGTGGCAATATGATCGGCCCCTTCTTTCAATGCTTTTTTCAAAAATGATCCAAATTTTATTTCTTTGTTGCACATCACGTCGGGATTCGGCGTCCTTCCGGCCTTATACTCACGTATCATATAATCCGTAACCGATTTTTTGTACTCGCGCGAAAAATCCCACGTCTTGAACGGTATGCCGATAACCGCCGCCGCGCGCAACGCATCTTCACGGTCTTTTTCCCAAAGACAGATGGTCCCCTTGGGCTGCCACGGCTTCATAAAAACGCCCACGACCCCGTGTCCTTGTTTTTTGAGCAATGCCGCCGCCACAGAACTGTCTACGCCGCCGGACATCGCAATATAAACCCTTCGCTTTCGCTCAGAGCGATCCTTTTTATTCATAGCTCGCATATTTTACAACAAAATAGGCGTTATGACGAGTGTTCCTGGAGGTATCTTAGTTTGACGAGATAGCCGCGGGTTTCGTTGGCCAGCCCGCCTTTCTTGGAGGTCAAAGCGTCTATCCAGTCCTCAACCGCGTGAAAGATTGAAGCAGCCAGGGACTTAGTTGTCCGGTTAGGCGAGCCATTGTACGAGGCGGCCAAATATTCCTCAAGGCGCGGGTCTTGGAGAACTTTCTGTCCGTTGGATTTGATAAGGCCCTTCAAATTGTAGTCATAAAGCAATATGGCCGCTTTGATGGAATTCTCATGGTCAGCCGCTCCGGCCAAGAAATCTTTCATCAGCCCTGCCGACGGATATGTTTTGACGATCATCTTATATGTTCCCGGCGTGAACTGGACCCAGCCGCAGGCGCTGGATGAATTACAGGTGCCGGCAAAAGCGCCAGAGCCGTTGGCGCCGATGAGAGTGTAAATCCGGTCAACGGTCGTGTCGGGGTCCAATATGAACTCGGTCAGGTCTGATTGCTCCAAAAGCGGTATGCGGGCGAAGTATTCGGCTTTATCCTTCCAGACATCATGAACGGAAGAACCGGGGATTGATATTGAGCCAGTAGCGCTTTGCTGAAGCTCCGATAAGGCCTGGGCGACCATATCCCGGATATATCGCTTGCCGGCGTTAATAAGCTCCGGCTTGTGCAGGTCGGGGCTGTACGGGCTGTAGAACTTGTAATCAATGGTCTGGCTGACGTAATAACTTCTTTTTCCTTTGACCACTCGGCTCATGGTTTTGTTCTTCTCGTCAGGATAGAGATTGGCAATGATGACGTTGTTCTCGGGATACTCAACGCGATATGACGTATTCCAGGCATTCCAGTTGATACCATTGACTCGAGAAATAATGGTAATTTGCCAATCTGATGGAGCGATAAGCTCGGCTCCGCGCTTGGTTATCTTGAAAATAGAGATCTCACCGGTCTCGGTATTGAGCGCGGCTAAAGCTATTTCCCGTTCGGGGTCTTTAATAGTTTTTTTAGAAATAGAGCCCGTTGAACTTATTCTGTTCTCAACATAACTAATGTTGGCTGTGCCAACCTTAAGTGTCATGCCTGCCAGCATTTGCTTGGCCTCGGCTATCTTATCTTGAAAAGTCCACGCTGACGGGGCGGGTGTGGGCGACGGAGAAAAAACTACGCTTATGTCCAGGCCGTCCAGTAAAGAAAAAGCGCCCGCACTGCGTTGAAAAGCAAGACCAACGGCTAAAACAGCCACACCCGCCAAACCTAAAAGTATCAACCGAAATGACTTTTGGGATACCACGCCTCCATTATATCATATGCCGCTCCGGCCGAACGCTACAGATTCTTCTCTATTTCGGCGGCCAGGCGCTGGACGGAGTTGGCGTAATTGACGCAAGCCGAGCTGGTGCTATTGGCACTGCCGCAATAATAACGCTTGGAAGCGGCTATCTCGCCGGCCCTGGTCTGGCTGGAGGCGCCATCCCGGGCAAGCTTAGAGGCGGCGGCCACGAAAGCATCTTCCATGTTCCAGGGATTGGCCGGCCGACGGCCGGTTATGCGCGAGACCTCATCTCGGTATCCCATCCAGGTGGACGGTATGAATTGGGCGGCGCCCATGGCGCCGCCCCAGCCCTGGCCGCAGGATATGGGGGTCTGGAACGGGTCTTTGCTTAATTCCGCGGTAATGCTCAAGAACAAAGGCAGGTCCCTGGTCGGATGGATGCCTTTGGTGTATATCTGGCCGTTGGTGACGCGGCGCGTAGCGCCGCTGGTCATGTTCACGATATAGCATTTACCGACATTGGCGCCCAGGGCGCTTTCTTGCTCAAGCTCGGCCAAAAGGAACGCCGGCCTGATGCCCGCTCCGATGGCGGCCAGTTGTCCGTATTTGACGGCCTCCTCGGCGGAGATGCCGTACTGCAAAAGATACGAGATCTGGGCTCGGATGGCCTCAATGTCCCTCTGATTTTTTTTGACCAGCTCTTGGTATCTTGATTCTTGACCTCTAGTGTCTTTGAGCAATCTGTCTTTTTTGGCCTTTATCTGGTCAGCGGACCTTTTCTCTATGGTCGTCAGAGTCTGCTGTCTGGCCAGTTCCGTCTTGCGGTCCTCCAGGTCTTGTTTTTTCTGCTCAAGGTCTGTCTTGAACTCGGTCAGATTATTGATGGCGACTTTAAGTTCATCCTGAATGGTCTTGACGCTGTTCAATTCATTGAAAAAATCCGACAAGGTGTCGTTCTTTATCAAAATACTGGTCAAACTCTCCTGGTCGTTCTGGTAGATAATGCGCAGATACTGGCCCAACGACTCCTGACCTTTGCCTATCTTGCGTTCGGCCTCGGCTATCTTCGCTTGGGTGTCGTTTATCTGAAGATTGGTGTTGCTGATGGACAGGGCCAAACTCCTCAATTCCAGGTTTATCTGGTTTATCTGGGCGGTTAAGTTGCTTATCTCGCCCTGCAAGGTCTGGGCCTGGCCATGATAACTGTTTATCTGCTGCTGATATTGGTCAATCTGGCGTTGCAACTCCTGAATTTGGGCGGTTCGTTCAGAAATCTCACTCGCCGTATCGGCAATAGCTCGCGTTATTGGCACAGAAAAAGAACCAGCCAACAATGCCGATATGATAATAATCCATAAGAATTTACGGGACCTGCTCACTTTGAATGATTATAGCATACGCGAGGCATATCCACTGACGAACTATGGCCTCATTTAATACATAAGCTATAATTACAATTAACGTATGAGAAAACGAATAGTTATAGGCGCCTTGCTTACGATAGCGACGCTTTTCGGTTTCCAAAATTTATCATCAGCCGCTACCGGTTATGGCCTACCATGTCCAGGTGGAGGTCCCGACTACCGAGATCGTATGACTGGAAAGATACCTGTCAGAATTGTGCGTTTAGATGATGTGGAGAACGGTGGCGGAGAAGCAATACGAGCATATGTCGGATTTGATGCAATGTATTTGGCCCAGTGTATAGACCCAAGCACTCCAGGAGCTTTACAAGCTCTTTTTGACGCTCTCACCGCCGATGTAAATAGCGGGGTAATCACTCAATGCGATGATTTTACTTTTGACGCCGATGGCAATCTGCAATTTTGCGCCAATGACGCCGACTCTTACTTTTCAACAAAAAACGGAAACTGGTCCTGGGACACTTACGAAACCGGTCCCCCGCCGCCAGGCGGAGGCACGCCGCCGGGCGGAGGCGGCACTGACCCAGGCGCCGGCGTAATACCACCCGTCGGGCCCGGTTCGGAAGTTAACGCCCTGCCCGGTCTTCTGGGTGACATGGCCTACAGCACAATCAGCAACCTTTGGCTGGTAACTGCTGAACAAGGCGGAGATATTTTCGGGCAGATGATGAATGAGAGGAACAAGCCGGTCGGGTCTTCGGTAAAGATAGCGGCAAGAGGGTTAGGACCCAAAGTCGCCTATAGCCCGATAGCTAAAAAATTCCTGGTTGTTTGGCAACCGGCCGATAAAGGTCCGGTGGCCGGTCAATTCCTCGATGATAACGGCAAGCTGATAGGTTCCAATTTTGATATAGCCAAGGGAGATAATGCGGAGTTCAGGCCAAGAGGGCGTAACTCCACCATGAAGTATGACGAAAAGAACAAGCGTTTTGTCCTGGTCTGGGCCGAGTCCGGCTCCGCCCGTTTGGTCACATTGGATGATACCGGTAAGTTGGATAAAAATGTGCTTATCAAAAGTAGTGGAGCCCAAATTTTATGGCCCGATGTTGCCGTTAATCCGGATAAAAATGAGTACTGCGTGGCCTATCAATCCGCCGGCAATACCACCAATAAAATAGCGGTCGTACCGGTAAGTGCTCTCACTGGAGAGGTTGGACAAGAATCATTCATTGCTGACGAAAACGATAGTTCAAACGGCCGCGGCATCGGATATAGTCCTATCTCAAAAAGCTATCTGGTCCTTTATGATGACAAAAGCGGAGCCAATACCCAATTCCAAATACTTGATCAATGCGTGGCAGATCCTGAAAACTCGGAACCTTACCCTCTCGCGGAAGATAACGGCAATTGGGCCATGATGTCGTATAATCCGACATCTGACACATACGGCATCGCCACTCAAAGTCAAAGCGACCAGAACAAATTCTATGTGATCGAGGCCGGCACGGGAAACACGGTTAGTGGGGCAACTTACACATTGTTCACCGGAGGGAGCGTCGGCAATTTCTTCCCCATCATCCAGCCCAATCCGGCCACCGGCACTTTCGCCGCCATCTCAAGCGAAGACTGGGTCAGGATAAAATTCATTTCCGGACTGGGCATGCTCGGCGCGGCGCCCTTCCCACAACAGCTACCCGGTCCTCAAAACCTGAATGTGCCTAGCGAGGGTCTCCCGACCGACCTGGGCCAGTTCATCGGAGCGATATTCTTGTGGTCCTTGCGACTGATTGGTTTGGTCATCTTCATCCGCTTTTTCTGGGCCGGATTCCTATGGTTCACCGCCGCCGGCAATTCCGGCCGCATAAGCCGGGCC
The DNA here is from genome assembly GCA_001795695.1 of Candidatus Yanofskybacteria bacterium RIFCSPLOWO2_01_FULL_49_17. GTDB lineage: Bacteria > Patescibacteriota > Minisyncoccia > 2-02-FULL-40-12 > GWA2-44-9 > 2-01-FULL-49-17. The sequence goes on from MGKO01000008.1 coordinate 49,516, forward strand.
AAGGATATAATGAGAAACGCCGCTCTGGGCGCGCTGGTGCTTTTCTCGGCCTACGTCATCCTTTATTCCATCAATCCGGACCTGATCAGAGGCACTCTAAATCTGCCGGGCATATCCACCACTGCTCCTCCGTCAACAACGACAACAGCCATTACTTGTAACAATAGCGTTTGCAGTAATGGAATTGTCGGACCATGCAGAAATGATGTGGACTGCGGAGCGCCGATATCCTGCAACAACGGAGTTTGTAATAATGGGTTCGTCGGCCCGTGCCAAACTACCGCTCAATGCGGCACCGACAGCCAATAATCAGAGAGATTTTTTGAATTCCTCAATAGACGGCGTTGATATCGGATCGACACCGGCTTTTTCGGCCAGTGCTAATGCTGTCCAGTGCGCTAAAATAACAGACGAAACCACAGCCAACAAGGGTGCCCCTTGTACAAGGGGCACCCTTGTAACCGAAATGCCCTTTTGGTTGTAAAGTTCTGATATTTTATCTATTCCCTTAGCCAAACGCTCATCTCCATCATCTAATATTAAACAACGGAAACTAGTTAATAATTGCTTTGAATCCAAAAAGCCAGCCATTTCGTTATGATTCAGTTCGGGGAATCGATTAAAGAACGCGGGGACTTTCGCCGTTTCGTTCAGGATGACCTTCCAAGCGTAACCTAGCTCCTTTTTACTTTCTGGCGCGTATATCAAAGGAATGCCACCGGAAAGGTGCTCGGCCAGCTCTTGGCCCCTGCTTTCCAGTTTTGCGGCATCTATACCGGCACAGGCGGCCATTTCGCCGCCTTCAGCTCCAACCAATGCCATAAGGGCGACAAGGTCATAGCCCACAGCCAGACGTGACGGGATGTCCCCGCCCGGAATGATAATGTGCGGAAGCTGATTTTCCTCCGCCATTTTTATCAGCTCTCCGCCCGATGCCACCACGGCCAGGGTGTAGTCCTTGGAAACGGCCTCTCTGGCCGCGGATACGGTTTCACCGGTGTTCCCGGAATACGAATTGGCGATTACCAATGCATCTCTTAAAACTCCTTCGCCAAGGTCAGGCAGTCCGTAATCAGAATGAATATGAATATTTTTCCTTGGCCAGTGCATTTTTAGAATATCCGGCGCTAGTCGGGAGCCGCCCATGCCAGCAATGACAATCCTTTTAAAACCAGAAGAGAACAGATGGCCTACAAAAAGTCCTCGGGGCTTGGGCCTGATGTGCTCGCCCGACATTTTGGGTTGCCAGGAGAATTGCTTGGGCAGATCGAGGATAAGTTCGCGGTAAGACATGAGCTAATTATAGTTTAAATAAATAAGCTCCGGCAATAGCCGGAGCTTATTTATCATCAAACTTTAACCTCTCTTGTTGAAAACGAGGTATAGGGCCGACAAACCGACTAAGTCGTAGATGACGTTGGTCAAGGTTGAACCGCTCCCGAATATGCGGGCAACCACGTCATATCCGAAGAAACCAACCAGTCCCCAGTTCAAGCCGCCGATAACAAGCAAAACCCAAGCCAGCTTTCCTAGTCCTTTCATTATGTCCCACACCCCCCTTCGGTCCAGAGATATCCTCTCATGGTGTTGATACTATTATATCTCTAAAAGCAAAATGACTTATACACACCCCGCCCGTAATGG
>MGKO01000008.1:51176-57900 GCA_001795695.1 Candidatus Yanofskybacteria bacterium RIFCSPLOWO2_01_FULL_49_17
AAATAGAACGGACAGCTCATGAAGTTCCATTTTTTTCTTACCCGGTATCCCCTTCGGGGTCTTATGGTAGATAAGCGGCGACGTTTAGCCATTGACTTAAATCGCTTTCTCTTTGAGCATATCCCAAGATATTGACTGAATTCCCCTTATGTATGCCTAAATGCAGGTGTTTTCTCTCGTCTCCGGTCTCGGCGCTGTAAGTCGTCCCCAAAACCGCCAAATGGTCTCCGGCCGCCAGCTGGTCACCGGTTTTAGCCGATACGCTTGATAATCTGATATGGCCGTAGACGACAGTTACTGACTGACCGTCAATTTTACAGCTTTGAACGGCTATACCGCCGTAGCCAGTCGCGGTTGTTTTGGAAATAAGAGGACCGCTACAAATAACATATACGTCCACGTCCTGATTTTGTTCCCCGGCAGTGGTCTCAAAATCAACTCCAGTGTGGTAACCGGTGAAATGTTCAGGATTGACCGGGGAATTGTCCGGTGAAACGTAAAGGCCGAATGGTTTTTTATTGACGCGGGCCAAGGCGTTCTTCATTGGTTCGCGAATAGTCGTTTTTGCCCCTAAAGGCGATGGGCTGGGATCGGCTGGCGAGTCACCGGCCAAAATAGAAAAAACCAACAACAATCCTATCACCACAATAGGTACATATCTGTTCATTTAATTTAAAGGGAGTTTGACAACAGAAATTATCCACAAGCTCAACTAATCAATTTTGCTGTAAGCCATTTTTTATAGCGCTTGGCCATGTCCTCAAAGCTCTTGCGGTTATCAGCTATTATTTTTTTGCCCTCAACCATCCGAATTATAGCGTTCAGCCGCACCGGCCCGGAAAGAGACCTCACCTTCTTTAAGCACTCGACCTTTTTCATTTCTTTTTTGATTATCGCCCCGGCCGAAGCGGTCATGTCGTCAAGAATAGCTTTGGCATTCAGCTTCTGGCCGACAGCCAGCGGAACGAATTCCTTAAAGGTCTTTGACGCGCCCAATTTCCAGACCTTGGCCATTTCCTGCCCCACTTTTGGATTGTCCACGATGTAACCGTATTTTTTATAGAAATAGTTCATCCATTGCTTCAAAGCTATTTCCGCTAAACCATAGCCATGATATGAGCCAGAACTTTCCCATGAATATATGTGCGGAACATTCAGATAACCAAGCGAGTTCTCTGAATAATCACCATATTTCTTGTATAATCTCTTGGCGATACTTTTTACCTTTTCTCTTGTCAGGTTCTTCTCTTCATAGATATTTCTTTCAAAGTCCGAGATACCGATGACTCCATTAAGACCTCTCGGACGCAGAGGACTCAATCTTTTTATCTTTCTTTTGAAAAGGTCTAACGGGTAGGATTGTCCTTTACTATTTATCGCGTAGCGCGTTCTCCATCCAATACCGGCGAACATCGTGTCCATGAACATGCTTTGGGTCTCGGCCCAAGACATAGACATCGGAGCGTACTCATGGCCAACGCAAACATCCGCTTGCTCAATGTTAAGCATGTGAGCGGCGTGACCGCCTTCATGGAACAATGTGTGATAACCCTCAAAACCGGACCCCACTTGGCCGAAGACGACATTGCAGGTGAAATTAGAGCTTCCCGGCATCCTCTTACCGCTTTTGAAATGGACCAGGTCCGGCCAGTGGCAAAAACCGTTGTTCCATTTCCCTTTTCTATCTAAAAGGTCCAACTGCAGCGCCGCTCCTTTGAAATTAATACCTAAAGCGGCAAATGAGCGGCCCCAGCGCATTAATGCTTCGTCAAACTGAAAATATTGGTCCTCCTCTTTGATAAAATCGCCTGACATCATATAGCTGAAGTTCCAGGGCTTTCGGAGACCGGGCATTTTTTTCTCTAATTTTCTGATATCGGCGAAAGCATATTTGGTTTTGCGGTAAATGTCGTCAAAAATGCCGAACAGCTCTTTCTTGGTCATCCCGTCCTCGCGCTGGACCTTGAAATCATAAAAATCAGAGTAGCCGAGCTTCTGGGCATATTGATTCCTTAATTTCACAAGCTCAATATATTCATCAATGAACTGGACGGCTAGCTTTTCCCGCGCCTTGAAACAAGCTTTTCTAATCGCTTCATCATCATTTGTTTTCATCATCGTGGTCATCTTGTTTATTGAGGCAAGGACGAATTTTCTCGTTTTCGGATCAATATATCCCTCTTTTCTGGTAGAACGCTTCTTCAGGAGCGCCGATTCTAGACGATTTATTTTGTTTTTCAGAGAAAGTGCTTCTTTGGGGGACTGATAACAATTAAAGAATCTGAGCCACAGTTCTAGGCGTCTCTTTTCTTCATTAGAAGCGTCTGCCATTGCCTCGTTTATCTGACGGATATGTTTAGGATCAGCTCTAAAAGCATCCCTTTTGGCAAGAGCTTCGTCTTTCTTCTTATTCACCGAGTGATCTCCCATATAAGAGATCCAAAAAAGGTCCTCGTAGGTTTTGTGGAGACGCAGATAAGTTTTATTGAGAGCGACCAGCAGGGCTCTGGCTGATGTTGCCATACCCGAATAGTGTACACGAAAAAGACCCTAAATCAAGTTAACCCTTACTTTTCCTTTATGTTTGACCGGTTATATCCAAAATACTTAGAAACTCGTAACTGTCAAGCATGTCAAATTGACTGTGGACAACTGGACTTGTTATACTTGACGCATGGAGACCTTCGTCCACCCTGAAACTAAGCCAGAGGAAGTATTCTTCACTAATGCCACGGCGAGGCAGTTCAAGATGATGCGCTGGAAAACAAAACGCAAGGGTTCGGCCGCCTATGACGGCGAGGGCAACAGACAAAGCTATAAAAACTGGTTCCCTGTTTTTCTGGCAAGGTCAGAGCTGGAGAACGTCAAGGCTGACCTGCTCACCGAACGCAAGACCTGGAGACAGATAATGGACCAATTGGACCTAAATCCTAGCTACAAATAAACCAATTAACGAGACCTGTCCCGTTAGAAGTCCGCCTGCCGTCAGGCAGTCGTAGACCCCGGGCGGGAAACTTCTAACGAGATGCATAATATACAAGAACAACTCCTAAAACTATCGGAAACAAAAAACCTGTGCGATATGAGCTTGCGAGAGATCGGCCGGCTTATCGGTATCTCTGCTCCCCAGATCGTGAAGCATCATTTACTCCAGCTGGAGAAGAACGGTTTCATCCAGATGGACCGGCTGGCCAAGGTCATGGTCAAGACCCGGCCCGGAGCGTTTAGCGGAGGGCGGGCTTCCTTATTAGCCATCCCCATCTACGGCACGGCTAATTGCGGACCGGCCACTGCCTATGCCGAGCAGGAAGTTGAGGGTTACTTGCGAGTTTCCGGAAAGCTTTTAAGCAAGAAAAAAGGCGTCTTTGCCGTCAAGGCCTCCGGCTACTCCATGAACAAAGCCAACGTCAACGGCGAGTCAATTGAGGACGGTGATTACGTGCTGGTGGACCCGACGGCTAATTTCATCAGAAACGGCGACTATGTCCTATCCATCATTGACGGCATGGCTAACATCAAAAGATTTTTCCGGGACGGCGAGAATGAGCGAGTCATCCTTCTTTCGGAATCCAGCGCCAGCATCTCCCCTATTTTTATCCACCGTGACGACATGGACCGCTACCTGGTCAACGGCAAGGTCATCCAGGTCATCAAAAAACCCAAGAAGGCCTGGTCGCGCTTCAAGAAGTTTATTTACAGAGACACTGAAAAATATCAGGACTCTTAACGTTTGATGCCGTTAAAGAGAGCGGCAAACAGCCAGACGGCAAGCAAGGCAACAATGTTCCAGATTATGAGACCAGAAATGAACGTGCCGACGGTCATTACGTCAGCGACCTGAAGGCCGCTGATATTTGTATGCAGACCGTACATCATAAACCCGTTTCTCATACCGGACACCAAAGCCACACCCAAGAAACAGACCGCGTAAACGATGCTAATCCAGGCCGAAGCCACTTTAAGCAGGTGTTTTGTGTCTATCATTTAGAACACCTCCATTCATGTTTATCTTCTTATTTAACCGTTTTTAATCTCAAGGAATTAAGGACTACGGACACGGAGCTGAAAGCCATCGCTCCGCCGGCCAATATCGGGCTTAGCAATATCCGGAAATTGGGCCACAGGACGCCGGCCGCCACCGGTATCAGGATGATATTGTAGACATAGGCCCAGAACAGATTCTGTTTTATGTTTGAAAGCGTCCGGCGGCTAAGTTTTATCGCTTCGTAAATTCCGTTCGGGTCGCCGGATATCAAAGTGATGTCTCCGGATTCTATGGCGATGTCAGTCCCGGTGCCGATGGCGATGCCGACGTCGGCCTGGGTCAAAGCGGGCGCGTCATTGATGCCGTCCCCGATCATGGCTACTTTTTTACCTCTCTCCTGTAACTCCTTTATCTTGGCCGATTTATCTTGAGGCAAGACCTTGGCCATCACATTAGAAATGCCCACTTTGCCGGCGATGGACCGCGCCGTCCTTTCGTTGTCTCCAGTTATCATCCATATATCCAATCCCAATTTTTTTAATTTGGGGACAGCGTCAACTGAACTTTCCTTAAGAGTATCGGCGACAGCGATAATCCCTAGAAGTTCATTATTTTTGGCCAGCATGAGCAGGGTCTTGCCTTCATTTTCTAATTCTTCAATTTTCCCGCTTAAACGTTCGATAGATATACCATTCTCCTCCAATAAGCCAATGTTGCCCAGCAACACTCTTTCATTATTGATTTGGCCTGATATTCCCTTGCCGGGAACGGCCTGAAAATTGCTCACGGTATAATAATCAGTTTCTATCTCTTTTGCTTTTTTTTGGACGGCGGTATCAAGGGGATGAGAAGATTGTCGGCCCAAGCTAGCGGCATAAGCCACGACAGATCTGGCAATCGGATGTTCAGAAAATTTTTCTAAACTAGCGGCTATTTGAACAATATCGCCACCATCGGAAGAGCCGACCTGAATGACATCGGTCACGGCCGGTTCGCCTTTGGTCAGAGTCCCGGTCTTGTCTAAAACGATGGTATCTATTTTGCCGGCCAGCTCAAGGGCCTCGGCGTCGCGGATAATTATCCCCTTTTCGGCTGCTTTGCCTGTGCCGACCATGATAGCGGTGGGAGTAGCTAAACCCAGGGCGCAGGGACAGGCCACCACCAGCACCGCCACCGCGTTTATCAAGGCGATGCTCAAGGCCGGTTCGGACCCCAACCAGAACCAGACGGCAAAGGTCAGAACAGCGATGACCAAAACGACCGGCACGAAATAACCAGTTATCCGGTCGGCCATTTTTTGGATCGGCGCTTTTGACGATTGGGCTTCCTCCACCATTTTTATGATATGAGCCAGAAAAGTATCTTTCCCGATTTTAGTAGCTTTGAACTTGAAGGCGCCGGAGCGGTTTATGGTCGCTCCGATGACTAGATCGCCTGTTTTTTTATCCACTGGCAATGATTCGCCGGTGACCATTGACTCGTCAATGGAAGAACTGCCTTCAATTATCTCTCCGTCCACCGGTATTTTTTCGCCGGGTTTGACTAGGATGATATTGCCAAGCTTTACCTCTTCTATCGGCATCTCTATCTCATGCTTGCCCTCATGGAGGACGTGGGCCGTCTTGGCCTGGAGCTTAAGCAATTTTTTAATGGCCTCAGAGGCAGAGCCCTTGGCCTTGGCTTCCAGATACTTGCCGAGTATGACCAGCGTCGTGACCACGGCTGATACGTCAAAATACATTCCGGTGGGCAGTTTCCAGATTCCGACCGCCGAGCTGAAGACAAAGGCCGCGCCTGTGCCCATAGCCACCAGAGTATCCATATTAGCCGTAAGGTTCTTAAGGCCCTGGATGGCCCCGCGCCAGAACTGCCAGCCAACCCAGAACTCAATAGGGGTCGTCAAGATAAACAGTAGCGGGAATCTTAGCGAAAGAGGAAACAGCCCCTTCAGGAAAGGAAAGTAATCGGGAAAACTGAAGATGATGACAAAGGCCGACAGGACGGCTCCGGCAGTGAACTTCCTTTTCAGGACCGCTATCTCCGCTTCTTTAAGCATCCGGTGATGGTCATGCTCGCCCGCCGAAGCTCCGGCGTAGGAGGGCTCGCCGCCGTGCTCTATATGCTCCTGGGTCATCAACTTGTACCCCGTTTTCTCTACGGCTTTAGTCAGGGACTCCGGCGACACAGAATCGTCGTGTTCAACCGTCGCTTTTTCGGATGCAAAACTGACCGAAGCGTTCTTCACGCCCGGCACGCTTTTCAGCGCCCGCTCCACGGTCAGCGAGCAGGCCGCGCAATGCATCCCCTGAACAATAAAAATATCCTTGGTCATACTTTAATCATACCAGACCCATCAATGACTAAGTCGTCTTAAACTCCGCAGCTGCCTCCGTTTACGCTATTGACCGGCTGGACCTGCTTTAAGACCTGCTGATAGCCGGCGGCGCTGGAATATTCAGCGGCGAGTATGCCTTTAGGCGAGATGTCTTCCCAATCAATGCCGCTTTTTTTCAAGAAGCTGGCGATGGTCAGATAGTTCTCCGGAAACCAGAATGCATTAACCTGGAGAGCAACGCGGTACATCTCCTCCTCTGAAACGCCTTGGGCGGCCATCAGCTCCAATAACCCGAGCATGGCCATGCCATGATTGCAGTCCGGAAAATAAGTGGAGTTGCCGCAGCAGGGGCGGTAGATGTTCTGGCTTACCTTTTCAACCAGCGTTTGCTGTTCAGTATTCAA
>MGKO01000008.1:57914-61071 GCA_001795695.1 Candidatus Yanofskybacteria bacterium RIFCSPLOWO2_01_FULL_49_17
GGCGGCTGTAATGGTTCATCGGACTGCCGATGGACAATGTCCAGCCGCCGGTGGAAGCGAACCGGCCGGCATCTCCGCCGTACCTTTTGTCGGTCATCATGCCCTTTTCCAGGATATCATTTTTATTGGCCAGCCCGAACGCCCAGAGAAGGTTAAGCAATGTGTTAGCGTTATCTTTGGTCATCACCAGCCGCGCGTTGTTCGTGCCAGCCAGTAATCTTTTGGTCTCCTCGTCCAGCCCGCCCCGCTGGGCGAAGAGTTCTTCCAGTTTCTTCATGTCTATCGTGCCGTTGGCGACCAATTGGTCGCCCAAGTCCCCCCAGCTGACCGGCAATGTCACGCCTTTCTCCGGCAGAACTATCTTCTCCAGTTTGGCCGCGATCTTGGCGCTGGCCGCCTGCGGGTCCGCGATGTTCAACTGCGCGGTATAGATCCAGGCCCCGCCGGTGGCAAGAGCGGCAATGATTATGCTCAAACCGAGGAATCTGTCCCTGGCCCAGCTGGCCGGCTTTTTGATCGGCAGATTGTTTGGTTCGTTTGTTTCCGTGTTCAACAGCATTGTTTCATTTTATCCTCCAATTCACGGACCCTCTCGTTACTGGTTTGCCCGCGAACTGAAAAGAAAAGGTAAGCGATTATGGTCAGCGCGATCAATTCCCCTGCCATTACGGTCTTGGAAAGATTCGTCAACGAATAATAGGCAGTGGGCATGCCTAATGCGGTCACGATCGCTTTCCATGCCGTTTGATGTTTGGCCGGCCAGAGGAACCTTTTCTCCCCCGCATGGGCGATGCCGATAACACTGCCCCCCATCAGGAGAGCAATCGGAATAATATACGTCTCTTCCGAAAGAAAACCCCAAGCCACTCCCGCGCTCAATAGCAACCAAAGGCCGCTCACAATAATGCAGATCGGGCACAATTTGATTTTTACATTGTTATTTTGCATTTTAATTTTTAATTTTTGAATTATATTAGAAATATTAATATTCCTAATATAATCATAGCAATACCTCCGCCTAAACGCATTAGCGGCTTCTCTTGCGCTTGCCAGGCCTGGATCTTCTCAAGCAATCCTTTGTTGCTGGCGACAAGGAGAATGATGACCAAGGGCAGGATGAAGATGAGATTGTACAGAAGCAGATAACCGACTCCGCTCAAGTACGTCAATTTGTCGTGGAGCAACCCCAGGACCATCAAGTACGGCCCGCCGGTGCACGGAAACTCGCAAAGCCCGACCAGGCCGCCCAGCGCCACTGCCGCCGGCAGAGAACTTCTATCCATCAGTTCCGCCATCTTCCGATGGGCCAGGTGCGGTATCCTCAATCTGACAGGAAAGGCCGGAAAGAACTCTCCGGCCACGTTTATCAGGCCCAGAACGATGAGCAGGGCCGCGCCAAGCTTGGCCATGAAATGCGGCGTATTGAAGATATGGAGCGTCTGGGTGATTCCCAAGCCGATGAGCAGGTAGACCAGGAATATGCCCAAGATATAGAAGCTCCCTATCTTTAGGATGTTTGTCCTTAATTTGCCGATGCTGAATAGGAAGGCGATGGTCAGGAGCAATATGGAGAAGGCGCAGGGATTGATGCTGTCAACCACGGCCGACACGCCGATCAAAGGCAGCAGCCAAGTCCCTTGACCGCTTATGTCCCACAACGCCTGCGTACCGAAGTTCGTGGTTTTGAACATGATACCGGCTCCGACAAGGATTACTCCCAGGCCAAGGAATATTATTAATTTTTTAGCGTGATTGCTCATTTCACGGAGTGACGTTAGCGCTGAAATTGAATTCCACCGGGCTTCCGGCGCTGTTTTCCAGGATAACGACCCTCTCTATCTTGCCCACTCCGGCCGGGCCGTGGGCCGTCGGGTCAAAGACCACCTCTATTTCCGCTTCCTGGCCCGGAGCAAGATTGGCCTTAATGGAGGGGGCTGCGCCATGGCCGGGCATTCCAAATGGACCGAACTTCTGGCCGCCCATCATCAGCGAAGCGCTGGTGCACATGCAGGAGGTGTAGAGTTTATCCATCATCACCGTTTCCGGGCCGATATTCCTCACTTTGAATATCCGGCTTACGTTGCCGTTGGCCATGGATACGGTCCCGAAGTCGTAGCTTGATTCTTCCGTCTTAAGAACAGAGTTCGGTTCATTGCTTGTGGTCACGTTGTTTTGGCCGCCGCTCGGCTGGCCGAACCAGACCAGACCGCCTATGAGAAGGACGGTGCCGACGAATATACCGACGATCGCTTTAGTGTTCATCCCGTTGGAAGTCACAACTGCGTTGTTTGAAGGTCAAACGTTTGACCGCAGTAATGACATTATTATTTATCATCCTATTATCCTTATTGAACCCGTAAGGGTGCCTTCCTACGGGATTCATCCTTAATTTGATTAATTAACGCAAAAACCCCTTTCAGGGTTTGACGACGCGCAGTAATATCCGCTTCGACAAGCGGAAGATCGCCGGCGTCTAGTTGAGAGCCGGACTATTTTCGTGCAAAGCGAACCAATGGATAAAATCGCGGTCTGACAGAGGAATGAACCGGCCGGCGGAATATCTTTTTATCCTCGCCGGTCTTAATTTTGGAAATTGGTAACTTGGAACGACCAGCAAGGCAAAAGCCAGCAGTACAGCCAAGGACATCAGCGCGGCAAAAGCGCTGACCGGCGCGGCTGAAAAGAACTTGGAGAAAGCGTTCAGATGTGAAGTCGCCAGGTCCAGAGGATTTTGGACCAAGACGCAATTTATGATGCCGGCCGATTCAAACGGACACTTGATATGACTGCTGGAATCCATGTGGTCCATCAGGAACAATCCCAGGGTTCCGGAGACGAGGAGGCCGATGATTATCAGCGGAATTAGCGCTCTTTTCATTGTGTTCTCATTATAGCACAATCGGCACTGTCAATGAAGACGGGACTCTTTAAGCAGATTTACTACTTCCTCATCCGTAACTTGAGGGAAATCATCATAGTATGCCCCAACGGCGCCGATGCTGTCCTCTTCTTCCAGGATTATCACCTCATCAGTGTCCCGGCTTAACGTCTCTTTCACGCCCGAAGAAGCCACCGGCACGGCGACGATTATCTTTTTCGGCTCTTCTTTTTTAAGCCCGATGACTGCGACCCGTACGGTCAGGCCGGTGGCGATACC
>MGKO01000008.1:61096-68973 GCA_001795695.1 Candidatus Yanofskybacteria bacterium RIFCSPLOWO2_01_FULL_49_17
CAATGCGACCCGGTCTTTGGCCGGAATGTGGCTGGTGCCGGCCAGATAGACCTCCCTCCGGCGGCGGGCTTCTTGTCGTTCGCTATCAATGGCTTTATCAAGCCAATCCTTATTAACGGCCCGCTTTTCCGATTCATTACAGACGACGTCTCCGTTCTCGTTCACCGCGCAGATGGCATATTCGGATTCAAGCGGATGGCCTATCTTTCTAGCCACGACGATGTCCAAAGGAATATTCAGCGCCCGAGCAACTTCGTAACCCAAGACCACGCCGCCCCGCGGCAACGCGTACACCACCGCATCGCTGTTACGGTATTTTTGAAGCGCTTCCGCAAGCTGCCGGCCGGCATCTTGTCTATTGGCAAAACGCATAACTACAAGAATGAAGATTATCTGCGGGTGGTGTGGAAATAACTGGACCCGCGCTTTCTGGCAATGATGTAATGAGTGGCATGGATGGCCAAGGCGCAGACGCCCAGGACGAGCACGACCCAGCTAATAAGAGTCGGCAAACTATAGTTTCTCATCCAAAATCCAAGCCAAATGAGGAAAATTCCAAGCAAGCTCCCGCTAATATCCAAAAACGTATAGAAAATCCTCCTAATAAATTCAGTAATTTTCATATTATTTAATTTCTATCCAGAATCTTAATTTCGTAGGTTTGTCTTGTTCTATTATAATCTCATCCTGAAGTACGCCGCCATTCTTTTCGATGACTTTGCGAGAAGCGGTATTCGTTGAATCACAGGTCAAAAGTACTTTATTTATACCTAATTCTTTTGCTTTATACAATGCCAATCCCAGCACTTTATTTCCATATCCAAGATCCAAGTCCGTGCTTTGACGGTCTAATATCATATCCGATATGGCCGCCATTTATCAGTAATGCCTCATTTAATCTATGGCGTATCCTAGCTTGGCCGATATATTCATTGTTATCAATAAACCAGTAGGTTGTTTGAGGAACGCGGCCCGGTTTAAGATTCTTACCTTCGGCTTGGTCCTGAAGTCCTTTTCTATATACTTCAAAGTCCTTATTCACCTCTTTAAGTCGCTCGGCAAGGTCAGGGTCTTGCGCACCCTCCTGAATAACCTCTCGCATCGCCTCAATAAAGCTCGCCTTATATTTTTCCGCCGGCTCAATTAAAAACATCTAGTTGTCTTCTTGGCTTAGTTTTTTACGGATTTTTCTAATCTCGTCGGCATAATCTTGCCTCAATTGAACCAGCGCTGGGTCATTATCATCTTTACCCAGGTCGTCCGAATCCAAAGAAAGCCACTGTAAAACTTCGGCAAGATAATGCGGATCAGTAAATCCGGCGTCAACATAGAACTTTGTCTTTTCAAAATTATGACGGCGAGGGTCTTGCCTCTCTGTCTGCTCTAAATCCCATTCATTGAAAAGCCGAGTGGCCTCTATGACATCGGGGTCGTTTAGGTCTAAAGCGTCAGGAGTAGTAACTCCTTGACTGACGAACTTTTTATAAGCATCCAACGCCTTTCGTTTTTTATCCCCAAACGTAGGGAACGTTTCTCTGGTGGCCATAATTATTTATTTAAAACCCTTTTTATGCGCGGTTTTATTTATTCTTAAACATTCTTGGACTCCTTTGGGCTAGCTGCCCGGTTTTGTATTTATAACTTTCGGCTTCTAAAATATGCGACTAGGAGCCAGATGACAAGCGAGATAACGCATAAGATACCGAAAGCGACGACGTAGATGAGGGCGACAGCCGGCATCACAATCACCCCGCCTACACCTGCTCCGCTTGAAGTAGTGGACAAACGATAAAAAAGATAAGCAACAATACCGGCCGAACCTATCACAAAAGCCAGAGCGTGATAACCTAATATTCTAAGTTTTTTCATTGCTGGGAGGTCTGGACTCGAACCAGAATTCATGGCTTCAAAGGCCACTGTCCTACCATTAGACGACCTCCCAATTACTTACTAATCTAATATATCATGCCTTATTTGTATAATTTTTCCAACCCCCGAAGTCCAATTAGCACTCTCTGACAGAGAGTGCTAATTGGACTGAGAGAACTCTGGATTTTTTAAGCAAAAAGAATTTAAAACTAAAAGAGCAAGTAGACGGATTATAATTGCATGATGGCCAGTTCCAGCGGGAGCTGGGGTATCGGCGAGGATTTTATCTGGACGCGGGCGGAGGTGAAGGCGGTGATGATGGCGATGAGCTTGGTCTGGTCGGCTGACCTGAATTGGGCCAGTTCTTTGTCGACGCCCGCGCCTTCAACCGCGACCACGGCGCTTGGGTTGATTTGAGAGATGAGCGCCTTGCGAGCATAGGCCAAGAACTCTTTGGCGAAATGATCCAAATCCAGGCCGGCGTCATGAATCTGATGAACTATGGCAACAGCTTTTTGCCTATCGCCGTTAAGAAGGAAACCTAGGAAGCTGGGATGATAAGAACTGGGTATCAATCCAAGGATGTGATTGACCTGCTGGGCACTAATGGCGCCGGTCGGCACAACAGTCCGTATCTTGGTCAGCGAGACCTCGGCATCGCGAAGGGCTCCGTCGGCCGACGCGGCGATGGCGTAGAGGCCCTCGTCCTCAATATCAATTTTCTCGGCCTTGCTGATGGTTCTTAATTTTTCAGTTATCTCTTTGACCGTCAGGCGCTTGAAATCAAAGCGCTGGACGCGCGAGAGGACGGTCGGCAATATTTTGTGCGGTTCGGTGGTGGCTAATATGAAAATAACATGCGAGGGCGGCTCCTCAAGTATCTTGAGCAAAGCATTGAAAGCATCCTTAGTCAGCATATGAACCTCGTCTACCAGGAAGATCTTGCGGCCGCCTCCGGCGGCCGCCACCGAAGCCGATTCCTTAAGATTGCGTATCTCATCAATGCCTCGGTTGGAAGCCGCATCTATTTCAATGAGGTCCAATGAGTTGCCGATGTTGACTGCCTGGCATTGCATACATTGATTGCAAGGTATTTTAACAAGGGGCACCCTTTGGGCTGCAAGGGTGCCCCTTGTCTTTTCGTACTGCGCGCAATTGACCGCCTTGGCCAAAATGCGGGCCAAGGTCGTCTTACCCGTGCCGCGGGGACCGGCGAACAAATAGGCCTGGCCGACTCGGCCGGATTCCAAAGCGCCTTGAAGCGTCCGCACCACATGCTCCTGCCCGACCACTTGTCCAAAATCAAGAGGTCTGTATTTCCGGTACAGCATGGACTTAGATTATATCAAATAATATGTTAGGGCAACTATTTTTTAAAGACGATGAATTTGAAGCCGAGAAAGCTGAAGACCAGAGCCACAGCCGAGCCGGTGATAGCGCCGATATTGGCCCACTGATGGGTATCAAGACCCATGAACGGATCGATGCCATTGACCACGAACGAAGCGGACAAGTTATTGACGAAAGCGGCGGTGAGGGCGACCGTGAAGAATTTACCGAACTCTAATCCCCCGCCACCGGTACCCCCCGCATTAAAAGCCCAATATTTATTCCAGAGAAAACTAATTGACCCGGCGACAATAAATGAGGCGGCTTTAAATCCGGCGAACCACCAGCCGGCGTCCTGATCCGTCCAAGCAATGAGCAAATTCAAAATTCCAAAATCCATTGCCGCGTTCGTAAAACCGATGACGGTAAATTTGCCGAACTGGTCAAAGAATTTGAACCATTGGCCTAGGAAGTAGCCGAGCCAAGTACCCAAAATAAAAACTATCGGCGCGATGACCATGAGCACGGCCCAAGATATTTCATCGCGAATCACTTGCGTGCAAAGAAACCCAGACGGACAAACAAAATGGCCGAATATCCAAAACCTGACATTCAAAAAATCCAATATCTGCCAGGCGATAAAACCGGTGATGAAACCGGTCAGTAAAGAGAATCCGAGGTCTTTTTTGCTGAATTTGGTCACTCTAAGTTCTAATGGCTAGTTACTGGTGCCCGCATATCTGGCGATGGCGTAGTCCTTGACTTGACGGCCGTAATCTTTGTGGCCCTGGCCGAAAACGCGTTCAGTTTCCAATTTAATATTAAAAGGCCGCGTGGTCTGGCCTCCAACCAACAGGTTAACATAAGCGTTCAGGTTGTCTATGTTCATCAGGTCATGGGGAGTAAAGACCTGCTCAAATTTATTTTTCATGAACTCGGCGTCATCCGGGCCGATGCGGAAGGCCATGATGGAGCCGACGTTGCCAAAAACGGCGTCGCGGATCTTGTCGGTCAGCTGTTTGATGAACTGGTGGGCGATTATTAGGTCCAGCCGGTATTTGCGGGCTTCGGACAAGATGGTGGCGATGCTGTCGGTGGTGAAGTTCTGGAACTCGTCTATATATAAATAGAAATCCTTGCGTTCGGCGTCCGGAATGTCCACCCGCGACAAAGCGGCCATCAATAATTTACCGACCAGCATCATACCGATGAAGTTGGCGTTCATCTCGCCTATCCTGCCCTTGGAAAGATTCACTATTAATATCTTTTGCGAATCCATCACTTCGCGGAAATTAAATGACGATCTCGGCTGGGACAATATCGGCCGCAAAAATTCATTGGCGATAAAACCGTTTATCTTTGACGTGATGTATGGCGCCATGTTAGCCAAGGCCGCTTCCCCGCCGGCCTTTTCGGCCTCCTTTTCCCAGAAGTTTTTGACCAGCGGATTGGTCTCCCGGGAGAGCTTGTCGCGCCGATAGGCCTCGTCGGTCAGAACGCGAGGGATATGGACCAAGGTCGGAATCTCATGGTCCGAGTCGTCAAGAAGTAAAAGGACCGCGTTACGGAAATATTGATCAAACATCGGCCCCATCGTCTCGGCCAGGAACAATTTCTGGAATATGGAGAGGAGTTCATTGACGATGAATGTCTTCTGCTCCGGAAAGCGCGGGTTGTATTCAAGCATGTTCAGGGCCATCGGCCGCGAAACCTCGGCCGGGTCAAAATAAATGACATCATCCACTCGGTTCTCGGGGATTATAGAGGCCACGAAATCGGCCAGGTCGCCATGCGGGTCAATGACGCAGCAGCCATGGCCGGCCTCAATGTCCTGGCGGATAAGCGCCTCCAGGGTGACCGATTTGCCGGTGCCGGTCTGGCCGATGATGTACAAATGCCTCCGCCGGTCCTCATCGGTCATACGCACTTCCCGTTCCTGCCCGCGAAAGACATTCCTACCCAGGATAATGCCCTCGTTCGGCAAATTGGCCGGCGGCTCGGCTGATTTTGATTTGAGGAACTTCACGCGAGAGACGTTGGGATTGACTGGGAAATGATACAAGCTGGTCAGCTCCTCGGCCGAAAGGAGCATCGCCTGGGAATCATCAAAAAGGCGGAAGGTGAAATTGAAGAGCAGCGAGCGAAGCGAGCGGCCGGAAACCTTGTTGAGCGACAGCGAGTTCATGTCGCCGTTGGAGAATTGGGCCAGAACGCCCGCCAGCTCGTCAAGCATCTGCTTGGCCCGGTCGTCCGCGTCGGCGGAAACGACCATTCTCATGTTCACGTCAAACAATGATTTGGACGCCTTGGCTTGCAAGCCCTTGATAACATCTTCCTCAAAAGGAGTAACAACCTTTTGGGGCTGGGGCTTGGACGGGTCCAGCGGCTCTTCTTTCGGTCTTTTTCTGGCCCGCCAGAGCGCGTCTTTCAGGCCATGGCCTCTCTGCATCTCCTGGGCCACTTTTTGAGCGTAGCTCTTCTGGCTGTCCTGATGCGATGGCCGAATAAGAAGCTGGATGGCCGCGCCTTCGCCCTGGCGCTCCAGCTTGGACATGCTGGTCAATATCTCACCGAGAGGGTCGGATTCAAGGCGCTGATAGGTCCTTATGGGCAGGATGGAATTCGCCTTGAGGGTGATATAACCGGCCATGGCCGAGCCGCTTGGGTGGAAGATATTATAGTCCTCCGTTTCGTTGATCTCGGCTTCCGGATATAACCCGTGAACCTGCTGTTTGAAAACGTCCTTATAAGCCCGCGGTACGGCGATGAAGAACTCTATCTCCTGGCCGATGTTCTGGACCGAGAGCTCCAATGATATGTATGGCTCGCCGTAGATGAATTTGTTCCAGCCCTTGGTGTGGAGATTGGTGAGGGAACTATAGAGCTGTTCCATGACCGAGATAAGCTCTTTCTCTGGTCTGCGACCGTCGCCGGCCAGCGGACGGGGCAGGGCAACGGAGAGCAGGATCATGTTCAAAGCCCGGGCGATGGACCCGCGGGAGCGCATCGAGCTCAAAGCGATAAAAGCCGCCAAACCTAAAGCGGCGAAAACAATGACGATTATCATTAATAAGAATAAGGACAAGTTACGCGACTTGTTTTAACTGCTTGCTGGCCACCAGCTCATCATAAAGCTTCCCGGTCAGAGCGGCATGAAAGGCATCAAGCGTGGCCGCGTCGGTTGAATCTTTGGCCTCCTTGATGGCTGACCACAGGCCTTTGCCGGGCGGAAATGATTCAGCGACCAACTGCTGGACCTTGCTCAACGCTTCAGCGGACATGCTTTCATCTATGCTTCTTGGAGCATGGGAAGAGGCCTCAAAAGACGGCTCGTGCCGCCGTATCTGCTCCTGGACCACCCTGGACATGCTCTCATGCTCTGGTTCGGTCTCCGGCGCGTTCTGCCGGCGTTTTTCATAATCCTGCTGAACTTGCTGAAGTTGCTCGGCGGGAGTGAGGTTTTCCATGGTTTTATTCTAACAGAATAAACGTCTGAAGATATACACATCTATCGGCCTGATTTCCTGCTAAAATGGATATATGCATAAAAGCTCTCGCTGGGAGATATTGGTCTTCGTCCTCATCATCGCCACGGCTGTTTTCTTCCGCTTTTATAATCTAGGCGATACCCCGCCGGGCCTGTATCCGGACGAGGCCATGAACGGCATCAACGCCCTGGCCGCCAATGACACGGGCGGATATCAGATATTCTATCCGGAGAACAACGGACGGGAGGGGCTTTTCATCGGCATGCAGGCCTTGTCTTTGAAGATGTTCGGCATCCATCCCTGGGCCCTGCGCGGGGTATCGGCCGTCATCGGTGTTCTGACCGTCATCGGGCTTTATATGCTGGCCAAAGAACTGTTTGATTGGCGTATAGCCGCTTTGTCGTCTTTCGCGATGGCCGTGTCTTTTTGGCATGTCAATTTCTCGCGGATCGGTTTCCGGGCCATCATGGTCCCTTTCATACTGGTCTATGCTTTTCATTTTTTATGGAAAGGTATCAAAAGCTCGCGGTTGGCGTATTTCTTCTGGGCCGGAGTTTTCGGAGGGCTGGGATTCTATACCTACACCTCCTATCGCATCGCGCCGCTCATCGCCATCATCCTTTTCGCCGCCTATTGGCGGTATCTAAAAAATGATTTCGGCCATTCCAAATATGAGCATGCCCGCAATCAGCTCCTGCGCGGTTTTGCCTTGCTGATGCTAACCGCGTTTTTCGTGGCTTTGCCGATGGGTATATATCTTTTCCAGAACCCGGAGCTTTTGAACAATCAGCCGTCCCTGTCCGTATTCAATCAGCCAGACCCGTTATCCGCCCTGGGCCAAAGCGTGGGCCGGACACTGGCCATGTTCAATTTCACCGGCGATTGGAACGCGCGCCATAATATCCCCGGCGCGCCCATGCTTCCCTGGCCTATCGGCATTTTCTTCATAATTGGGTTCATCAAGGAGCTGGGACATTGGCTTGAGAGAAGGCATCGCCATTTCTCCCCGCTTCATACATTCTTGTTTGCCTGGTTCATCATCATGCTTTTGCCCGGTTTTTTAAGCACCCAAGCGCCTCACGCTCTCCGGACCATCGGCGTCCTGCCGGTCGTGATGCTTTTCACCGGACGGGGCGTCTGGTGGCTCTTCAAGGCCATCGGCGCCTGGCGAGACACAACTCATCCAGCCGA
>MGKO01000008.1:68990-90588 GCA_001795695.1 Candidatus Yanofskybacteria bacterium RIFCSPLOWO2_01_FULL_49_17
CCTGGCAATGGTCCTTCTGCTCCTGGCTTTAGGCAGTTACGAATACAACCGCTACTTCAAGGTCTGGGCTAAAGATGCGGAAACAGCCGGCGCTTTCAACCAAAATTATGTTGATATCGCCCAACAGATAAACGCTCTGCCGACATCCGTGCCGAAGTACGTGATAGTCAAAGCGCCGACGGTGACGTTCCGATTGCCGGACCAGGACAAAGAACTGCCGGTCTCGGCCGCAACAGTCATGTTCCTGACCGACACTGTCAGCCAAGAGAAACGGGCCGCCAAACATGTGGTCTATCTGTCGCCGGAACAAGTTTTTGACGCTCGCATCGCTCGCGGAGCCAAGATATTCAGGATAGAATAGCAAGGAAAAATATATAAATGTCCAAATATTTGAATATGAAAGCCGCGATGATAATCGGAGCTGCGACAATGATCGCGGTTTTTAGCGTCTGGCGCGATTCGCCCATTGTGGATGAGATACCTCACATCGGCGCCGGCTACGGCTATATCTTTGAGCAGAGTTACCAGTTCAACCCCGAACATCCGCCTTTGGCCAAAGACCTGGCCGGCATCGGGTTGAAACTGGCCGGGCTGGACCAGACCGCCGCTCATAACGCCTTTGTCTCCCGCTCTGCCGGCGTGAACGACCAATGGAACTTCGGCCGGCAATTGTTGTATGGACTCGGAAATGACGCCGTCCGCCTTATCCGGGCCGCGAAGCTGTCAGTGATGTTCCTTTTCATCATTTCCGCCGCATTGATATTCATTTGGACGCGAAAATTATACGGCGGCAAAGCGGCTCTCATCTCTGTTTACCTTTTTTCCTTCTCGCCGACCGTCATCGCCCATACCCGATTCGTCACGACCGACATCGCTGCCCTGTTCGGAGTTCTGCTCGCTTCCTATTTCTTCCTTAAATATCTGAACCAGCCGTCCAGAAAATACTTCTGGTTTTCGGTCATCGCTTTAGGCATTGCCTTCTTGTGCAAATTCTCAACATTCCTGCTGGTGCCTTTCTTTCTGCTGCTTGCCATGCTCTGGCCTTTCGCCCGCCGACGTCCGATTTGGCCTTATCTCGGCCGGACCGTTCTCATCATCGCCTTGGCGTTCATCGTCGTCGTCGGACCATATTACCAGCTCCACCTTATCAATTACCCGGCCGCCAAACAGAAAACTGATACCGCTTTTCTTCTCGCCAGCTACGGCAACAAGGACCTATCCGGACCGGTGATAGCCGCCGCCGGGGTGCCGGTCTTGCGGCCGTTCGCCGAATATGCCCTGGGTCTGTTGATGGTGAACCAGCGGATAGAAGGCGGTAATCGGATATATTTCCTGGGCAAAGTGGTGAACAAGGGCGGACCCTGGTATTTCCCCATCGTCTACACGCTCAAAGAGCCAATCCCGTTCTTTATTTTGCTGCTAATGGCAATCATGTCGGGCTTAGCTCTCCTGATCCGCGGGCGTTTGGGCTCTTTCCGCCACGCCATCGCCACCCATTTCCCCCAGACGGCAATGTTTTTGTGGCTTCTCATTTATTGGATGTTGAGCATCAGCTCCACCGTCAATATCGGAATCCGGCACATGATACCCGTCTACGGGTTCACCGCCATTTTAGTAGCAGGCCAAATCATCGGCCTAATTGAAAGATCAAAATTAAAAAATCAAAATGACAACTCAAAATTCAAAATGTTCGGGATTCAAAAATTTTACATTTTGATATTTGCGCTTTTAACTTGGTACGCTGTTGAATTTGCATCGATATATCCCTATTATCTTACTTATTTCAATCAATTTGCGGGCGGAGTGTCAGGAGGGCGCGAATATGTCACCGATTCAAACTTGGATTGGGGGCAGGACTTGTGGCGATTGGCCGACTGGGTCAAGGAAAACAACATCAAAAAGATAAGTTTGGATTATTTCGGCTGGGCCGACCAGAGATATTACATCGGCCCGGCGTTCAATTGGATGGTCGGCGGGCAGTATACAAGCAAGGGATCTTTTTTGCGCGACAACCCGCAAGGCGGATATATCGCCGTCTCGGAAACCTTTTATCAGCAATCAATCCATTCAGACGGCTCGTATCTGTGGCTCAAGGATATTCCGCCCCTCACAGTCATTGGCCACTCAATTTTGGTCTGGTATATTTCTCCATAAAAAATAAATCCCCCAGCATTGTGCGGGGGGAAGGGAGCGGCGTTGAGGAAAAACGTCGCCAGGCAAGAGAGACACTCTAGCCGCTCCCTCGACAGTTGGGCTACGCCGTTG
Source organism: Candidatus Yanofskybacteria bacterium RIFCSPLOWO2_01_FULL_49_17 (assembly GCA_001795695.1). Classification (GTDB taxonomy): domain Bacteria; phylum Patescibacteriota; class Minisyncoccia; order 2-02-FULL-40-12; family GWA2-44-9; genus 2-01-FULL-49-17. The sequence continues at coordinate 71,256 of MGKO01000008.1, forward strand.
GCGTAAGTTCGTCGCTGTCTGAATTTGTCCGACGGGGACACAACCAAGCTTTCCTGTTTCTTCCACTCAACACGTAACAGTGGCCACTGTACGTCGTGTCTAACGGCGTAAGACCGTATTAAGCACGTGGAGCATTCGAAGATCGGGATAAGCCCAGAACCCGTCGGAACTGGAGAGCCCAGAAGAGACCTGCGTCTTGACCCAAAAGGGTTAAGTTTGACGCGAGAACTTCTCAACGGGCTCGCAAAAGCCAATACCTACTAATAACAACTGCTTGCTGCTAACAGAGTTTCTTGTATTCCTAACGGCCTTTTCAGAATATAACTGTGTGTTGCCTGAAATACTGCGTAACTACTGGCTTTTGCGAGCCCGTTTTTCGGGCCCGGCGTTTAAAGAACAGGATATTGATAAGTGTACACCCCTATCGCTAAAAAGTCAAATATGCTTATAAACAGCCAAAATAAGGGGTTTTTACTTATAATAGACCCTGTCGTCAAAACGAAGGTCTAGATATTGATATGGAGTTGGAGCATCAAGCGACTGCTTGAGAAATATCTCCAAAGCATGGAGCTGGACGGCCAGATCGGTGTCAATACTAAACCTAATAGAATAGCCGCTTGCCCCGACCGAAGCGTCGGGGACACTTACATAGGCGGACAATTCAGTGAATGTGCCAGCGGGAATAGTGATGTCTTTGACCTTGATGCCTTGAGCTTCGAGCCCCGCATTTACGGTCTGGGCCGCCGTCAAGAATTTCGGGTCTATAGAATTCTTGCCTGCTCTCATATCATTTACGGTCAAGGTCAAGAAGCCAGACGACTTTGGCGCCGGTCCGATAAGCACTCCGTCATGGTCGTAATATGAACAACTTGCGGTGAGCAAAGCCGAACCAAAGCACCAGATGCCTTCCGGCTGGCGTTCGGACGCTTCAATCATCAGCCCATGAAAAAATTCCTTATTGATATTGAGTTCCTTGATGAACGGGAATCGCGACGAAAGAGCTGATTCCATCCTTGAAGCCGGGAAAAAGAGGATGTTGTTCCCGGACGGCAATCCGAGCCAGCGTTCCGACAACTTATTCTCCACCTCGCTTCTCACTTCATCAGCCCGGACATCAGCCAAACCCTCAATGGATATTTCGTTGATATCAAACCAGCCGGAGAAGAATACCGCGTAACCCAGAGCGACGACCAAAGCCGATACTCCGGCCAGCCAAAGAATGTTCAAAGCCAAAAAACGCCGGTGGCGTTTTTTGGCGAGATTATCCCGATACTTAAATTTTTTGACATCAATGATTTTCATGAGTACTCAAGTGCGCAAGTACTTAAGTACTCGTCCGCTTACGCACTTCTTTGAGTCCGGCCATATATGGCCTCAAAACTTTCGGTATTTCTATGGAACCGTCCTCCCGCTGATAGTTCTCAAAAATAGCGATCGGGAAACGACTGGTGACTATAGCAGTGCCGTTCAAAGTGTGCACGAACTCGGTCTTGCCGCTTTCTTCTCGATATTTGATATTCAACCGGCGGGCCTGGTAATCGGCGCAATTAGAGGTGCTGGTTATCTCACCGTAACCACCTTTTACGTTCGGCCCGCTGGCCTCAGTAGTTCGTTCGCCTTCGCTCGCTCCCATCACCATCCAGCCCTCGACATCATACTTGCGATAAGCCGGCGCGCCCAAATCCTCTGATGCCGTGTCTATCACCCGATACGGCAGTTTTAGGCCGTCTACAATTTCTTTCTCTATCTCCAGCATCTCGCGGTGCAATGCGCCGCTCTCCTCCGGTTTGCAGTAAACGAACATCTCAAGCTTGGTGAACTGGTGGACACGATAGAGTCCCTTTGACGCTTTGCCGTATGTCCCCGCCTCCTTGCGGAAACAATGGGAAATGCCGGCATATTTCAAAGGACCTTTGGACAGGTCTAGAATCTCGTTTGAATGATAACCGCCAAGCGTAATCTCAGCTGTGGCGATCAAGCTTAAATCGCTTTCCTCTATTGGGTAGGTATTTGACTCCGGTCCGCGCGGGGAAAAGCCGACACCATCAAGTATTTCATTCTTTACCAGGTCGGGCGTTTCCATCAGTATAAACCCGTGCTTGGTCAAGATATCCATCCCATATTGAAGCAAGGCCTGATTCAGCCGAACTAGCTCGTTCTTAACAAAGTAAAATTTGGCGCCGGTCGTCTTCACTCCCCGTTCAAAATCAATCACGTCCAAGGCGGTCATCAATTCCTCATGGTCCTTGGGCCGGAACTTGAATTGCGGTATTTTGCCGGCGGTTTCCAAGACCTTATAATCTCTTTCTCCGCCGATAGGAACTTCGGGATGGGTCAGATTGGGCACGCTTCGCAACAGCGGTTTAAATTCCCTGTCGATGTTTTCCAGTTCTCTTCCAAGTTGGGCTATCTCGTTGCCGACGGCCCGCATCTTTGCTATTTCCTCGTCCGGCGGCTTGCCCAGCGACTTTTTATTTCGCTCGGCCCGCAGTTCTTCTATCCGCGCGATATGAGCCCGGCGGTCTCGGTCCAAGGTCAAGAGCCGGTCAATATCTACCTTAGCTCCCCTGACTTTGCAATTCTCCTTTATCAACTCTGCGTGCTCGCGGATGTATTTGATGTCCAGCATGGTTATGAGAATAATTCCTTGTTGGCCAGCACCGCAAATTCATCATAATAAGATTGTATGCTCTGAAAAGTGGTACCGTACTCCTTTCCGCCAAGAATAGCGTCGCAGAAAAATTCTCTGGCTCGGCCCAATTCCAGAAGCCGGCCTCGCCAACGAAGGTCCGATAAAGTCAAATCGAAAAGCTCCAATCCTCTTGTGACAGCAGAGTCAAAATGTTTTTGATCTTTATTAAATGACCGGGCGGCACGATAAACTTCACTGCCGATATTCCCCATCTGCATGGCTAAAGATATTTGCTGCCACTTTCCTTCGGCGAGATCTTTGTGTATAGACATCATTTTACCAATTTATTTACGACTATCATCACTTTATCTTTAATGTCAGGGTCATCAATGCCTCGAGTACGATTACCGAAATTGGCCTTGTAATTTATCATAGAATTAAAACGGACAAAATCATTGCCGGTTTCGTCGGGAAGGATATTGACGCCCCAGACATCCCAATGCTTTGAACCTGCTTCTTCCACAAGAGCCATTTGTTCATCAACGTGCAATTCTCCGCCCACGGCCATTATCCCTTGCTCAATATCCACGGCCGCCTTTACCAAGTCGCCAAATCGTTCTTCGGCGATCTTCTTCAATTCCACTCTTGTTATCGGTTCTTTGATTATTCTAATCCCGTTCATAATGATTGAGTCGGAACTTTTTTAATTTTAATCTGTCATTTTGCATTTTGAGATTTACACTTTTATTTTATTTCGGTCGCATGGTCGGGAATAGCAATACTTCGCGGATGGAATGGGAATCGGTCAACAGCATCAGGAAACGGTCCAGTCCCAAACCCCAGCCGGCGGCGGGCGGCATGCCGTATTCCAGTGCCTCCACGAAATCGTCGTCCATTCTTTGCGCCTCCTCATCGCCCTTGGCCCTTTTCTGCTCTTGTGCGGCAAAACGCTCACGCTGGTCAAGCGGGTCATTCAATTCCGTGAACGCTTTGATGAGTTCAAGACCTCCGGCAAAGAATTGGAAAGTGCTGACAAAATTGGGGTCATCAGGCGTTTTTTTGGCCAGAGGCAAAAGCTCGGTCGGCCAATCAACCACAAACGTCGGTTGGACGAGCGTCGGCCGGATGTTTTTCTTAAATTTTTCATCCGCTTCCTTGGCCTCCGAAGCTTTAGCGAAGGAGGGTTTGTTCATCAAGTCCGCAAATTTTACCCGCTTAAAAGGTCCGTTAAAATCAACTGCTTGTCCTTCGTGCTTGAAATTGCCGTCCGGATATACGGCTTTTACGGCCTCTCGCAAAAGTTTCTCCGTAAAATCCATCAGCCAATCCAGGTCTTTGTAGGCGGCATAGAACTCCAGCCCGAAGAACTCGGGGTTATGGTCCCGGTCCATGCCTTCATTGCGAAAATTAGTGGTGAATTCATAGACCTTTTCAAAACCTCCGACCAGGAGACGCTTCAGGTACAGCTCGGGCGCGATGCGGAGGAACAGGTCAATGTCCAACGCGTGCATATGCGTCTTGAACGGACGGGCCGACGCTCCGCCGTAAAGCGGCTGGAGGACGGGCGTGGAAACTTCCAGAAAATCCCGCGAGTTCAGAAAATCACGCAGGACCCTTATGACAACGGCGCGGGTCTTGAAGATCTGTCTCACATCATCGTTTAGAGTAAGGTCCAGATACCGCTTGCGAAACCTTTCCTCAATGTCGGTCAGACCGTGCCACTTTTCAGGCAAAGGCAGGAGGGCCTTTGAAAGCATTGCGAAGTTCTTGGCCTCAATCGTCCGCTCGTCCTTTTTGGTTTTGAAGAGCGTGCCTTCAACTTCAACAATGTCGCCAATATCAAAAAGCTCTTTGAACTGCGCGAACTTATCGGCGCCCAGGATATCCTCTTTGGCAAAACCCTGGACGCGGGCATCAGCATCTTTGATATCAAAAAATATAGAACCGCCGTGCTCGCGCTTGGCCATGATGCGGCCGGCCAAGATGACCGTCTCGCCGGAGGCAGCCAGCTCCTCAAAACGCTTGACCGCTTCGGCCACAGACATATTTCTCCGGCTCGTGGCCGGATACGGATCAATGCCCGCCTTGCGAAGCTTCTCCAGTTTCTCTATTTTTACCTTCTGTATCTCCTCTAAGGCCATATCTCTTATAGTATCAAATACTTGAAAATAATTAAATGGATAGTAGTATTATAACTAGGAGGTTCTTATGGGAATCTTGATAATCGCGTGGGATATGCTTTTGACCATATCGCTTTCAGTATTCGCACGAATGTATCTGTGAAAAATAAAGGAAGGGCAAAAACAAAAACCATCCCGCTAATGGGATGGTTTTTGTTTTTCAGAACTATTTAATGTCTATAATTTTGTACTCCATTTCTCCCTTGGGAGTGGATACTTTGATAACATCCCCTTTTTTGCGACCGAGGAGGGCTTTGCCAATGGGCGATTCGTTTGAGATGAGACCTTTGGACGGGTCGGACTCGGTCACGCCGACAATGACGAATTTCTTTCTTTTGCCGCTTGATTCCACTTCTACCGTGCAACCGATGCCGACGATGTTGTGCTTCGCACCGCCCTCTTTGATGATCACGGCGCTTTCCAATATCTTGCGTATCCCTTCTATCCGGCCCTCATTCATGGATTGGGCCTCTTTAGCCGCGTCAAACTCGGCATTCTCGGTGAGATCGCCTTGCTCCTTGGCCTCTTTGATGCGCTGGGCTATCTCCGGACGCAAAACGTCGGTCCGATGCTGAAGCTCTTCTTTTAATTTTTCCAGGCCTTCTTTGCTGAAATATTGATTCCCCATTATGACTTGCTGACCGCCTAGGTTAATTATTTATTGTTGAACTATACCACGGGTGAAGTACCACTTCAAGACCTCATGGGCGATGCGACTAGCTTGGCCCTGGTTTGAAGCCGAACCCTCCACCAGCACGGTCATGGCTACTTTAGGGTCATTGGCCGGCGCGAAAACCGTAAACAGGGAATTAATGCTCCGGCCTTTGACCACCTCGGCCGTGCCGGTTTTGGCCGCGGCCGAAACAGGCAAGTCCCGCAGAAGTTTGGCTGTGCCGGAAATGACCGTCTCCTGCATGTCTTTTCTCATTTCGGCCAGATTCGCCTCGCTGAACGGCATTTTGCCGAGAACTTCCGGTTGGATGGACATGATGACATTGCCCTCAACGTCGGTGATGCGGCTAGCCACCTGCGGACGATAGATGGTCCCGCCGTTGGCAATAGCCGAGATATAGCCGTTGAGCCACAATGGCGTGACCAGCAGGTCGCCCTGGCCAATGGAGATATTGTATGTGTCGCCCTGATACCATTGTTTCCCTCGCTCTGACTCTTTCCACTCCGGCGTCGGGATAAATCCTCGTTCCTCACCGACCAAGTCGATCCCCAAGACGCGGTCCGCCAGCATGGACTGCAGATGATGGATTATCTTTTCTATGCCCAGGCCGGCAATCTTGCCGAATCCTCCGCCGACGGAGAAAAAGAACACGTTGCAGGAATCCGCGATCGAGCGCCGCAGGTCAAACAGGCCCAGGTCCGTCCGCCAATTTTTATAGGTATATGAGATCTCCGGATCGAACGGGTTCGGGATGGTGATGCTGACGCAGTCCTGAATGGTTGTTCTGGGCGTTATGATGTTATCTTCCAGGCCCATCAGACCTATCAAGGGCTTGATGGTGGAGCCGGGGTTATAGAGCCCGCTGATGACTCGGTTAAAAAGCGGCTTGGCCGGATTATTAAAAATGGATTTGTATTGCTGCTGGGAAAGTCCTTCAATAAAAGCATTGTTATCAAAGCCGGGAAAGCTGACCATGGCCAGAATTGCTCCACTGGCCGGATCCTGAATGACGGCCGCTCCCCGAGCAAGACCGGCTTCGGCCAGGATATTTTTGGTCTTAAAATACAACTGTCTCTGAAGGTCGGAGTTGATATTTAATACGATGCTATCCCCTGTTCTCGCGTCAATATTAGAGATATCGGCCGCATCCCCGAAAAAAAGACGGCCATGGTCGCCCCGGAGGTATTTTTCATACTGGCTTTCAATGCCCAGCCGGCCGATACTGTCTGTCAGGGCATAATAAGAGTCCCGGCCCATATCTTCTTTGCTGACCTTGCCTATGTAACCGACTACATGGGAAAAAACAGACCCTTCCGGATATTGACGCTCCGCGGTCGGAACAACATAAATACCTGTCGGCGAGACATATTGAATGGCTAAAACCCTATCTTTGGGAATATCATCGTCTATAAAGAAAACATTGGATTGAGATGACCCTTCCAAAATGCGGCTAGCAAGTTCGTCGGAACTGATGCCCAGCGCGCCAGCCGCCGCTGAAAGCTGGATTTGGTCTTTCAGGAGAGATTTTACTTCTTTGGAGACAGCCACCAGATCAAAACTAGGGATATTCTGGACCAGCGGCATGCCGGAAGAATCCATTATCATCCCCCGCGGGGCCGGCACCGAGAAATTGGACGACCGGTTCTGAAGAGCCAAGGAGGCATAAGTGGAATGATCAATGATGCTGAACTTGACGGATGTCCCGACGATGATTGCCAACAAAGCGGCTATGCCCAGAAAAGTAACTTTGAAGACGTGGGCCGGGATCGGCCTTTCCAGGTCCGAGAAATCGCTTCCCGCGTCAAACAATGTCTCCTCGGGAGCCAAAGTGTCGTCTTGAATTGAGACATAATAATCTTTTGCCATATCATATGTAGAATTTCCCGGCCAACGGCATGGCTCTTTGTCCGGGCAAACGCAGTAAAAATACACAGATCACCATACCGATGCCAATGGCCAGAAGGATTGCCGGACTCCTGAAAATGAGGCCCAGCATCTGCCATGAAACTCCAATCCGATAAATATATTTTTCAATTACCAAAAAAACAGCTGATGTCACAGCGAACAACGTGTACCCGACCCCTATGGCCATAAGCGTGTCTGTCAGATAGAGACGCGAGCGACCGATAAATGGGGTGATGTCAAATGAATCGGTCAATACTTGCCAGGTGGCGGCCGCTGCCAGAAAAGACAGGGTGGCCGAACCAAAATCAAAGCCGCGCCACAGTTCCAGCATCAAGGCGACCAAAGAGCCGGTGATGAGCGCCGTGGGCATGTTCCCGTAAACAACGAGCAAAGAAACCAAGAAAACAAAACCGAGCAACGTGCCGTAAATATTAAAAAAGGCGGGCAGGATCATTCCTTCAGCGATGACGACCGCTACGAATAGTAAGGATGCGGTAAGCAATATTCTCATTGTTTCAAAATGTAAACATCGCCGGTCAGATTTGAGGCGGAAGGAGCCACTGAAACCTGTTTGAACAGCTTGGCATTATTGACTTCTACTTTGTCTACCGTGCCGACCACCAGCCCGCCCGGGAACATATCATCTCCGGAAGAAACAAGGGTGTCGCCTTTCTTGACATCGTCTGTCTGGACGACCAGCTCCATGGCCATGCCCCGGTCCAGCATTCCTTTTGCTATCCCCTTAGCTATCCCGCCCAGAACAGTGACGGTGACCTTAAATGACGGGTCGGAAACAAGGGTTACTTTTGCAGAACTTGCAAATACGGTCCTGACCATCCCGAGGAGGATATTGTTTTCAGTAATGACAATGTCGCCGTCAGCGACATTGTCATTACTGCCTTTGTTGAGCAGGGCCGTGTAGCCGTCAGGTGACAAACTAATATCAAAAATACCGCCCGGAATTACATCCGTATTCGAACGATTAGCTATCCCGAGGGCAATTTTTAATTGCCTGTTCTCATTTTCAAGCTGACGTACGGAGGCCTTCAGCGCTATTCCCTCCTCCAGTTTGTTTTTTAATTCCTCATTTTCCCTGGAAAGTTCACGCCATCTGATGAATGAAGAAAAAAATACGTCAAGCCGTCCCGCCTGGCTGAAAATAGCCGCGCCCCACTCATTCCCCAGAGCTGCGCGCAAAGGAGGTCTATCCAGCCAAAAAGCGCTAAGCAAAACGAGTGTCAAAACAACAGCAAGCAATATTAAAATAAATCTTGAATTCCTGTTCTGCATAGTTTCAAACGATTAAAGAAAGCTTTCGGTCTGGGTCGCGAGAAGGACCGGCCTAAGCTCATCTATGTTCTCGATCACGAACCCGCAGCCCCGAACTACGGCAGTGAGGGGGTCATCCACTATCTTAACCGATAATTTGGTCTCGTGCATGATAAGGTCCGGCAGGCCGCGCAACAGCGCACCGCCGCCGGCCAGATATATCTGGCGGTTGACCAAGTCCGCTGTCAGTTCGGGCGGGGTCTCCTCAATGGTGCTTCTGATGGCGGCGACAATGCTTCGGACCGATCTTTGCATGGCGCCCCGTATCTCGTTTGATGTGACCAGCACCTCTTTGGGCAGACCCGAGACAAGGTCCCGGCCGCGAATGCGGCCTTCCAGCTCCTCCTCCATGAAATAAGCCGAGCTCAGGTGTATCTTGAGGTTTTCGGCTGTGGCTTCGCCGATGAGGAGGTTTCTCTCTTGGCGCATGTAGCGGAGGATGTCGTCGGTCAGTTTGTCCCCGGCCACCCGCAAAGAGCGCCAAGCGATGACGCCGCCCATGGAAATGACCGCTACCTCGGTCGTGCCGCCGCCGATGTCCACGATGACATTAGCCACCGCTTCCTGGACCGGCAAATGGGAGCCGATGGCGGCCGCCATCGGCTCCTCTATCAGATAGACCTCCCGCGCTCCGGCGCTGTAGGTGGCATCCTCAACGGCCCGTTTTTCCACTTCGGTCACGCCTGATGGCACGCCGATGACCACCCGCGGTCTGGGCAACAAGGAAAAGCTCTCCTGGTGGACCTTGTCAATGAAATACTTGAGCATCTGCTCGGTCACTTCAAAATCGGATACGACCCCGTTCACGAGCGGGCGGGTGACCGAGATATACCCGGGCGTCCGGCCGACCATGGTCCGGGCCTGGGTGCCGATGGCCAATATCTTGCCCGTTTTCTGATTGACGGCGACGATGGACGGCTCGTTGATGACGATGCCTTTGCCGGCCACGTAAACAAGAGTGTTGGCCGTGCCCAGGTCAACGCCGATGTCTTTGGACCAAAAACTGAAAAGCTTGTTCAGCATGATGATACCTTAGGGTATCAAAACATCCGTGCACAAACAAGCCAATATCGTCCCTAAATCTCTCTCCTCTAATTCGTGCGAATTAGAGGAGAGAGAAAGAGAGATTGACAGATTATTTAAATAAACTTATACTATTTCCCGACTTCGTCTAGGCGCCGATCGTCTGGCTTTGGCAGCCAATCTGCCACTGAACCCGAAGTCACGAGGGTAGCTCTGTGAAAATCATGAAACCGGACGTATGGAATTTGCCTTATTACGTGTCAATTCTGTTCGCAGTACCCGTGCTCGCCACGGGCATGCTTATGGATTCTCCGGACCAGAATGGCCAGCTCGTTGTTAGCCACAACAAGCACATGATAATCTTTGTCGGATTAGTAATGTACACGATGGCTCTCGGTCTGTGCGCCGGTATCGGGATATTCGGATGGCGCCGTGAGCGTGACCTGCTCAGACAATTCCTCGAAAAGTTCGCCGACTCCGCTTTCGGCGATGACAACCTGGTCACTGACGAGCTTAGTCGCAGAGCTATATCCGTTCAAGAGGTCTCGTTGAGGAACATCGAGTTCTTGAGGAAGGGGCTTGATGGAGTAGGAAGCTCTGTGGACCTGTATGATGACGAAGCCATCATACAGGAGGGACAAGAAACAACGGACAAACTAGGGAACGCCTTCAAGAAGGCACAAAGGCACTGGTACGATGCCTACGACCTGGCCAAGGTGGTTCAAGGTCTATCAATCGTTGCGCATCATGCGCTTGGCCCTCGTGACTGGAAGGCGTACATTCGCCAAAAGTAGCTTCTGACCCGCGACGCGACACAACAATAAGTGCCGCGGCAATCGCGGGTCTTATTGTTTTAAAAAACTCAATTCCGCCAATTTATATTCAAATCTTCTAGTTTCATATAAAAAAACCGAATCCCAAATCCAATTAGCACTCTCACTATGAGAGTGCTAATTGGATTTGGGAGAACAGCAATTTTATTTAGCTTGTAATTGTAGTAATAAATGGGATAGTGAAGTAAATAAGATAAATAGAATTTGCTTATTTTATTATGCCAATAAGACGCAATATTACTGAAAGAATAGCGCCGAATATTCCCCCGACAAAGGGTCTTGGTGCGGGGGTTGTATCGATTGGTTCCGACTCCGGTTCGGGAGTGGCTGTTTTTTTAGCAATAGGAGACAGTTTGGGAGTCGGCGTGAACTTAGGTCCGCCGGCTGGCGGATTGGTCTGAACAGCAGAAAGGGCTTGGGCCGAAAGAGGGTTGGCGGAGGGAGAGGGAGAGACCAAAACGGAAGGACGCGGACTTGACGTTGCGGCTGTCGCCGCGGGAGTGACTGTAGGACTTACGGAAGGCGCGACTGTAGTCCCCGAACCGCTCGGCGAGGTGGTCGGAGTGATTGTAGGGCTCGGGGTGGGCGTCGGAGTTTGCTCCGGAGTTGGAGTTTCAGTAGGTGTCGGTGTTGAGGTTGGGCTGGGAGTAGGCGTGGCTGTTTCTGTCGGCGTTGGAGTCGGGGTCGGCGTTGGAGTAGAACCGCCAGTATAGGTAACAGTAAGGCCAAGATAGTCGTGGCTGGTGGTGGCGCTGGTGGCGACGGTATCGCGATAAGCGAGAAATCTCACTTTCAATCCATTGACCGCGGCCGGAGTGGAAATAATAGATGTGATGTCTTTGGCTTCCGTTACGTCCGTCGCCGTTGTGTCTGGTAATAATAGCGATACGTCCTGCCAGAAACTTCCGTCCCATACTTCAAGTTTGGCCGCAGCCAGAATCGCGTTCCGCCGATATTCATGGGTGACGACGACCGAAGAAACAGCTGAATCTACCGGAATATCTGGAGTAAAAACCAATTCAATATACTTGTTTTCATTATAGAGGCCAGTGCCCGGCCAGGCGGCATTGGTGGCCATCCTTTTATCATCGCTGATGGAATACTTGAAAATATCCCCACTTGACGAAGTGGTCATCGCTGTCGGCGAGTCGCCGGTGGCGTCAGTCCCGGACACCGGCACGAACATGCCGGTGTCCGCTTGGGAGAAATAGGAAACTGAAATACCGCTCAAGACCAGACCAATAATGATGACAAACCTGATCGTCCTCATTTTTATAAAAATAATTTGGCCAGTTCCGGAACTTCAACGAGCCGTGAGTCCTTTTCAGAACGTCTCTTGATCTCAATCTTGTCGCCGGTCTTTTCGCTGACCACCAGCCGCCAAGGACAGCCGATGAGGTCCGCGTCGGCGAATTTCTCGCCGGCGGTCTTGTCATCCCTGTCATCATATAAAACTTCAATTCCTTGCCTGGTAAGCTCTTGATAGACCTCCTCGGCCTGCTCATTCCGGCTCAAAGACATCAGGTGGACTTTGAACGGTGCGATGCTCTCCGGCCAAATGATGCCTCTGTCGTCATGAGAAACTTCTACGACCGTGCCCATCAGCCGGCCGAGGCCAATTCCATAAGAGGCCATGATGACCGGTTTGGAATCTCCTTTCTCGTCCGTAAACTTCAAACCGAGCGGCTCGGAGAATTTAGTGCCCAACTTGAAGATATTGCCTACTTCAATTGACGTTCTTTCCGCTAATGACTTTTTATCCCAGCCCAGCTCGGCCAGCACCTCGTCCGTATAAACCTCTTTGTTCACCGCCCGGCCCGCGCTTTTGTTCAGATAAATGATGTCCTCGCCGATATCAGCTTCAACCTGAAACTCATCGGAAAATTTTGAGAACGAACCGCCGGAAGCAAAAGTGCGGATGGTTTTCAACCCCATGCGTTCAAATACGCGTCCGTACGCAGACGCGACTTTTTCATAATATTGGTCCAGATCTTCCTGGCTGGCATGAAAACTATACAGGTCTTTCATCAAAAACTCGCGCCCGCGCAAAAGGCCGGACTTGGCTCTTGGCTCATTTCGGAACTTGGTCTGTATCTGGTAGACGGCCCTGGGCAGGTCTTTGTAGGAATTGATGTAGTGACGGGCGGCGGCGGCTAACGGTTCCTCGTGAGTGAATCCCAATCCGTACTCCTTATCGGCTGCGTCCTTGAATTGGTACATCACGTCTTTGGCCGATTGCCAGCGGCCGGTGGCGGACCAGACGTCCTTGTTCTGGAATACGGACATTTGGAGCTCTTGTCCGCCGATGGCGTTCATCTCTTCGCGGATGATATTGTTGATTTTTTCCATCACCCGGAACCCAAGCGGCATATATTCATACACGCCGGCCATCACTTTGGAAACGAATCCCCCACGGATGAGAAGTTTGGCATTGACGGCTGTCTCATCAGCCGGCGCTTCTTTTATAGTTTTGGTAAATAGTTGAGATATCTTCACTTTATTTAAAAATTATCATCCCTTCGGGAGATCTCCCATAGGGAGAGAAATTAGTAATTAATAATTGCCAGTTTTTCATTTCATGAAAAACTTGCTGATATCTTTGTAGGTTACATAGACCATCAATAGAACGAGCAGATAAAAACCGAGCATATTAAGCAGACCTTCCACTTTTTTCGGCACCGGCGAACCCTTGGCTTTCTCTATGCCTAGAAGCAGTACCCGGCCGCCATCCAGGGCCGGGAACGGGATAATGTTCAGGACGGCCAGATTGACCGAGATTATCGCCACGAACTGGAGCAAAAAATTGAATCCGACCCGGGCCGCCTGGCCGGTCAGCGAAGCGATGCCGACGGGGCCGGAAACCTCCGCTATCAATGTACCATTTATGATCAATGTCTTCAAAAGCTGATAGTAGCCGATGGCCGTGTTGACGGTCAGGGAATAGGCATCAGCCACGCCCCGCCAGACGGCCTCATACCACGGATACGCCACCACGCCGGTCAGGACCAGGGAAATACCCAGCGCGCCTTGGCCGGCCGGCGGATCGCTCCGAGGAGTGATGGTCTTCATTGAAGTTTGGCCGCCTCGCAATATTTTCAAAACCATCGGCCGGTCCAGATTATCCCTAACGGTTGTCTGGAAATCATCCAGAGAATGATAATCCTCTATCGCGTCAAGAGGTTCAAGTCCGGCCGCGGCGGCCGGACTGCCTTCGGACACGCTCACTATCTGTACCTTGATATCTTCAGCCCGGGATTCTTCCCCCGTCTGAAGCCCAATGCGCATTCCGGAAAAATTAAGGACCATCAGCAGGACTGCGGCAAACAAAAGGTTCATGCCCACGCCCGCTATAAGGACCAGAAAACGATGCCCGTATGAGGCCGAGGTGAAACTTCTTGGCCCGCGGATATCGCCATCCTCGCCCATTATCTTCACGAAACCGCCGAAAGGTATCCAGTTTATGGAATATGTCGTCTCGTCTTTTTTCCATCCAACCAGGCGCGGCGGGAAACCGAATCCGAACTCCTCCACTTTCATCCCCGCTCTTTTGGCAAACAAAAAATGCCCAAATTCATGGACAAGGACCAACACGCCAATTACTAGAATAAATATAATAGCCGTCAGCATTAAACTATCATAACAAATGTTCACGCCATCCTTCTGCATCCACCCTGATGGCATTTAGCTGTTCAGTGGTCATCCCTTCGGGACAAGGCAAAGGTTGTGCTTGCATGTGGAACTCCTTACTTAAAAATAACACATTCAATAAAAATGTCTAGCCAGACATTAGTTCCTGCTCTTTTTTCTTGGAGAGTTCGTCCAGTTTTTTGTGGAGGCCGTCAATCAGTTTTTGAAGCTCCTCTTTGGCCTTGAACAGGTCGTCCTCGCGGGCGGTCTTTTCTTTGACAGCGTGATTGACCTTTTTGACGATATCCTCGCGGATGTTGCGAATACGGATGCGGGCCTCCTCCATTTTTTGATGGAGGACCTTGATGAACTCTTTTCGGCGCTCCTCGGTCAAGGCCGGAATGGTCAGACGGACGGCCTTGCCGTCATTGGTCGGATTGAGGCCGAGCGACGACTCGCGGATGCCTTTTTCAATTGACGCAAGCGCGCCAGAATCCCACGGCTGGATGACTAGTGTCCGCGGTTCGGGCACGGTGATGCTCGCCACTTCCTTGATCGTCACCCTTGAACCTATGTATTCCACCGGCAAGTCCTGGACCATTGACGGATTGGCGCGCCCGGTCCGGATGGCCGCCGCCTCATTTTTGGCAAACTCCAGCGCATTATCAAAATCTTTCTTTTTTGCACTAATCAGGTCTTTGTACATAAGGCCTATTTTAGAGGTTTATGAGGGTATTTTCAAGCAGGAGACGGTGGTTGTACTGGGGCTGGGAGATGTAGTAATTGAGATCAAGGAGGCCGGACAGGATGCGAGCTGCATCCTTTGGACCGCCTAACGTTTCTCGTTGGCTGTAAGCCCAATGGAGCCAGAGCGGGACGTATTGGCCGTACTGCTCGTTTTCGTAAATAGTTTTGGCGTACTGCATCCGCTCGCTAAGCGGTTTCTTAAGGAGCGACGCGAAATCGCCTATCGCCTTTTTCAACGCCTTTAAATTATCCGGCTCGCTCATTTGTATCGCCCAGCCCAGCCGTCCTCCGGCCATGCCCGCGACCAGCTCGCGGTCTGTCCTGGCCAGGTCATACTTGGCCAGGCACCGCTCCATGTCTTTTTGAGAGTAGGGCTGGAAATGGATGTGCTGGCACCTGGAACCGATGGTCTGGGGCAGAAGCTCGGGCTGGCTGGTCACCAAGACAAAGACGACCATCGGATTGGGTTCCTCAAGCGCTTTTAGCATGGCGTTCGCGGCCGCCTCCTGCATTCGGTGAGCGTCGTCAATGATGACGAAGCGGTACGGGCCCTGAAAGGCCTTGAGCGACAAAAAACGTTTAAGGTCGCGCACATCATCTATATATATCCAGGTCTCTCCCTCGGCCAAGCGTGGGGCCAGCTCGCAAAGGTCCGGGTCGTGCAAGGCAAAGCGGGCCATCCGATTAGCTATCGTAAAAAGGTCGCGGGCGAACATCTTTTTCCCTATCATTTCCGGCCCAGAAAAGATGTAAGCATGGGCCAGTCCGCCGGCTGGCGGACTGGCCCGCGCGAGATTCTCAAAAAACTTCTTTTGCTGTTCAAAACCGTTTATGGTCCACATAAGTTTAATTTCTAAATCCTAATTTCTAATCTCTAAATAATCTCAAGTGTCTAATCTCAAAACTTTTGAATTTTTGTGTTTTGAATTTGTTTAGAGATTAGGGTTTAGAACTTAGAGATTATGATAGCAGGGTATTTGCTATTATGTTGGCTGCTTCAGGTTTGGCGAATTGTTTGATGCTTTGACTGACTTGCTGGTATTTAGCCGGCTGGAGGAGCTCCTCGATCTGGTTGATAAGGATGTGGGATGTGAGGTTGGATTCCTCGATCATCACTGCTCCGAACTTTTGGAACTCGGCGGCATTATATACCTGGTCTCCGCGGCTGGCCTGAGTGGAAAGCGGTATGATTATAGCCGGCGTGCCCAAGGCGGCAAGTTCAAAAATGGCCGAGGAGCCGCCGCGGCTGATGACCACATCAGCCGCGGCGTAGGCCATGGCCATCTGCTCGGCAGTCAAAAAAGGATACAACCGGTAATTATCTTTAATGACCGCTCCGTATGACGCTTCGCCCTCCTTCTCTGTCTTCTCAACCACGCTTTGCACGTCAGCCAATTGAGATTGGCCGCACTGGTGGATGACTTGAAACTGCTGGACCAGCTGAACAAGCGACTCTAGAATGGCCTCATTGATGTGCTTTGAGCCCAAACTGCCACCGGCGACAAAAATCGTTTTTTTATCAGCCCGTAAATTAAACGACTGCAGGGCTGCATCGTGATTCCCATTGAGCAATGCCGGACGGACCGGGTTGCCTACAAGTTTGGTTTTGCCCTCTTTGAAAAATTTAGCCGTGCTTTCAAAAGAAATGAAGACCATTTTGGCCAGCTTGCCGATAATACTGTTGGCCGCGCCGGGAGTTGAATCCGACTCGTGGGTGTATATAGGTATGAAATACAGTTTGGCGGCCAAGGCCGGAGGAAACGAGACATATCCGCCTTTGCAAAATACCATGTCCGGCATATAGAACCAAAGCCACCATAAAGATTGAACGAACCCTATCAAGGTCTTGAAAGGGTCAAGAATGTTCCAGAAACTGAAATACCGGCGCATCTTGCCGGCCAATATTGAATGGTACGGTATGCCTGCCCCCGCGATGGCTTGGCCCATGAATGGCCCCTCGCCCAGAGCGACAAGGTCCACTGATGGGTCCAGTTGCTTTAGCGCTTCGGCCACAGCCACCAACGGAAAAACATGCCCGCCGGTGCCGCCGCCAACTAGTAAAATACGTTTCAAACAGTATTTGGTATTTAGTATTTGGTATTTAGTATATTTAATACTTAATACTAGATACTAACTCCCTCTTTCTTCAGTAATTCTACCTTCTTTTTAACGCCAAAAGCAAACCCACCGATAGAGCCATTGGAACGGATAACTCTATGGCAAGGAACCGGAGCAAAAGCCCGCCCGCCTAAGTTTTGCGGAGCAAAAATTGGGCGGGGATTCTTGTTGAGCGCATTGCCGACCGCCCGGCTGGCTCGGGGGCTTCCGACAGCTCGCGCCACTTCGGCATATGTCATCGTTTTACCCTTGGGTATCTTGCGAACCATGTCGTATACCTTTTGTTGGAATGGAGTGACCGTCATGACTTGTCGGGCATCGGTTTGACCTGGCCGCGCGGGACCTTGCGGCGGATGTGGCTGAATATCTTCAACTGCATCGCCCCGCCGAAGACCGCGAAGATGCCTCCGGCCACGAAAACAAAATTGAACCCGAACTTCTCGGCCAGGACGCCGCCGATGGCGGCCGCGGCCGCGCCGGCAATGCCGATCGAGATGGAATCCAGAGACCATTCAAAGCTCTCCTGGAACTTGTCCAGATGGCGGGAAAATATGGCGTACCAAGGCGGGACCACGAATCCGATGCCGGTCCCATAGATGGCCGCGATGAGATAAAGATGAAGTGTCTCGGAAGCCATCAAATACATGAAGGGAACTAGAGCGATAAGCGTGCTTCCGAATATTAATGACACAAAATCGTCATATTCGCCGTGATTTTTGTCCAGTATTTTTGAAACTGGCAGTTCAACAATGACTTTCATTATCTGGACGATTGCCGCCGCGAAACCGACAGTGGCAATAGTGCCGCCGGCTATCTGTCTGGTTATGAAAACGGCTAATATCGGCGCAAAGACGCTGAAACCGGCGTTCACGAAAAAGTCGCCGATGACCAGATAACGGATAACCGAATTAACCTTCATGAGCTTATAGCTTATAGGAAATAGCTTATAGTTATTGTACTAACAAAAAAAGAATCGGCCAAGTAGCCGATTCTAATCTCTTGCTAACTTCCTATAAGCTATAAGCTATAAGCTATAAGATGGGAACACCCCAACCTGACGCATCATCATCCCCAGTAATGCCGATATCCTGTGAAAATCTGTGCAGAAGGTCGCGCGTCGCGGCGGCCGGATCCTCCGATTCAACTTGCCACATTTTGGCAATAAATCCGGATATATGCGGAGCGGACATAGATGTCCCGGACAGGACGGAATAACCTCCGCCGGGCCAGGTTGATTCCACGCTCACACCCGGAGCGGCAAATTCCATGTCGCGTGATTCCTTGAGATAGGGAACCGACAATGAGTTATTTCCTCGAGCGCTCCAATCCGGGATGGCCACTGAAGAATCGATGGCGCCGACGCTTATCGCTTTGACCAGAGAGGCCGGAAAATCAATACTGTCTTGATATGGCCCGTCGTTGCCAGCCGCCGCTACGACGATCACGCCTTTGCCGACCGCATACGAGACCGCATCTGCTATGAAAGGTATCTCCGCGTCAGAGCCCAAGCTTAGATTGATGACCTGGGCGCCGCTGTCAGCCGCGTCGCGAAGTCCGGCCGCGATATCATCGGCATAGCAGCTGCCGTTGTTCCCGCAAACCTTATAGGCCAAGACGCTGGTTTGAGGAGCCATGCCGTATATACCTTTACCCAGACCGCCATCGGCGGCGATTATGCCGGCGACATGAGTTCCGTGGCCGTTCCTGTCATCGCATTTCCCGTCTATCAGAGGCGATGATGCGGAGCTGAAATCTTTGCAACTTGATACCCTGTTTTTCAGGTCGGGGTGGGCTTTGTCTATACCGGTATCTAAAATAGCGACTTTTATATTTTCCCCGCCGGAGGTCTTGGTCAGGGCGCTGTCGTCATATATCATCCGGACGCCCCAAGGAATCTGGCTGGTCGGGCCCTTTGACGGTTTTGGTGTCCGGCTCGGACCGGACAGTTGGGCCGGCTCGAGCAAGATGGTCAGTTTTCTGACGGGCTCAACCTCAAGACCGAACATTTTGGCCAATTTCAACTGGAAATCAGACAGGTCAGCGGTAAAACCGCCATCAAAATGGCGGCGGGCGTTAAAGGACTTGGCCCAGAGCTGGGAGGTTGACTTGATGAAATAGCGGTTATCGGACGAGGATGCTTGAGCGGCTTGGGAGTTGGATGCGGTCAGTAAAAAGACAGAAATAATGCCAATATATAAGGCCTTTTTGATATTCATTGTTTGTTTATCTAGTATAGCATACCCGAGGCAACCAAACAATCCACAGC
>MGKO01000008.1:90638-108755 GCA_001795695.1 Candidatus Yanofskybacteria bacterium RIFCSPLOWO2_01_FULL_49_17
AGCTGGCGGACTCGGCGCTTGACCTATGATTATTGGAATCTAGTCAGGCCACTGTTCGGCGGCTGACTTGTCTGCGGGTCGGCTCTGGGAGGATGGGCTTCGCTTAGTTTTATTAAAAATAAAAAGCCCGGGAAGCGCTGCAGCGTTAGGGGGTCTCTGATTTAGATTACGCAGCTTAACCGGTCAATAATAGGAATTTATTATAAAGTATCGAATGCGATTAAATATTCTGCTTGTCATCTGTAAAGGCATGCATGTACTTTCGATACAGCCACCAGCCAACAGGTAATGGCAACCAGAAACTGAAAGCCCGGAAAAGGAGGGTGGCGGCCAAGGCCGGCCCGATAGGCATGCCGAAGGTGGCCAGGACAAATGTCATACTGCCCTCAAAAATACCGAAGGCGCC
This sequence comes from Candidatus Yanofskybacteria bacterium RIFCSPLOWO2_01_FULL_49_17, assembly GCA_001795695.1. Lineage (GTDB taxonomy): Bacteria > Patescibacteriota > Minisyncoccia > 2-02-FULL-40-12 > GWA2-44-9 > 2-01-FULL-49-17. The sequence continues at coordinate 91,045 of MGKO01000008.1, forward strand.
CGGAATGAACGAAACCATGGAAATGAACCTGGTCAGCGTGAAAACAATGAACGACGCGGTGAACGAGAGCGGCTCGCCGATGGCAAAGAATACGAAGTAAAGAGTGAAGACGTTCATCAACAGTTCCAAGCCCTGCCAGAGGCAAGCTGACCAGAATGTCAGCCGGTGATGCTTGAGCTTATTGATGCCGACGGTTTCCTTCATCTGCTGGATTATCTCTTCGATGTTCGGGCCGTTCTCAAAATATTTCCGCAGTTTGAATATCATCCATTTCATGAACCGGCTCCTCTTCTTCCTCTGAAGGGCGATAAAAATACCGGCAAAGATGATGCCGAAGAAAAGGAAGACGTAGATCAGGTAGGCCAATTCGGGATGGTCGAACAAGCCGCGGGACGCGAACAGCATTGACACGGATGCAACAAAGAACGCGCCGATGGCAATATAAAGGGTCATTAACTCCAAAAGAGCGCGGGACATTGATTCAGCGAATGGCATCCCGAACTTACGCAGATACATCACAAAAAAGGCCTGGCCGGAAATAGTGGCTGACGGCAAGGCCTGATTCAAGAATTGAATGACAAAGACCAGCGGGAAAAGCTCTCTGATCGACACCTGGAGGTCTTTGATCCGCAATACATCGCGATAATTGAGGGTCAGAAAATAATAGAAAAGAAGCTGGGTCAAAGCGATGCCGACCAGCCACCATAAGTTGGCTTTCTCAAATATGGCCAGTAAGAGACGGAACTCCGAAAACTTGGCGTAAACGAGCACCAAGGCCACGAACGTGACCAGATAGAAAATTACCCGGCTTAGGTTGAATTTCAGCCGCGGCAGAGCCGAAAGCATTCCGTTTATCATTTGTATTTCTTTAATATCTGGAAATCCTGCGTCAGGGTGTCTTTGGATGCCTGATTATATATCGCCACGGCTGGATGGTATAGGGGGATGACCATAACCGGTCCATAGGACGCTTTGCTCTCAAAGGCCTGGCCGTGGATTTGGCTGATGGGTGCAAGTTCGGCCGCCAGGCCGAACTTGCGCATGATGTAGTCCATTGAAAACCTGCCTAGCGCGGCGATGACCTGCGGCTGGATGATATCAATTTGCCGGTCCAAGAACGGCCCGTAAATCTGCATCTCATCAGGTAGGGGATCGCGATTAAAAGGCGGCCGATCTTTGACGATATTGGTCACATAGACATCTTTTCGGTCAATGCCGACCGAGGTCAGAAGTTGGTCCAATATCTTGCCCGCCGCGCCGCAAAACGGCCGGCCGGTGGCCGCTTCGTTCTTGCCCGGCGCCTCGCCAATGAACATTATTTTGGCGTCATGACTTCCCTCGCCGATGACCGGAAAGACCTTGTTTTTTACTCGCTCGGCATAAAGAGGCGACTCTTTCAAGACCAGTATCTCGTCCCTTATTTTCCTCATCTCATCCGTTTTAGACATTGTTAGAAGATATAAGCCCCACTGTCAGCCAAAATAATAACTGGCCTGATTGGATTGTCCAATAAAAATGGTCAAAGAGGCCCATGGCCAGCACCGAAGCAAAGATAAGTGCGAAAGAAACATGGTAGGGTCTTTTGAAACGCGTCCGGATAACAAACTCATATACAACAAAGACTAAAAATAGCAAGAACAGAGCGAGACCTACGATTCCCAGCTCGGAATATATCAGCAAGTAGATATTATGGACCGGCTGGTACTGCTCGGCCGGCAAACCTATACCCACAGGGTGGCCCTGTACAGGGCCACCCTGTGGTAGGGGCTGGCGCATCAGCCAAGGCACGAAATTGCCGATACCCACGCCAAATAACGAAACTTCCTTAAACAATGCCTCTTGATTATAAAATACCCGGAGCTGGAAGGCCTCGTCGCTTCCCGATAGTGAGACGCGGTCTTTCACATACGGCCAATAGGCGACAGAGAACGCCAAACAAACCAGCACCGTCACGGTAAAAACTTTAAGGCCCCGCTGTCTCATTTCTGTTTTGCTCCAAAAAACTTTTTTGAAAGACGGGTAAAAACGGTAAAGAACAGTGCGAATTATAAAATTAAGCAGCCATATCCCGATAATGACCCTGGAAAAGGTCAGTAGGAATGCCCAGATGGTAACGGCGTGGAACAGATACCAGAACCACTTTCGTTTTTCATAGATGGAAATAAAATAAAACGCGGCCAGAGACAGGAATAAATAGGCCGCCAGGACATTGCTATGGACGGTCGTGCCATAGGCCCGCATTATCTTGACTCCGCCCGAGAAGAATGCGGCGATAGCGGTCATGTTCGGCGCCAGCACGCTCTCGCCCAGATATTTCAGGCCGATACTGTGCTGAACCATAAACTGCGATATGGCAACAGCCGACTGGATAAGCCCGCCGATGACCAAGGCGATAAAACACTTTGAAAGCTCGAACCGCTTCAGGACATAGTATTTGACGTAAAAATACAGCGCCGCCATCTCAATGAGCTTGAGCCATTGGAACAGCGCGACTTTCTGGTCAATGGCATTGGTTATGGAAATGCCGGCCACCGCCACAAATCCGACAAGCAACCAGTCGCTTTTTTTAAAATTAAAAATTAAAAATTTAAAATTACTGTGTATGGCCCAGTAAATAAAGAGGGTGCTTATTAATATATCCGTGCCATACACAGAAATTGCCTTCCATTCCATAAATCCGACCGGGTCATATCCGAAAATATGCCGGATGCTGAACGGAACGGAAACCAGAAACAAATAAAACAACCACTCCTCTGTTTTCTTAATCCATAATCTATATTCCATATTCCATAATCTATTATCGCTTATCTCATAATCAGGTAATACGCTATCCCCGCCGCAAGCATCGCCATGATTATATACAATATCCAATTCGGTATACCCAGGGAATATTCCGGTACTCGGTCGCCGTGGGTCTTGGCCTTGGCGTAGGTCAGGACAACGGCAATATGTTCAATGCCTATCGCCACCCCGCCAGCCAGGCCGATGACGTCCACGAAAGTCCTCAACCCGGCCAAAAAAAGGAGGAGTGGCGGGGTAATCACCAGCAGCCAGGCCTTGTATTTGTGGATGCGGTAGTCAAAACGGAAGACCTCCACCAGGCCGGAAGCAAGGGTCAAAAAGGCGCTGGTGATGGCGGTGATGCCGAAAACGGCGCCGATAACGGAGATCCGCGCTCCGATGAACTCAAAAAGACCGGAAATGGCGTCCGGCGAGGTCGCTTCACCGGAGATGCCGACCACCGTCAGAGTGAAGACCGCGTACAGGGCCGCCACGCCTAAAACTCCCAAGATTATGGCTCGGCGCAGTTTGCGCTCGTGGCCGGCCAGCAACTCGCGGCCGAGAGGCACACCGACTAGACCGCCAAAAGCGAAAAGAAGGACTCCGTAAGGGAGGTAAGCATAACTCATCATCCGGCCGGTATAATTGGCTTGGTCAATATGCTCGGCTCCGGCCGAGAAAAAAAGGACTATGACCACGGCGAAAAAACTGGTGAACAAGAATTCAAGCCAAGAAACCGTCTTAAGGCCCTTCAGGACGGCCAAGGACGCGAAAATAAAAAAGATGACGCTGTAAGAGGCGAGCGGAGCGTAGAAAAAGGACGAGAAGATGGTGTTCAAGAAATCCCCCGAGATGATGATGTAGGCCAGAAGGGCCGCGTATCCGGTCAGGACCGCGGCAAAAAACGTCAGCTTCCTGAAGACCGGGCCCAGATACTTGCTGGTGTATCCTGTCAGCTGGTGTTTGGCGCCGGTCCGCAGGACCACTTCGCCGTACATCATGTAGATTAGGACGGTCTCGGCGGCGATGACGACCAAGAGGATCGCTCCGACCCAGAAGCCGGCCTTGGAAAATGCGAACGGCAAACCGAAGATGCCCACTCCGACCATACTTCCCACTATCACCGCTGTCGCGTACCAAAATTTCTTGTTGTGCCCGAGAAAAGTCACAAATTAAGTATACTTATCTGGCTCTAAAATAAAAACAGCCCGCTCTCCATGCTGTTTTTATTTTAGGGACGCTTTGATGACATCATCCATCGTTTTAGCAAACACGAATTTGATGTCGCGTCTTATTTCCTTTGGGATATCCTCGTCCAGGTCTTTCTTGTTGGCCTCCGGCAGGATGACTGTCTTGATGCCGGCTCGATGAGCGGCAAGGACCTTTTCCTTCAATCCACCTATGGCCAGCACCTTGCCGCGCAAAGTGACCTCGCCGGTCATGGCCACTTCCTTGCGGAATGGCCTTTTCAAGAACATGGAGATGAGAGCGGTGGTGATGGCGGCACCGGCCGAAGGACCGTCCTTGGGAATGGCCCCGGCCGGAATATGGATATGGACGTCTTCTTTGACGGCAACATCTTTAATCCTATGCTTGGCGGCATAAGCGCGGGCAAAGGACAGAGCGGCTTGAGCTGATTCTTTCATGACATTGCCCAATCGGCCCGTCAGGATAAGCTTGCCCGGGCCCGGTGTCCGCAAAACCTCTATCGGCAAGAGCTCTCCGCCGACCGGCGTCCAGCCCAAGCCCGTCGCTCTGGCCATCTCATCTTTTTGCTCGGCATTTTCGTGAGTGTATTTTATGGGACCAAGATAGGTATGGACCGAGGCCGGAGTGATGTCGATGGTCTTCAAGGTCGGCGCCTCCACCAGTTTGCGGGTCACTTTACGGATGACCGAGGCCAGCTGGCGTTCAAGCTCGCGGACGCCCGCTTCGCGGGTGTGGTGGCGGATGACATCATTCAAAGCCGCGTCCTGGAAAACGAGCTGGCGCTTTTTCAGCCCGTGGTCCTTGAAAAGTTTCGGCAAAAGAAAGTTCTTGGCAATGTGGAACTTTTCGTCCTCGGTGTAGCCCGGAAATTCTATTATCTCCAAGCGGTCGCGCAGGGCCGGCGGGATGGTGTCCAGTATATTGGCCGTAGTGATGAACATCACATCAGACATATCAAAGGGTACCTCCAAGTAATGGTCGGAAAAGGCGTGGTTCTGCTGGGGGTCCAAGGCCTCAAGCAAAGCGGCCGAGGGGTCCCCGCGGAAATCGGCGCCGACCTTGTCTATCTCGTCCAGCATGAAGACCGGATTCTTGAACTTAGCGGACTGGATGCCTTGAATGAGCCGGCCGGGCATGGCGCCGACGTAGGTCCGGCGATGGCCGCGTATCTCGGCTTCATCCCGCATGCCACCAAGTGAAACACGGATGAATTTGCGTCCCAAAGCCCGGGCGATGGACTGGCCGATGGAGGTCTTGCCGGTGCCCGGCGGACCGACCAGGCACAGTATCGGCCCCTTCAGTTTGCCGACCTGTTTCTGGACAGCCAGATATTCCAAAATGCGCTCCTTGACCTTGCGCAGGCCGTAGTGGTCCTCGTTCAATATCTTCTCGGCGTCTTTCAGGTCGATCTTCTCCTTGGTCTTCTTTGCCCACGGCAGTTCGGCCAGAACGTCAAGGTAAGTGCGGATGTATGAGGTCTCGGGGTTGAAGGCCGGCATCTTACCTAAACGCTGAAGTTCTTTCATTGCTTTCTCCCGAATTTCCTCCGGCATGCCGGCAGTCAATATCTTCTTGCGCAGACCTTCAAACTCGCCTTTTTCATCCTCAACGCCAAGCTCCTTCTCAATGCTCTTTAACTGTTCACGCAGGAAAAGCTCCTTCTGCATCTTGCCGATCTGTTTTTTGGTGTCGCGGGCGATGGTCTTCTCGGCCTCAAGTATCTGGACCTCGCGGGTCAGGAAGAAATTAAGCTGGCGGAGAACGTCGCTGACGCTTTCAAGCTCCAATATCTTCTGCTGGTCCTCCACATCCAGGTTAAGGTTGGCGGTCATGATGCCCAGGAGATGCTCGGTGTCCTTTATCTGGGAGAGCATATACATGAATTCCGGTAGCATCGGGGACATGGACCGGCTCTCGCCGATGACGCGGAACTGCTCTATCGTCCGGCGCAGGAGAGCTTTTTCCTGCAAGCTGTCGCGGACGATGAGCGGCAGGGGCTGGGCCAAGGCCTTAAAGAACGGGTCATGTCCGGAATAACGGTCTATCTGGGCCCGGACAATGCCTTCAATGTCTATCTTGGATGAACCGTCCGGCAGTTTGAAGACGGAGATAATGCGGCCGATGGTGCCGACTGCGTAGAGGTCTGTCTCGCTGATATTGTCACCCATGTTCTTTTGGGTGACGAAAAGGACCAGCCGGCTGCGGGTCAGGGCATAATGCAAGGCCTCGACGGACTTGGGCCGCTGGATGATGACGGAGATGACCGCCTTCGGGAAGAGGACGACGTTCTTGAGCGCGATGACAGGCAGTTCTTCGGGAATTATTATGTTGTTGACCTTGAACTCACTCATAATTTTTATGGACTATGGAATATATAATATGAACTAATCAATCACGATAGTATTATATTCGCATTAGCACTCTCAAGTCAAGAGTGCTAACGGGGAGTTGGGGCTGGAGTAATATTTTTAAAAGACAACTTTCGGGTGTTTAGATTACTTTATTCCATAATCCATATTCTATGTTCCATGTTCCCGGGTTCAGTAAAAGAAATCGGCCCGCTCGGGGGCATTTTTGACTATCTCAAAGGCCTCCTCGGCGCTGTCAACGATGGTGTAAAGTTTCATATCGGCCCCGTCTATGGTGTGCATCTTGGTGTACATCTCCTCAAAAAGCCAGCGATGGATCGGCTCCCAGAACTCTTTGCCTACCAGCACCACCGGTATCTTGTCGGATATCTTCTTGGTCTGGATGAGGGTCAGTATCTCAAAGGCCTCGTCCAACGTGCCCAGCCCCCCGGGAAAGAATACATAGGCCCGAGCCGCGTATGACAGCATCAGTTTGCGGACGAAGAAATAATGAAAAGCCAATGACTCTTTGACATAAGGATTAATCCTCTGCTCGGCCAGCAGTTTGATGTTAAGCCCAATGGAATCTCCGCCGCCTTCGGTCGCCCCCTTATTGCCGGCCTGCATGATGCCTGGACCGCCACCAGTTACGACGCCAAAGCCAGCTTTGGCGAGCATGCTCCCAAGTTGTTTGGCCTCTTCATACCATCTGTCGCCTTGTTTAAACCGAGCCGAGCCGAAGAAAGAGATGGTGTTCTTAAAGTCAGCCAGAAATTGCCAGCCGTCAATGAATTCGGCGATGATGCGAAAAACGCGCCAGTGAAGGGATTGCCGAAAATCATTCGGCTCCTCATACACCGGCAGTTTTGACGCCGGCAAGTTGAGATTGCCCGTACCCACAGGCCCGGCCTGTGTAGTAGGTTCAGGTTTACCCGCCACAGTGTCAATGGAGGCGGGCATGCTCACAAAAATCGCTCCGTTTGTTTGATAATCCTTCGTCTCTGCCATTGATTAAAGTATAGCACACCCCAAAAACGAGAAATCCCCACACCGGAGAACGTGAGGACGGCTCGTGGGTGTGGGGTGTTGGAAGCCGTGTGAACGAAGGGGTTGCGGCTCATGATATCGCCGGGCTACTGGCCGGCGGGGTTCTCCTTGGACAGCTTGTATTCGTGGCAAGCCCAGCAAGCGACCTTGGGCCGGCCAGATGTGGCACCGGCGTTGATGTGACGTTTGGACACGTACTGAATCAAGTATTCCCTCATTTCTTGATTCACATCAGGCAACATGTCCAAATACATCCGAGCTTCACGACAATCCATCGGACCTCCTAAGAACTCGCCAATACTACATCAACTTTATATATCTCGTCAATATCAAAGTTCTACTGTTTGGCCCGAAGTCGGGGCCAGGGCGTCTACGGAGAGTTTCTCCTTGACAGCGTTGGCCAAGGCGACGGTTGAGTCCGCTTCGCCATGGACCGTGAAAACGCGCTTTAACTTGCCCCCCTGCCTGCCGGCAGGCAGGCGGCCTTGGCCACAAGTCAGCCAGTCAATTATCATCGGCTGGTCGGCGTGAGCTGAATAACCGCCAATGGCCTGGATGTGGCAGCGAACCGGCACGGTCTCATCAAATATCCTGACCTCCGGCGCTCCGTCAAATATCCTGCGGCCCAGCGTGCCCTCGGCCTGGAAACCGATGAACAGGATGCTTGAGTTAGGATCGGACAGATAACGGCGTTCGTGGTGCTGGATGCGCCCCCCATTGGACATGCCCGAGCCGGCGATGATGACCTTGGGGGCCGGCATGTCGTTTATTTTTTTTGATTCCTCGGCCGTCCTCATGTATTTGAGGCCTGGAAAATTAAAGAGGTCATCCCCGGACCTTACCAGCTGCATCGCCTCGGTATTGAAGTATTGAGGGTACTTTTGATAGACCTCGGTCATCCGGATGGCCAAGGGCGAATCAATGAACATGGGAATGGGCGGAATCTCGCCGGCGTTGGCCATGCCGTTGAGCTCGAACAAAAGCTCCTGGGTGCGTTCTATGGCGAACGAAGGTATCATCAACGTCCCGCCGCGGGTAATGGTGTCCCTAACAACCTGGCGGAATTTTTCCAATCGCCGGCTTCGGTCCTCGTGTATCCTGTTGCCGTAGGTGGCATCCACGACGACATAGTCGGCGTTCAAAGGATATTCAAATGACCTCAAAAGCGGGGCGGGCGGATTGCCCAGGTCGCCGGAGAAATAGACCCTCTTACCTTCGGTCTGGACCTCAATGATGGCCGAACCAAGAATATGGCCGGCATCATGAAAAATTATATTTATGCCCGACGCCAGCTCAAACTCCTGACCGTAAGAAACGGGTGAACCTAAAGCTATGACCTGTTCCACGTCTTCGGCCGTATAGAACGGCTCGTGCTGTTCGCGCTTGGCGTTGGAGGTCAGCAGAGAAAGGTTATCAGGCAAGGCCACCCGGGTCATGTCCAGAGTGGGCGGCGTGGCATAGAGCGGCCCGCGAAAACCGTCCTTGTATAATTTCGGGAGGCGGCCGGAATGGTCGGCATGGCTATGGGTCAATAAAACCGCCGAGATACTTCCGGCGTCATAAGGGAAGGGGTCTTTGTTGTGAGCTTCGGCCTGAAGAGAGCCCTGAAACATGCCACAGTCAACCAAAAACTTTAATTCGCCAGCTGGCGAACCCGTCTCAACCAGGAAATTTGAACCCGTTACCGTTTGGGCTGCTCCGCAAAAAGTAATACGCATAAACTTTTAAATCTGAAATTCGAAGCGCGAAATCAGAGACAATTTATAAATAACAAAATTCTAAATACCGCAAATTTTAAAGTTTTTTTGAGGTCATAATTTTTTGAATTTTCGGACATTTGAATTTATCTTGAATTTCGGATTTCGTGCTTAGAGATTAAAGAGCAGCGCGATAAGGTATCCTATTAAACACATTGTGGCTATCGGCGGCAAGGCGGCCATGGCTCGGCGTTTTTCCTGACCGACAAAGAGGAGGTGGGTGAGGAGCAGGCCGATGACGGAGAAAGTACCGACGATCACCGCTTCGGCCAGTGACTGGCGCATCAATGAGGCCGCGAAAATGAGCGGGAAAACCACATCACCCGAACCGAGTATCATGAACTTATCTCCAAAATGCGGCCGGGCCAGCCGGCGATCAGTTAAAAACCCTTTGGTATCCTGCGGGATGATGAAACCGGACACAGCTCCGGCCTTGAGCATCCCTTCGGCCAGACGGACCATGTGCCGGGTCCGATATACGGCAATGATATCATAAAAAGACAGGGCTATCAGAGCGATTATCCCGACTGTCGGAGTGATGGCTGTACCGATAGTTGCTCCGATGCCGGCCAAAGCTAATATCATCGTCAGGTCATGCATCAGCACCGATCGCCAGGAAAAAAAGAGGGTCAGGACCAGAATGCCCGAAAAAATCCCCAGAGACGACCTTATGAAAATATCGGACAGGACCTGAACGCCTGACCAGATGACAATCACGAAGAAGGTCCAGATGACATACTTGCCCCAGCGCCCCTTGGCGGCCAGGACAAAAAAAGAGATCGCGGCGGCTAAAAAGACCATTTGACCGAACGAGAACGTCGGCGCTTGAATGATGGGCGCCGATGAGAGCTGGATGGCGTAGCGATAAGCGGCGGCCAGACCGATGATGATAGTCGCTCCGAACAAAAATGCCTCTTTGGCAAACAAGTCAGGTCGGAAATTCATCCCGTACAAAGTTGCCCGTCCAAGGTCTACGACCCGCCGAAGGCGGGGCGGACTTTGTACAGGACAAGTCAGCGAACTATTATTGTCCCCGTTTGGCCTTTGTTATGAGTGTTGTAGTAGCTGAAAGTGCCGCGGGCGGCGAAAGTGTAGGCGAAATAGCTGCCCTGCGGCACATCGCCGACGCTGTCAAAGCCGACGATATCATCTGAAGCGACCCGAATCGGAAAGACGCTCTCATTCTTGAAGCGGACCGTATCGCCGGCATGGATGCGGAGATTGGTCGGACTGAACACGCCGGCATCATATGAGACGGTATAGACCCGAGCGGCCATACTAGGCGTGGGCGACTCATCAAAAGAAGGAGTGGAGGTGCTGGTCGCCATGTCCTGCGGATTGGCAAAAATTATTATGGCCGTGGCCAAAAGAGCCAGCAGGATTATGATGACCATCCACGAAAGACCGGGCTCATTGTCCTTCCGAAAATTGCCCATCTTTGTCAGTTGAGGTTCAAATTCAGACATCATCCTAAATATACTAATTTAATGCCTCTTTTACAATCTCCTTGTCCGACCAGGGTATCTTTTTGTTGCCGGCCACGGCCATGGATATCTCCGAGCCCTTGCCGGTAATGACCACAGAGTCGCCGGGCGCGGCCATCTTGATGGCCGCGCTGATGGCTTCTTTTCTATCTAAAATAACTTGCAACTTATCGGTTCGGCCGATACCGACCTTTATTTCTTCAATGATGGCCATCGGGTCCTCTTCATACGGGTCCTCGTTGGTCAGGATTATCTCATCGGCCAGCTCATCGGCTATCTTGCCGAACTCTGGCCTTTTCCATTTGTCGCGGCCGCCGCCGCATGAGCCGAACACGACAATCAATCGGCCCGTAGTGTGCTTTTTTATCTCCTCGTACACTACTCTTAAGGAGTCAGGGGTATGAGCGTAATCTACCACTATCGAGAATGGCTCGCGCTGGATGAACTCCATCCGGCCCGGGATGGCTGTAATGGCCGCCAGCGCCTCGGCGGCCTGATGCAATGTGATGTCATAGACCGAAGTAGTGGCAATGGCTGCCAGAGCATTATAGATATTGAACTGTCCGGCCAAAGACAGCATCACTTGCTCGCCTAAAATGATGAATTCGGAATGGTCGCTCACGGCCTTGTAACTCCCGGGGTGGACGTCGCCCTCTTTGAGACCGAAAGTGAGCTTTTTATCGGCATTGAACTTTAAGAACTCCTCCGCGTTCGGGTCCTCAACGTTGATGACATGGTTCTTGCCGCAGACACGGAAAAGCTCCTGTTTGGCTTTGAGATAGCTCTCAAAAGAACCGTGAGTTTCAAGATGTTCGCGATGAATGTTTGTGAAAACAGCCGTATCAAACTTGATGCCTAAGTGGCGCATCTGTTTGATGCCCTCGGAAGTTACTTCCAGCACCACAAACTCACAGCCAGCTCGACACGCTTCGTTCAAAAATTTCTGCAGACGGAACCGGCCAGGCATGGTCATCTTCAACGTGTTCGGCCATTCTTTCTTGCCCATCTTGAACCCCAAGGAACCTATGGCCGCTACTTTTTTGCCTGCCCCTTCCAAAATCTTTGTTATCAGAAAAACAGTAGTGGATTTTCCTTTGGTGCCGGTGACGCCGATGACCTTCATCCCGTGCGATGGGAATCCGTATCGCAACGCCCCGCCGTAGGCCAGCGTCCGGTGATACATCGGCTGGAAAAACTCAAACACTGGCCGCGGGATGACCCTTTTTATATAGTACAAGATCTTATCTAATGGGCCTTCCTTTATCATCGGAATTTATTTATCAGTTTATAAGCATAGTACCAGAAGTTTGAAATTGGCAAGTCAAACGAGCCGGGGTATTCCACTTCATGACCCCCCCAGCCGAGCTTGAAGCGGGTCACGCCCGGATACCTTTGAGCGTCTATGCCCCAGAAGTCATATTTTTGAATCCCTTGCGCTTTCAAATATTTGATCATGCCCCAATGCAAAGCATACGGCGCCATCATCGGCTTGTATTCCGGCGAGCGGTCCATCGCCCCGTGGAGATAATAAGCAGTATCGCCGTAGGCCAGCCAGACTGCTCCCGTTATCGGCACATCATCGTGTCCAATAAAAATGGTCTCCGCAGGCAGACCGGGAATATTGCATAGTTTTTCGTAATACTCTCTGGTATGGGTGAAAAAATTATTCTTCTTGGCGGTTTGCTTTAGTAATTTCCAGAACGCGTCCAAGTTTTTTCCCGCAATAAATTTCAAGCTGTGCTTCTCGGCCACTTTAATGTTATAGCGGGTCTTGTAGTGCATGGCCGCGAGCAAGTCCTCCTCGCTTTTAGTCAGATCCAGTACCACTGTCCGTTTTGGCTGAAGCTCTTTTTTTGATTTTTTGAAACCGAACTGATGCATGAGCTCCGGCACTTTATCATCCAGCGGCTCCATCTTTATATAAAAAGATTTTTGCTCTCGGGCCAGATTTTTCAAATACGAAACGAACTGGGACAGTTCGTTTCGTATACCCTCGGCCATCTCATCTACTTTAATTTCTGGTCCGTGTGGAATATATAAATAATTCTTTCTAAAAGGCAAGTCATGTCGCACAATGTATGCGGAGGTTCCGTCTTTGTCATAATGAAAAACTGGCCGGCCAATCGCCCGCTGAAAATCGGCCCACTCCTTTGATTGCAGAAAAGATCTCATCTTTTACCTAGTATCTGTAACGCGCTTCGTACTCTTTCCTGAAGCGTTTTACCCTTGGCTTCTTTGAGTGCTTCTTTGGCTTGGGTCGGATTGTAGCCGAGCGAGAGCAGGGCTTCGGTGGCTTGGCCTTCCTCGGTGAGGTTCACGCCGGTCAGCGACGCGATATGGTCAACTTTGCCTTTTAACTCCAATACCAGCCGGGAAGCGGTCTTGGATCCAAGACCGGAAACTTTTTTCAAATAATCCGCGTCTTCATTTATGATGGCCGCTTTCAGGTGCGACGGTTCTACCGCGGCAAGGATGGCCTGGGCGCCTTTGGGTCCGATGCCGGAAACGGTGGTCAGAAGATTAAATAGGTCCAGGTCTTCTTTCTTATCAAAGCCGTACATATCAAAAGTGCCCTCTCGCATGTTCATTTGGGAATGAACGAAGAGGCGGACTTTTTGCCCTTGCCCTGAGCCCGCCGAAGGGTTGACTTTGTCCTTGCGGTTTGATAACATAAGCAGTACTTTGGGGGATACTATTACCTTGTACCCTATACCCCCAGTGTTCAAAATGGCGTATTTATCGCCAAGATGTTCAATAGTTCCTTCCAAAAAGCTAATCATGTGTAGATGATAGCACGCTGAAATAAAAAAACGAGGCCCGCCGTTCACGCACGAATGCGTTACTAGGCGGGACCATAGGTCACTTTCGCGGTCTCCGAAGGGCTTCAATTGAAGCCTGGATAAGCGCCTTCTTCAGTGCCGGTATGAAATACTTCGTGGACCACCAACTTCCCAGGAAGCATCCGGCAAAGATGGTGGCAGTTATGAGACTTACGTGCAGCGCCGATTGGCTGTGAGCATATTCATCAGCATAGATGGAAAGGGTGGTCCAAAGAAACACACTCCCCAGTACGACGATAAGTGTCGTCCAGCCCAGTACCTGCTTGATCCTTCTTTTCATCAGGGAACTCCTACAATATTTATAACTATATTTTATATAAAAGTCAAATGTTTAAACTAGTTTCAAAATTTGAGCCAACCGGAGATCAGCCACAAGCAATTGCGAAGTTGATCAAAGGATTAAAAGCCGGCAAGGAAAGCCAGGTGCTTTTGGGTGTGACCGGCTCGGGCAAGAGTGTTGTAAGTAATACTCCTGTTATGGTTATGGATGCGGAAAATAAAATATATACGATTAAAATCGGAAAACTTATTGATACGATATTTGAAACTTTTTCAAAAAAAATTAAGTCCACGGGAGATTCTGAAATAATTGAAATGGACGATTTACCCCGCAAGTTTCAATACAAAACGTACAGCTTTAATCCAGCCTCAAAAATAAATTCTTGGAAACAGATTCGTCAACTGACAAGACATGCCTGTCCTCGTCAATTATCAACTGTTCAGACTACATGTGGCAGAGAAGTTGTTGTAACAAACGATCATAATTTCTTTGCTATGCGCGATGGTGAATTGTCTCTATTATCCACAAAAAAACTGGCCAAGAAAGATTTTATACCATTACCTTTTAAGATCCCCCAACCTCAAAAAATTCTTAAATCGGTTAGAGTTGCCAATTATATATCTACGCAAAATTTATACATCCGTAATAAAAACCCTGACAACGGAAAAATCGTGTCCACAAAGTTTAGAAATTTCTTAACCAACGTCTCTCCTCTATATAAAACTCTTCTTGGGACAAAAAATAACCCCGTCCATCAAATTCCTATTGATATACCCTTAACCAATGACTTCCTCAGACTCCTGGGTTACTACGTGGGAGAAGGTCATGCCGAAGAACGCTATTTCATAATATCAACGGGAGACCAAGAGGTACTGAATGATATTGCCATACCTCTTAACAGATTCGGATTAAAAATTAGTCACCGAAGGGGCACCTATGATTACGTTGTGTACTCCCGCTTGTGGTCATTATTTATTCAGGCAATGTGCGGTAGAGATTCTAGAAGCAAACGCTTACCAAGCTTTTGGCCACAGCTTTCCAATGAACAACTATCATCAATTCTGAAATCATATTTTTCAGCTGACGGCGGTGTTAATTCTGCCGTTGTCTCTTGTACGACTGCCAGCCAGAATCTTTCATCGGGTATCGTATACGCCTTGTTACGTTTTGGTATTGTTGCCAGAACGAGAAAGCGAAGAATTAAATTGCCGGGAAAAAACACGCGAAACGACTATTGGACAATCTCAATTTCCGGAAAAGAACATCTGGTAAAATTTAAAGAGGAAATAGGTTTTACCCTTAAAAGAAAAAATGTACTCCTGAATAATATTATAAAAGAAAATTATAATACGAATGTTGATATTATACCCGTATCAAAATGGTTCAAGCACATCAGAAGCGCCCTATCGCTGGATCAAATAGTTATAGCAAGAGCCATCGGTATTGAAAGATCTTATATATCAATGATTGAAAATGGAAAAAGATTTCCTTCTCGTGAAGTATACAGAAAACTTCTAACATATCTTGATAAAACTGCTCGCATCAAAGGAGTAGATGAGACTATCAAACAAATCCAAACCAAAAAAGAATACTTAAACCTTTATTGGTCCCCTGTAAAAAATGTCCTAACCACAAAAAAAGAGCGATTTGTATATGATTTTTCAGTCGCCGACAATGAGACATTTCTGGCAGGATTTGGTGGTATGTTTGTTCATAACACCTTCACCGTGGCCAAGGTCATTGAGCAGTACAAGAAACCGACGCTCATCATCTCGCACAACAAGACCCTCGCCGCCCAGCTTTACAAGGAATTCAAGGAATTTTTCCCGAACAACGCCGTCCACTATTTCGTTTCATACTACGACTACTATCAGCCGGAGGCATATCTCCCACACACCGATACCTATATAGAAAAGGACTCCAAGATAAACGAGGAGATAGACCGCCTGCGCCACGCGGCCACCCAAGCCCTCATCAGCCGCGACGATGTCATCATCGTCGCGTCCGTTTCCTGCATCTACAACCTCGGCTCGCCGGAGGACTACAAGAACATGGGCCTTGAGATATTTGAAGGCAAAAAAATAAAGCCGTCCGAGCTAGTCCGGTCGCTTCTCCGACTGCAGTACGCCCAGGATATCGAGCTTAAGCGCGGTTCTTTCCGCAAGACGACCAATGAGATAGAGATAGTATCCCCGACTAGCCAAGAAGTCATTAAGGTTGTGTTTTCCGCCAAAGACGGATCCGCCTCTGGCGGAAATGGCACCGAATATATCGGCAAAATATTTCGTGCCCAGCTAGCCGACCCGGAGGAGCTGGAGTTCAGCGAGCTTTCGTATGAAAAAATAGTCCATACCATCATCTATCCGGCCAAGTACTGGCTGACCACTGATAACAAGGTCGCCTTGGCTATTGAGAACATCAGAAGCGAGCTCCAAAAGCATGTTAAGCATTTGAAAAAGATAGGCAAACTGCAGGAAGCCGCCCGGCTACAGGAAAAGACCACTGCCGATATTGAGATGATGCGCCAGACCGGCTACTGCCATGGTATTGAGAATTATTCCTCACACCTGGACTTCCGCAAGCCGGGAGAGCCGCCCTACACGCTGGTGGACTTCTTCAAGTCCAAGGGCGATTTCCTGACCATCATTGACGAGTCGCATATCACCGTCCCCCAGCTTCGGAGCATGTTCAACGGCGACCATTCCCGCAAATCAACTCTAGTGGAGTATGGCTGGCGTTTGCCGTCAGCTCTTGATAACCGGCCATTAAGATTCCCGGAGTTCAATCAACGCGTCCAAAAAGTGGTCTATGTCTCGGCTACGCCCGCCGAATACGAACTTAAAAAGGCGGGCAAAAGCGGAGTGGCTGAACAGTTGGTCCGGCCGACCGGGCTTTTAGACCCGACCATAGACATCGTGCCGACCAAAGGCCAGATACCTCATTTGGTGGGAAAGATACGCCAACGGGTGGTCAATAATGAGCGTGTGCTGGTAACTACGCTCACCAAGCGCATGGCCGAGGATTTGTCCGAGCATCTGGCCGAGCAGGGCATCAAAGTAAATTACCTCCACTCGGAAATTAAGACACTGGACCGTTTGAAGATATTGAAAGACCTCCGGCTTGGCATTCA
Source organism: Candidatus Yanofskybacteria bacterium RIFCSPLOWO2_01_FULL_49_17 (assembly GCA_001795695.1). Taxonomy (GTDB): domain Bacteria; phylum Patescibacteriota; class Minisyncoccia; order 2-02-FULL-40-12; family GWA2-44-9; genus 2-01-FULL-49-17. The sequence continues at coordinate 107,921 of MGKO01000008.1, forward strand.
CGATGTCATCATCGGCGTGAACCTGCTCCGCGAGGGCTTGGACCTGCCCGAGGTATCGCTCATTGCCATTTTGGACGCGGACAAAGAGGGTTTCCTCCGTAACGCCACCACTCTCATCCAGACCATGGGCCGGGCCGCTCGCCATTCCAAAGGCCACGTCATCCTCTATGCCGACAAGGTCACTAAGTCAATGAAAGCGGCCGTGGGTGAGACCCAGCGCCGAAGGGCCAAGCAGGAAAGATACAACACCGCGAACAACATCACGCCGACCACCATTACTAAAGCCATCGGCGACTTTGACCTACCTATCTCCAAGAAAGCCGCCGTCCAGAAATACGGCGAGGGCGAGACCGAGGTCGTCTTCTTCGGCAACGGCTCACGCCAAAAAGCGGTCAAACAGCTTCAACGCCTTCTTGAGCGCGCCATCCGCAAATTTGACTACGAACACGCCATAGAGCTCAAAGACCAGATCCGCCGCCTCAAAACCCAATAGCTCGTTCGCCGATAGCCCCTCGCAAGCACACTCGGCCACTCCAGCGGCGGCTTCGCTCATCCCCACGACGGCGGCCTTCACTGTCGTGTTTGGGCTTATTATTTGCTTGTTTTACGGGTTTGTGATAAGATATTTGTGCGATTTTAATCGTCATTTTGTATTTTGATTTTTGCATTTTGACCTATTTATTGTGCCAATAACCAAATCAGCTAAGAAAGCCCTGCGCCAATCAAAGACCCGACGCGTGCGGAACCTTTATCGTATCAATGCCTACAAGGATGCCATCAAACAGTTCAAGAAATTGGTCGCGGCCAAACAACTAAAAGAGGCGGGCGAAAAGCT
>MGKO01000008.1:108780-114225 GCA_001795695.1 Candidatus Yanofskybacteria bacterium RIFCSPLOWO2_01_FULL_49_17
CCGCCTCAAATCAGCGGCTCAAAGAGCGCTTCGGGCGAGCTAAATATCGCTACGTTACGTAGATTACCACCCGGACGCCTCACTGATCGGAAATTTCAGCAACTCGGAGCTAACGTCATTAAAAGAGCCGCTTCTACTGAAGCGGCTCTTTTAATGCTTACGAATTGCTCCTCAAACATTCTAAAATTTCCTGTTCAGCTCTTCGTCCTCCGCAAGTCGGACTGCAGGTGGTACCAATCTCCTCCACTACGCTTCTATTTAGCTCGCCTTCCGCTCGATTTTAAAAAGAGCGGAGGCCTGATAGATTTGTATCATTGAAGTCGTAGCCGCCATTCACCGAAACTGAGCGATAAAGCATCGGTAACAAAAAGGAATGCGAAGCCAAGGTGGCCTTTTTGTTCGATGCTTTAAGCGAAGTGAAGATGAATGGCCTATCGACGGAAGCCGAAGGCGCCGAGCGGCAGCGAGGAAAAACGCCTGAGGCATGCGGAGCGGATACAAATCTATTAGGCCGGAGCGATGTTATAGACGATCCCCAACCCGACCAGCAACGCTATCTCGGCCGTGCCGCCATAGCTGATGAAAGGCAGTGGAATGCCGGTCAGCGGGACCAGTCCGGAGATGGCGGCGATGTTGACGAAGGCCTGGGCCATTATCCAAATATTCATGCCGCTCACGAAAAGACGGCCAAAGGGGTCGCGGGTGCGTACCGCGATTTGAGTGAGCAGGAAACAAAGCCAAACGAACAATGCGACGGTGGCCATCGCTCCGACAAAGCCCAGCTCCTCGCCGATGATGGCGAATATTGAATCTCCTACCGGCTCAGGCAGGAAACTGCCGAGCTTCTGGGTGCTACGTCCGAAGCCGACGCCGAAAAGCCCGCCAGCCCCGATGGCAATCTTGGCCTGATTAACTTGATAGGCGATGCCGCGGACATCCTGATTGGGATTGACGAAGGCCTTGAAACGGTCCCAGCGGTAGGGTTCAAAACGGATGAGCAAGGCCATGGAAATGATACCGATGAGGGCGATGCCCCCCAATTGCTTCCAGGACACGCCAGCCACGAAATACATGCCAATAGCGATGAGACCGACGACGATGAGAGTGCCGATGTCAGGTTGTTTCGTCAAAAGAAGGGTCACGAAACCGAGTAAGATGAAGAAAGGCGCGGCGCCATAGACCCAGCTTTTGAGACGCTCATGCCGGCTGCCGAACCAGGCGGCAAAATAAATTATCAGGGACAATTTCAGTATTTCTGCCGGCTGAAACACAAATCCCCCGATGTTGACCCAGCGAACGGCGCCTTTGGCGCCATAACCGAGCCCGGGCATGAAGACCAGGGCCATCAGGACAAGGGCGCCAAAAAGTATCGGCAATGACAATTTTCGCCAGACATCGTATTTGATCTTTGATATCAGATAGGCCAACATGATGCCCGGCAATATACCGTAAAGAAGCTGGTGGTAAAAATAATAATAGGACGAACCGAATTTTTTCTGGGCGTCAACGATGCCGGCCGACGACAAAATAACCAAACCAAAGACGACCAAAATAGCCACCGTCCATGCCAGCTGTTTTCGCATGACTACATTATAACCGGAGTTGCTATTTCTTGGTAATCAAACTGTCCGCCTGTTCCCAATATTCTCTAAATTTGTCCCAATCTTTTTCGGCAATGATGTGTTCTCTCTCGGTATTGAATTTTCTGGCGAGCTCGTTCACGACAGCAACCTTGACCGGATCGCTGGCTTTAATAATTCTGTCCGCATCCGTTCCTCTTTTTTCTCTTATATATTCTTCATACTCCCGAATCGGATCCAGCATGTCCGGCATAAACTCCAGTACTGACGGATCTTTTACCGCCATACCGACTCCCATCCAAGCATTGATGTAATCGGGCGCAAGTCCGATTTCTGGTTCCACCTCCGCTCCGCCCAGGTTTTTTGGAAGTTCTTCGCTCATTAGCGTAATGGCGGTATCTTGCTGTCTATCAGGAACAGCAACAAACCGATTATCGCTCCGATGGCGTTGAGCATCCAGAACCGCATCGTTATCTGCGTCTCCGGCCAGCCCATCGCTTCAAAGGTGTGGTGGATGGGCGTGGACGGGAATATCTTCTTCTTGCGGACCTTTTTGGATATCAGCTGGAGGATGACCGAGCCGGATTCAATGAGCGGGATGACGGCAATAAGCGGAAGCAGAAGCTCGGTATGGGTCAGCAAAGCGACCACGCCGACGGTGAAACCCAGAGCCATCACGCCGGTATCGCCCATGAAAAATCTGGCCGGGTAGATATTGAACCACAAAAAACCGACCAAGGCGCCCATGATGGCGCCCAGAAAAATGGCCAGGTCTATCTTGCCCTGGTCAAAGGCGATAGCCGCCAGCGCGGCAAACATGGTCAGGAACACGCCGCCGGACAGACCGTCCAGACCGTCGGTCAGATTCATTGAATGGGCCACGGCCGTCATTATGAAAATAAAATACGGAATATACAGCCAGCCAATATCAAAGACCCCGAGAAACGGCACCGTCACGGTCGTGATGCCCAGCTTGAAATAGAACCACCAGGCGCCGACGGCGGCCACGGCCAGGAAAAATACAAGGCGCTTGGCCATCCTGAACCCGCCTCGCTTCAATACTCCCAGCATGTCGTCGGCCATCCCGACCAATCCGGCCAGTATCAAAAATCCAAGCGGCAGAAGTGTTTCTGAACGGGTCAAAAAATTTAGCCGGGACCAGTTGCCGTCATAAATGAAAGCGGCCGCGGCGATGAAAAGGGTGATGAGCGACACGGTCAGCCAAATCGGCAAGCCGCCCATCGTCGGCGTGCCTTCCTTTTTTCGGTGAAGCGAATTAAAGATAGGCGTGTCCGGCCGCTCTATCTGTTTGCCGGGCCTGAAGCGGGCCATAAGGACCTTTGTCCAAAAATGAGTGATGAAAAGATTCAGGAAAAAAGCAAATGCGGCTATGCCGAACAGCCGCACGACATTGAAAATATTGAACACTTCTATGACAGTATTTTGGACATCCATAGATTTATTGCCATCTGTAAGCTCGTTGGGTCCATTGGATCAGCTTTTCCATTGCTTCAAAACGCCCTTTGGAACCAAGGACGATGCCGATGATCTTGTCGCCGGTCTTTGGCAATTCCACTATCAATATCATACACCCGAGCGCGCCGTCTGTGTAGCCGGTCTTGCCGCCCACGATATCGTCCAGAACGCCCAACAGCCGGTCGGTGCTCTTAACATCATGGGAAAATCTGCCGTCGGCCGATTCAATGCTAGCTGCGGGCTGGCGAGAAGCGTTCCAGATGGCATCATAGCGAAGAGCGTATATCACTTCTTTCGCCAGGTCAGCGGCCGTTGAGTAGGCGCTGTCATCAAGACCGGCCGGGTCGGTATAGTGGGTGTTGTACATCTCCAACTGGTAGGCCTTCTCGTTCATTTTTTGGATGAGATCCGTCCCCTGCTCCCTGGCGTAGTCCCTCAAGGCGTAGGCGGCGTCATTGGACGATTTGATGAGCATCAACTGCATCAGATTTTTGACGCTTATCTTTTCTTCTCGGTACAGTTCCTGCCGTTCGCCATCGGCCTTGACCGCCGACGACTGGATGGTAACGATGGCGTTCGGGTCCAGATTCTCCCAAGCAATGATGGCCGTCATGATCTTGGTCAGCGAGGCGATGGCCAATCGGTCCTGAATATTCTTTTGGTAAAGAAAACGGCTCGTCTTGACATCCAGGACCAAGGCCGCTTTGGCGTCAACAGCCAGCTCACCCGCCAAAGAGTCAAAGGCCGGCAGATAATCGGCTTGGGTCACCGGCAAGACATAAGCGACCGAAGTGCCTTCAAAGACCGACCCGGCCGAAGCCAACTGGGAATTGATCCGGACCAGAGAAAAACCGACCAAAGCATTTACGCCTAAGAGCGCGGCAACGACAGCCGTGGATATGGTCCGAAATAAGTTCATTATTTTTTAATATTTAGGTGAAGCTCTTTGAGCTGGCCCGGCTCAAGCTCCGAAGGCGACTCCATGAGTAGGTCGCGGGCGTCGCCGGTCTTCGGAAAAGCAATGACCTCGCGGATGTTCGGCTCATCCAGCAGGATGGTCAGCAAGCGGTCCAAACCCCAGGCGATGCCGCCGTGGGGCGGGGCGCCGTATGATAACGCCTGAAGCATGTGGCCGAAGTTACGGTCAATGCGCCCGTCATCAAACCCCATTACTTTGAAAACAGCCCGCAAGGCCTCCGGAGTGTGGTTGCGAATGCTTCCCCCGCCTATCTCTGAACCGTTCAGGACCACGTCATATTGACTAGTCAGGATGGAACCGACATTTTCGCCTTTTAACAATTTTTCCATATGCTCGGGCTTGGGCGCGGAGAACGGATTATGGGTAAAGGTCCAACGTAGTAATCCCTCGGCTGCTACCTCGGGATGAGCGGGTTCTTCAACCCGCTCAAAGAAAGGAAAATCTATCACCCAGCAGAAAGCCAAAAGGTCAGGATCATTTTTATCCTTGCGCAGGTCGGGCCCGTCAGTACCGTATTTCTCCATCGCCTCGGCGTATAAGAGGCGCGGAAAAGGAATTTCCTGTATCTTTTTTTCCGGCGTCAGTTTTTTGACCAGAGCGATGAGCAGCTCCTCGTTCAGTTTCATCACGTCCTCACGTTCAACGAAGCTCATCTCAAGGTCCAGCTGGGTGAATTCCGGTTGGCGGTCGCCGCGGGTATCCTCATCCCGGAAACAGCGGGCTATCTGGAAATATTTCTCCACGCCGCCGACCATGAGTAGCTGTTTATACTGCTGGGGCGACTGCGGCAAAGCGAAAAATTTGCCCGGATACAAGCGCGAGGGCACGATATAGTCGCGGGCGCCTTCCGGCGTGGATTTAGTCAGAATGGGCGTCTCCACTTCGTAGAATCCTCTCTCATCCAGCCAATCGCGGATAAACTTGATGGTCTTGTGGCGGAAGCCGACATTGCGGGCCATCCGCTCGCGGCGCAGGTCAAGGTAGCGGTATTTCATCCGATGCTCCTCGCCTATCTCTTTACCATCAGTGTCTATCGGAAAAGGAGGCGTCTCGGCCTTGTTCAGTATCTCCATCTCCAGGGGTTCCATTTCAACCTTTCCGGTCGGAATGTCGGCATTGACCATTTTCTCCGGTCTTTCATTCACTTTGCCCTTCAGGCGGATGACCCATTCGGAGCGAAGCTGTCCGGCATCATCGTAACTGGGTGTTTTGGGGGGAAAGACAACTTGGCAGATGCCGCTCCGGTCACGAATATCAATAAAAATAAGCTTGCCATGGTCCCGGCGGTTATGAACCCAGCCGAAAAGTTCCACGGTCTGACCAACCATGTCTTTGATGTCTATAATGGAAGTCCTCTGCATTATAACTGTATTGTAACATAAAAAATATTGAAAACAATGGGATAAATTA
>MGKO01000008.1:114332-139407 GCA_001795695.1 Candidatus Yanofskybacteria bacterium RIFCSPLOWO2_01_FULL_49_17
CATCAGCCGGAGAACGATTTCCCATGGCCAGAACGCCCAGAATGAACGAGCGCGCGGCTGTGTGGACTCTGGAGAGAACCACCGTTCCCGATACTGCGGCCGGAAGATGTTCTTGCAGACATGAATAACAATCCGCGCCTTCGCATCCCGAATCGCTTCCTCCAAATCTCGCTCGCACCGCCAGACGTGAGGACCAGCCGCCACGATGATCAGAACGTTGATTCTTTCCCTGGTCGCCCAATAGACCGCCTCTCGGCAAATTCTCATGGTCGGCGGCGGATACTCGGGCTCCTCGGTGCAACGCGTGACTGGGATATTCAGCTCCGGTGCGAACTGAATATCCAATTGCGTAAACACTGGCAGGTCCCCATCAAGCCGCCTGGACTCGCTCACGGCGAGCGCGGCAATGAGAGTATTCGCGTCCAATGTGTGCGGCACCCCGAACGCGAACGCTACGATCCCCGCTCCTTTCATGTCACTACCTTCCTGGCCCTTTCGGCCGAAATCAACAAACTAGCTTATATTTAAACTATATCAAATTATTATAAAAAGTCAAGCAAGTCGCGATGGTTCAATAGCTTGTGTCTTTTCAAATTATTTATATACCAATTGGTATATAAATAATTTGGATGGACTTAAATCTCAAAATGTTTCCTTGCATCCGGTTCCCGGGCGCCAAGGTTGTCAGTCGTCAGCACGTCCACATGCTCACTTAACTCCAGGTCACGGCACCAATCGCCTATCTCTTCCTGACATGGGTATGGAAAGGCAAAGACGCTTTTCTGGACCATATAGGCGCCGATATTTTTTAAGCGCTTTTTAAACGCTTGACGTTGGCTTTCTTTATCCGTTGGAATATCAAACAAGATTACCCTCCATTTACCGTCCCATTTTCCATGCTGCATTCTGAAATATCTGCCGTAATATTTTTCGGCCCATTTTTTGCCTTCAGGGGTGATTTTATAGAATCGACCGGATCTTTTAAGTATCCTTCGGGATGCTAGATTATTTAAACCGGCTTCAATCTGTTGTTTTCTATATCCTCTCAATCTCGCTTTTCTATAAATCGGGTGGCTATCAATAAATACCCTCGGAATTTCCGTAGCCATGGTCAAAATAAATTCCGCAAACAAAGATGCGAACTTTTCTTTTTCTTTAATCATTACCTTAAATTATTTTAGTACCAATTGGTACTAAAATAAAAGTGAAATTAGTTTAGAATCAATAATTTACCTGAATAAGTAAGTCTCTTCTTAGCTGCAATGAAAACATTGTGTGCGCCCCCCGGGACTCGGACCCGGAACCTTGTCCTTAAAAGGGACCTGCTCTACCAATTGAGCTAGAGGCGCAAACTTTTATTATTATATCACGGAAATTGGGCCGAAACAATAAGTTTAGACAGCTAAAGAGAGATTTTTACTGACGCGTTTTTTGCGGGTGACAGAGGCGATAATGCGCTTTATCAGGGCATGAACTTTGTCAGCGCTGTCATAGAGCAAAGCGCGGTTGCCGATGACGCAGACGCGGACGGAGAGGTATTCCTCAAGGTCTTCCTTGAGCGTTTCAAAATATTCCGGCTGGGTATCTTTCAGGGAATAGATATTATTATCATCGTTATAGGCGATGTCCTCTGGCGCGAAGCGCCAGACGGCCGGGGTCGGCACGACCAGGACCGTATGAGCCGGCACTTTAAGCAGTTTGGCGACCTGCTGTTCAATATGCTCCAGCTCCTGCGGCGAGGAATGTTCGCTCATTTTCTTGAAAAACTCCGCTTTCTCCCCGATGACCTTTATCTTCTTGCCGGCCACGCGTTCTTTGAACTGCTTGCGGTCAATGCGGAAAACGACGCCGGTGGACGGAAGTTTGCGCCGGCGATAGCACTGGTACAGAAATCGCAGGCGCGGGTCGGTATCGGTATAGAGCTGGCTGATAAGCTCGGCGTCGGTCATAGACCAAAGGTCAGCCGGTTCAATGCGGCGCAAGGACAGCCAGAGAGCGATTATCTTTTGCAGGAAACGGCTGGAGATGAGCGATGATTTGTGCAAATAGACCTCTTTATACATATAGAGATAGAGGCGCTGTATCTGCTTGGCCGCCTCAATGTTCTTCTTATCAATGACCAGCTCCCCTTTCATGTACGAAAGGTAGTCCATGATGGTCTCAACGTCCGGATGCTGGCCGAAGCCGGTGTGGTAGATATCGCGCTCCAAGTAATCCAGCTTGTCCGTGCCCAGATTCTTGTCCATCACGATGCGGTAGAGCGGATTTGACCGGTCAAACAACTGTTTAATCAATTTTGGGTCTCCGCCGGACCCCTTTATCGCTTCGTTCAGCTCACTAATTACGCGTTCTCCGTTCTGGTCGTGGTCGTAAGGTGTGAGGCCTTCTATCAGGTGGGAGAAAGGGCCATGGCCGATATCGTGCAGAAGAGCGAACAAAGCAACGTTCCAGGCCTCTTGAGCGGTGAGAAGGCCTTCCTCGGCCAGACGCGCCGCCAGGCGCTTGCTCTTTGAATACACGCCCAAAGCGTGCTCAAAGCGAGTATGGGTCGCGCCCGGGAAAACAAAGAAGGTCGTGCTCAACTGATAGACGTGGAGCAGGCGCTGGAAAAGAGGATGATGGACTATTGGCAGTATCGGCCTAATGTCCACTGATTCCCCTGGCGGTATCCGGATGTATTTCTTATAATGACTGGCCATGGCGCTAGAATATCAAAAAGAAATAATCCCGCCAGGGGCGGGATTATTTCTTGAGGGCTTCCTCTATCAGTTTTTTGAGCTCGCTGGAGTCCAGCTCTCTATCTGCCCCGACCGAAGCATCGGAGCCAGGAACCTTAAACGAGGTTGTTTGAGCGGTTGGTTCTTTTGGCTTTGATTCTATCTTCCGGCCTTTGAAGTCCACCGCTCCCTGGCCAGGCAGGCCACCTTTGAGCGCGTCTAGAGATATTGCCCGCTGAGACGGTTTTTGCGGGAGCGACTGCGGCTGTCTCTGTGGCTGGTGACGTTGGGGTGGACGCTGACCTTGATAGCGGGGCGGGTTGCTCGGATATCTGGGAGCAGCTGGGAATTGCTCAACGACGGGGCTGGCCCATTCAGCCACGCTTTTTTCCACTTCATCACGCGGAGTACTGTAAGCATGGCGCGACCACTCAATTATCTCGTCGCGATGGGACTCCTCCATTTTAGGAAGAGGGGGCAGTGTATTGGCCGAGAACCCCTTGGAGGTCACGCCATTGACCATCAGCTTGATGTAAATGCTGTATTTGCCCAGATTGACCAGATCGGTGGCCATGAAATCAGGCGCGTACCATTTCTCCAAAAACTCGGCGTCCTCGGCGCCGACCCGGAAAGTGACCAGGGAGCCGACGTTGCCGAAGACCGCGTCCTGGACCGGCTCTTCCATCTGCTTGATGTACTGGTGGGCGATGATGAGCGACAAATGGAATTTGCGGGCCTCGGAAAGGATGTTGGCGAAGGACTCGGTCGCGAAGTGCTGGAACTCGTCCACATACAGATAGAAGTCCCGGCGCTCCGATTCGGGGACATCCACCCGCGACATGGCCGCCAATTGTATCTTAGTGATAAGCAGGGCGCCGATGAGACGCGAGGCATCCTCGCCGATGCGGCCGCGGGAAAGATTGACGACGAGTATCTTGCTTTCGTCCATTATCTTGCGGACATCTATCTTGGACTCGAACTGGCCGATGATGTTGCGGATAAGGTTGTTTGACGAGAATTGCCCGACCTTGTTCTGGATGGCCGCCGTGGCCTCGGTCGCGAATTTGTCGGCGTATTTGGCGAACTCGTCGGTCCAGAAGGCCTTAATGATAGGGTCTTTGATGACGGCCACCACTTTTTTGCGGTAGTTCTTGTCCGAAAGCATCCGATTGATGGCCAGAAGGGTCGTATCCGGATATTCAAGCAAGGCCAGGATGGTATTGTTAAGGATATACTCCATGCGGCCCGACCAGGCGTCCACCCATATCTTTTTGAAAACACCGAGGAGCCCGGAGGCGACGAGATGCCGGTATTCATAATCAACTTTGTCCAAGATATTGAAAGCCAGCGGATACCGCAGGTCTCCCGGGTCAAAATAGACGACGTCTTTGACGCGATGAGCGGGCACGTGGTCCAGCAGGTCCGAAGAAGGGTCTCCGTGCGGGTCCAGGAAAGCGACGCCCCGGCCTTCCTCAATGTCCTGGATGGCCATGTTCTTCAGGAACTCCGACTTGCCCATGCCCGTGGAACCGACCACATACATATGGCGCCGGCGGTCATCGGTCCGAATGCCAAAACGCTGTTTCTGATTTCGGAAATTGGTCTCGCCCAGAACCAGAACCTGGTTGTCTTGAGAATCAGTCATTAGACGATGGGGATATTTGTCGGGGCTTCTCCCTTCTTGGCCTCTATGCGGGGCAAGGTCGGCGTGTGAACGCTGATATCCGGGAAATGGAAAACGGTGGCTAGTTCCTCGGTCGTAAGGGTGAACGGTTTTTCAGGAAAAGCCCGGAAGCGAAAGCGCTGATAGAGCCATCTTTTGTTTATGACTGTCCTCTCGGCCTTCCGGCGGCCCCTGAAAACAGTGGGCATGAAAGCCGGCTTGAAGCCGTTAAGCGTCTGGGTGCTGAAAAGCCGGAAAGCCGAAAAAGCGGCGATGGACCGTTCTTTCACAAAACGGTCCTTGGGGGCGGTGTAGATCAGGCGAATGCCGGTCTGGAAGCCGAGCTTGGTGAAACTGCGCTCCATGGCCTTGATGACATCCTGGGTGCCGGGCGAAAGGTCCATGAACTTCTTGCCCTCTTTTTTCTCCTCCTTTTTCTCCTCTTTCTGTTGCCCGCCGCCGAAGATGCTGGAAACGCCGGTCTCAATACCGCTCATCAGCTTGTCCAAGGTGTCATTGCGAGGTTTTTGCGGTTGTTCGGTAAACTTGTCCAAATGCTCCTTGGCCTTCTCAATCCATTTAGCATCGGTGTATCTGAACAGATATTGGACGGCCAGATACTCGCCCAGCTGGAGATGATTGAGGACCTCGGTCAAGGAGGCCAGCGGGTCTATCCGCTTGATGTCCTCTTTGCCGCCGCCTGGTTCGTCAAACTCAACGTAAGTGCGGATGGGAAAGACATCGTCCTTTTCAAGCCCCAGTTCCATCCCGTCCAGTTCATATTCGTCATTGGGCAGGACGGCCGGAAGCTGGGAAACATAATCGGGAACTTGGGACAGCTCGGCCTCGGGATAATGGGCATAGATCTGCGACTGGACGAGCGGCACCCGCGCTTCCAGGGTCCGGACATAGAAATGGATCTCGCCGTTCAGCCCCAGCATCTCAAAAGAGACCCATTCCGAAACCTTGCCGTCAATGTTCCTCCATTTCCACTGAAGCCATTTGTCTATCAATTTTTTGGCCGGCGGCACGAACCCGACCGTATGAAGAGCGGCGAAGACCTGCTCCATGCCTCTGGGGCTTTTGTGGGTGTCGCGGGGTATCTTTATCTCCAGAAGGACCCATTTCAGCTCGCTGATATATTTTCTTTGCGCGTAGTCGGTCAGTGATTCCCAAAAAGCCGCCAATAGGGCCCAAGGCAGCCAGAGCCACCAATAAAAGAACAACAAACCAAAGGTCTTGGCTAAAGCTGAAAAAAGAGTGATTAATAGCTCCAAAACTAACGTTCTTTAATTTCTAATTATTAATTCTTAATTATTAAAGATTAGAAACTAAGAATTTAAAAGGGGTTACCCTCTTAGAGTATACGTCCCGTCGGGATTTTTGACAAACGTCTTTGAGTCCTGAAGGTTAAGGAGGATGGTGTTCTCTTTGACGATACGGGCATTCCTGACCTTGGTCATTAAAGTCGCTTTTGCCATTGGCTTGCTGGAATTGCGGAGTATGTCCACCAACACGTCTTTGACCGTCCCCGGCTTGTAGCCCCAATCGGAAAGAGCGTAGAGACCCCGACCGACCAAGATGAAACGCTCGTCCTTGATAAGCTCATTATGAACGGTCTGGACGTTGGCTTTCTTATTGTTGAAGCCGGCCGTATTGATGAGGCGGGCAATCTCGCCGAAATGCTGGGGCTTCTGGACCTTCTTCAGCACCAGATAGGCCTTGTCGCGGACGCCTTTGGGCCTTATCTCGGACCAGGAGACCAAACCGATCTCGTTAAAGATATTGCGGGCCAGATCTTTGGAAACAGCCATGGCGGTCTTTATCTCCGGTTCGGAAACGGAGTTGCCGACTCGCGTATAGCTGGGCACGTTGGTCTTCTGGGCCAAATAATTGAAATCCTCTTCCGGGATGACCCGGCCTGACTTTTTCAGGACGCCGGCCAGACCGGAAACAGTATTCTTGAATGAGGCAAGGATGGTCTCATTGACCGCCCAGAACGGACGGAACTCATCATTGTCGGAAACCCGTTTCAGGTCTCCGTTCAAGGTAATCAGAAAAACAAGGGAAGCGTTGCCGACCGCATCGGAACCTCCGAACCCATTAAAAAGCTCCTGCTCCGATACGATGCCGCCCTTGGCATTGAGGATGCCGCGAACCGCGTCCAAGTAACGAGCTACCTCGGCATTACCGGAAGCTATTCCCGAGAGCTGGCGCAAAGTGGCCTCTTCTATCTGGCGGACCCTTTCGCGGGTTATCTTGTAAGAAGCGCCGATGGATTCCAGGGTCTCTTTCTTGCCGGTCTTCAAACCAAAGCGCCGGGAGATGATGTCCCGGTTGCGTGACGAAACGTCTTTCAGAAGGTCGACCACTGTTTTCTTTACTGCCTGTGAATTGACGGCTGTCATATTGATGGATGTATTATATATGATACGTGTTTTTAAGTCAAACCTGTGGTCTAATCATGACGCCTATCAGTAAACCACACCAACAGCGGAGAAGCAACAAAGAACGAGGAATACGCGCCCAGGAAAATGCCGACGATAAGAGCTAGAGCGAAGTATTTTATACTCTCCCCGCCGAACAAAAAGATGGCCAACAGCGATATAAGGGTGGTCATGGTCGTATTGATGGAGCGGGTCAGGGTCTGGATAACGCTTTTGTGGACGACCGAGCCGATATCCCCCTTGAACCCGCCTCTTATCACATTCTCGCGGACCCGGTCAAGGATGACCACTGAATCGGAGACGGAATAGCCAAGAATGGTCAGAGCGGCGGCCACGAACACGGCGCTTATCTCAATGCCGTAATATCGGCCCAGGACGGCAAAGACGCCGAGCGGGATGGCGATGTCGTGAACAAGGGCGGCGATAGCCGAAAAGCCCATTGCCCAGGGCGATGTCGTCCGGCCGATCTTCCGAAAAACGAAAGCGATATAAACTATGACTGCCAGAAGGACAATGATGATGGCCGTCACGCTTCTTTGTTTTAGCTCGTTGCCGATGACCGGCCCGACCGAATCAAACCTCTTTTCAACCAAACCGGCTTTTGGAAAAGCGGAATCAAGGGCGGCCAGCGCGGTCTGATGCTGGCCCTCGGTCAGCTCTCGGGTCTTGATGATGATACCTTTTTCCCCGGCTGGATTGACCTCCGCAGCCAGTCCCTGACCGGACAGAGTGGATTGGATATCGGCCGCCGCCGGGCGGGAGGAGAACTCCAGCTCAAGAACGCTGCCGCCGGTGAAATCAACCCCTAGGCGCAAGCCGAAAGCGAACACCAGCCCAAACGAAACAACCGCCAGAACTATGGAGACCCAGAACATAATTTTATAAATGCGTGGCATATGATATTACCTAAACAGCCATTTCTTCTTTTCAAACCAGAGACCGGTAACCAGATAAAGGAATGAACGAGTGACTATGGTCGCCGTGAACAAACTGGTCAATACGCCGATGCCAAGGGTCAAGGCGAACCCTTTGACGATAGAAGTGGTGGCTGAATACAGGACCAACGCGCCGATGAGGGTGGTGACGTGGCTGTCGCGGACTGAGAGCCAAGCGCGGGAGAATCCCTCGTGCATAGCGGCAGTCAAGGTCTTGCCGGCGGCCAGCTCTTCCTTCATGCGGGCAAAGATGAGGATGTTCGCGTCCACGGCCATACCGAGCGACAAGATGAAACCGGCAATGCCGGCCAGGGTCAGAGTGACCGGAATGAATTTGTAGAATGCCAGCACGATAAGCATGTATACTCCAAGAGCCAAGACCGAAAAAATTCCCGGCAAGCGATAGAAAAGTATCATGAACAAGGCCACGAACATCAAGCCGTAGACGCCGGCTTTGAAGCTCTTGATGAGGGATTCCTCACCCAGCGAGGCGCCGATGGTCTGCTGGCTGATAAGGGAAATGGGCACGGGCAAGGCGCCGGAGTTAAGACGCCCGACCAGTGTCTTGGCCTCCTCCGGCGTGAAACTGCCGGTGATGACCGCATCGCCGGTGGTGATGGCGTTCTGGACCGTCGGCACGGAGATGGGCAGACCGTCAAGGTAGATGGCAACCACTTGGCCGACATTGGCCGAGGTTATGTCGCCAAAAAGCTTGGTACCCCGGTCGTTCAATTTAAGCGATATCTCCGGCTGATAGGTCTGGGGATTGAAGACAAGCTGGGCGCTTTGAAGGCCGGAACCGTCCAGCCCCGAGGATTTAAAGCAGGGGTCGGCACTATAGGCGCTGATGAATTGGATGAGCGGGATGATATTGGCCGGAGAGCAGAGAGCGGCGGCAGTGATATCCTTGGCCTCGGCGCCCATCTTTTGTTTTATGAGCTTATCGCCCTCGGATGCGGGCAGTCCGGTCTTGAACTCAAGAAAAGGCGTCTGGCCGATGAGCTCAATGGCCTGATTGACATCTTTAATGCCCGCCAATTCAACAATCAATCGGTCTTGCCCCGAGGTTTGCACGAGGGGCTCGGATACCCCGAAAAGATTGACCCGCCGCTCCACCACGTCGCGCACGCCTTGCAGGGCGTCATCTTTATCTCCTTGGACCTTGGACAGGTCGGCCTGATAGACCAAGTGCGTTCCGCCCAAAAGGTCTAGGCCCAGCCGGAACGGCCGGGAGGATAACTCATAGCCAATGTTTGATTTTTTAAGCCCCTTGTTGACCCATTGCGGAGAAACAAAAATAAAAAGGAGGAGCGAACCGACAATCGTGCAAATAAGAAAAAAATTCCGGCTAGACATATTGTACCTAGTATATCAACTTTGACAGCCGCTTCGCAGCTAAGCCGAAGGCGAGTCAAAGTTGTATTACTAGGTTGTATGAAAGGATTGAAACATAACATGAAAGTAAAGTCAATGAAATTGGTTGCAGGATGCATTCTATCTGCACATCTGAACAACTAATAGCCTCCGTCACTCCTGTATGCAATTAGCACTCACCTATGGCGAGTGCTAATTGTAATTCGGGACGAACAATTTTTATTTAACTACCAATTGGTACTGAAATAAAAATGAGTTTATTCTAGGTTTTCTTTTGACTTAGACGGTTTTTGGGATTGCAGCCATTCTTTGATGAGCATGGTTGCCCGGACGTCATCTTCATTGTAGCGGAGGATTTTTTGCATAACGGCTTGGTCATGTTTTTCAAGCCATTCGTTATACCATAAGACCGATTCGGCTCCGCCGGCCTGCGGGTTGTCCCATTTGTAGCCGAGGTATCCGGCTACGTCTTTGAGGGTGTAAAAATAGATGGGCAGGATGGCACAGTCCACCAGCTTTTGGTTAAGGTCTATGGTGTTCTCTTTGAATTTTTCTATCAGCGCCGCCGGCGCGCCGTAGCGGGAAACCAAACGCTCAAAGACCTGCCGTTCGTAAAAAGCGTAATGATAGATGACGAAATCCTCCAGACCGGCCAGATAATTTAGAAACTTGGTCCATATCTCCGGCTCATGCTCCTTGTCTTTGGTAAGAAAATATTTGTACTCGCCTTGGTTCGCCGGAGCTTTAGCGGAGGCGGCATTGTCTTTGACGCAAAAGCCCAAGAGATAATCAATGTCCCGCAGGGGGTCGGACTCAATGTCAAAATAAACGTCATAACGGACCTCTGGAAAGACCGGCTTGCGATAGACGAGCGGCCGGCCGGAAACAAGCGATTTGGCCTGATTTGAGAATCGGACTATTTTGTCGTATGGCCAGTCCTCCAGATTCTCCTGGAGCCAGTCAGTATCGGCAACGGCTAAGTTTTCAACCGTCTTTATGCCGATGTCATATAATCGTCGCTGGTCGGCCTGGCTGATACGATAGATGAGCGACACGTCGCTGCAGCCTTGGGTCTCGGAAAGACAAAGCGAATACCAAGGCGTGCGTCGACAGCCGGCTTTCAAAAATGGCGCCGGTTTTTCGCCATTGAGTATCTTTTCAATTTGCAACCTCGTCAGATGGAACTGGTCAATGAACTCACTGATGAGAAACGAGCGCTCGTTGCCCTGCGGGTCAATGACATAGGCCTCGGTTGGCCGAACGCCCTGAATGCGTTCCAAAATGAGCGAATAAAAGATAAGCATGAACTTGTACTCGTCGCGCAGGTCCAGCGACTGTTGAACGTCATAGACGACATAATAGTGGTCGCCCAGCCATGATTTGCCCTCGCGTCTTTCAAGCAGGTCTGGCATGCCGACCCAATCTTCGGACATCAGAACGCCGTGGTAGATGTTCTTGCCTTGCTTCATCAGCTCTACCGTGGCCAGGAACGCCTCATCCAGGTCGCGCATCAATTCCGGCCGGACCTGCTCAAACTGCTTGAATCGGACCAGATGCTCGGCGCCTTTAAGCGGTTTGCCTTTGTAGATGTAATCCAAAAGAGGCGGCACTTCCCGCTTTTGGGAAGCATCGACGTAGATGTCGTACCATATCCAATGCGGACACTGGAAGAATTTATAGAAATAATCGCCGTACAGAGGAGTTTTAGAAGTCGCCGGCATATGAAATAGTATATCATAAAAGAAAAGCTCCCGCGGAGAAGCGCTACGCTTCTCCGCGGGTTAGGACGGTTTGATCACATCATTGCGGTTTGACCTCCTTGAGGACCGGATTGATGTAACCGGGATTTTCCGGCGAGCACCACTCGCACCGGTCTACCTGGAAGTATTTTTGCTTCCAGTCGGTCGGGGTCGGGATGCCCACTCCCCGAGACAGTTCCTCGCCGCCTGCTTGATTGAAGCAGTCGATGAAGCCGCACCCGGCGCAGTAGACGTGAACCTTGCCAAACTTCTCCTCCGGCGTAACAGCCAGTTTGGCCAGTTGTTCCGGCGTTGGAGCGAGCCCACCAACGTATTTGGGAAGATTGATACTCCCAAATAGTTTCTTGGCTGCCCGTCTGTCTTTTTCTTCGGTCGTAGGCATTAATTCCTTTCTGGGCTTAAACCCTGTTGCCTAAATAACTCAACGACCTCATGTGCTAGTTCTAAACTATACTTTATAAACTGCTCTCTGTCAACTTTACGGTCAAGTCCATCATCAGGCACTAGAAAAACAATATTTGCCTTATAGCCAGTATCTTTAGCATCTGTATTCTTGGTTATATCCACAGTTACTCGTATTTCTTCATCCTCGTTGTCTATTTCAAACCATCCATCAATACCCCGATATCTATCCAAAGAAGATTCAACAGACGTGTAGAAACGAAGCTGAGCTTCCAAGCTCAATTTTAGCTCTTTAAAAATAATCCGGCGGACCATGTAAGCGAACTCGGGAATTGGTCTGGTGGGATCGAACGGTTGCATCTCTTTCACTAATCTAAAGGCCTGGTCAGGTTCACGGTATTTGAATTCCGGGGAACGTTCGCCTGTAATCTGCTCATATCGGCTTTCGCCGAACAACTCGCGCTCCACAATTTTACCTGTTATTCCAGATTTCTCGTACCTCATAATAAATTATTCAGCGATTATTGTCGGCTCGTCAAGGGTAGAAGCTTGCTTGCGTTTGCTGGCCGGGATAGCAGTATTTCCAGATGCGGCCTGGCCGCTATTTTCAGAAGCTGGAAATGGCGCTACCCGGTAAACTTTTTGGACGTAGATGCAATGCTCGCAGGGGGTTTCAAGGTCGGGCGGAGTGTCGCGGCGAGCGACCATCACCGCCTGTTCAAAAACGTCGCCCACCCAGCTTTTATCTACTTTAACCGATTTTAACTGCTCGATGAATGGCAAAGAATTTTGGAATCCCCCGCCGGATTTATCTACTTGATAGAACACGAAATACGCCTCGGGTTGGGTTTGAAAACCATTGCGATCAAAAAGATATGTGTAAATGTCCATCTGCTTTTGGTAATCGTCGTATATTTTTATTTCCCGCGAACCGGACGATTTGTAATCAACGACCGCCATTGAACCGTCGTCAAACTGCATGACATCGTCCACCGCTCCGTAGAGCATGGCATTGAGATCTTCGTCAAAATAGTTGATGCCGTTTTTCCGAACCTCTCGCCAAACTGACAATTCCGGACCGGGATATAGCTTGGCTTTAAGTCCATGACGGGCCAGTACCGGCGGCAAGGTTCCGGCTCGGCGGTACTTATCAAACTCCTGCTTGACCAGATAATCCACCGCCGCCGAGAGCGTGTAGGGGTAACCGGGCGGACGTTTTATCTTGTGATGAAGGTCAAGCCAAAAACAGCGCGGACATTCCTGAAAAAGCTTGAGCGACGAGCGTGACAGTTTTAGTGTGGAAAACTTTGTAGGCATGGCTATTGAATATCATACTTCTTTTGTTATAAAAGATACAAGGAGTTCTTTAATGACACCGCTGACAATAACCGACAGCAAGAACATGATCGAGAAGGACCTTCAGAAAAAGGGCCTTGCTCCTGACAAGATTGCGGCCATCATGGCCTGCATTCCGGAGGGATACACGAAGCTGGACAAACTGACAGCGGAAGAGGTCAAGATGGAAGACCCTCCTCCGACCAATACGCCGGGCAATATGGCCCTCTGGTTCATTCAGGGTCTTCTGGATATGGGATTGAGGCCTGAAGAGATCCGAGAGGTGGTCATCAGTGGAGGAGAGGAGTCGCCAATACGGGGTTTTTTCAAACGGGATGATGAATTGCTCGGGACTATTCTGGCCCACGAGCGTGAAAAGATCACGGCTTGGAAGGAATCCTGACCGGCCAACCCGCGGCCGGCGAGACGACAGTCGTCTCGCCGGCCGGAATTTTTTATAATTCAAATACCCAGGCAATAATTTTACTTTTAAGCGTTGCTTTTACTCTTTTGTATGCTTCAGTCTCGTAATCATCAATTAATTTAAGTTCTTCGGGAGTAATCTTAATTACTTGGCCAGCAATTGATTCTCCGATTTTAGGAATTGCCGCCGGAAATTTTTCACCTTCAATCACTATTTCCGACAAACCGTAATCATCCAGAGTGTCTTCGGTTCCTGCGGCTACTCGTCCAATGACCTTTTTCTGTACTTCTGGTTCTCGCAATGTGCCATAAACGAACAATTTTTCCATTATTTCTGCGCCATTAGTTTTTGGTGTTCCGATGTGTTGAGAAGGCCGCACTTTTTATATTTTTTGCCGCTACCGCACCAGCATGGGTCGTTGCGCCCCAATTCTTTGTGCTCCTTATGTTCAGGTTCTTGGCGGCCCATCTCCTTTTCCATCGCGCCTTGCTCGTCGCCTATGTTTGCATGGCCTTCGGTCATGTTCCTAAATGGTCCCGATGCCAAAGGCATCGAGGATCCTCGATTTTCTATTCCCGATTGCGGGAATGAAAATCGGGATTGGGGCGCAATTGACGCTTTGAACACGAGGTCAACGACCTGGCCCTTGATGGTCGCTATCAGCTCGGTGAACATGCGTTGGCCTTCCACCTTGTATTCCGCCAACGGGTCGCGCTGACCGAAGGCGCGAAGCGATACCGAACTGCGCAGATAATCCATGGCCGTGAGGTGGTCCACCCAAAGCTCGTCAATGACGCGGAGCAATACCAGTTTTCCAATCATCCGCATCTGCTCCTCGCCAAGCTCTTTTTCGCGAGTGGCATATTTCTCCAATAAATCGCCATGCCCGGGAGCACCCTCCCCATTATTTTGGTCAAGGTTGAACCTTGACCACTCTTCGGCCAGCCAGCCGCGGATGATTTCCTGGGCCTGATTCTCAAGCAATACCCGACGGCGAAGGGAATAAACGGTCTCGCGATGTTTGTTCATTACGTCGTCGTATTCCAGAACGTATTTGCGGATATCAAAGTTGTGGCCTTCAATGCGGGACTGGGCCTGCTGGATGGCCGATGAGACCAAACGATTCTCAATGACGTCATCTTCGCCCACACCAAGGCGCTCCATGATATTTTTCAAACGGTCGCCTCCAAAACGGCGGACGAGCTCGTCCTCGGTGGAAACGAAAAATTGCGAAGAGCCGGGGTCGCCCTGACGGCCGGCCCGGCCGCGGAGCTGGTCATCAATGCGACGGGCCTCGTGGCGTTCGGTGCCGATGACGTGAAGGCCGCCGGCTCGGCGGACCTGCCCCGCCTCTTCTTGAGAGGAGGGGTTCCCGCCGAGAATGATGTCCACGCCTCGGCCAGCGATGTTGGTGGCGATGGTCACTCCGGCCGGATGTCCGGCTTGGGCGATTATCTCGGCCTCTTTCTCATGGTTCTTGGCATTGAGCATTGTGTGCTCTATCCCCTCGCGCTGGAGCATCAGGGAAAGATATTCATTGCGCTCAATGGAAACCGTGCCGACCAGTACCGGCTGGCCTTTTTCATTGCGCTCCTTTATCTCCTGAACGATGGCACGATATTTTCCGGCTTCAGTCTTATAGATACGGTCGGGCGAATCCTGACGGATGAGAGGCTTGTGGGTCGGAATGGTAATGACGTCCAGTTTGTAGACCTTATGGAACTCCTCGGCCGAGGTCTGGGCGGTGCCGGTCATACCGGCCAGTTTCCCGTACAAGCGAAAATAATTCTGGAATGTTATGGTGGCCAGGGTCTTGGTCTCTTTTTCTATCTTGACCTCCTCTTTGGCCTCCACGGCCTGATGCAAGCCCTCCGACCAGCGTCGGCCCGGCATCAGTCGGCCGGTGAACTCGTCCACGATGATGACCTGGCCGTCCTTGACCACATACTGCTGGTCGCGATGGAAAATGGCCTGGGCCTTCAGGGCCTGCTCCAGATGATGGACGTATTTGCCTCCGCCATCGTCGTAAATGTTCTGCATGCCGAGAGCTTTTTCTACTTTTTCAATGCCGGAATCATTGATTGATACATTCCGCTCTTTTATGTCCACTTTGTAATCCTCGCCCTCAATCAAATTAGGCACGATGCGAGCGAAGGTCTGATAAAGCTCACCCGATTCCTCATCCGGCGCGGAAATGATGAGCGGGGTGCGGGCTTCGTCTATCAAAATGGAGTCCACCTCGTCCACGATGGCGAAATTATGAATACGCTGGACCATTCCCGACGTGATGTCTGGGCGTCGGAGTTGCACCATTTGATTGGCGTCATAGGCCATGTTGTCCCGGAGATAATCAAATCCGTACTCGTTATTGGTGCCGTAAGTTATGTCAGCGGCATAGGCATCACGGCGCTGGACCGGACGGAGGAATTCATGGACGACTCGGAAACTGCCTTCGGTATCGCGCTCGGTATCTTCGGCTTTTGTCGTGTGTGAAGAATCATATAGATAGCTGGCATCGTGATTGATACAGCCGACGATCAAGCCGAGTGCGTTGTATATCTGGCCCATCCAAGTCGCGTCGCGTCTGGCCAGATAATCATTGACAGTAACCACATGGACGCCTCCGCCGACTGGCAGAGCGGCCAAGGCATTAAGGTACACTGGCAAGGTAGCAACTAAAGTTTTTCCTTCGCCAGTCCTCATCTGGGCGATCTTGCCTTCGTGCAGGACGATACCACCAATAAGCTGAACGTCGTAATGCCGTTGACCGAGAGTGCGACGCGAGGCCTCGCGGACGACGGCAAATGCCTCCGGCAAAATAGAATCCAGCGACTGGCCGCTAGTAACTAGTTTTTTGAACTCTCCCGTCTTAGCTTTTAGTTCCGTATCCGAAAGTTTCTTGAGCCTGTCCTCAAGAGAATTGATCTTATTGATTATCGGCTGGAGCGACCTCAAATACCGGTCGTTGGCATTACCGAAGATATTAGATAGGAAAGCCATTGTCCGTGTATTTTATCACGGTTCAGGCAAAAAATACAGTTTACTTGCGAGGTTTGCGCGCGCTGTCGGCACGTTTTTCTTTGAACTTTTTGATGAGTTCCTTGAGCTCATCTCTGACGTCGATGATGGCCGAGTGGAGGTCCAAATGGTGAGCTTGGGCGCGCAGGACCTTGCCGCCGAGCTTAACGTTGGCCTCGGCATAAAAAACGTGGCCGGAGCGGTGATGCTTGGATGGTCTGGCTATTTCCACGCGGATATCGGCCAAACCGGGAATATATCTGTCCAGCGAGCCGAGCTTTTCTTCTATGAATTCCCTCAATGCCGGGTTGAGCTCAATGTTTTTTGAAAAAATGTCTATTTTAATGGCCATACAATATTGTAATTACTTTCATGACGGAAAGACAAGCCCCCGCCTTTCAGGCGGGGGCTTGAAAACTACCCGGCAAGACAACATCGCGTTGCTCCGCATTACGGCCACGCCGTATCGCGATGTTGCTCTACCGGGACTATCTCCTCTTCTTTTTCTTGGTTGCTTTTTTCTTTCTCTTTGCCATCCCGTTAGAAATTTAACTGTCCATGATTTTACCGATAATCGGTGGCGGTCAAACCAGTGTACAGATAAAAAGTTTTGTATCCCATTAGTAGAAATTTCTAACGGGATTATTTTAGTTTCAGCTATCGCTCGACCGACGACGCACTGACTAAACTAATTTTAGAACCAAAAAAATATTTTGGAAATAAAGAAAGTGGATAAGTCCAACATTTATCATTTTCCATTTGCCAATAATTTTTATATTTAATTATTCAGACATTGAAAAAATGAATCGATGGTAAACAAATGGAAATTGAAAAATGGTAAATGGTAAATTACTTTGTGATATCGGAACTGGTTTTATAGAAGTTGAGCTCCAGGTCGTTGATGATAAAGATGGAGCTCCAATCGCGGCCCGTTTCTGAAAATGTCTGGGCGGGCATGTGGAGCCAATGCTTCGTTCCGTCGGAGGCGATTCCAGCTCCGCTGGAACCTTCGCCTGGGGGCCAGACAGCATAAACTTTTTGCTCATTGATGTAGCGGACATAGTTGGTTGACAGATATGAATCAAACCGGACCGGTTCCAGCTGAAAGGCCTTGGTCGGGTCCAAGTGCCCATACAAACTGATGACTCCGGGCGCAAGATACCGTTTGTACTTCCCTTCTACTACATAAATATCACTTTCCTCTTTGCGTCTAATGAGCGAACCATCTGGAATGACCGCCGGAACCGGCGGCTCATTTGTATATTCCATGTTCAGTAAAACATCAACTGACGGTTCCGATTGTCCGGCCGAACTTCCATAGGGATGATAATAAGGAATGAGAGTAAATGTTCTTTGAGGAGAAACGATGACTTCGCCATTTGAAATTTCCTGGACTTTTCCCGCATCATCAACGAGCATCACGGAGATAGGGCCGGATGTCCAGCCGACTCGTAAATTCTGACCGGCTTCCGGCGGCAATGAAGAAGCCGATATGAACTTATACCATTCCGCTTGCCACGGCTTTAAGGAAAAACTGTACTGCGAAAGAGGATATCTAAGTATTTGAGCATCTATTGGGCTGACCTTGACATCGGCCAGATCCGGTTGAGCATATCCAAAACGAAGATCGCCGGGAGCATTGAGATAGTTAGCGATGGCCCAATCACCGAACACATCAACGAACCGCTCCTGATATTTGTGGCCAGCCAGCCAAGCATTGATTGAATCAATGCCGGTCAGCCGGTCACGAATGGTATCTTTTAATATGGCCGGGCCGTACCTCCCCACCAGATAATGGCCGAAGAGGGTGACCGGAGCATAATCATTGGTCCGGCCTTTCCATTCCGTTAAACTGTCGACCGGATTGCGCAGAAAATCATTTTTACGGGACTGGAGATCGGAACCCGTGAACGGTGAATTATAACCAGCCAAAGTGACTGAATACTGGGCCCGGAGCTCATCAAGCCAGATATCCTCGGCAACGTTGTGAATAAGTATCTTTTGATTAGCCGAAATGAGATGCTCAAACTCGTGAGCCATAAAGACCGCCGAACGGCCGGCAATCAGCGCGCCGCTGGATACGAAAAACATCTCGCGCTCATTGGAAGGGCGGCCCGGAGCGGACAGATAGAGATTGCTTGTGTCCGTGTAGCCGCCGGTGTTATTCATAAGCTGTTCAAAAAGAATGGTAACATGAGGGTCGTTATCGATACCCGGATTTGGTTCGGAGCCCCAAAAATCAACATTGGCAGGGTATATCGTTGAATCAAAATCTGAAGCCAATTTTGAAACGGCTGACATTAGAGATTGGTTAGCCGTGCCGCCATAACGTTCAAGGACCGCATCCTCAATATAGATATGGGAGTGTTGACCGGCAACGATCAGCGTAGCCGGCACGCTTGTCCGGCTAAAAACATCGTACTGCCTGTCCACAAAAAAATTATGGCGCTCACCTACCGCATCGGCTCTGGCGTAAAATGAATTAAAACCCGGCAGGATGAAAGCCGAGATGATGACCGCGCTAAGTATTGTTTTTTCTTGCTTACTCAATAAAAATATGCTATAATGTTATAATTCAATCCATGCGCAGAATCATACTATTATTCCTTGATATCGGGCTCTTGTACGCCTCCCTCTGGGCCATGCTCGCCATCCGCTATAATGCAGACGCGGCCTACCAATATGATCTTCACTTGGTGCCTTTTACCATCATTTTTGCCATCTGGCTGCTCGTTTTTTACATCGTCAACCTATACGACAGACATACGTTCCGGAACACGTCTTATTTCTTTTCCAATCTTTTCCGGGCCATTATCGCGGCCGGTCTGATCTCGGCGAGCTTTTTCTATCTTATACCATTTTTCGGCATCACGCCAAAAACGAACCTCTTCATCTTTATCGCCGTTTTTTCGGTCCTTGATACGGCTGTCCGGGTCCTTTTCAATCGGGCCACTGAAAAAGGCGTCAAGAAAACGACAATCATCGTCGGTGATACACCGGTAGCCAGAGAAACGGCAGAATTCATCCGTAAGAATCCCCAGCTCGGCTACGAACTAGCGGCTATAGTCAAATCTGACGGCATCCAAGAGTTAAAAAAGGCCATCCGCGAGAAAAACATCAATACCGTCGTCATCAGCCCGGAAGGGTACAAAATGCCGGAACTTATTAATACTTTCTATCAGGCCTTGTCTCGACGCATCACCTTTTATGACCTGTCCTCTTTTTATGAACGCCTAACCGGACGAATCCCGCTGGATACAATAGACCAGGTTTGGTTCCTCCAAAATCTAACCGAAGACAACAAGCGGGGCTACGAAGTGGCCAAACGGGCCGGTGATATTTTCTTTGGCATTATATTCGGCACGATCTCCGCCATTCTTTATCCATTCATCGCGTTGGCAATAGTGTTGACATCGCCCGGGCCAATTTTTTACACCCAGGTCCGACAGGGACATCTGAGCAATCCTTTCAAAATAATAAAGTTCCGGACAATGGTGCCAAACGCCGAGGCGTCCACCGGCCCGGTCTGGGCCGCTTCCGATGACGGCCGCGTCACTCCCCTGGGCCGCTTCCTCCGCCGCACCCGGTTGGATGAACTGCCCCAGTTCTGGAACGTAGTTCGAGGTCATATTTCTCTGGTCGGGCCAAGGGCCGAGCGGCCGGAGTTCCATGAGCTACTTAAAAAAGAAGTCCCCTTTTATGAGGAGCGCTATCTCATCAAGCCGGGCATCACCGGTTGGGCCCAGATAAATTATCCCTACGGCGCTTCGGTCGCCGACGCGACCGAAAAATTGAAATACGACCTCTACTACATCAAGAACCGCTCGTTGGCCTTGGATATCGGAATTATCCTAAAGACCATCCGCACCGCCCTCTCACAAGCCGGTAATTGAAAACCCCGGCGGGGTTTTCAATTACCCCTACCATTTACGGCCCAGGGACTCAACGAACGCTTTTGCTTGAGGTCCAAAATTTGGATCGACCTGCACCGCCATCCGAGCTTGAGCCACCGCCTCGTCAATGCGCCCCAGTTTTGAGTACACGACCGCGAGCGAAGCTCGATATTGGGCATTATTCGGAACTGTTCTTACCAATCCTTCATACACTACAACCAGATGCGGTAAATCATTGCGATCAACATAGACGCTGGCAATGTTCAAGTAATCCTTCTCGCTTAAAGCATATCCTTCCAGAATGGCTTGGTTCATGCTCTCCAGGGCGCTATCAACCTTACCTTCCTGCATCTTGACCACGCCTAAATACCAATGTGACAGCCCGACATTAGGATTCAAGTCAACCGCCTTTTGAAACGCGGCTTCAGCATTGGCGTAATCTTTCTTGTTAATATAGGCCTGACCAATCTCATAGTAAGTGCGAACGAAAGTGGCTGAATATTCCAAGGCCTTTTGGGAATGCTTTAAGGCCTCGTCATTATACGGCGACTTAGGGTCGTTCTTGCCTAGAATAATATTGAGTCGGGAAATATATAGCTCCGGCAGATAGTCCTGATTATTCTCCAAAGCATTCTTTTCTTCCAAAGCGATGGCAATCTTGAACGCATCCATCACTTCCGACGAAGCGATAGAGTGATTGGAACTGTAATCAATAAGATATTGGGCCAAACGATTTCGATATTCATACCGTCCGGGCCCATTAAATGAGGTCGCCTTTTTGAATTTATCCATTGCGCCCCTAAAGTTGTCTTGGGCGGCGGCCACAATGCCCCGCGTCGTGGCGTAATTGGCCGAAGCGGTACGGATGCTTGTTTGATAAACCGACACGCCGGCGCCGACCATCAAAATAGTGCCCAGGATCCAGGCAGAATTAAGTGAAATCCCTTTGGCATGAATTGGCGCAGGTAGAGACCGGTTCTCATATCCCAAGAATGAGATGAAACCGAGGATACTAAAAAATACAAGGAAGTTGGCCGAGGTATCGAATATAAATGCGTTATGTATTATATACGCGATAACCATCGCGATCAGACCAATGGCCGGAATGCGGAGCTTGGGTTTATTTTTGAGTTGCCACAAAGACCTGAATATCACTGTGAAGAGCGCAAGATACGCCAGGAAACCCAGAAGCCCGGTGGTCACCAGCACTTCCACGAACATATTGTGAGCCCGGTCAAACAAGGTTTCAGAACCAGTTCCTTTGAAGAACCGGGGATTGAAATTCTTGGAGAATGGGATATTAAAGTTCTCCGGACCCCAGCCGAGAATGATCTTATCCGGACTTTCTTTCCAGCCCTTTAATCCGGCCTGCCAGGCCCAGATACGAGTTTGGATGGTAGGATCGGAAACAGAAAAACTGGTTACCCGGCGAAGATACGGAGAATTTTGAACGATTGAACTGTTTTTGAACGCCAAACTAAATCCAACGAACAAAATGCCAAGCGTCACAAGACCAACCAACGCCTTCTTGGCCAGTTTAGACCGGGTCTCAAAGAAATATAGAAGGACAAATACGAGAAGACCGACACTGATGCCAAGAATTGAACCGCGAACCGCGGTCATAAATACCGCCAGACCCATCACAAACGCTGAAATAAGGAAAAAATTGCGCTGGCTCTTCACTGAAGCGGTAAGTCCCAATATTAGGGCCAGGAAAAAATTCAAGATCTGGTAGCCGGCAAAAAGGGCCGGATTGCCGATGGTGCCAAAGATACGCGAGCGACCGCCAGAACCAATAAAGAAATCAAGATTGGTCCGTTGGCCGAATCCGTAAAAAGCAGACAAGGCGCCGGCGCCGACGGTGATCTCCAAGAATCTAAACCATTCTTCCTTTGTGCGCAGGACCGAAGTCAGGACAACATAAAAAACGAAATAATGCCAAAAACTATATAATCCGCCCATCCGCTCCAACGTTCCCCAAAAACTCTGGTAAACATTGACGCTGGTAAAGGTGGTAATGGTGTAGGCAAGAGTGAATCCCAGAAAGGCCCAGAAAAATTTATCGCGTCTGGGCCAATATGAACGATCCTTGAAAACCAATACTAGATACAACGCGAACATCACTTCAACTAAACTGCGAAAGATCACTATTTTCCCGAAGTGAAACGGCGAGAGATGCTGGGAAAAGATAACCAACGGCATTAAGGCCGACGCGTATATTAAATATTTCAGGATAGTTTTGATATTCATAATAATGGAATTATACGACAATAAAAAATAAATGGCAATCAGTCCTTAAGCTGGCGGGTATGCCGTAAAATATAGGAAAAAGAGATCAGATGGGAGACCGTGAACCATAAGCTGACCATGATCACTGCGCCCCAGACGCCAAAATGCTTAATAAGATACAGTCCGCCAGGAATGCCGACGCCAAGGGTAACGGTATTGATGAGAATTGAGATTTTGACCTTATCCAGCGCCCGCCACATGGAACCAAGACCGACGCCGATGCCTATGAACGCGCCATAAATGCCGAGCCCGAGAATATATTTGACACCAGGCACAAAGCTCGCCCCGTACAGGATACGGAGCGCAATCGGCGAGACGATGAGCGCGGCGATAGTTAAAGCGGCTGAACAAGCCAGTGAGTACATGGAAACCCTAATAAAATTTTTCCGCAACGCGTTCGGGTCTCCCTCGCGCAAGCGCGGCAACTCAACATTTAAAAGAGTGGAGATCGGTCCCATCAAGCCAAGAACTAAATTAATATAGGCCAGAGAGATCTTAAAATAAGTCACTTCGGTCGTTGAGACATATAACGCCACCATCAGAACGGGCAGAAGATTGAAGAGGGTGGCGATATTTTTGTCCAACGCGATCCAGGCGCTGAAGCTGACGTGTTTCTGTATATGCGCGTCCGGCGAAGGAGTAAAGAGTTCTCTGGCCGAGGGGAACATATGGTGGGTCCGGCGAAGCCGTTCCCAAGCGATGACCGAGACAAAGAGCATAACGACCGCTCCGATGAAGTGACCGCTCATAGCGCCGGCAATCCCCAGACCGCCGGCGACCAGCGAAAGAGCCAGGATGTTGCGAAGGGCTTGATCGGTGAAGATAAGAGCGGTCATTTGTTTTATCTTGCCTACGACTTGATGGGCCAGGACTGAAAAATTTAAAAAAGTATTAGAAATAAATGAAGCAATGACCAGAATACCGGCATACCAACCGATCTGGGGATCATGATAGACCTTAGACGCGAGCGACGGCGCGAGCGCGGCGGCAACTATTGACAACAATCCGATAAAAAAGCTCATCTTGGCCAAGAACATGAACGCGCCCCGGGTCCCAGCATGATCATCCCGAGCATGAGTGCCGCCGACGATGGTGGTTACCGCGTCCCCGACTCCAAAACTGACGACTAAGACAAGAAGGCCGGCCAAGCTGAACGCGATCGCGTACACTCCAAATAATTGGGGCTGGAGCAAGCGAGCGATGATAATACTGCATATGCCCTGGAGTATAGTGGTGCCGAAATTTCCGATTTGGAGGATTGCCAGGTTCTTTATAAACCGATGCTGACGGAAATAATTAAACCGTTCTTGAATATTCATAAGCGAAGTAGATTAAACTAAATACTAACATAAAACCCCTATTGGGAAAGGGATTTTATGTTTACCTGGCCTTAATTGTCTACCGAGAATAATTGGGGACCTGACTTACTGAAGTATAGTTAGCTCCTTTTGGATACCAATTAAATTCTTTGGTATTGATACAGAATACCTTCTTAAAGAAGTTCGCGTCATCAGCAATGGCCTGGGCGCCGGAAGTGTTGACCCAGTGAAGAATCCCCGTATCCTCGCCAGTCACTTGCACGCCATAGACCTTTTGATCATTGGTCTCGCAGTTCCTGTAAAGACCTGAAGCCACCATCTTACCTCTGGTTGTAGCGGTTACATTCTTTACTTTACTAAACCCGCCTAGATGACCATAGAAGTTAAAAATGGCCGGGTTAAGAAATAGCCGCTTATAGCCCCAGATATTGACGATATAGACATCAGGATCGCTTGAGCCAGGAGAACTTACAACATCGCCCTCTTTCAAGTTTAGGTTAGTCAAACTAACGAATCCGCGTTGGCCAGGAGTCATTACACCAATTGTAGTAATCGGTGTGCTTGTCGGAGCAGGAGTAACCGTAATTACTGGAGTTGCCGTCGGAGTTGCTGAAGGCGTTGGAGTGGGAGTAGAGATTGGCACATATCCGCCACCACCACCACCGCTGCCGCCAGTACCAGACGAACATACCGTACTGCTTGTATTTGGCGCAATTACAACAACTTTACCGCTGGCAGTGGTACTTAAAACTAGAACGCTTTTGGCGCCGGAACATGTGACGCCATACCCCCCATCATTGGCCAGCTGATATCCGTTAATGGACGTTAGAGT
Source organism: Candidatus Yanofskybacteria bacterium RIFCSPLOWO2_01_FULL_49_17 (assembly GCA_001795695.1). Taxonomy (GTDB): domain Bacteria; phylum Patescibacteriota; class Minisyncoccia; order 2-02-FULL-40-12; family GWA2-44-9; genus 2-01-FULL-49-17. Next base: position 138,741 of record MGKO01000008.1, read on the forward strand.
CAATGATTGGCCCGATGAAATAGTGACTGTGACGGTTGTGGTGCCGTTAGTTGTTACAGAATCGGCATCAGAACTGCCTGCAATTATGTAGTCAGCGCCTGTTAGAGATACTGTGGTGTCTTGGGGGAAAGAAGCATCACCAACCGCGTACACACTTCCAGCGCCACCCAAGAGAAGCATACCGAGCAGAGTAAGACACAGTAATAGAGACCTAATATGTCTAGTTATAATCATGAATGGTACAATTTAGCGTTAGCGGCAAGAAGTGGTACTGATAAGGAAGTGGGCCGTTTGACTGAAAGAACCAGAAGCAACGGCACCGCCCGAGATACGGACATAGACATTTTTGCCATCTTGATCTCTCATTTGGAGACAGGTGCCTTTAAAGGCGCCGCCGAAGTTAATACTGGTGCTAGCAGTAGGATTGCCACTTGAGAATTCAGCGGTATATCTTGCTCCGGTACTGATACTGGCAAGCTGTCCGCCAATTATAAGTTTAGAAGCCGAGGCGTAGTCAGATGCTTCAAAAATCGTTGATATTGAAGCGGCTGTTGATCCAAATGCGGCCACACCGGTAATGTTCTGACTGTTGCCGGTAACCGCTCCGCCTAAGGTGAAGGCGTTGATGGTCAAAGCGCCCGAGCCGGAATTGACGCCTAGGGTATGG
>MGKO01000009.1:0-2889 GCA_001795695.1 Candidatus Yanofskybacteria bacterium RIFCSPLOWO2_01_FULL_49_17
CGAACAAGATAAAGCGCGAGAGAGCGCACAAGGTGAGGTTATCGTTTTGAAAGAGCAATTATCGCAAGTTGAGGCAAAACTTCAAAAACTTCTCGACATCTATTTAGCAGACGCTTTATCCACAGAAGAATACGCCGCCAAAAAACAGAGTTTACTTTCCGAAAAAATGTCGTTGAGCGAGAAAATCACCGACTTTGAGACAAAAGGATTGTCTTGGCTCGAACCGGCTCGTGAGTTCGTAAAATCCTTGAATCAAGCCTCAAATCTAGTTCAGACAGATAATCTTTCCGAATTGCCAACATTTCTGAAAAACATCGGCTCGAACCATATTTTACGGAATCGGGAATTTCTTTTTGCCCCGAAAAATCCATACGATTTGGTCGCCGAGACCCGCCGAAGGCGGGGCGAGGCATTGACTTTTCCAACGTGGTGCCGCGGGGGAGAGTCGAACTCCCATGAGATTGCTCTCGGCGGATTTTGAGTCCGCTACGTCTGCCAATTCCGTCACCGCGGCATAATTGGTATTTTATCATTTTAAGTACTATTTTTCAATGAACGGTCATTACTTTTATTTTGCTACCAATTGGTACCGAAATAAAAGTAATTGACCGCATTTCCATTATTTATGATTTATTGAGTTGTCATTTGAATATTTTATTGATTACGCTAGAATAAACTAATCACTGGTGGCCCTGCAGGCAGGCAGTCGCTGAATACTATTTTAATGGCCCGGATCATCACCGTATGTAACGCCAAGGGCGGGGTCGGGAAAACAACCACTGCTTTGAATTTGGCTGGCTATCTGGCGGCGATGGGAAAATACGTGCTGATGGTGGACATGGACCCGCAGGCCAACGCCACCACCGGCGTTGGATTGACTGTCAGCGAGGAACACCCATCGGTGTATCACTGCATCGTCAATGACCAGAACCCTCACACGGCGGTCAAAAAGACGAACATATTTGGGTTTGACGTATTGCCGGCCTCACAGAGCTTGGCTGGCGCAACGGTAGAATTAGTGAATATGGACGAAAGAGAGTTGCGCTTGAAAAAAGTTCTGAACGGCATCCGGACGAGTTACGACTATATCTTGATTGACTGCCCGCCGTCTCTGGGACTTTTGACCATAAATGCCCTGGCGGCCGGAGAAAAAGTCATCATTCCGGTCCAGTGCGAATACTACGCTCTGGAGGGTCTTGGACAGCTACTTAAGACCATTGAGCTGGTCCGGCAGGGGCTGAACCCGGATTTGCAAGTGATGGGCGTTGTCCTTACAATGTATGACAGGAGAAATCAGCTGGCCAATCAGGTCTTGAACGAGGTCCACAGGAACTTTCCGGGGCGGGTGTTCAATGCTGTTATTCCACGCGCCGTGTCTTTGGCCGAGGCGCCCAGTTTTGGGAAAACAATCTTGCAATTTGACCCCAATTCCAAAGCGGCCAATGCCTATCGGCAGTTAGCTCAAGAAGTAATCCAGTACAGCCATCAATAGTAATCCCAATCTACAAATGACATCCGAATGCTACGAAGACCAGCCAGAAACATTCGGAGCATTCGGATATAATTTGTAACATTCGAATTATGAATGGTAATTCAAAAAAATTCTTTGGGCTGGGCAAGGGACTTGGCTCTTTGATTCCGACCGGCGTCAAGATGCAGCCGACCTTACAAAAGGAAAATATTTTTTACGTAGAAATTGCCAAAATAGAGTCCAATCCGAACCAACCGCGCACGGATTTTGATAACGACGCCCTCAAAGAACTGTCCGCTTCCATCCGCAAATACGGCGTGCTTCAGCCGCTGTTGGTGACCAAGGTGGAGACATCATCGGCTAAAGGATTGGATGTTTCATATCAGATTATCGCCGGCGAGCGGCGCCTGCGGGCGGCCAAGATGGCCGGTCTGCCCCACGTGCCGGTCATCATTCGGGACGATTTCCCCAAAGACAAGGACCGCTTGGAAGTGGCTTTGATAGAAAACGTCCAGCGCGAGGACTTGAATCCAGTTGAAGAGGCCGAGGCCTACCAGCGCCTGAACAAGGAGTTCGGCCTGACCCAAGCCGAGATAGCGTCCAAAGTTTCCAAGTCCCGCGAAGTGGTGGCCAACGCCATGCGTCTGGTCAATCTGCCGCTTGATATGCAGGAATCCCTCCGCGAAGGCAAGTTGACCCGCTCCCACGCCCGGGCTTTGCTCGCTTTCAATGACAAACAAAAACAGCGTGAGATGTATCGGCAGATATTGAGCGGGGGAGTTATTTCCCGCGACGTGGAAAGCATCGCCTCGGCCGCCAAAGCGCCGACAAAAAAGAAAAAGACCGACAGCCGGTTCTTTGAACTTGAGAAAAACCTGGCCAGCACACTAGACACTCGCGTCCAAATCCGCGGCACTGCCAATGAAGGCGGCCACATCACCGTAAAATTCGCCGACCTCTCGCATCTCAATAAGATCGCCAAAACAATTATTGACTAACGAGTATTGATTTTATTCGGTCGCTTCAGAAGCGGCTTTTTTATTTTTAGACCAGCGGGATTTGCGGACTTTGGGAGGATTTAATTTCCATTTTTTATAGGCCTCTGCCAGCTGTGGTTCTGACTCGGGCTTGGCGCTCATGATGAAATTGCAGTCCGGCCAGCGGGAGCAGGCGTAGAAGGCCCGGCCGCGGCCTCGGGATTTCTTTTCCACTATATCTCCAGTTCCGCACGCGGGACACTTGAAGCCCGTCCTGTTCAATATCTTGGCGATGCCTTTGCATTTTGGATAGTCAATACAGCCGAGGAAATAGCCGAAGCGGCCTCGCTTGACCTCCATCGCTTTGCCGCAGACGGGGCAGCGCTCGTCGCGGGTCTTGGCGGTCAGTTCGTTTATCTTTTCCTGCTCCTCGGGCAGGGG
>MGKO01000009.1:2917-6787 GCA_001795695.1 Candidatus Yanofskybacteria bacterium RIFCSPLOWO2_01_FULL_49_17
GAGAGAAATTTGCCGAAGCGGCCAAACTTTATCAGCATCTTTTTGCCGCAATGCGGGCAGGGGATGTCGGACTCCTCGGTCAGTTTTTCCACGCTTTCGGTCTTCTCGTCCAGATTTTTCTTGAACGGCGACCAGAACTCCTCAATGACCGGCTGCCACTTCATCTTGCCTTCGGCGATATCGTCAAACTCCTCTTCAATGTGAGAGGTGAAATTTATGTCCACCACTTCCGGGAAGTTTTCAACGAGCATGTCGTTGACGAGGAATCCTATCTCGGTCGGTTTGTATTTCTTCTCTTCCTTTTCAACATAGCCGCGGTCTTGGATGGTGGCCAGGGTCGGGGCGTAGGTGGAGGGTCGGCCAACGCCGGCTGCTTCCAAGGTTTTAACCAGCGTGGCATCGGTATAGCGCGGCGGCGGTTCGGTGAAATGCTGTTCCTTGAGCAGTTTTATCAGGTTCAATATTTCTTTTTCGGACAGGTCCGGCAATATGGCCTCCTGCCTGCCGGCAGACAGGTCAACCATATCCGATTCCTCGTCCTCGTCCTCGTCCTTGCCTTCCGTATAGGCGCGGATGAAACCATCAAAGAGCACGATCTGGCCGTTGGCTCTAAAGGTATAAGTATTCGTTGACAGGGTAGCCCTGTTAGACAGGGCTACCCTGTCGGCTTTGGCAATGATATCAACGGCGGTCTGGTCAAAGACGGCTGGTTGCATCTGGCAAGCGATAGTGCGCTTCCAGATGAGGTCGTATAACTTTCTTTGACCAATATCAGATATTCTGACTTCATCGGGCAGTTTGGAAAGGTCGGTCGGCCGGATGGCTTCATGCGCCTCCTGGGCGCCTTTTGATTTATTGGTGTAAAAACGCGGCTTGTCCAACGTGTATTTCTTGCCGAACTGCTTTTCAATAACTTCCCGGGCTTGGGTCAGGGCGATCTGGGAAATATTATGCGAGTCGGTGCGCATATAGGTGATGAGACCCGTCTCATAAAGTTTTTGGGCCAGGGTCATCGTTTGCTTGGCCGAGAAACCGAGCTTGCGCGAGGCCTCCTGCTGGAGAGTGGAAGTGGTGAACGGAGCGGCCGGATTGCGGTTTATCTCTTTCTTGGTGATGGAAGATACCTGATATTCGGCGCCGTTAAGAGCTTTCAGTATTTTTTGGGCTTCGGCTTCATTTTTTATGGCTAGTTTATCCAGTGTCTTTTCTCCGTCTTTTATCAAACGGGCGCGGAAAATCTTATCTTTACCCCTTTTTGAAAGGTCGGCTTCAACTGACCAATATTCCTGCGCTTTAAAGGTCTGTATCTCGCGCTCGCGTTCCACGACCAGGCGGACGGCCACGCTTTGGACGCGGCCGGCCGACAGGCCGGAGCGGATCTTCTTCCAGAGAAAAGGCGATAGTTTGTAGCCGACCAAGCGGTCCAGTACCCGGCGGGCCTGCTGGGCGTCCACTAGGTTCTGGTCCAGGCCGCGCGGATGCTCCATCGCTTCCTGAATGGCGTGCTTGGTTATCTCATGGAAGACCACTCGGCCAATTTTTAATTTTGAATTTTTAATTTTTAAATTATTCAAGCCAAGAGCTTGGACTAAATGCCAAGCAATGGCTTCGCCCTCGCGGTCAGGGTCGGTGGCCAGTATGACCTCATCGGCCTTGTCGGTATCGGCTTTTAATTCAGTCACTACTTTTTTGGCTTTGGCCGGAATGACATAGGTCGGCTCGAAATCATGAGCGATATCAATGCCAAGCTTTGACTTGGGCAGGTCGCGAATATGGCCGAAAGAGGACTTAACAACAAAATCTCCTCCGCCGAGGAATTTAGAAATTGTTTTTGCCTTCGTGGGGCTCTCAACTATAACCAGTTTCATTATTTTATTTTTTAATCAATCATTTCCTCGCTACACTCCGGCAATTACCATCCGGCCTCCTCATCCGCCAGCTGGCGGACGTAGCGAGGGCAACTCGGTCCGACAAGTCGGACCTCAAACACTCCCTCGTTTTACTATTCGTCGGCCCGTCCCCACCTTTTAGAAAAAATGGGGACTGCGGATGGTGCCAATTGCCTACATTACGCTTCGGAAACGATTGATTCAAAAAAGTGAGCCAATGATTCTGAGCGAGACCCGCAACAGGCGGGCTAGATGAGACGCGGACCGCGGCGAGGCGAGGTCCCGAAGGGCCGCCGTCGTGAGGACGAGCGAGGCCGCCGCTGGAGCGGCTGAGCGCGCTCGCGAAGGATTGTTGGCGAATGTCATTCATTAGCTCGGTATGTTCCGTTTTCATTTTGGATTATCAATCCGGCCAGCTCCATCATTGATAGGGCGGCAAGTATCTCTGAAACTTCTTTGCCGGTTTGTTCTATGATAGCGTCAGTTGATAACGGGCCGTTGTTGGTCAGTATATCAAGAATGTGCGCTTCCGTCGGATTGGCTGTGGACAGGCGCGCCTTTTTTGGCAAGGCGAGCTGGTCGTATTCTTCCAAAATATCTTCGGCCGACGCGACCAGTTTGGCACCATGCTGGATGAGCATGTGCGGCCCGGCCGTGCGGGAGGAAAAAATGCTGCCGGGAACGCAAAAGAGATCGCGGTTCTGCTCCATGGTCAGGCGGGCGGTGATGAGGGTCCCGCTTTTAAGGTCCGCCTCCACGATGAGAGTACCCTTGCAAAGCCCGCTTATGATGCGGTTGCGATAGGGAAAATATTCAGGCCGGGCTTTGGTTCCCGGTTTGTATTCCGAGACGATGAGTCCGCCCTTTTTCAATATGTCCTCGGCCAGCTTTACGTTTTCCCTCGGGTACAATGCTTTATCATCCACGCCCGAACCAAGAACGGCGATGGTCTTGCCTCGGCCGGAAAGAGCTGCTTTGTGGGCTTCCGCATCAACTCCCAGGGCCATTCCGCTGACAATGGTGAAATGACGGGCCAGGCCGGGGATTATCTTTTGAACCGCCTCCTTGCCGTATGGCGTAAGCTTGCGAGTGCCGACGACGGCAAAACAATCAGTGCCCAGAAGCGAAATATCGCCGCGGCAATAGAGCTGCCCCGGCGGCTGATGGATGTGCTTTAATAGCTTTGGATATTTCTTGTCCGTGTCTTTGATGACGATGACAGGATAGTCCATCCCATTCAAAGTTGCCCTGCCAAGGTCCTTTCGGACTCGCGCTTTCAGCGCGAGCAGGACTTTGAACGGGACAAGTGAAAAGTGATATTACTCCTACATGCTAGCAAAAAGCAAGTTTTTGTGGTAACTTCAATTGTAATTTAAATAATCAAATAAGTTTTAGAACGCAGCTGACTTGTCCGAATCCGAGGCAAAAGCGAGCATTGCGAGGAACCATATAACAATATGACGACGAGCAAGCGGAGCTTTTAACGAAGGAGCTCGGACAAGAGCCGGCTTAATCCCGACATAAGGAGGGAAGCCGTGCGGTCAGCAAGTTATAAATGGAATTATCCGTCGTAATACCCGCCAAGAACGAAGAAAAGAATATTGAAGCGACTCTGCGCGATATTCATGGTTATTTATCGTCTCACGATATCAGTCACGAAATAATCGTGGTCACCAACGACTGCACCGACAAGACCGACCAGATCGTAGACGAACTAGTCAGAGAAATACCCGCCATTTCCCATATTAAATTTTCCCACGGCAAAGGCAAGGGTTTTGCGGTCCGAAAAGGCATGGAAAAGGCGACAGGCGACCTTCGCCTTTTTATGGATGCCGACAATTCAACCAAGATAGACAATTTTGACCGGTTCAAATCGTACACCGCCCAGGGCTATGATATCGTCATCGGTTCAATCGGTCTGCCGGACAAGGACGTCAAAGAGGGAAGCGAGCCGTGGTACCGGATGCTGTTGGGCAAGGCC
>MGKO01000010.1 GCA_001795695.1 Candidatus Yanofskybacteria bacterium RIFCSPLOWO2_01_FULL_49_17
CTTCCCCAACGGTTTTTTTAGCGAATGAATTTTTAGAATTTCCGTCCTGTCATTAATATCAGGAAGATCTATGACCACCCTCCTATCGAATCTGCCCGGGCGCAACAGCGCTGGATCCAGGACGTCCGGCCTGTTCGTCGCCGCCATTACAATCACGGATTCGTTAGTTTCAAAACCGTCGAGTTCAACCAATATCTGGTTCAATGTCTGCTCCCGTTCATCGTGCCCGCCCCCCATGCCGGCCCCCCTGTGGCGGCCAACCGCGTCGATCTCATCAATAAATATAATTGAGGGTGCCGCTTTTTTTGCCATTTTAAAAAGGTCGCGAACGCGGGACGCTCCAACTCCCACAAACATTTCGACGAATTCCGAGGCGGACATGTGAAAGAACGGCACGCCGGCCTCTCCGGCAACCGCTTTTGCTATCAAAGTTTTTCCCGTTCCGGGCGCGCCCATCAGTAAAACACCTTTGGGAATTTTTGCACCCATATCCAGAAATTTTTTGGGGCTTTTAAGAAAATCCACAATCTCTAAAAGCTCTTCTTTCGCTTCTTTCGCTCCTGCGACATCGCGGAACATAACGCGTTCTTTCTTATTATCTGGATAAATAACTCGCGCGCGCGACTGCCCGAAAGTAAATGCCTGGATATTCGCGCGCTGAACTTGCCGGGCAGTGAGCCAGAAAAACGCGACAATCAAAAGAAAGGGCAGTAAGAACGGCAGCAAAGCTCCAAGCCAATAAACAAGGCCTGACGGATTTTGCACATCAATAATTATTTTACCCAATTTTTCATCGGAGACGCCGTAATTTTTAAAAGTTTCCGAAAGCGCCGCTTCAGACTCTTTTTTCGTGCCAAGCGTTGTTCCATCCTTTAGGGTTATATCAAGATCCGAATCCATTACTACTATCTTTTCCACCTGATCAGCGTTGATTTTTATCACAAGTTCAGACAAAGAAATCTGCCGGACATCTTTTAAGCTCCCTGAAAACGCGGAGTAAAGAAATGCCAGCGAGAGCAATATCAAAATAATACCCACTATGTTTTTTGAAAGCATTTTCATCTTAATCGTAATTATAAACGCACTTTTTATTCTTTGCAAGTGTTAACATTTTTTCACGATCGCAGGTTTTTGTTAACAATCATTGTAAAACCCTTAATAGTACTAAACGGATTATTTTAAACTTATAATTTAAACTCGCCTTTTAGCCATGAATCGTCGAAAACAGTTTCCGCAACCAGTAGTTTTACCCACCGTTCCATTCCTCGGTCTTCAATCGAATTCCTTAGCTCTTCTGCAGAACGATACGGACTTATCCACACGCTTTTCTGCAAAGGCTTAAAGCCGTACTCCACCAATTCGGCCCGCAAGAATTCTCTGTAATCTTTGTGCTTCTCCGGTATGTCAAATACCAGAACCCTCCACTTGCCGTCCCATTTATCCGATTTCGTTTTTTCAAGATTTATCCTGTCCAGGATCTTTTTCCTCTCTTTGATTCCCTTGTCGGTTAATACAAAAAAATTATCAGCCAAATCGCGCCTGACGAGCCCATTTTTTTGCAATCGCGACAAGGTTGATTGTAAAGACCTTCGGCGATGTTCGCAAAAAGCATGATAGTAAGGGTGAGGCCAAAACGATTTTATGGTAATGGCCGCAAGATCACCCACCATAACCAAAGCTGCTTTAGTCAATGAAAGCACTTTAGTTGCGTCTTCCAGATCTTCTTTGCGCTTTTCTAATGCTAAATTACTAATTTTCTTATTCAAGCCTGATTTAGCTAACGCCATGTCATCATTATATTTATATCGTTTCTGCTGTCAACAAATCTCCACGATCGCAGGTTTTTGTTAACAATCGGTTTTTCCGCACCGGCCGATAAATTAACTCATAAATCGAGTGGTAAATAAAAAAATCCCGACAAGAGCTACGCTTTGCTTTCGCAAATGCATAAACTCTTGCCGGAATCTTTGTTTTCAGTTTAGCCGTGATAGCCGTTTTGGCGATCACGCCCATCGTTGCCGTTTCCTCGGCCATGCTTGGCACTATAGCCGCGCTTGAGCTGCGGAACAAACTGGCTCCGCTTTGCGAGAAGCTTGATGTGCTTCCCGACATCCTCGGCTTGCTCTCGGCTGGCCGTAGAACGACGCTCCGAGTTCCGCTTCTGCCACTCAGCCGAACGTTCGATCGCGTTGCGACGTCTTTCGACGGCTTCAGCAGCGGCATCTCCGCTCAGAAATCGCGGGAGCTTCGGAACCGTGCGGTTTTCTTCAGAGGTTGCGTGGTCGTTGTGACGGCCTTCAGCCCCTGTTCGGTCCAGCTCCTGGCAAGTCTCGCAACCTGCCACGATCGCCGCATTCGATTTTTTGATGTTCTCACAGAGAACATCCTGACAGCGCGGACACACCGCAACCGCTTCGTCTTCGGCCAAGTCCGGAGAATAATTCCCGAGTGCCTTTTCAAACGGACCGTCTTTGCCGGCAATTACCTTGACCCACGACTTCGGTAAAAACTGTTCGGCACAAACGTGCCTGATTCCGACGGCACAAGTTACCAAATCATGATTGTCGGCCTCGAGTTCTTTGCGATTTCCCTTGGCTTTTTCAAGGTCCAAGATCGCGAACTCGACTTCCAACAACTCGACATTGAACTGGCCGGCGAAATGCTTTTTGAGCTCGCCGGGAAAAAATGAATTCATTACCCGGCGATGAGCAGGTTTGGTAAACTGGAACTCCTGCTTACTTGCCTTCCTACCTTCATTGATCTCCTCCGCTGCTACATGTAGCAATTCCGAAACGAGTGGTACATTACTGATATCTTCCATCTTAATACTCCTTCTCCCGCAATTGCGGGCTATGTTAAAGCCTTACCGATGAAACGGCAAGGACGGCCTATTCAATGAAAACAACATGAAAACTGTCTGAAGCCATTATACTCTCTTTATAAAAAAAGTCAAGGGGCACGATTTTCGTACCCCTTGATGTTTTTGCCTATTTATGAGGCTGTTTTTTAGTATTGTTACCCGCGCCGTAGAAACAGCGGAGCCTCGTTCGGGTCCACCTCTTTGGCCTCGACGACCACAATATTATCCGGCTCGTCATGCGCCGTAATCTTGATATAAAACGGCACGCTGTTGTTATACTCGCTCACCCGCACTAACAGAGGTTCGAACACGCCGGTCTTACCGGGATATGCCAGAGGAAGGTAAGCAGTTCCTTCAAATCCAAACGGTTTCTCTTCGCCGGCCCTTCCGCACCTCATAGACGTATGAAAATCACGATCGATCCCGCGCTTCCAGAGCGTAATCCGCTTAAAAGGCATTTTGTCTTCCGGGTTCGTTTTGATGATGTGAACCTTGAAAAACACTTTACCTTTCGCAAATCCGACTCTCGGATGATAGTGCCGGTCAACCGTTTCCATGTCCCTGAATTTCGTGCCAAACCGCGCGTTCAACTGGTAGTTCTTTTTTTCCCACTGGCGTTCGCGGCTTTTCCCGTCGTAGATCATGTCTTCCATCTCTACGAGCCCCATTTCCAGCGCATAAGCAAATGGCAGAGACCTGCCTTCGTCGTCGATCGGATCCTCCACTTGAAAATCTCCGTAATTCGGCAGATCTCCCACCGGCAACGTTGAATCGAGTGCAACCCGCAAACGATCATGTAACTGATGCCATTTTCTCCAGACTAAATTCGATAGCGGTTTCGTCGATTTATTTGCTTGCCCTTCCAAAAAAATCTCTTCCGAACTCAACTTCTCTTCCATAAAAACCCCTCCTTTTGGGTTATAAAAACGTTGATTTAGAGAACACTAAAATCCTGTTTTGAATTATACTCTCTTCATAAAAAAAGTCAAGGGGCACGACATTGTCATGCCCCTTGTTTTTTTGCCTATTTTTTTGGCTTTTATCGTGGCCCTTTGGGGCCTTTTTTCTCTTTAGCCTCGGGTTGTTTTTTGGCGGCTTTGGTTCCTCCACCTGCAATCTGGGCAGGCGTGCAAAACCACCTTGGATTCGCCGTGCCCCTCGCTGGCAACGGTCGCTCCATGTTTTTAATGAGGCGGTTCAAACTGCCGACCGCCCCGCTCTTCACTCCGCGAGCCCGAAGCTCCTCGAGCCGTCGTTTGAGCCTGGCCAAATGGGTCGAATTTGCGTCGAACGCGTGAACATTTGAGTGTGCGTTAATTTCCATTTCTTTTATTTCTCCTTTTCTGGTTAGTCTGTCCCACCAGTAAACCTCGGATCACCAATCTTGCTCGGACGTTCTTTGCGACGACTCACGCGATTGTTGCGATGATCGTCGCTGTTGCTGTCCCCGTTTTCTATCGGCTCCACTCTAATGGCCTTGGCCAGCGAAAAACCAAGAGCCCGGTTTACCGGCAAAGCGACGTACTTAACGCGAATGCCCTCGTAAGTGTCGAACCCATCAACCTGCCTCGGCCGTACATGGCCAAAAAACAGATTGGCAAAATTTACAAGAACTTCGCCGTGTTCGCCCTCGATACAGCCGGAGCCACCGATTGAAGCCACCCTTCCAACAAAAACATTAAACCTCGTGATTACTCCTTCCCCTTTTAACAGCTTGTCTTCCGGACACCTATAACCGTTATTACCCATAAAACCCTCCTATTTTTTCAATCCGCGGGCATATAAATTTACCCGCTTCCTATACTGTTCGCAGTATACTCCTTTTACCATTATTTGTCAAATGGCGATACCTATGCTTTAATCCCCGTAATGCCTCAAAATATAAGAGAAATAAAATTCGGCGATAAGGATTTCCCAAAAATTCTTAAGGAAATTCCGTCACCGCCGAAATTAATTCGTGTTTGGTCTAAAGACGGCGGTCTGCCCAACTTAGGTTCCCGAGACCCAAGTGGGTCTCGGGAACCTCGTTTCTTATCTATAGTTGGCACGAGGCGCTGTTCGGCTTATGGCGAAGAAATCTTGCGAAAACTGATAGCCGATCTCACGCCCTATGGCTTCGGAACTGTTTCGGGAATGGCCATCGGCATAGACACAATAGTGGCAAAAGCAAGTTTAGAAAATAAAATTCCGACTATCGCTGTTTTGGGTTCCGGGTTAGGACGCGAAGCATTTTACCCGCCGAGAAATTGGCGGCTGGCGGAGGAAATTGTCGAGCGGGGCGGTGCCATAATTTCCGAATACGAAAATGATTTTAAAGCAACACTTTGGACATTCCCGCAAAGAAACAGAGTAATTTCCGGCCTCTCCCCCGCAACACTGGTCGTGGAAGCCCCTGAAAAAAGCGGTGCGCTCATAACGGCCCGATTCGCGCTGGAACAAAACCGCGATGTGTTAGCGATTCCCGGCTCCGTTTTCGGTTTCAATTCCGCCGGCACGAACAAACTTATAAAAGAAGGCGCAGGACTCGTAACTAGCGCCGATGATATTTTGAAAGCCTACGGATTGGTCAGCAACCCGGACGCCACTGGCGGTCGGGCCGCCGATTGGGATCTTTCGCCCGAAGAAAATAAAATTCTGGAGCTCATAACCGAGCCGATGGATGTTGACTCTATTATCAGGGCGAGTAAAATGCCGTCCCATGAAGCGCAGTCGATTATCGGGTTGCTTGAGATACGTGGTATCATAAAAAAGATAGGTAGTGATTATGTCAAAATTTCATCCCGTTAGAGGCCGCGATCGCTAATAAATATTAAAAGTATGATAAAAAATAATTGAATTATTATTAATAAAAAAATGCAATAATGGCTATGCAATCGCGATCTGCCTCTAACGGGATAAAAAAACTGGTCATCGTTGAATCACCGACAAAAGCACGCACTATTTCCCAATTTATCGGGAAAGATTTTGTTATTGAATCAAGTTTCGGGCACGTGCGCGATCTCCCCAAATCGCAGCTCGGGGTTGACGTGGAAAATAATTTTGAACCGAAATATATCGTTCCGTTAAAAGCCAAAAAAAACCTTAATTTATTAAAAAAGAAGGCCAAAGCCGCGGAGGAAATAATACTCGCGACAGATGAAGACCGTGAGGGAGAAGCTATCGCCTGGCACCTTCTCTCCGCGCTCGGTCTTGAAGATAGGCCGGAAGATAACATAAAAAGAATCGTATTCCATGAAATAACCGAGAAAGCCATCAAAGCCGCTATCGCGAATCCGCGCGATATCGATATGCATTTGGTAGACGCCCAGCAGGCGCGGAGAATTCTGGACCGCCTTGTCGGATACAAACTC
>MGKO01000011.1:0-6219 GCA_001795695.1 Candidatus Yanofskybacteria bacterium RIFCSPLOWO2_01_FULL_49_17
ACATTTCTGAAAAACATCGGCTCGAACCATATTTTGCGAAATCGCCAATTCATTTTTACCCCCAAAATTGAATACAAATTAGTCGCCGAGCGAAGCGAGGCGAACCCTTCAAACTTGAAATTTCCTACGTGGTGCCCCCGGCAGGAATTGCACCCGCATCAAGCCCTTAGGACGGGCTCGTTCTATCTGTTGAACTACGAGGGCAAGTTAACTGATTTCATCTTGAAATTATAGCAATTTTGTGGTAAATTTTCAATTACAATTTTGGGCCTATGGTGAAACGGTATCACGCGTCCATGGCATGGACGAAGTCGGGGCTCGACTCCCCGTAGGTCCACAACATCATTTCTCTTGACCAATGGTTTTAATTTTGCTATAAATTCAAACAGTCGCGGGTCCCTCATCTGTTTATTTTTACCGCGACAAAGGAAAGTGAAGATGGTTCTTTGCGCAATCTCGTCGCCGTCGTCGGTTCCCGCCCAATCGGCATCCCAGCCGAACGAAAGAGTGGCCGCTCTCATCCACGCGGCGCTCAAAGGCGAGAAAATTCGCCAACACAACTTCGAGGCCGATGTTGAACATCTGGCTGCCGAAGCTAGTCGGCTCAAAGACGGCGATTTGAGATGGGTCATCAGCGAAGGCGTCATTGGAAGAAACTGGATGCCCAACGACCGGATCATCCAGATGAGCAAGGACGTCAGACGACCCGCCGAGTGTTTTCTGGCTCCGATTGAGGGGCCTCTGAATGAGCTCATGGAAAAGAGCCGTGAGGACCCGGAAAGCGTTGCTCCGGCTAGAGGATTCGTTGATTACGCTCATGAGATTCTTTGGCCCGCCATCTCGGACCTTCGTCGGAGAATTGAAGAGGTCGAATACAAGCTTGATGATGTCATCGGCCGACGCCGTTCTGCCCGCTAGCACCGACGGGCGCCTTGTTTGCGAAGGGCGCCCGTCGGAATTGTTGTCATCCCGTGAAATACGGGTTTGTTTTTTTATAGCACCCCGAGTTCTTTGAGGGTTTCTTCGTACAAACGAATGGTCCGGACCGCTTCGGCGTGCCGAAGGAAATAATTCGTATCGTGGGCCAGTCGGTTGCGGACCTTGTGGGCCTCCCACAATCCGTCAATGGTCAGAAGCTGGGTCTTATCAATATTCATCAACCGCTCCCCCATCGTTTCGCCGGCAAAGGAATTTTTTAATACATCATCCACGATCTTGTTCGCCTCAATGACGGCAAACTTCCATTCGCCCTCGCGGATGGAATCAATGTGCTGCGTTATTTCCTGCCAGCGCATACCCATGGTCGTTGCCGGTTCTGATACGGCTACGGCCATCTCGGCCTCCAGCTGGGCCAATATCTTAGCGTTCAATTCCCGATGTTTCCGAAGCAGGTTGGCCAGACCGATAAAGAGAACGATTGTGGCCGGCACCAATACGAATTGGACCACGTGGATAGCCGTTGAGTTGATGACATAGTCCCGGAATCGGCGGGATAGCTCCGACAGGTCAATGCCCCAAATCCTCAACGAGGTGAACTGATAGACAAAAACAACCAACTGGATAAAAATGATTTTTAATATTTCAATCATGATATTTCAAAATGATGAGCTACTCTCAATAGAGTTTCTTCATCAAACGGCTTGCCTATCATCTGCAGTCCGACCGGCATCTTGCTGTCTTTGCCTAGTCCGCACGGCACTGAAATGCCCGGCAAGCCGGCCAGATTGACCGGTACGGTATAAATATCCTCCAGATACAGGGCCAGCGGGTCGGACGCCTTCTCCCCTATCTTGAAAGCCGTGTTCGGCGCGGTCGGTCCGACGATGATGTCTACTTTTTTGAACGCCTCATCAAAGTCCCTTTTAATGAGAGCTCTAACTTTTTGGGCTTTCAGGTAATAGGCATCATAGTAGCCGGATGACAAAGCATATGTGCCGAGCATAATGCGGCGCTTGGGCTCGGGACCGAAACCTTCCGAACGAGATTGGACATAGGTATCAAGTAAATTTTGGGCGCTGGCCGACGAATGGCCGTAGCGGATGCCGTCAAAACGAGCCAGGTTGGACGATATCTCGCTGGGCACGGCGATGTAATAGGCGGCCAGACCGTATTCAAAGTTGGGCAGGGATATTTCCGACATCTTGCAGCCAAGCCCCTCCAGTTTTTTGGTCGCCTCTTTGATTTTTTCAGCCACTTCAGGCGCCAGCCCGCCGCCGAAAAATTCTTTGGGCACGCCTATTTTTAATCCTTTGATGCTCAAATCCAATTTGGCCGTGAAATCGGGAACTGGTTTATTTACCGTCGTAGAATCAAAGATATCGTGGCCGCAAAGGGCGTTGAGCACGAGAGCCGCGTCATGAACGGTCTTGGTGAGCGGACCGATCTGATCAAAAGAAGAAGCCATGGCGATAAGGCCGTGTCGGGAAACGCGGCCGTAGGTCGGTTTTAGGCCGACAATGCCGCACATTGATGCCGGCTGGCGAATGGAGCCGCCGGTGTCGGAGCCCAAAGCAAAAACAGTGAGGTCCGCGGCCACTGCGGCGGCCGAGCCGCCGCTTGAACCGCCGGGCACTCTCGTTGGGTCAATAGGATTCTTGGTCGGACCAAAGGCGGAATTTTCGGTTGAGGTGCCCATGGCGAACTCGTCCAGATTGGTCTTGCCTAAAAAAGTTGCTCCTGCATCGCGCAGTTTCTTTGTTACTGTCGCATCGTATGCCGAAATATAATTCTCCAAAATTTTAGATCCACCGGTACACCGAGTTCCTTCTATGAGCATATTGTCTTTGATGGCACATGGAATTCCAGCGAGAATCCCCTCCTCTTTGATGTGCTCAGCATTATCAAAGACGATTAAGTACGCATTTAGTTCTGAATTCTGTGCCTCAATCCGAGCTTTGTAGTGCTCAAATAACTCCGAAGCGGAAAAATCTCTTCGTTCTAATCCTTCCCGCGCCAATTTGATGGTTATTTTCTCTAAGTTCATTTTTTGTTGAGAACTGATGGCACTTTTACCAGACGCTCTTTTCTATGCGGTGCCTGGCCAACGAGTCGCTCCAGCAACGCTTCATTCATGGGAAATTCATCGCGCGGCTCATCTTCGCGTACAGAATTGACCAAGCCCGTTGTTTGATACAAAGGATCAACGCCAGTGGTATCGGCGGAGTTGAGTTTCTCTACATAATCCAAAATAGAAGAGAGGTCTTTTTTAAGACGTTCACGCTCGCTGTCCTCTATCTTGATGCGCGCTAGTTCCGCGATATGGCCCAGTTCTTTATCCGTAAGCATTTGTTTATTGTAGCATATTCAGGAATTCCTTTTCGCTAAGTATTTTTACATTAAGCCGCTTCGCTTTATCGTATTTGGAGCCAGGTTCGGCGCCGGCGACCACGAAGTCGGTCTCCCCAGAGACCGACGAGGAGACATCGCCGCCTTGTTCGCGGATGAGTTCCTTGGCTTGATCGCGGCTCAATGTTTCCAGGATGCCGGTCAGGACGAAGGTCTTTCCCTTAAGTTTTCGGGATTCCACTTTCTCATTTTCAATTCTCAATCCCGACTTTTTGAATTTTTCCAGCAGTTTTTTATGGTAAGGTTTTTCAAACCAATCACAGATGCTGTCCGAGACGACCGGGCCGATGTCTTCAATGACTTGGAGCTCGGCCCGGCTGGCTTGGCGGAATTTTTCAAAGGTGCCGAATCTCTTGGCCAGGGTAAACGCCGTCTCCTCCCCCACATGCGGGATACCCAGGGCGTAGATGAAGCGGGATAATGGGACGCTCTTGCGGGTGTGTATGGAATCAATGGCATTGGCGGCGGAAACTTCGGCGAAACGCTCCAGATTGAGCAAGTCCCCTTTCTTTAATGAATACAGGTCAGCGGCGTCCTTGATGAGAGCCGCATCCATGAGCTGGTCAATTATCTTAGGCCCGATGCCGTCCATGTCCAGAGCCCGGCGCGAGACGAAATGATAAATGGCCTCGCGGCGGATGGCTGGACAGTCCTTGTTCACGCAACGATAGGCGACCTGGCCCACAGACCGTTCGACCGATTCACGGCAAGCCGGGCATTTGGTTGGCATACAAAACTCCCTTTCCCTGCCGGTCCGCAGGTCGGTCAAAACCTTTTTCACGTCGGGGATGACGTCTCCGGCTCGGCCGACGATGACCGTATCCCCTATTTTGACGCCCAGACGTTTTATCTCATCCAGATTATGGAGGGTGGCCCGCGAGACCATCACCCCGCCGACATTGACCGGTCTTAAAAACGCGACCGGCGTGAGGACACCCGTCCGGCCGACCTGGACCGAGATGTTCTCAACGACAGTTTCCGCTTCTTTTGGAGAGAACTTGTAGGCGATCACGCCCCTGGGCGCTTTGCCGGCGATACCGGCCCGCTCCACAAGGGCATTGTCATTGAGAGAAACCACGATGCCATCTATCTCATACGGCAGCTTTTCCCGTTTCTTCTCAATTTCCGCATAGAATCTTTCAATTTCATCCAAAATTTTGTCTCCCTTCGGGAGATTCCCCGCAGGGGGACAGATCTTTCCTTCCGGATTGGTCGGGATGCCCAGCTGGTTCATTGCCCGATACTCACTGTCATGGGTGGCGATGCCGGAGCCGACAAAGGCATAGGCGTAAAAAGATAGCCGCCGGCCGGCCGTTAACTTGGGGTCCAGCTGGCGGACCGAGCCGGCTACCAGATTGCGCGGGTTGGCATAGACCTTCTCTCCGGCCTTGGTTTGCTCTTTATTGATGCGCTGAAATTCCTTTTTGGTCAAAAACACTTCTCCCCGGACGACGACTTCTTTGGGGATATCAGAGCCATCCAAGGACAACGGGACGCTTTCTATGGTCTTAATGTTCTGGGTCACGTCCTCGCCCGTGTCGCCGTCTCCGCGGGTGGATGCCTGGACCAAGAGGCCGTTCTTGTAAACAAGTTCAATGGCCAAGCCGTCCATCTTAAGGTCGCAATAAAATTCTCGGGGTTTTGAGACAAGGGCCTTCTCCAGACGCTCCAACCACGCCTTCATATCTTCCGGCGAGAAGGCGTCATTCAAGGAATTCATCCGGACCGGTTTGCCGGCTACGGCGTGCCGGACCTTTTTGAACTCTTTGGCCGGCGCGCCGGCCACCCTTTGGGTCGGAGAATCCGGCGTGATCAGATCCGGGTGTTCCTGCTCCAGGTCAAAGAGCTCTTTTTTGAGAGAATCCTCCACTTCTGGAGAAACAAGTTCCTTATTCAAAACCAACCGGCTATGCCGGTATTTATTTATGGACTTTTTTAGTTTTTCTATTCTCTCTGTTGCCCCTTTTTTATTCATTGATTAGAAACCTCTAGCGAACGGCTGACGCCTCGGTAAGTGCCGACGGCCCGGGCGGTGAAGGGCTGGTCTGTCGGAGCGCAATTGCTGGAGAGAGTATATGTGGCGCCATTGCTCATCATCGGTTGGGCCAAAGCCGGATTGCCCCGATTGGTATAGATGCACCATTCTAGAGCGCTGTCGGCGGCGTAAATGGCTCCGACCGAGCCGGCTCCGGCGTTGGAGATGGAGCGTATCTTGGGCACGAAAATGGCGGCCAGCGACAAGGTTATAGCAAGAATACTGCCCAGCATCAATACGGCATATACCAGTATCGCTCCCCTCTCTTTTGTATTTAAACTATTCATTCGTTTATTAATTTTCAAATTCGCTTTGGACATCTCGCGACGAGACCGTGGTCTGGAAATCAAAAGTGATTATCTGTTTTCCGCTCTTGTTCCGCATGGAAGTAAGAATGGCCACCCGCGGCTGCTTATTATCGGAAGTTCCCGACCCTGTCACGCAGAAGTTTAATCTGGAGAAAGACACGGTGGAAGCAGACAGGTCGGTTGTCACTCCTCCGACCGCGCGCTGGAGCACCCCGCCGGCCGTAAGAGAATAGGTTACGGCGCCATTGACCGGATGGACGATGGTCAGAGTGGTGGCCGTGCAATTGGAGGAGTCCTGGTCCTGGACCTTGCTGACCCGTATCTCGCGGGACATCAGCTCCATGATGAACTGCCCGTTCTCCTGGATGGCCTGGGCGGCGAAAGCCCGCCTTTCGTCGTTTATTATCTGGATGAATATCCCGCTGACGGCCACGGTCATGATGGAGAATACCAAAGATGTGACCAAAACTTCCACAATGGTGAACCCCTGCTCGCCGACTATCCCTCGCTCGTCCTCGCGACGGCGGGTCC
>MGKO01000011.1:6237-13091 GCA_001795695.1 Candidatus Yanofskybacteria bacterium RIFCSPLOWO2_01_FULL_49_17
CCCGCCTGTTGCGGGTCTCGCTCGGAATGGTCGGCTCGCTTAGAATATGGACTATGGAATATAGATTTTTTCATTCGTATGAGCGCATTCGCATTGCCGGAGGCGCGCTATTTGCATACATCATTTCCAGTTGAATAAATGACTCTCGGCCTGAATGGTCTTGGTACTGCCGCCCCGAAGCTCCCAGGATACGGTGCTAACCACCCGCAACTGGCCGGCGTTGACCTTGGTCACGGCGATGGAACGGCTGAACTTGGTGGTACTGCCCAAATTATAGCTGTAAAGGCCGTTGTCCAGTTTTAAGGGCGGATTGCCGGCGAGGGTCAAAAGAGACGAGGAGTTCCATTCAATCCGGTATGTCCCATCAGACAGGCCGGCGTCAAAGGCCGACCCATTCAGCCAGTTGGCGTCGCGGATGCTCCGGACGACCTCTACTCCCTCCTGGGCCAGGCCGGAGCCGATCATATTATCGCGGATAAGATAAGCCGAATTGACGGCGCTGTTGGCCAGATACAGCATCGGTCCCAAGGCGGTGGTAAGAATGACCAAAGCCACCATCGCCTCAACGAGAGTGAAGCCGCTCTCTCTATGGACTATGGAATGTGGACTATGGAATATGGATTTTTTCATTGGTGTGCTACTGAACATCGATTTTTCCGGAAGGATAGACATAGATGGTCTTGCAGTTGGTCGGACAATTGGTGCCGACCCGCCCGACGGTGATGGCTATCGGCGCCTGATTGAGGGCCGAACTGTTGTTGAGGTATGTCTTTGGGTCGGGCGGCTCAAAATATATATCATTGAAAGAGCTTTTGAACTCTATCCGGCTGTCTTGGAACTTCTGTGGTTGGAGCAGAGCGTCCTCGCCGGCCGAATAATTGCGGTTGATGGCCTGGCAGTTGGCGGTTGAGGCGTTCGGGCCGACATAGCGGGCAAAAGTGGCGCCGTCAATGTAGTGGATGCCATAGCCGCAGGGATTGTAGTTGTTGTACCTGGCGCTGGAGACGGCCTCGGTCTGGGCGATCCGGACCTGGGAGGCAAGGAAATTGACCGATTCGTCCAGATTGGTGCGGGTCCTGGAGAAGTTTACGATTATGGCCGTGGTCAAGAACCCAACAACAGCGGCCACGACCGCGATCTCCACTAAGCTAAACCCGTCTGAATTTTTGTTCCAAAAATTCTGGTGGGCAAGCCCCTTACCACCCGAATAATGTTTGAGGGAAGGAGAACTCATTGCGAAATATGAAAAATACGAGCGTTGTCAGACACAGAAAGGCGCCGAACGGGAGGGCGTTCTTCATGGTCGCCCGACGCGAAACGACCATGGTGAGCCCTACGGCCGCTCCCAGCCAGACGGCCAGAACGACCGCGGCATATGTCAGCAGATAACCCAGCAGGAGGCCTATCAGAAAGACCAGTTTAACGTCGCCCAAGCCCAACCACCCGCCCTTTGATGCTGTGTAAATTATACCAAAAAACAGAGCCGACAGTAATGCCGCTCCAAAGTGCTCCAGCGAATTTGGAACTGCGAAAATATCGTAGAAGGCAATTATAATGATGGCCGGGACCATCAAAGCATCCGGCAAGATCATGTAGTAAAGGTCAAAGAACAATAGTCCCAGCAAGGTCAGGACGATATAGGCGCCGAAGATGACCCCGACCGACAGCGGCCCGGCCCAAAGAGCGTATGCTGAAAGGGTCAACGCGCACACAAGCTCTACAGCCAGATACCTTATCGGTATCCTGGCCCGGCAATACCGGCACCGTCCGGCCAGGACCAGATAGCTGACAATGGGGATAAGGTCAGACGGGGACAGCCGGTGTTTGCAGGATGGGCAGTAAGAACGGCCGCCGATCGTCTCTTTTCTGGGCAGACGCCAAAGGAGCATGTTCAGAAAGCTGCCATAGATAGCGCCAATGATAAAAAACAAAACGGCTAAAGTCACGGATATAGTATAGATTAATGAAAACACCCCCGCTATAGCGGGAGTGTTTTCTAAGAGATTAGTTCTGGCCTTGATCGTAAATACAGGCCGTGTCAGAAGGAGTGACGCAGTCGGTTTTAGAATCTTTTGATCCATCTACAAATTGACCAGCCCAACCAGTAACCGCAACAATATCAGCATCCGAATTAAGTGCTTGTGCCCACTGCTCTAGTACGGCCCAAATTTGATATTTAGTATTGCCGTTATAGGCATATCTATATGTATGAGGTGATGTAGGATCGAGAGGGTCTTTTGGCAACAGGGCCAGGTATTTTGGCACGAAGCAAGTAGAGCCGGAGCAACCCGAAGGTGTGCTAGCTAGGGCCGAGAAGGTGGCTACTTGCGGGTATTGGCTGTTATCGTCAAAGTAAAGCTCAACGGCCGTGCGGGTCTGGTTAACATCGGCGATACGCTTGGCATCGCGAGCGCGCTGGCGGGCAACACCCAATTGCAAGAGGAGCAAGGTTGCCAGGACGCCGATGATGGCGATGACGACCAGGAGCTCAACGAGCGTAAAACCTTCACTGCGCCTAAAATAGAGTTTTTTCATATACCGGTATTATATTTGTATACTTTGCTTCATTCAATATACGATGTCCACAGCGCTATGATGCTCCCACTAAACTGTATATCGGCAGTAAAATACTGGAGACCAATATGGCGACCGCAAAACCCAGAATGAGCACCAATATCGGTTCAATAAGCTGGGTGATGCTGTTGATGGCCGTCTCGGATTCTGATTTATAGAACTTGGAGACGTGGTCCAGCATGTAGTCCAGCTTGCCGGTCCTTTCCCCTATCGCCACCATGGAGGTGAAAAGAGGCGGCATTTCTTTGTGTTTCTCAAGAACTTCCGAGATGGTGCCTCCGGCCCGAACATTCTCCTCGGCCTGGAGCATGATGGTCCGATAGTTCTCGTTGCCGACCAGGTCGGCGGTGATCTTCAGGCCCTCCAGGATGGCGATGCCCGATTTGATGAGGGTGGACAAGCTCTCGGCCAGGCGGGCCAGGTATAAGTTGCGGACGACCTTGCCGACCCCAGGCGCATTGACGGCCAGGTCATCAATCAAGGCCTTGCCTCGCGGCGTACGGACGTACCTGAAAACCAAGAAGCCGACAACGGCCACCGCCGCCAATATGTAGTATAGGTAGGCGTTCACGAAACTGGTTACGGCCATAAGGACACGCGTGGTGAACGGCAAGTCGGTGATGCCCGAATCCTTGAACACAGACAGCAACTGGGGCAGGACGTACACGGCCATGATGAATCCGACGATGACCAGAGCGCTGACCACGAAGGCCGGATAGGCCAAGGCGCCCCGGATCTTTGAATTGATGCTCTGGCTCCTTTCCATATAATCGGCCAGATAAAGCAAAGAACTTTCCAGTTTGCCCGAGACCTCGCCGGCCTGGACCAACTTCACGTAAAAGGAAGTGAAAAGTTTCGGATGAGCGGCCAAGGCGCCGGACAAGGATGAGCCGGATTCCACCGAAGCGGCCACGTCGCCGACCACCTTTTTAAGGCCCGGCTTATCAACCTGCCGGGCCAATGTCCGCAGACCTTCGGCCAGAGGCATATCGGCCTCAACCAGAGTGGAAAGCTGGCGGGTAAAGACGACGATATCCTTTGTCTTGGGCCGGTCTAGGACGAGGTTGATGTCTTTTGAGAGGATGTTCTTGGAGATCGGGGTCAATGAAAGGACCACGTAGCCCTTGCCGTGCAGGATGCCGACAGCCGCGTCCGATGTCGGCGCATCGATCACGCCGCTGGCTATCTGGCCGGACTGGTTTTTTACCTGGTAATTAAATTCCATGATACTTCTTTAGATTTTCGGGGTCGGTGGAGTAGAACTGGGCCTGCTCCGGCGTTATCTCCTTGCGCCGGACGAGGTCAGCCAGCGACCGGTCAAGCGAGGTCATGCCGGCGTCTTGGCTGGTCTCAATGACCAGGTCCAGCTGGCGGGGGCGGTTGTCGCGGATGAGGGTCCGGACGGCTGTGGTCGCGATCATTATCTCCACGGCCGGGATGAGTCCGCCTTGGATGCGCGGCAAAAGCCGCTGGGATATGATGCCGGAAAGGGTGTTGGCGAGCTGGGTCCGGATCTGGGACTGCTGGGCCGGCGGGAAGCTGTCGATCATCCTTTCAACGGTTTGGGCGGCGTTGTTGGTGTGGAGAGAGGCGAAGACAAGATGACCGGTCTCGGCCGCCGTCACCGCCGCGCTCATGGTCTCGTAATCCCGCAACTCGCCTATCATCAGGACATTGACGTTCTCGCGGAAGGATGAACGCAAGGCCTCGGCGAAAGACAATGTGTCCTGGCCGACCTCCCGCTGGTCAATGATGCTCTTTTCCGGCGTGAAAATGTACTCCACCGGGTCCTCAATGGTGATGATCTTTTCGGCCCGCTCTTTATTTATGGCGTCTATCATTGCGGCCAAGGTCGTTGATTTGCCGTGGCCGTTCGGGCCGACGACCAGCACGAAGCCCTGGGAGAGCTTGGTGAAGACGTTCAGCACCGGAGGCAGATTAAGCTCGGCGACCGTCTTGACCGTCTTGGGTATCAGCCGGAGAGCGGCGGCATGACTGCCGTTGGCCTGATAAAGATTGACCCGGAAGCGATCGCCGGTGGCGCTGGCAATGGAAAAATCAAGGTCTTTCCTTTTGATGAAAGCGTCCTTGCGTTCCGGCCCGGCCAAGGCCAATATCAAACCCTCCAACGTCTCTTTGCTCAATATCTCCTGATTGACCAGAGGGACTAGACGGCCGTCTATCCTTAAGGTGGGATAGTAGGCCGGCGAGAGGTGGAGGTCAGAGGCGTTGTTCTGGGCGACCATCGTCAGAAGGTCAGCCAGATATTTTTGTGGATCAGACATATGAATTATGAAATATAAATTATGGATTGTGTTTTTATTTCATATTCCATAGTCCATATTCCATTGTTAGGCACTAGGCGGATTCGCCGGCCTGGGCGATCTCAAGCAGTTCTTCTAATGATACAATGCCCTGGAGAACTTTTAAAATGCCGTCCTGATACATGGTCAGCATCCCCTGCCGCTTGGCTTCCTGACGCATGGCCGACTCCGATATCGTGCCTAAGATTATCTTTTCAAATTCGGGCGTCATTTCCAGGGTCTCGCAGATGCCGATGCGGCCCCTATAGGCCTTGCCGCCGCAGGTCTTGCAGGGATTTTCCAGGTTCGGCTTGTATATCTCGTATGACTTGGCCAGATACTGCTTTTGATATTGCTCGGGCATATCCTTGATCGCCGTTTCAATAAGTTTTGTCTCGCCGGCGTTGGCCGTGGCTTTGAGCTTGCAATCCGGGCAAAGCCGCCGCAAGAGACGCTGGGCCGCCGCCACGTTCAGAGTGGAAGGGATGAGATATTTCTCCACGCCCATGTCTATCAGGCGCGGCACTACGCCGATAGCGTCGTTGGTATGCAAAGTTGAAAGGACGATGTGGCCGGTCAGAGCGGCTTGGGTGGCCAGACCGGCCGTCTCCTTGTCGCGTATCTCGCCGACCATGACCACGTCCGGGTCCTGACGGAGGATATGGCGTAGTCCTTCGGCGAAGGTATAGCCAATCTCCTCGTGGATCTGGGACTGGTTGACCCCGTCCACGAAATATTCTATCGGGTCCTCCAGGGTGACGATATTTATGTCTTCCGTGTTCATCCGTTTGAGCATGGCGGCCAGAGTGGTCGATTTGCCGGAGCCGGTCGGACCGGTGATGAGGATGGCGCCGAACGGTTTGGTCATTCCCCTTTCCATCACCTCCAGGGTCTGTCCGACGTAGCCCAGGTCGGGCAGGTCAATGTTGCCGCCCAAGGGGTCCAAGATACGCATCACCACCTTCTCGCCGTTCTTGGTCGGAAAAGTGGAGACGCGGAAGTCAATCTTGCGGTTGTTGAGCTTGGTGGCGAAACGTCCGTCCTGGGCCAGCCGCGTCTCGTCTATCTTCAAGTCGGATAATATCTTGATGCGGGTGATGACCGCCGAATGGAGGTTCTTGGGCAGGGTCAAGGCGGTGGCCAGCACGCCGTCAATGCGGAATCTAGTCCGGACCCGGTCCTCAAACGGCTCGATATGGATGTCGGAGGCGCGGGATTCCACCGCATACTTGATGACCGTGGCGACGATGCGGGTGACGGGCGCGTCGGCCGTTATCTCCTCCAAGCCCTTGCCCTGGGCTGGCGTGATCTCTTTTTCAAGCTCCTCATCGAAGCTCTCCAGGGCCTTGCCTATCTCTCCGGACAAGGTGCTGTAGTTGCGGGTCAAAGCGTCCAGGTCGCCGTAGCTTATGATGTATTTCTCCAAGGTCAGTCCTTTGTTGGCGGCGATGAACTTGAGCGCCTCAAGCGCTTCCACATCTTCCGGGTCGGTCAGGCCGACCTTGAGGACATTGCCTTCTTTGGCGAAGGCGCTAACCTGATAGAATCTGACCTTATCTTCCGATATCTCCTTCAGGACCTCGCGGTCTATTTCTATCTCGGTCAGATGGACGACGGGCAGGCGGTAAAGCTCTGATTTGAGGTCGGCCAGGTCGGAGTCGCTGATGATGTCCTTTGAGATCAAATAACGGCCCAGGTCTGACCCGGATTTTTTTATCTCGTCCCGGATGAGGATGGACTGGTCCTCGCTGATGATCTGGCGGCTGACCAGTTCCCGAAGCAGAGTTGTGGGAGTGCGCTTGGGCATTAGGGCGCAAAAACGTCCTTTTTGCCCGTGACGCCCGGAGAAACCGGCACTTGGCCGAACACCATCAGGGCTTTGTAGGCCGGGTTATCGAAAATGGAGAAATTTATCTTCAGATTCTTGAAGTCGGACAGGCCGTCGCGGCCCGAGCCGGCCGCCGGCGGGAGTGGTGT
>MGKO01000011.1:13128-40113 GCA_001795695.1 Candidatus Yanofskybacteria bacterium RIFCSPLOWO2_01_FULL_49_17
CCGGCCACGATCCCGACCAGGATTATGAGCGAGGTAAATAATTTTGTGTTCGCGGTTTGCATCCCGTTAGAAATCAAACAATCCGTCCACCGTTTTGAAACGGTGGCTGGTCTGGTTTATTTGGTTATTTATCATTTTTTTCATGGTTGTTCGTAATTTCTAACGGGATGATATGAAATAAGCTCGGGCCTTGATGCGAAATCCGATCACGGGCGAATTTTCGGTGGTCGGCGCCGCGTCAATGGACTCAATGTCAATGATTCGGACGTTCTTTTCAAGGGATTCAATGAATGACCTGAAAGCCGCATATCCGCCAGCCAGGCCCAGGTCTATTGATTGAGCCAGGTACGGCGCTTTCTCATCATTATTGCCCGCTCCCATGGCCAAGGAGGTCAGCTGGAGGCCGTTCTGGCTGGCTAGGGTTTGGATCATGGCCACCAGGTCGGCCGGGGCTTTGCCGGCCGGGACCACGTATGAGAATTGCCTGATGTCCCCGGCCCGCTTGGCCGATTCCTGCTTTAATTCATTTATTTTAGCCAAGATATCGGTCCGCTCGGCGATGAGCCGGTTCCTTTCGTCCAGGGCCGTCCGGCGGGCGCTAAGGCCGTTGTAGGCCGGCATGAGCAGGATGAAGAACAGCAGCCCGGCTAGGGCTATCAATACCGCTCCCGTGTATGATCTTGAAGCTCCCATGTTATTTGGTCAGGAATTTGGTTCTGTCAAATACGAGCTTGGTGTTGAAATCAAGCTTGCCGCTGGTCAAGGTCGTCACCCCGTCAAGGTTGACGTCGGTCACGCCGTCCGTGCCGGTGAAGGCGGCCAGCTGGCGGGCGATGGTGGCGTAAGTATCGGCCAAGGCGCGGATGTGGAGAGTATTGTCGCTGGCCTGGGCGGAGAATGATTTAAACTGGACGCTGCCGGCCAGTCCGGCCTCAAGCTTGGAAAAAGCGGTGGACCAGAAGATATGGTTCTGGATTATCTGGCCGGTGATGGCCATCTGTTTGGAAAGAGTAAGCAGGCCCGCCTCGGATTTCTTGTCCCTCTGCTGTTCAATGCCGGCCAGCTGATTGTCGGCGTCGGCGATCTTGGCGTCCGTTGAGCCGCTGTACCAAGCCAGAGAGCCGTAAACTATCAGAACCAAGACCAGCAAAACGATGCCGATGGATATCAGCCGGTTCTGGCCGGGTATCTTGACCTCTATCTTGTGCCTGGTCTCCGGTAAAAGCTGAAGACCGCCTTTATCGCTCATGTCTGTTAATTATAACCCGACTTGATAATTTATTTATCAACAAAATCAGACCTCTCTTTCGGCCAGACCGGCCGCCACGGCAAATGTGCTGGCCAACTCCCCGATGTTCTTTTCCAGCCCCTTAGGGTAGACAACTCGAGCTAAAGCATTGCCTATAAAAACATCCCGGCCTAGACGCTGCTTAAAATAATTAAGGAAGTTGGGCATGTTGACCATCCCTCCGACCAGGAGGACCCGGACCACTTTTTGATTGCTGGCCGTTTCATAGCTTGATATCGTCTTATTGGTCTCAAAGGCCATCATGTCTATCAGCGACATCATGGCCTTGTTTATGATGTTCTCGTCCACTTCCTTCATCCCCAATCGTTTTTTCAGGTCCTCGGCCTTTTCCAAACTGACGTTGAGCGAGCGGGCGATGGACCGGGTTATCTCAAATCCCCCAACCTCATAGTTGTGGGACAATCTTTCGTATCCCTTGTTCACTATCAGGATGGAAGTGCTTCTCCCGCCGATGTTTACAACAGCCGTTGGCGTCAGGTCATTTCCCAAAAGAGCGCGGATGAGAGCCGAGTTCTCAAGCTCAAGGGCCCTTAAGGCCAGCCCGGCCATCTTGGCGATATTTTGGTATCGCATCGTCTCCTCTTTCGGCACGGCGGCAATGAAAACTTCTACCATCGGTTTGGCCGTTTGGGTGCCGCTGGCCCCGATGATGGACCAGTCAAGGACGACTTCTGCCAGCGGTATGGGCACATACTTGCGGGCCTCAAAAGGAATGGCCTGGGCCAGCTCTGACTCGGAAAGATACGGCATCTCTATTACTGTGGCAAAAGTGGAAAAAGAAGGTATTGAGGCAACCATATTTCGGCTTTTTATCTTTGACCTTTTGATGACCTCTTTGATGGCCGAAGCTATTTCTTCGTCAGGCAATTTCAAAATGCTCGGCTCCGATTCGCCTTTCGGGCCGGCGCTTTTTATTGAAAAGAGCCCGTAGTTGGACAACGAGAAGCGCCCGCCATGCCTTTCCAGCTCCATGATCTTTATGGTCGCCGTGCCGATATCAATTCCAAGATTGCCTTTTGAGCCAAAGAGATTAAACATGTACAGTATCAGTATAACACATGAAGATGTTCAAATTCCTGGCGGAGTTGATATTTCCGCACCGATGCCTCGGCTGTTCCGAATATCTTGAGGCCGCCTATCTTTGCGGCCCCTGCCTGAAAAAACTGCCCGTCCGTTCGCGCCTTGAATGCATCGGCTGCCGCCGGACCGTTCCCGGAGGGATAACTTGCCCGGATTGCCGGCCCCATTACTCTTTAAACCGTGTATTCATTGTCAGCGAGTATCACGACCCGGTGGTGTCTGGGGCCATCAAAGCCCTGAAATATAGATTTTTGCCGGAATTAGCCAAGCCCTTAGCCGGTTTAGCCGTAAATTATATTCAAGACCAATCGGCCCTGCATCGCATCTCCTTTGCCGGCGAGAACTTTGCCGTTGTTCCGGTGCCCTTGCATGGCCGGAGGGAGAATTGGCGCGGTTTCAATCAGGCCGCCCTCATCGCCCGCAAGTTGGCCGAACATTACCGATTGGATTATGGGGAACATTTGAAGAGACAGAACCATTCTATCCCTCAAGCGCAGATAGATGACAGCCATATGAGGTTTGAAAACGTTAAGAATGCTTTCGCCTGCGTTGACCCGAGTTTGGTCCGCGGCCGTTCCATCTTGTTGGTGGATGACGTTTGCACGACCGGGGCGACCCTGAACGAATGCGCCATGATTCTAAAAAAGAACGGCGCCGCCTCCGTTACGGCCTTGGTTATCGCCCGGGGATGATTATATTTGAAAAAGTGCAATTTTTAGGGTAAAATTTGTTAACAATTGGAGGAGTCGGATAATGGTCATTCCACCGGTTTGCTAAACCGGGGTCGCCTTAAAAGCGATTTGTGGGTTCAAGTCCCACCTCCTCCGCCAATCAAAAATGACCCCGCCCGGGCGGGGTCATTTTTGATTGCTAAAAACTCTTTTTTCTGATAAAATAACAATCACGTTCATGCCAGGTAGTAGAAGTCCCGATTGCCTGGCGGCATTATTCAAACTTCGGGACTTTCACTACCTGGTATGGCCAATAACACAGCGCAATCAGGGACAGTTATCCGTCCGCCGATAGTGGTGGTGTTGGGTCATGTTGACCATGGGAAGACCTCTATTTTGGACGCCATTCGGCAGTCCAATGTGGCGGCCAAAGAAACGGGCGGCATCACCCAGCACATCGGCGCCTACCAGGCCGTCCATGGCGACAAGCTCATCACTTTTTTGGATACGCCGGGCCATGAGGCCTTTTCGGCAATTCGCTCTCGCGGGGCCAAAGTCGCCGACATGGCCATCTTGGTCGTGGCGGCCGACGAGAGCGTGAAGCCCCAGACGGCCGAGGCCATCAGCGTCATCAAAGACGCGAAGCTGCCTTTTATTGTTGCTCTTAATAAAATAGACAAACCGGGTGCCAATCCCCAGAAGGTCAAACAAGATCTGGCCGGCTGTGAAGTGCTGGTGGAGGACTGGGGCGGCAAAGTGCCGGTGGTAGAGGTCTCGGCCAAAGAAAAAAAGGGGCTGGCCGAATTGATGGATATGGTCCTCTTGGTCGCCGAGCTGGAGGACCTCAAAGAAGACCGCTCTCTGCCGGCTAAGGGCGTCATTATTGAGTCCCATCTGGATAAAAGGCGGGGATATATCGCCACGGCCCTGGTTCATAAGGGCATCCTGCGTATCGGCGATTGGGTGGTGGCGGGAACGATTGCCGGTAAGATAAAATCCATGGAGGACTTCAACGGCCAACCGTTGATCCAAGCCGTTCCGTCCCAGCCGGTCGTCATCACTGGCTGGCCGAACACGCCGGAGATCGGGAGAGAGTTCGTTTCGGCGGCCGAAAAGGACGAAGCAATGACGCTTGCCGCCGAGAATGTGAACCTTTCTCCCCTTTTCGCCTTCTTCCGAGGCGGACCGGTTGAGGCAAAGAAAGAAAACGACAGTAAAAAATATCTGCGCCTCGTCATCAAGACCGACGTCTCCAGCTCGCTTGAGGCGATAGATACGGCTTTGCGCCAGATACGCTCGGATGAGGTGGCCTACACGGTGGTTGATCAGGGCGTCGGTCCGATCACCGATGCTGATGTCAGGACGGCTTTGGCCGGAAAGGCCTCTATCATCGGGTTTCGGGTGCCGCTGGGCGCTTCGGTCCGCAAGTTGGCCGAGCAGGATAACGTCGGCGTGGCCTCCTTTGACATCATTTACGAGATAATCGAGCACGTCCGCGGTCAGATGAGCGCTCTGCTTGAACCGGAGGTTAAAAAAAATCCTGTCGGTAAGCTCAAGATACTGGCTACTTTCAAAAAATCAGGCAACATCCAGATTGTCGGCGGACGAGTCATGTCCGGCAGTGTGGCCCGGGGCACATTGGCTGACGTCACTCGCAACGGCGATATCCTAATGATCGGCAAGATAACCCAGGTCCAGCAGGAGAAAGAGGACGTATCCGAGGCCAATGAGGGCGTGGAGTGCGGCATCCGCTTTGAGGCCAGTGATCCAAAGAATATAGCCGATATCGCCGAAGGTGATATATTGGAGATATATAAAGAGGAAAAAATAGCCAGAACTTTATAATCGGATTAGAAATTACCTTAGTTGTTCATTAAAATCTTGCAGTCTTAATAGTTACCACTTATAATTATATAAAGTGGGCATTAAGTATAAAATCAACGAGAGCTTTTTTAGGAAATGGTCGCCAGAGATGGCCTATGTTTTGGGATATTTATATGCAGATGGGAGCATTATTAAGTCAGCCAGAGGTAGCTACATCAACGTTACGAGTGTCGACAAATCTACTATCGAAAAGATAAAGGCCCTACTAAATTCGGAGCACACTATTGTAGAAATAAAACCTAAGCTTGTGCGCTTCAAACATCAAACTAAAACCTATAAAACTAGAACTGCTTACCTGTTGAGAATTGGCAACCAAGCCCTGTATGACAATTTGATTAATCTCGGACTTTATCCTGATAAGTCTTTGACAATTAAATTTCCCGATGTTCCCTCTCGGGCACTCCCCCACTTTGTCCGAGGCTATTTTGATGGCGATGGTTGTGTGTATCTAGAAATGGGCAAGGGTATATCCAAGCCGAGAATAGTTAAAAGATTGGCTGTGATATTTACCTCTGGTAGTTTTGATTTTGTAGCTGGTCTACAGGTAGCATTAGAAAAGCTAGGGTTAAAGGGTAGGATTTATGAGAATAATAGAGCGTATCGTTTAAGGTATACCACAGGTCAAACAGTCAAGTTTTTTCCAATTTTATACAGTGACAGCAAAGGTTTGTATCTACAAAGAAAATTTGATATTTTTACTGCTTATTTTAAACTTCGTCCAGAACGGATAAATAATTCAGTAAAAGCAGTGTTGGTTAAAATTGGTCACGTGGCGAATTAGTAAACGCGGCGGTCTGCAAAACCGCTACTTGTGGGTGCGATCCCCACCGTGACCTCAGTGTTAAATGCCGAGGTGGCGAAACTGGTAACCGCAACGCACTTAAGATGCGTCATCCGCAAGGATTTGAGGGTTCAAATCCCTCCCTCGGCACCAAGATTATTTAGGCACAATTCGGACCGAGTCCTTCCCGATGACGTCAACTCCGGCGGTCGTTTTGCCTTTCAATACCCCTTCCGTGTCCCCCGCTTGAAATCCAGCGGTTTGAGTTTGGAAGTGGCAGATCAGATCGGCGAGGCCATCGCTGTTAACGTCTCCGATTCCGCAAAAACTTAAACTTTGCTCATCGCCGGTTCGACCGAAGGTGAGTGAGCTCTTATCTATTTGAGCCGGGGCGTTAAATCCGCTTGTTGATAGAATGGCAACCGGGATTTTGCCTTGGTTCTTGGGGTTTATTGAGTTGGGGAAACTGCCGGGTTTGATATCCATGTTTACCGTAATAATAACGGGTGGGGGTGCGACATACCGCACCGTCACTTCAAAAGAACGGGAGGTGGAGTTGCCCGAGGTGTCAAAAGCAGTGCAAATTACCACGGTTACGCCGACCGGAAATATCGAACCGGGAACCGGTGAACAGACAATACCGGCAACGCCGACAGCATCTGCCGCAGTGGGCATTTCCCAATCCACCACAACACCGTCCAGCGACGAGGTCTCAACGTTGACGGGGGCGGGTGCGGTCAAGGCCGGGGGTGTAGTGTCTTGGACGGTTATGTTAAACGCGACTTCAGAAGTGTTACCGGCCGCATCGCTGGCCGTGCAGGCGACCGCGGTAGTACCCAAAGCAAAGATTGAACCCGAGGCCGGTGCGCAGGCCAAGCTAGTCACGCCGACGTTGTCCGCAGCCGTAACCTCGTAGAAGACGGCAGTGCCTTCGGGCGAAGTGGCTTCAACAACAATCGGTGCAGGGACAGCAATAATTGGCAATTCCGTAGCCGCCGCGCAGCTGACGCCATTCTGATAGTACTGCTGAATTTCGGACGATGTCAGGGCGCGGTTAAAGACCTCCACCTCATCCAGCAATCCCGGGAACGGTTGGACTTGGGTATCGAAGTTGCCCAGCGTAAAGTTTGTATTGAATACGAAGCCGGGATTGTAGGACGGAAAGGGACTCCCGCCGCGTTGTGCGGCGCCCGCCACACCGTCCAGATAGAAAGTCACAGTACCGCCACTCTTAGTGACGGCCACATGGTGCCATCCGAGGTCGTTTACAGCGAGAGGAGCGGCAACCATGTCAAAGCCGGGTTTGTCCAAGCTAAGCTGCCGGACCGCGGTCGCCCCATAAGCATTCACAACACTTGGACCAGATAGGAAGAACCCGTAGCCGCCGATCCCATATCCCGCAATCCTTTCGGCAAAGCCGTTGATGTCCAAAGTATTAAGCTTGATCCAGGCATCAATGGTAAAATCTTGGAGGCGAAGATTAGCTGGATTGCCGATAAGCACCTTATCATCCACGCCGTCAAAACTAAACGCCTGGCCGACTTGTCCGGCCGCAAACGCCGCGCCATTCTGCAAAGTCCCAGAATTGCCATCAATAATATCGTTTGCACTCCCCTCACCCGGCCACCAGCTGACTGTGTCAGGGAGCGGAGAAATGCATGTTGCCGATGCCGGCATTACGGCAATTCCCTGGGGGCTGCTGCCAAAGTTCGCCAACACCGACATTGAACCGTCGGCTAGGTTTATTTTGACGACCGCTCCCGGTTCGTTGCAAGGATCACCGACCAGAAGATCGCCGTTGTTGTCAAAGGCCAGTCCGGTCGGACAGGCCAGCGGCCAGCCGGAAGCGACCAAGGTCTGGGCCCCGGTTGCCGGATCCACTTTAACGACCCAGCCGGAGTTGTCCGCCACAAAGATGTTGCCGTTAGGAGCGACGGCGATACCCACCGGCACCGAAAGATATCCGCCTGAAGCGAGCTGGGCGCCGACACCGGTCACTGGATTGATCCTGACCACGCCCCTGGAAGCGCCGCTCACGTCGGACACAACAATGTTGCCGTCGGCCTCAATCGCTAAGTGGAGAGGCCCGGCGTTGACGTCATGGCTTATGTAAACAATTGACTGGGCTCCGGTGGCCGGGTCCACTTTTATCACTCCGCCGTAATAACCAAAAGCATCGCTGTCAGCGACGTAGATGTCTCCATTGGCCGCCACGGCCAGACCTCGGGGGTCCACGAAATATCCGCCGGAAGAAAGGGTGGTCTGGGTTCCAGTCAGCGGGTCTATCTTAAATATCGCGCCGCCTAAACTAAATGCCTGCGGATCCCCTACAAGGATGTTACCGTTCCCATCAATAGCAATTCCGGTCGGCTCCGTGAAATTCCCGCCGTCATAGACAGCCACTTGGCCGCCCGCGGAATTCAAATGATACACGCCGCCGTTCTCGGTCGGAGCGCTGGGGTCGGCCACCAAAATATCGCCGGAACTCAAGGCGGCGGCGAAAACCCCGGTCTGACCGACAAAACCGAAACCGACCGTGGCTATTAAAGAAATAGCTAAAAATAGAGTGATATTCTTCATAGGGCTACATTATCACCAGCGATAACCTTGTCAAGCGCTTGCGAACCGCCGTCAGAGCGGATATAAAGTCAGTATGACCCCGTAGCTCAGCTGGATAGAGCGTCTCCCTCCGGAGGAGAAGGCCGCAGGTTCAAATCCCGCCGGGGTCGCTATGTCACTTTTTTACACCGGCAAGGGCGACAAGGGTTCTAGCGTCGTCGGAAAAAAGAAGATAAAAAAGACCAATCCTTTTGTGGAGGCGCTTGGTGAGTTGGATGAATTAAACAGCATGACTGGCATCCTTAAAGCCGATAACATCCGGCCGGAGCTTCGGAAGGTTTTGCATCAAATCCAGGAAAATCTTTTCATAGTTCAAGCTAGCTTGGCCTATGCCATGTTGCGGGAAAAGCGCCAACCCCCGGCTTTCTCGGTGCACAAAACTTCCGAGGCTGAAAAAATAATAGATGCCATTGAAAAAAAGTTGAAACCGACCAAGGGTTTCGTTATTTCCGGTTCAACCCGCGTTTCCGCCTGGCTGGACATGCTCCGGGCCCGCTCACGAAAGGTTGAGATGTCTGTTTTAAAAATTAATAATTTAAAATTAAAAATTCAGGGCAGTATTCTTCCCTACCTCAATCGACTTTCCAGTTTATTTTTTGCGCTTGCCCGTGACGATGCCTTCCGCGCTAAGAAAAAAGAACTCCATCCGACCTATAAATAATCCCCGCCGACGCTTCGGCGCCTACCGAACCTGGCACTTTCTAGCTAGGAATTTCAAAGAAAGTGCCGGGCCTTTACTTTTTTTGACCGTGAAAACGCTTATGGACCTCTCGGAGTTGCTGGTCCGTGACGTGGGTGTAGATCTGGGTCGTGGTGACCGAAGAGTGGCCGAGCATGGCCTGGACCGAGCGGATATCGGCGCCGTTGCGGAGCAGATTGGTGGCGAACGAGTGCCGGAGCGAATGGGGCGAGACCTTTTTGCCGACAATGCCCGCTTTGACGGCGTATTTATGGACGATTCTCTGGACGCTCCGCGGCGTCAGCCGCAGGTCGGAGTCCTTATTGAATTTTCCGCTCCTGGGAATGCGGATGAAAAGGGCCTCATCAGCGTCCGGTCGCTTAGCCAGATAGTCCTCTATTTTTTGTTTGGCGTCATCCGAAAGAAAGACCAGCCGTATCTTGCGGCCCTTGCCCATGACCGACAGCTCTCCGCGTTTGGTATCAACTTTGTCTCGGTCCAGCGAACATAGTTCCGACACGCGGAGACCGGTGGAGAAAAGCATGGATAAGATGGCTCGGTCACGCAGAGCATCCAATGCTCCCTGCCTGCCGGCAGGCAGGTGGCCTGAAGGCGCGTTCAATAGGCGCTCCAACTCCCCCGCTTCAAGGAACGTCACCTGCCGGTCCTCCTGTTTGGCCAGCTCTATTTTCTCGGCCGACACGCTTTTTATGTTCCGCTTGGCCAGATATTTCAAAAAATTTCTGATGGCGATAACGTGATAATTCTGGGTGACTTTCTTTAATGTCTGACCTCGGTCGGCTTGCCCTGAGCCTTGCCGAAGGGTCTGGCGGTTCAAATGAAGGCGGAACTGTCTGATATTTTCTTCAGTGATTACATCGGCCGAATTTTTGGCCGAAGGTCCTGACGAAGGAAGGACGAATTTCAAAAAGCGGTCCAGATACCGACCGTAATTTTCCAGCGTTTTAGGCGAGCGATTCTTCTCTATTTCTAGATACTCCAAATATTGCTGTTTGAGCGTCTTGATGTCTGGCATGCCATAATTATGCGACATATTGTGAAAATATCCAAGGCGTGCTAAAATGTAATTGGATTTGGTTTATATTCCATAGTCCATATTCTATAATCCATGGCGCTCACTACCGCCCAAAAAGCAAAAGTTCTGGAAAAGGTCCGCGTCCACGACAAGGACACCGGCTCCAGCGAGGCCCAAGTCGCTTTGTTCACCAAAGAGATTGAGGTCTTGTCCAAGCATTTGAAGAAACATCAGAAGGACAACTCGTCCCGCTTGGGTCTTTTGAAAATGGTGGCCAAGCGCAAGCGATTGCTGGATTTCTTGAAGCGCTCAAATCCCAAGCGCCACGCCTCCCTTTTGAAGAAATTGGATCTCTAAGGACAGTATTTTCATGCCTAAACCTACTGACAGTTTCACATCAGAACTTACAAAACATCAAAAAGTCGGTGTTTTTGTGGACGCCCAGAATATGTACCATTCAGCCAAGAACCTCTACAAGGGCCGGGTTAATTTCGGCGAAGTGTTGAAAATGGCGGTCGGCAACCGACAGCTCATCAGAGCTTTTGTCTATGCCATAAAAACCGAGAGCGGAGAGGAAGCGGCCTTTCTGGAAGCTCTCAAGAAAGTGGGCTTTGAGCTGAAAGTGAAGGACTTGCAGATCTTTCCGGGCGGGATGAAAAAAGGCGATTGGGATGTCGGTATCGCCATAGACGCGGTCATACTGGCCGACAAGATAGACGTGGCCGTGCTGGTTGAGGGAGACGGGGATTTCATTCCTCTGGTGGAATATCTTAAGACGAACCGAGGCGTAAAAGTTGAACTCATCTCTTTCAAGAGAAGCACTTCGGCCAAACTGATTGAAGTCGCAAATAAATTCACTGACCTGGACGAAATGTCAGACAAAGTGATTTTGAAGTAAGTCAATTGTAATTTTGGCGTTTTAGTGATAAAGTTTTATCAAGCTGATTGACAACCAATAGAAAGCAGCTGAAACCAATTACGAATGGGGCTAACATTGGCCATACTTCTTGTCCGCCGGCTGGCGGACGAGGCGTGCGGCCAGAATAGGTGCTCACTCTTTCGTTGGTGAATTCTAAATGTCGGAAGTAAAAACATATACCACTGACTTTGCGGGTAGGCCCCTCAAGGTTGAGTTAGGGCGCCTGGGCGGCCAGGCCAATGGCGTGGCGACCGTTCAGTATGGCGAAACAACCGTCCTGGTCAACGTGACCATGGGCAACACGCCTAAGGCCGTTGACTATCTCCCCCTCCAGACCGAGTACGAGGAAAAATACTATGCGGCCGGAAAGATAAAGGGTTCCAAATGGATAAAGCGCGAGACACGTCCATCCGAGGAGGCCATTTTGACCGCACGGCTGATAGACCGCACTATCCGTCCCCGCTTCAACAGCAATATCCGCAACGAGATCCAAGCTGTAGCTACGGTCCTATCCTTTGACGGCATCAATGACCCGGACATCCCGGCCTTGTTCGGCATTTCGCTGGGCCTGATGATCTCCGACATCCCCTGGGATGGTCCGGTCGCGGCTGTCCGCGTTGGCCGAGTCGGCGGAAAATTAGTTTTCAATCCGACCTACAAGGAACGAGCCGAGAGCGACTTTGACATCGTTGTTTCCGGCACCGATGGCAAGATAAACATGCTTGAGGCCGGCGCCAATATCGTGTCCGAAAAGGACATAGTTGAAGCGATAAAAGCCGGATTCAAAGAATATCAACCGCTCATTGAATTTCAGAAAAAAATAGCGGCGGAAATCGGCAAAGAAAAGAAAGTTTTGGCTCTGGCCGCCGGCCACGACGAATCGCTGGTGGCTTTGGTCAGACAATTCTCCGAGCACAAGCTCCAGAACGCCCTCTACAAACCGGGCATGGCCAAAAATGAGTTCTATGAA
This sequence comes from Candidatus Yanofskybacteria bacterium RIFCSPLOWO2_01_FULL_49_17, assembly GCA_001795695.1. GTDB lineage: Bacteria > Patescibacteriota > Minisyncoccia > 2-02-FULL-40-12 > GWA2-44-9 > 2-01-FULL-49-17. Next base: position 25,077 of record MGKO01000011.1, read on the forward strand.
GGCCTCGGTCAGATAAAAGCCGAACTGGAAGAGCACTTAAAACAGCAGTTTGAGGGCAGCCCGGAACTTAGCAAAAAAATACTGGAGGCGTCCGTGATTTTTGAGGAAGAAATTGACCGCATCGTCCACAAGAACATCTTGGACGAGAATAAACGGCCGGACGGTCGCAAGCTGGAAGAACTGCGGACCATCACCGCTGACACCGGCGTCCTGCCCCATACCCATGGCTCCGGTCTGTTCAACCGCGGCAATACCCAGGCTCTGTCCATTTTGACCTTGGCCGCGCCGGGCATGGAACAGTGGCTGGAAACAATGGAGATAGACCTGACCAAAAAGAGATTCATGCATCACTACGTCTTCCCGCCATACAGTGTGGGTGAAGTGAAGCGTTTGGGCGCCATCGGCCGTCGCGAGATCGGCCACGGGTATCTGGCCGAGCGTTCCCTTCTGCCGGTTATCCCGGACAAAGACGAGTTCCCCTACACCATCCGGGTCGTTTCGGAGATACTTTCTTCAAACGGCTCATCATCAATGGCTTCGGTCTGCGGTTCCACACTGGCCCTGATGGATGGCGGCGTGCCCATCAAGTCCCCCGCCGCCGGTATCGCTATGGGATTGATGATGGAGGAAAATTCGAAATTCGAAATCCGAAATCCGAAATATAAGATACTGACCGATATTCAAGGTCCGGAGGACCATCATGGCGATATGGACCTGAAAGTGGCCGGCACCCGCGAGGGCGTGACCGGTATGCAGATGGACGTCAAAGTTGAGGGCATTACGCCGGCCATTGTGGCCGAGACCTTGGCCCAGGCCCGCAAAGCCCGCCTTGAAATATTAGATGTGATGGGCAAGGCCATCAACACCCATCGGGCCGAACTTTCGCCTCACGCCCCGCGTGTCCAGACCCTCAAGATTGACCCCAAGAAGATAGGCGCGGTCATTGGCAAGGGCGGCGAGACCATCAACGGCATTATTGAGGAGACCGGCGCCCAGATAGACATTGACGACGACGGCACCGTATTCATCACCTGCAATACACCGGAGGGCATGGACAAGGCCGTTCAGCGCATCAAAGACCTGACCTATGAGCCCCAGCCGGGTGATGAGTTTGACGGCAAGGTAGTCAAGATAATGGACTTTGGCGCTTTCGTGGAAATATTGCCGGGCAAGGACGGTATGGTCCATGTCTCGGAGATAAGCGCCGAACACGTCCGGCATCCGTCTGATGTTTTAAGAGAGGGTCAAAGCGTCCATGTCTGGTTAAAGAACGTGGATGATATGGGTCGCATCAATCTGACCATGCTTCCGCCCGGAACAAAAAAATCAGAAACATTTTTTGAACGTTCTTCCCGTCCTCCGATGCACAGACCGGGGCAGGCGGAACGGCCAAGGCACGGTCACCGCGGTCCGCACCGCCGCTAATCTCTCAACCAAAAACGCCCGAACGGGCGTTTTTGGTTTTGTGTACAACGCAATCGTTCCATGTGATATAATTCAGATAACTAAATATAACATCATATAAATGGCTGACCCCAATCAGAATCAGTCTCCATTGTCGTCCGGGACCCCTCAATCCAACATTGATGACTTGGTCAAAGAATTAAGCCGGCCCAATCAGCCAGCTCCGACTGTTCCGCCTAGGTCAGTGCCGCCGCAACCGGCCCCAACGACACCCCCTCCCAGACCGACCATGCCTACTAATCCGCCGGTGCCTCCCAAACCGGTCATGCCACCTACCTCTCCGACAGTTCCCGCTCCTGCACCAAAGCCGCAACCAGCTCCGCCGACAGGACCGGCGGCCGCGCCTCCTTATCAGTCAAATATCCGGACAATGGCCGACGATCTGGCCAGTTTGAAAAGCGGCCATCAGCCGCAGGGAACCACGATGCCTAGGCCGGTTGCTCCGGTTCCCGCTCCGGTCAAGCCGGCATCCCCAGCTATGCCTTCCCCTCTGACCGGTCCGGGACCATTGCCAAAGCCGGTTACGCCCGCCCCAGTCAAACTGACTCCGCCAAGCTCTGCGCCCGCACCTGCACGTCCAGCAATGCCGGCGCCGGCCAGGCCGGCCATGCCCCAGATGGCGCCTCCCCCTTCTCCCGTGAGGCCCGCTCCTCCTGGCCGGCCAGATCAGCTTTATACCCCTGAAAAACCGGTTTCCAGCGGCGGCCGGAATCGCAATCTCCTGTTCATCATAATAGGCGTGGCTGTGGTGGCTTTCGGTATTCTTTACTGGGCCTTGTTCATCAGGCCGGGCGGCGAATCGGTAGTTGATATTCCGACCCAAACCGCCATGCCTTTGCCGACCGCCACGCCAAGGATCCCCGTTTCTTCTCTTTTCAGCGGTTCAGCCGGAACCATAACTCTGACCGCCGATGCCGATCCTCTCCAAACGTTCCTGAACGGCATCAAGACGGTAACTTTGCCGGCCAGACAGCTTGGGGTGTTGGCTGTTTCCGATGCCAGCGCCGGCCAGGCCTTATCACCTTTCCAATTATTGGACCGGATGCTCATCGCGTATCCCGTGGACCTGAAACCGTTGTCCCGCAATGACGACGGAGTGATACTGGCTTACGGCCAACAGGAAGCATTTAACGCCAAAGGTCAGCCCGTTCAGGGCGCCGCTTCGCCGCGCTGGGCAATTGTGACCGCGGTGTCCGATTCGGCCGCCGCGTCCTTAAGGTCATGGGAGCCGACGATGACCGATAATCTAGCCGTAGCGTTCGGGGTGGACAAGGCCAAGAATACCGGCCCATTCTCCGATGCGTTGTATCAAGGCATTGCCGTTCGCTACAAGAACTTCGCTTATCCTGATAAGGCGATTGACTATGCTCTCGTAACTTATAGCGGGAAAACATACCTGGTGATGGCCAGCTCGCGGGAGGCAATGTTCGCGGTCCTCAACGTCTTTAGCCCTCTGGGCAAATAGCCGCCTTAACGCTTGGTGACAAGTTCGTGGCACCAGTGCCAAAAGTTGGTGTCACCATCTTAGATGGTGACACTAACTTTTTTAGTTCGTGGCACCAGAAAAGTTGAGCCATATAGCCATTATTTTGATTTATTGAGATGGTGCCACGAACTTGGTGTCACTAGTGCCATCATTATCCACAGTTTTTTATTGACGGTGTCACCATCTGAAATTAAAATTAGATTAGCTCCAATTTTTCGGTGTCAGTAAGGGTGTACTAGGTGACACCCAAAAGCGGGGTCATCCGGGCACCGCACAATTCAAGGGGCAGAACCATCGTCCCCTCAAACTTTCATCTTAGTCGGGCGATGTGTTTCTGCCCCTCTTTGTTTTCTTGAAATAATTCTTATACAATCAAAATAATGTCTGTACGGCTATTCTCGGCATCTATCCAAGGGATAGACGCTCAACTTATTGAAGTAGAGGTTGACTCCGCTCCTGGCCTGCATGCCTTTAATATTGTCGGACTGCCCGATAAATCGGTCAAAGAATCAGAGGAGCGGATTACTGCCGCTGTCCGCAATAACGCCCTGGTCCCGCCCAGCGCCAAACACAAAAAGATCATCATAAACCTCGCCCCGGCCGATGTCCGCAAAGAAGGGCCGGCCTATGACCTGCCTATCGCTGTCGGGTATCTCCTGGAAACGGGTCAGATAAACTTTGACCCGTCAGGAAAACTGTTTATGGGAGAATTATCATTGGCTGGAGACATAAAACCAATCAATGGCGTCCTGTCGGCTGCAATAATGGCCAAAAACAAGGGCTTTGACGAACTGATAGTGCCAACCGCCAACGCCCATGAGGCGGCTGTCATAGCCGGTCTGCGGGTAGTCGGCGCGTCAAACATTGACCAGCTCATGGACCACTTGAACGACCTTAAGCCCATCTCTCCCACTGTTCACCGAGATCTGCCTGCCGATAGTGAGACAGGCGTCAAAGGCGAATCATTTCGGCTCATTAAGGGCCAGGCCGTGGCTAAAAGGGCTTTAACCGTGGCCGCCGCCGGCGGCCACAACGTCCTTATGTCCGGGCCGCCCGGCTCCGGCAAGACCTTATTGGCCAAGGCGTTGACCGACCTTCTGCCTCCTTTGACCTTTGCCGAATCCATAGAGGTGACTCGCATCTATAGCTCTCTGGGGTTGGTGAAGAACGGCCTTATCTCGTCAAAAAGGCCATTCCGAAGCCCTCATCATACCGCTTCAGCCGTGGCCATAGTTGGCGGCGGGACAAACCCCAAGCCGGGCGAGATAAGTTTGGCCCATCGCGGCGTGCTGTTCCTGGATGAGCTACCCGAGTTTCCCCGCTCCGTCCTTGAAGGCCTTCGCGAACCGCTGGAAGAAGGCCAGATAACGGTTTCCCGCGTCTCTGGCTCGGCTTGTCTCCCGGCCAAGTTCTGTTTAGTGGCGGCCATGAACCCGTGCCCTTGCGGCAATTACGGGGATGCCAACGCGACCTGCATTTGCGCGCCGATGAATGTCATCCGCTACCGCAAAAAGATATCCGGCCCCCTTTTGGACCGGATAGACATCCAGGTCTCTGTTCCGCGCGAAACTACTATCGCCAAAGAAGCGATGATGGGCGAATCCGATTTTGATAAATTAAGATCAGAGATAAGTTCCGCAAGGAACATTCAGCAGGAACGGTTCAAAAACACGGCTTTATTCAGTAACGCCGAAATGAACTATAAGAACATAGATAAATGGTGCCGTTTGACCAATGAGGCCGAGGAACATCTCCAGCAGAATGTCCGTACCAAAAAGCTTTCCCTACGGAGCTATCACAAGATAAAAAAACTGGCCCGCACCATTGCGGACCTGGCCGGCTCGGAAATGGTCCAAAAGAACCACATTGCCGAGGCCGTGAACCTTAAGGTCAACGAGAAACTGTTCGGAGAACTGGCCTAGTACTTGGCCAGAGGATTGCGCGCTCCGTGGACCTCAAAGTGCAGATGACAGCCGGTAGAGCGTCCGGTCGTGCCTATCAGGGCTATAAGCTGTCCCCTTTGGACATACTCTCCGGCCGCGACCATAAGCTTGCTCAAATGGGAATAAAGGGTTTCAGTGCCGTTCGGATGAACCAGTTTAATGTATTTTCCAAAGCCGCCGTTGTACCCGCTGGGCAGGGCTACGGCGGTGTTTCCATCAGCGGCCGCATAGACAGGAGTGCCGCAAGAGTTGGCGATGTCTATGCCATTTCGACCGTGGATAATGTTCCAGTTATAGCCGGTCGCAGGAGCAATGAAATATCCACCAAGATCAGGGAGATAGGAGAATTTCTTGGCTGGACTGGATGATTTTGCCGCCACAGAGGTCTGGACGGCATCAGGAATTATTAATTCCTGTCCTATCTGGATAGATTCATCCTCATCCAGGTCGTTATAAACAACTATCTTTTCAATATCGGCGCTGTATTTTTTGGCTAAAATTTCAATGGTATCACCTGACTTAACGGTATGAATAACGCCGGAAACAGGCGGTATTTTCAAGATCTGTTCCGAAGAGATAGCATCGGCGTCCCTTAGGTTGTTGGCCCAAAGAATGGTATTGACGGAAACGCCGAAGTCGGAAGCAATGAATGAGATGGCATCGCCCGGCTGGACCGTATATTCGGTTATCTTATGGGGCTTGAAATAAATGATGTAGTCCGTGGAGGCCGGCTCATAAGCGACAACGGAGTTTTCCTGGACCATAACCGGGTCAACCGTCTCCTCCGGCCCACCCTGTCCGCTGGCCGCCAGTCCGCTTATATCTGCCAGCTGGGGCTCAATGATCTCGCTGACCGAGGCGGCGGTTTCTTCGATATAATCGCGGACGACCGAAGAGAAGAAGTTTTGTTCGCCGGCAAATCCCTTGATGGATATCAGGGCCACAGCCAAAAATAAAAGGCCATAGGCCTGGTTTTTTTCCTTTTGAAAAAAGGAAAAGGGAGACAGAACGGTCCTTAGATATTTGACAAACTCGCTAATTAATTGTTTAAAATAGATACTAATGATATTGAGTTTTAATCTCGTAAACAAAAGATCTCTAGCCATAGAGATCATCTCCATATTAGCACGCCGGCCGGTCTAAAACAACCGACTTGTGGATACCCGGTAAGACAACATTGCGTACCTTCGCTTTACGACTTTCGTCGTATCGCAATGTTGCTCTACCGGGATACACTGTGGAATGCTAAATTGGGTCTATGGCGACCACTTTAAAGGGGGAATTAGGCGCTTTGGCTGAAAGTTATGTGTCTCAATATCTGGCCAAGAAAGGATACAGGATCGTCGGCCGGAACTATCGCAAGCCGTGGGGCGAGATAGACATAATCACCGAAAAAGAGGGGATAGTCGTTTTCGTTGAAGTGAAAGCTAACCGGAAAGAGTTCGCCGGCTTTGAGCCGGAGCTCCGGGTCAATCCGTCAAAGCGCCACCGGATGGCCAGGATTGCCAAAACCTTCCTGGCTGATTACCGTTTTCTGCCGGATCAACCCTGGCAAATGGACATCTTAGCTGTCACTTTCGTATCGGAAAGGGGAGTAGCCAAGCTCCGTCATTATAAAAATATCTAGATATCACGCCATTTTTAGGCCTTTACAAAAATGGCGTTTTTTGATATAATGCAGGCATAGTTAAATCAGGTCAGGTAAGTTGTTTTAAAACCTGAAATTTCCGTCCCTCTCCAGTTTTTCAAAACTGGAGAGGGACATCGGAGGTCATATGAGGTTCAAAGTGCTTTTCGTCGGGCTTTTGCTGGCGGCGCTCGCGTCGCCGGCGCTGGCCCAGATCCCGGATTTGAATCGGAATCCGAACCGGACGCCGCCGCCGGCTCAAACCGGCGTTGCCGTTCCTCGAACGGGCCAGCCAATCGGCGTGGACCTGGTCTCTCCACTCATTCAGCGTTCGCTGAACGATGTGAGGATGGCCTGGTTGACGCCGTTGGCTTATGGCGGTTACTGCCTCGGGTGGCCCTGCGGCTTCGGTTACATGGGGAGAGCGCCCTGGTCGCGTTATGACACCGGCTTCTCGCTCCGGCCGTACCTAGACGGATACGAAACGCAATACCAGAGGTCCGCTTCCATGGCCGGTGATGTCGGCCAGTACTACGTTGACCGGTTGAAGCCGTGTAAGAAGGATGGTGACGTCCATTTCATTAACGGTGAAGTGGACCCCATCGTTATTGACTTTAGCCCCGTCGGGCAAAAGGAGATGAGAAAACACGGCGTCAAGACGGACGAGAGCGGACGCGTGACCATTCCCGGAGGGGGATGGGTCTGCGCGCCGTTCCCGGCCGGAGTTGAATATCCCGGCCTGATTTACTTGGCCGACGGATATCGCGACGATGGCGTCGCGGGCTCAACCCCGCGGCGACAAGGCCTTTACGTCAATCGCGTGGAGGAAGGATTCTTGTACACGGTTCGGCCGCTTGAGAGCGGCAAGGAGAGATAACATGGCCAATGACAAGAACCCGCCTCGCACTCGCGAGGCAGTTGAGAAGGAGCTCAAAGACGCCCAGGCAGCTAAGGCGCAAGCCGAAGCCGACATTAAATCGGCGGACAATGAACTCAACGCTGCGACTGTTGAGGCCGCCAAACAGGCGGCCCGGGACAAGAGAAAGAAAGCTGAAGCCGCACTAGGAACGGTCGAAAAGACCATCGCCCGCCATGAGGCCGAGCTTCAGAGAATGGACAAGGTCGGAGATGGCCCGATCACAGAACAGGAGGAGGGTAGCTGGAGAGACAGGTTGAGCAGAAGCGGCAGCAAAGTGTTTGCTATCATGATCACCGCTCTACTTGTCATCCTTTTTCTGGTTCTCTTTCTGGCGAGTCGGGGGCGTGGTCCGGTCAGTGAAACGTCCAGCGGCACAGACGTGGCCCCGACCAAACCGGCTACTCCCGTCACGCCTGAAACGCCAGTGGCGCTAGCAACTAATGAAACAGCGCCTCCGGCTTGGGCCAAACCTTTGTTTGAATTCAAAGACAAGGTTACGGCTTGGATGGACGATTGCCCGTCTCCCTGCCAGAAGCAGGGAGAAACTCCGCCCAAAACAGCGCAGCCGAACCTACCACTGGGGAGTTCCGCTCCGGCTTTAAGGCCAACGGCTCTACCTCTGCTGGCACCGCCGGCTGTCCAGCAGGTCATGCCCGGTAGTATCAACGTGATACATTCGGGCTCTGTGAAGGTGGAGGGCCTACCCAGATTTATTCCTCCACCGGTTTCTTATCCATCGCAACCGCCGGCTCTAGCTCCATCCGCTCCAACGCGCGAGGAGCTCTGTCGGGCAGCGATGATGACCGGCGGCCGGGTATCACAGTTCTGTGATGCCCAGACACTGTCGTCGCCGGTTCACCGGTAAACCGGCTGTCCGAACTCGGGCTACCGATAGCCACCGACCGCATACTCACAACTGCTTCAACGCAGCCGTCGAGAGTGTGCGGTCTTTTTCATTTCCCAAATTGACTCAAATTATTTGGTAATGTATAATCATGCCAGAGTTTTTTTGACATGGAGGTTCGCATGATTGCCGGTCTTATCATCACGCTCCTGGCAGCTGTTGCCACGCTCATAGTTGAGCTGGTAGCACTGGCCTTGAGCTACCCTGTACCCGCTTGGTTCCTGGTCTGGGTGGTCCTGTCGGGCCTGGTCGTCTTTACCAGGTTTCGAACGGTTCCTCAAGATGAACGTTGGGCGATGACCATTTTTGGCAAATACAGCCGGACGCTGTATCCCGGCCTTAATCTGACCGTGAGATGGTTGGAGAAGATAGCAACCACTCGCCAGGCCGGGAAAGAAACCGTTTCCATTGGCCCTTCCGGCAGAACGACGAAAATGCTGGAAGAAGTCGGTCTCATGGAGAAATACAAGAAAACGCCTAAAGGCGTCCGGTCCACGCGTATCTACGTCAGAAACTTTGAGATTACCGGGACCATCACAGCCGACGGCGTTACCATCCCCGTCATTCAGGCCCAGATCAGCAATCGTCTGATGACTGAGAATGAGAACAGGAAGGCAGACCCCGTCAGTCGTCTCGGGCCTGTATTCAAGAACACTTTCGTTCTTGGTGCCTCAATGAGAGAAGCGCTGATGGGGCTGGTGGACGGCGTGGTCCGAAGCGTCTTAGGGAAACATCAGATTGCCTACATTTTGGAGCATCCAGACGAAATCAAGAGGGAGATCGAGGATGGTCTAAGAATTGAAATGGATCTTTGGGGTGAACACCTCATCCGACTCTACATGACAGAGATAATCCCCACCAAAGACATTCAGGAATCTCTTCAGAAGCCATTCAAAGAAGAGATGAACGCCAAAGCGGCCAAGCATGAAGGTGAAGCATTGGCCGCCCGGGCTATCGGCGAAAGAGACGCTCGAATCCATCAGGCAGAAGGCGAGGCAACCTCAACCCGCTTGGTCGCCGACGCCGAGCGAGACAAGAGAATCGCCGAGGCCGAGGGTCAGAAACAGGCCGCGATCAAGGAGTCGGAAGGCAAAACCCAGGTTCTCAAGAATCTTGCCCAGGCCTTCGGGTTTAAGGAGGACGGCAATTTTGATCAGAATCTCCATACTGTCCAATCCGCTGCCGACTTCATGACCATTGAGGAGAGGTTGGATGCCGCCAAAGCACTCGGAAGCGGTTCCGGCACAGTTCTGATCAGTAGCCCATTGATAAAGGAAGTCAGAGAAATTATTGGATCATTCAGGGGCGGCGCCGAGAGTATGGACACCAATCCTTCTTAGTTGTCCACTGCGGCCATCATCCGAACCAGAAATATCGGTTCGGATGATGGCCGTTTTTTAATTTCCCAGTATATCTTCTGCGACTGTCCGGAAATTAGTTATTTTGCTTTTGCAAAATAACTTGTCGCAGTAGTATTACTGGGTTTGAAAAAATGAGCCAAAAAAGATATTCTTTCCTAATGCCAAAGCTCGTTTCCCATAGCCCAGAAGAGACACGAAAATTGGCCCATGTTTTTGCGGGACAATTGGTCAAAAAACACGCGGGAGAACCATTGGTCATCGCTTTGGAGGGGGAGCTTGGCGCTGGCAAGACCACATTCGTCCAGGCCTTCGCCCAGGCCCTGGGCGTCGCACACCTATTGAAAAGCCCTACCTTCGTTCTGATGAAAAGTTATAAGTTAAAAGTTCCAAGTTATAAGTTTTTACATCATTTGGATTGCTACCGCTTAGGAGACCCGCAGGATTTGAAACCCTTGGACATAGAAAAAATTTTAAAGCACAAGGGCAATATTGTCCTCATAGAATGGGCCGAACGAGTTAGGTCAACACTTCCCAAAGAACACGTTAAAGTAATATTTGAACATATAGACGAAAATACCAGGAATATCACGGTAGCTTATAGGTGATAGGAAATAGGTAAATAGTAAAACAAAGAAATGGCAATTACTTCTTACAGGGAACTTACTGTATGGCAGCGGTCCATAGAATTAGTTATTGAGGTTTATAATTTAACGGATCAATTTCCCAAAGAAGAAATATTTGGCTTAACTTCTCAAATGAGAAGAGCCGCAGTTTCTATTTCGTCCAATATAGCCGAGGGCAGAACTAGAGGGTATAGAAAAGAGTTTCGGCAGTTTTTACTTAGTGCCTTTGCGTCAGGAGCTGAACTCGAAACTCAGATAATAATATCTAGAAAATTACCTAAAACTTCACGATTTGATTACAAGAAAGTAGACGGATTATTAAGTGAAATTATGAGAATGTTGAACGTTCTTATAAATAAACTATAAGCTATCTCCTATAACCTATCTCCTATGAAAAAGCTTGTATTGATTGACGGGCACGCGCTGGTCCACCGGGCCTTCCATGCTTTGCCGCCGCTGACCACCGCCGCCGGCGTTCCGACCAATGCCATTTTCGGTTTCTGCTCCGTGCTCATCAAGATGTTGAAGGACCTGAAGCCCGATTACGTGGCCGCTTCCTTTGATCTGGCCGGCCCGACCTTCCGCCATGAGGAGTTTGCCGAATACAAGAGCCACCGGGTCAAAGCGCCGGACGAGCTTCATATCCAGGTGCCCTACATCAAGGAGATACTGGCCGCTTTTGGCATTCCCATTTATGAAAAAGCCGGTTTTGAGGCCGACGATGTCATCGGAGCCGTTGCCGAGACAGCCAAGGAGGACAAAGACCTGCAAGTGGTCATCATGACCGGCGATCTGGATACTCTCCAGCTGGTCCAGGGCGATAAAGTGGTGGTATTTACCCTGCGCAAAGGCGTGACCGACACCGTCACTTACAACGAAAAAGAGGTCAAAGCCCGCTATGGCCTCGCGCCGTCGCAGATGACCGATTTCAAGGGTCTCAAGGGCGACCCGTCCGACAACATCCCGGGTGTGCCCGGCATTGGCGATATCACGGCTTCAAACCTCATAAAGACATTCAAAAGTTTGGAAGGTCTTTATGAAGTAATCTCTAAATTCGAATCTCGAAATTTGAAACAAAGCCCGAAAAATAAAAAAATTCAAAAACTAAAACCGCCATTGACTGAAAAGTCAGTTCAAAAATTATTGGAGTATAAAGACCAGGCCTTCTTTTCTAAAAAACTGGCCACCATCATCCGCGACGTGGATGTAGAGTTTTCTCTGGAAGCCACCCAGTGGCGGACCCATATTGACCGACCGAAACTGGAGAAACTGCTCAAGGACCTGGCCCTTTTTAGCATCGTAAAACGCCTTAATGAGATAGACCTTCAGGAGTTTAAAGCCGCCAAGCCGTCCGGTCTTTTTGACGGGCTTACGCCGGAGATCCACGGTACGCTGATCAGCGCCAGCAAGGATGTTTTGGATTGCTTGTCTAAGATGTCTAGGCAAAAGGAGTTTGTCTTCGATTATTTGGAAGGCGTAGTAATAGTGGCGACGAACACAAGGGATGCGCTTGGCTTTCCCGAGACGGCTCTCAAAGACGCTAAAGCGGCGACTGCGCTCAAGGCCATTTTGGAAAACGAAAATATCGGCAAGATTGCCCATGACTCAAAATTAATTTCACGCTGGGCATTGAAACAAGGTATCAGGCCGGCCGGCTTTTCGTTTGATATCAAATTGGCCGCCTTTGTCATCAATTCCGACATTAAGGACTATGCCCCGGAGCGGTTGTATTTCATGGAGTTCGGCCGCGACATGCCGGCCGAGCCGCTAGCTCGGCTGGCCGCCATCTTCGAGCTTAAAGAGCAGTTCCAAAAGAAGCTTTCGGTCGGTCGGCTTCAGAAAATATTGTCCGAAATCGAACTGCCGCTGGCCCCGGTCTTGGCCCGGATGGAGGACAAGGGCATACTGGTCAATCCCGAAATCGCTTCCAAGCTCCATAGAACGATAGACAAGGAGATAAGCGGACTAGAGAAAGAGATTCATAAGCACGCCGACAAGGATTTTAACATCAATTCGCCCCAGCAGTTGTCAGTGGTCTTGTTTGACACGCTTGGCCTTAAGGGCAGGGTCAAGAAAACCGGAAAGGGCGCCCTGTCCACCGCCGCTGGCGAGCTTGAGAAATTGATAGACGAGCATCCGGTCATCGCTTTGATATTGAAATACCGCGAACTGCAGAAATTAAAGACGACCTATATTGAGCCGCTACCGGCTTTGATAGACCCCAAGACCCATCGCATCCATACCACCTACAATCAGACGGGGGCAGCCACTGGGCGTCTCTCCAGCCAAGACCCCAATCTCCAGAACATTCCCATCCGGACCGAGCTGGGCCAGGAATTTAGAAAAGTTTTCGTGGCCGACAAAGGCATGAAACTTGTTTCGTGCGATTATTCCCAGTTGGAACTGCGCATCGCCGCCCATATTTCAGGCGACCCGGCTATGACCGAGGCCTTTAGGAGAGGGGAGGACATCCATACCCGAACGGCGGCCGAGGTATTTCGTGTCAAGCCGGAGCTGGTGACCAAAGAGATGCGGCGCCAGGCCAAGGTCCTGAACTTTGGCATCTTATACGGCATGGGTATCTTGGGTTTCCAGCGGGCAGCCGGTGTTTCGCGCGACGAGGCCCGACTTTTCATAGAGCAGTACAAAGCCAGGTTCCCGTATCTAGCCCGATACATCGAGGAAACAAAAGAAAAGGCTCGCAAAGACGGATACGTGGAGACCATATTTGGCCGGCGCCGAGCCGTGCCTGATATCAATTCATCAATGCCGGCCGTCCAGGCCGGAGCGGAACGCATCGCCATCAATATGCCCATTCAGGGCACGGCGGCCGATCTTTTGAAGCAAGCGATGATAAAGATTCAGGAATTCATAGATGAAAATTGCCCTGATGACGTGGCTATGTTGCTGACCGTCCATGATGAGTTGCTTTTTGAGATAAAAGCCGATAAGGTGGCTCGGGTCACGCCGCAACTCGTCAAAATAATGGAGTCGGTCCATCAATTCAACGTGCCAATTATCGCCGACGCCAAAGTCGGCGATAATTGGGCTGCTATGCTTGCTTACGAGTGAAGCGAGTAATTGCAAATTTAGCACCCCCGCTTTTTATCGTGTACTATGTCTACGTCATTAAGAATAAATATAAAAATGGAAATTTATATTTTGGTTACACTTCAGATTTGAAAAGAAGGATAAGTGAACATGGTGTAGCCCCACGCGATTTGATTTACTACGAGGCATACCAAGATAAGGGAGATGCCAGAAACAGGGAAGCTCAACTTAAAAAGTATAAAAGCGCGTGGGGCCAACTGAAAAAGAGGATATATAATAGCGTTAATAAAAAAGAGGGGGTGACGAACTTTGTGACAGCTCGGTCTGCTCGCAAGCTCGCAAATCCTCGCTGAAAAGTCCGTCATGCCTGAACTACCCGAAGTTGAGACCATTGTCCGTGATTTAAGGCCCAAACTGGTCGGATTGAGGTTGCGCGATGCCTGGGTGGACAAGGAAAAGGTATTGCGCCAGGTCATAGATCCCGACGGAACCGTCGGGACGGGAGGGTTAAAATGGTTCAATAAAGAGATAAAAAATAAAAAGATATTGAGTGTCCGCCGGCGGGCCAAGTATATTGTGATGGATATTGAGGGCCCGCGGACAATTTTTATCCATCAGAAGATATCGGGACACTTACTTTATGGAAAATGGATCCCGTTAGAGGTAAGACGTCCCAAAGGGACGTCTGCCGGCCATGCCAAAAGGCAGACCGGACCTCTAACGGGATGGATGAGTGCTATACCTGGCCCCCTACGAGATGATCCCAAGAACAGATTCATCAGATTTGTTTTGAATTTAAGCAATGGTCATCAATTAGCACTTTCTGACTTGAGAAGGTTTGGAAAAGTGATATTAGTGAACGACAGGGAACTGGAATATTTGAGGGAAATAAAAAAATTAGGCCCGGAGCCGTTGGAGATGGGCTACGGCGAGTTCAAGAAGAGATTTGGATCCGCCAGCCGGCGGAAGCGCGGCCGCATCAAGCAGGTCTTGATGGACCCGACCTTCGTGGCTGGCATCGGCAACATCTATAGCGATGAGATACTATGGCACGCGGGTATTCATCCATTGGAGCGGGTGGAGAAACTGACCGACCCAGAAATCAAGAGGATATTTGCTTATACTAAGAAAGTTTTAACAGAAGCCATCCGCCGAAAGGGCTCAAGCATGGATGACTATCGGCGGCCGACGGGCCAGAAAGGGAGCTTTCAGGATGTTCAGAAGGCCTATCACCGGACCAAAGAAAAATGCTCTAAGCGCGATGGCGGCATCATCCACCGCTTGAAGATTGGCGGCCGCTCCGCTCACTATTGCCCCGTTCACCAAATCCTTAAATAGCACTGTGGTATAATAAGCAGAAATAATGTTAAATCTTCCATTAAAGTGGCATGCTTGGGCCGTTATCATCAGCATCGTCCTTATCCTTGCCGGCGGCGGTCTTTTTTTTGGTTTAAAGAAGGTCAACATCGGCGTATCAAGAATAATTGATAAACAAGAGCCGAAGGTCAGCTCTATCGCCGGGCTGGAATGCGAGAATTATTCCCGCCGGCCGGTCGCGGTCATGCTTGCCTCGGACGTGGAGGCCCGGCCGTTGTCCGGGCTGGGGCAGGCGGATGTCGTCGTAGAGATACCGGTCACGCCAAACGGCATGACCCGCCT
>MGKO01000011.1:40124-48065 GCA_001795695.1 Candidatus Yanofskybacteria bacterium RIFCSPLOWO2_01_FULL_49_17
ATCAATGCCAGACACCAAAGGAAATAGGCGCGGTCCGGTCGGCTCGCGAGGATTTTCTCCCGCTCGCCGCCGGTTTCCAAACCATCTACGCTCATTGGGGCGGGGAACACGAAGCATTAGCAAAATTGGACAGCCATGTCATAGATAACATCAACGCGATGCTTTTTGACGGCACGATATTTTATCGAAAATCGGGTGTTCCTCGCCCGCACAACGGCTTTACGACTCTGGCCCTCTTGGCGGAACAATCCCAAAAATACGGCTATGACCTGACCAAGGATTTCTCCGGCTACCCGCACACCGATACCGGCCCGGCCCGCAATCTGTCCAATGTCGCCAACGTGATAAACATGGATTATCAAGCGCCCTGGGACGTTTCGTGGAAATATGATACTAAATTGAACACTTACTTGCGCTTGCGTAACGGTACGCCGGAAATAGACAAGAACACTGGTCAGCAGGTTTCGGCCACTGTGGTGGTGGTGATGCATACGTCTTCCAGCGTTTTAAATAAGGACTACGTCACTGTCCAAACGACAGGCCAAGGTACCGCCGACGTCTATCAGAACGGCACGGTTATGTCGGGTACCTGGAAGAAAGACCCGTCGCGCCTGGACAGCAAACTGATGTTTCTTGACAGCCAGGGCAAAGAAGTGAAATTTCTGCCCGGCACGATCTGGATAGAGATAACCAATTAAATCCGAAATCCGAAATAAGGTCCGAAAGTATTAATGTTTAAAATTTTTGAAAATTTGAATTTAATTATTGTTTCGGATTTCGATATTCTAATTTCAAGCTTAAAATTATCACTATGATTATTTTCCTTTATGGCAGTGACCGGTACCGGCTTTATCAGAATCGGGACCTGGTCGTCCAAAAATTCAAAGACAAGCATGGGGCCATCAGCATTCAGACCGTAGACGGCCCAGCTTCGGACGCGCCGGCCCAGTTCAAAGCGGCTCTTTCCAACAATTCTTTTTTCAACGATATTCAGCTGGTCATCGTGCGCGACATATTCTCCAATCCCGCTTCCTCCGAGAAGATCGGGGAGCTACTGGACCAATATGACACACTCAATGATAGACAGCGAATTGTTGTAGCTATTCACCCTGGCCCCAAGTCATCTGCCAGATCTTCGGAAGTCCTGAAATTATTACTGAACAAAAAGAATCTGGTCCGCGAATTTGAACCGTTGAGCGAAACCCAGTTTGAAAAATGGCTAAAGAGCGAAGCTCGGCAGAGAGAAGTTTCGTTCGCGCCCGGGGCCGCCAAGCATCTGATGCTGCTGACCGGCGGGGATTCTTGGCGGGCGGTAAACGAGCTGGAAAAGCTGTCCAACTATTCAAAGGGAGCGGTCACGGCGGCGGCCATTGATGAGCTTGTCCTGACCGAGACCGAGCCGGAGATATTTGCTTTCATTGACGCCCTGGGCTCCCGCAACAAACCCAAGGCCCTGGAGCTGCTTTACCGCGAACTGTCCCTACGCCAGGACCCGTATTACCTCCTGTCCATGATAATCTACCAGTTCCGCACTTTATTGATGGTCCGGGACGCCATGGAGCGGACCGGCAACGCCTCCGCCATTGCCAGTGAGACCGGCCTTAAGCCGTTCGTGGTCAATAAAATGAAAACAGCCGCTGCCCGCTATACGCTCCAGGACCTGCGCCGCGTCTATCAGACCCTTTGCGACCTGGAGCTGGGGGCCAAGCAGGGCACGAAAGACCTCCAGGACTCTCTTTACGAATTCGCGCTTTCGGTATAGAATATAGGGCGGGATGAAAGATTACCTCCATGTCGGTAACGCCAAAGAGCTCACAAGTCCGGCTGACCGCCGGCTCTATCGTTTTTTTGAGATTCTTCCGGGTGTATTGGCTTGGGCGACCCTGCTCTTTGTGGTCGCCATTTCATTTTTAACCCCGACCTTCGCGGCTATTTTTATCATCCTTTTTGATATTTACTGGCTGATCAAGACCATCTATCTTTCCTTGCTGACCCGTTCCTCGTTTTTCCAGATGCGCCGGAACCTGAAGGTTAATTGGCTTGAACGGCTGGAACAGCTTGATAGGTCATCGGTCATCAGTAATAAGTTATCGGTTGGGTCTTGGCAGGACCTTTATCATTTGATAATCCTGCCGGCATACAAAGAGCCATATCAGATAGTCCGCGAGTCGCTGGAAGCCATCAACAAAGCCCGCTATCCTCATGAAAAATTTCTGGTAGTGCTGGGGATCGAAGAGCGAGCGGGGGAGCATGGGGTGGAATTAACTCGCCAGGCAGAGGCCGAATTCGGTTCCGCCTTCGGCCATTTTTTGACCACCGTCCACCCCGACGGGTTGCCCGGCGAGCAGGCCGGCAAGGGTTCAAATGAGGCTTGGGCCGGTCAGCGAGCCAAGGAGCATATCATAGACAAACTAGGTATCCCGTATCAGAGGATCATCGTTTCGGTCTTTGATATTGATACCATCGTCCCGCACGACTTCTTTGCCTGCTTGACCTGGCATTATCTGACCGCCAAGAATCCTCTCCGCGCCTCATACCAGCCCATCCCGCTTTTCACCAACAACATCTGGTCAGCGCCGGCCTTCGCCCGCGTCTTCGCTTTCTCCACTACCTTCTGGCAGATGATTCAGCAGGCCAGACGGGAACAGCTCGTCACTTTCTCCTCGCAGTCCATCGGTTTTCAGGCCGTGGTTGACGTCGGTTTCTGGCAGAAGAACATCGTCAGCGAGGACTCACGCATTTTCTGGCAGTGCCTTTTGCACTATGATGGCGATTGGGAGACGGTGCCGCTTTATTATCCGGTCTATATGGACGCCAATGTGGCGCCGACCTTCTGGCAGACGGTCAGGAACCAATACAAGCAGATACGCCGCTGGCTCTGGGGCGCCGAGAACATCCCGTATATGATGTTCGGCTTCAACAAGAACAAAAAAATACCGGCCTGGACCAAATGGCATCACAATTTCATCCAGCTTGAGCGCACCCATTCCAGCGCCACCAACGCTTTGATAATGTTCCTGCTCTCCTGGCTGCCGCTCTGGATTGGGGGCTCGCATTTCACGGTCACCATCCTGTCATATAATCTGCCCAAGATAACGGCTTGGATACTAGGTGTCGCTATGCTGGGCCTGGTCACCTCGGCCCTTATCAGCATCATGCTCCTGCCGCCCCGGCCGCCAAATTACGGCAAGTTAAAATGGCTCTGGATGTTCTTCCAATGGATCTTGTTCCCCATAAACTTCATCATCTTCGGCGCGATTCCGGCCCTGGACGCCCAGACCCGTTTACTATTGGGACGATACCTCGGATTCTGGGTAACACCTAAGTCTAGGAAGTAAATATACTTGTCCCGTCACCAAACGGGCATCTTTTCTGTATGCCACGGACGGAAGCCCGTGTTGGCATATGCTCGTTTTGGTGCGGGGTGGTTTTTTGGGTCACTCCCAAGAAGCGTTAACTACTCAAAGCGCGTAAGTTTCTAGACCTAGACAGTAGATTTATTATTAGCTATTATTTCATCTATGAAGTTTCTCAAATTTTTTGATCGAAAACTTAACAACTCTCCAGAAGACGAGATTGTAAAAGAGTTAGCAAATCCAGAGCTTGACTCTTTGGCGAATAAATTTTTTGAGTTGAACTATCATCTTTCGGGTATGATTTATGATGGTCAAAGAGAGACGCCGGAATATGAAGCCCAAAATAAAGAATTAGATGTAATAAAAAAGAGAGAGCATGAGATAGCTCTCTACGCAATCAAGAAAGGTCTAAAATTAAAGGAAAAGGGTGTTGCCTGGAATCATTCCTGGCACTGGTTTATTAAACCCGAATACATCAGAGAAATTTTACCCAATTTAACAAAACCAGAACATGTGGCATTAATCGATGAAGTTACTGATAGACTATCTGCTGAAATTCGTGGATTAGAAATAGTAAAACAAAGACAAATCGAGTTATTAGAAAGTTTACATCCCGAAGCAAAAACCTACATGGCCGTGTTAGACATACTTTTTCCAGATGCAAGTTCTGGTAGTAAAATAAAAATAGAAGAAATTAGAACTCTTTATAGTCAGGCCCTAAATAAACCGAGTTAAGCTATTATTCGAAGTGCGTCAGTTTCTGAAACTTATCTAGACGCTCTCTTAGCAGGGGATAGTTGGTCAGGTTCGCGTCATTTTTCAATAATATTCGGGCTTCCGTTCGGGCTTTCTTGATCAATTCAACGTTGGAGAGGGCGGCCATAGCCAAATCGGGCAGGCCGGACTGGCCGGTGCCGAAGAACTCGCCCGGCCCGCGGATGGCCATGTCTTTTTCGGCTAACAGGAAGCCATCGTCGGAATCAACCAGCGCTTTCAATCGCTGATTTACGGTCTTAGTGTCGGCCGTGGCAAAGAGGAGGCAGTAGGACTGATGCTCTCCGCGGCCGATGCGGCCGCGGAACTGGTGGAGCTGGGCCAGGCCGAAGCGGTCGGCGTTCTCTATCATCATCACCGTGGCGTTAGGCATGTCCACGCCGACCTCAATGACCGAGGTGGAAACGAGGACGTCGTGCTTCCCCGACTTGAAATCGCTCATCGCCTTTTGTTTTTCTTTTGGTTTCATCTTGCCATGGAGCATCGCCACTTTCAGGTCGGGAAATATCAGCTCCGAAAGTTTTTTGTATTCCTCCTCCACGGCTTTTACATCAGCCCAAATGAGCTTCATTTGGGCTGATGTACCCTGACGAGCTCTGCGAGGAAGGGCTGCGTCCACAACTTTAGCTTCGCTCGTTTCTATTCTGGGACATATTACGAAAACTTGCCTACCCCTTTTAATCTCTGAACGAATGAATTGATATGCTTCCGCTCGGTCTTTGGTGGAAACAATTCTAGTAATGATTTTCTGTCTACCAACGGGCCTCTCCTTGATAATTGAAATGTCTAGATCCCCATATATTGTCAAAGCCAGAGTTCTTGGTATAGGGGTCGCCGTCATGCTTAATAGGTGGGGGACTATATCTTTGTTTTTGACCAGGTGGGCTCTTTGTTTAACTCCAAACCTATGTTGTTCATCTATCACGACGAGAGCTAATTTGGGAAATGTAACCCCCTTTTGGATAAGGGCATGGGTGCCAATGATTATTTTGGCCTGTCCCGAGGCAATGCGTTTTTTGATATCCGCTTTCTTGCCGAGCGAGTAGGTGGTCCAGGCGTTGGCGGCCGTGAGCAGAGCGACCTCAATGTCGGTGTGTGATATCAGTCCCCTTATCGTTTCCATATGCTGGTTGGCAAGCACTTCGGTCGGGGCCATGAACACGGTCTGGTAGCCCCTTCCTCCGTCAGGGCGAGCGGTTTTGGCGGCTTGGATGGCGGCGATAAGGGCGACGACCGTCTTGCCCGAGCCGACATCGCCCTCCATCAGGCGGTTCATTGGATACGACTTTTCCAAATCCTTCAATATCTCCCAGGCGGCCACTTTCTGGTCCTTGGTCAGCTCAAAGGGCAGGCGAGAGATGAAATCCGTCACCAATTCTTTATCAAAAACGATAGGTACCGATTTTAACTGGTTCATCTTTCGTCGTTCCAGGAGGGCTTTTATCTGGAAAAGAAGTAGGTCGTCAAAGGCCAGCCGCTCCTTGGCTTTTTCCGCTTCATTTGGAGTTTTGGGATAGTGGACGGCATGGATGGCTTGTTCCAAGTTAACCAGTCCGTTCCGGTCCAGGACCTCGTCCGGCAAATGGTCGGATATCTTTATTTGTTCCAATATCGGCTTGATGAGGAACCGGAGATATTTAGAGGAGATGCCCTCCGTCTCCGGATAGACCGGCACCAGGCCCTCGGTGTGGGTCAACCCGCCGGCCGGGACGACTGGCCCATACTCGCCATTGCGCAACTTTTCATAAGTCGGGCTGGAAAGCTGGAGGCCGTGCTTTGAGAGCTTGGCCGTGCCGGCCAAGCTGACGCGGGTGCCTTCGGCCAGCGCGTTCTCAATATACGGCTGGTTGAACCAGACCGCTTTGATGGCGCCGGAATCATCTTTGACAATGGCCGTGGTCACCGACATCCGGCGGGGGAAAATGCGCTTGGTGTCAATTTTGACCACTTCGCCCTGGATGTGGACCTTCTCGTCCGGCTGGACGTCAGCGATAGCGGTCATGGCGCTGAAGTCCTCGTAGCGGGCCGGCAGATGCCAAAGAAGATCTCGGACAGTGGAGATGCCCAGCCGCTTCAAGCGGGGAAGATTCCTCGTCCCCACGTGAGAAAGTTTTTCTATTGGGAGTTCCAGGTCCATGTTTTCGCGCATTATTATATCACAGCCATTATTTTAAGAAACAAATGTTTAGGATTGACGTCTAAGTTACAGATTTGTACCATATCGGCTAGAGGTGACAGTTTGAGTAATTTAACAATCATGCCATCGCGTGAGGACTTGGCCGTCCCAATCTCGGACCTCGCTGCAAAGCTGCAGGAAATGACGCTCCGCTACACCGACCAGGCTGTCCTTGACGCATCGTGCATCTTTGTCAAGCTCCTGGAGTCACGGGAAACAATTGCGCCCTACAAACTCTATCTCTATATCAAAGCGACGATCGAAAGCCAACCCGTGGCGGTTCGTCACAGGGTATCTCTGTTCCTCGTTTCATTTGTGGAGCAGCTTTTGGCTAGCCGTTTGATCTCTCGAGAATACGTGATAGCTTACCGTCAGTTTGCGGTCCAGTTTGAACGGGAACGCGAACGTGCGGCGGCTTCCCGTACAGTTCACTAGGGGGTGATTACATGAGACAACCCCAGCAAGGCCCGCTCTTTGACCTTGGCCTGCCCCGACTGGAGTCAAAGAAGTTCACCCTCATCCCCAAGCCAGAGCTGGTTACCTGGATGAATGGTCGGCGGTACGTGTTCTACATCATTACCTTTCATCCCGGCGAAGACATGTCGGAGGTCCATGCCGGTTTTCGTCCTGTTTCGGACTGGACGATGAAACAGTTCAAAACCCGTTGTCCGGTGCTGAAAGGATTCCCGCGGATATTCACTTTCGGCAAGGGGCGGAACAGGCGGCTGAACTACATTGTCTTTACCTCTTCGGGCTGGACTGGCGGCCAGGTCTATTTCTCCCAGCGTGAGGTCCAGCCGACCGACCTATTCCTGATATACGACACCAGACCGCAGCCCAATGCGCGTCGCTAACGCACAAAGCATCCCGCGCATTGGGTTTTCGTTTTGAGTAAATTATCTGCGCCCTCGAGAAGAATCGAACTTCTATTACAGGATCCGCAATCCTGCGTCCTATCCGTTGAACGACGAGGGCAATTTATTAAGATTATTGGCCGATTCGGCTGATGAGCTGGTCCAGGAGCGACCGCTCATGCTCTTTCTCGGGGATGAATTGTATCATAAGAGCCCGTATTTCCAAAGGGTTTGCGTCCCTCAGCGGGATGCGCAGGGGAGCGTGATGGAACTTCCTGAACTGGATGCTCAACTCCTTTGTGTGGGGCGGCTGATAATCCAGCCAGAACGAGCCGACCTCGTGGTAGAAATATTTCTGCCCGTCTATGGAAATGCCTGTCCGGTCAACGTTGATCCGTGACGGCCCTCCGGCCGGAGCATAGGCCCGAAGCACCAGTACCGCTCCCGCCAATCCCAAGGCGGAAGCAAACAAAATATCGCCCTTGAAATAAATGATGGCCGCGGCGGCGGCAAATAAGGTCAATGCCGCGCACCATGATGCGTACCGCGATATCGTCCGGCTTAGCATCGTATGCCAGGAAACAACGCCGGCTTCCGTTTCAATTTCCGGTTCAACCGATATCTTTTCCGGTTCCGGCTTGGGAGCCGGCGGCGGAGTCAGAACCGGAGTTTGTTTTTTTCTTAGATCAATAATTTGCATGAAAAATATGACTGGCGGTACCTTTTGGTTAAAATCCGAACCTACTTTGACGAACATCCGGACGAAGAATGAACCGCCCCG
>MGKO01000012.1 GCA_001795695.1 Candidatus Yanofskybacteria bacterium RIFCSPLOWO2_01_FULL_49_17
CCATAGCGCCGGATGACCTTTCCCAGCCGGGCATGGCTAAGACGGCATCGGCTGATCTCCTTAAAAATTCTAAGTCCAGTTCGAGATAGAAAGATTCCGACGCTTTGGCCTTTTCCTGAAAATGCTCGGAGTGGTTGTGCGGACAGAAGAACCCTATCCCGGCGTTAGCCAAGGCAATCTGGTATTTCTCTGCTTCGCGGATATTCTTTTCAATCACCTCTTTATCTCTGTTTCCAATATATGGCCCAGCAATATAAATGATCTTCATAACAAGCAGATTATCCAACTTTTGGGCGGGAAAATCAATCCTTCGGCACACTCAGGATCTACGAAAACTTAAAGCTAATTTTTGGATGGCTAAGGCGCAGGCGTCGGGGTCTTTGAGAATTGCTTTCTCGGAGAGGCGGATGACCTTCCAGCCGGCTCGGCGGAGATATCGGTCTTTAATTTTGTCGCGGGTAAGCACCAGCTTGCCCGCGTGGGCTTTAGCGTTGTCGCATTCCACGGCAATTTTATTGTTCAGCGAGATAACAGCCAGATCAATTCTGAATCTGCACTTTTTTATTACGACCGACAACTGGGGCTTGGTTTGAATGCCAAGCTTGGCGAGCCGTTTTTGGATTATCTGTTCGGCCGGTGTCACGCCATATAATTGAAGAATATCTCCAGCGGTCAATAACTTATGTAATGAAGTAAAGCCAAATGAGATGCGGCGAGGGATGACATTCCTGACCGGCCGCTTTAGTTTTTCTATTTTTTCAAACTCATATTTCAGATAATCGTCCTGGGCCCGCGGATGGTCCAGCTCGTTCGGTAGCAGTTCAACCCGTTTAGTTTTAATGGCCTTAACCGGCCTGGCATAATACTCAATTTTCTTGCCGTGGGTACCGAGCCCTAGCGGCTGATAGAAAGCAATGTATTGAAAATGACGCTTGGGCAGATGAGCGAGCGGAATCCGATACCAACGCTCCTTGAGCAGCAGGTTTCTGTCTCGTCTGTCTTTTAGCACCGCCACCAGCACTATTTTGTCATTTGAACCAGTTCCCATATAAATATAACCCCTAAATCTCCCTTCTCTAATTCGCGCGAATTAGAGGAGGGAGATTATGCGTCTGGCTGATTTAGGTATGTTCTTCCCAACCACATAGAACATCTGGAGATGACGCTGTTCCCTTTCTAAAATCCCGACCGAGAACAAGATGGCTAAGTGTTTTGACGTAGCTTTGACTGACAATTTTATCTTATCAGCGACATCGGCCACCGCGGCCTCTCTTTTATTGATATATCTCAATATTTCAAGTCGCCGCTTGTTGGCCAAAGCTTTCAAAACTTTTTCCAGCTCTCTCATGTTCTCATCATATCACAATCCCCCTCCCTTCTCTAATTCGCGCGAATTAGAGAAGAAAAGGGAAAGAATGTTGATGTGGATTATTTTCTTGAATTATTTTTATGAGCTTATAGAATGGCGGACAGGAGGCGGGAAAATGGAAGAGCTCCCTGACCAGCTTACCTTTGCGAAGCTGTATGGATGCGACAAAGGGACAACCTTTAAGTTCTTTAAAGAGCACCTTCTGGACGCGATTGAAGAGGCCGAGGACCCACCGGTCCGCTGGCCGACCAGACAAGAGGTAGGGTTCGTAACTTCCGTGCTGTTTGACTTCGCCATCACGCCCATCGACACTTCAGACGGCATGCTCAAACCGAAGGACCTGGAAGTTGTCACCGTGATACTCTTGCGAGACCTCGCAGGCCACCGGGACGCGGAGCTGATAGAGCTGGCCGCGGGTCAGGTCCTGTTCTGGAACGGGTTCTACCGGGAGCATGTCCGCCAGACGCAAAGCATCCGGCAGTATGACGTTCTCGGCCGCTTTCTTTTTGAGAAAGCGGCCAAATACTACAACGACCCTGAACATCGGTTCATCATGGAACACATGTCTGATAACTTCACCTACTGGGCCCGGCGCTGCCGGGATATCCAGAGAGTGATGAACTGACGGGTGGTGCACACGCCCCGCCTAAATTTCGCGCTAGCGCGAAATTTAGGCGGGTTTGATTATTTATCTTTAAAAAATTATAATTGTGGGATGAATCCCGTAGGAAGTCACCCCTTACGGGTTCAATAAGGATGATAAGGCGATAAATAATAATGTCATTACTGCGGTCAAACGTTTGACTTTCAAACAACGCAGTTGTGATTTCCAACGGGATGAACCATCATTTCGGGCTGGGCTATTTCATCAAGAATCTTTCCATCGCCATCGGGATAATCTTGATATGGCGCGGAGTTTGGATATTGCTTGATTTCATTGATGGCATATTTTTCGGCGGAGAACATATCGTCAGCGCCGTGGGTGGCATCGTGGGTGGCATCCTCATCCTCTATCTGCCGGAGAAAAATCTCAAGTCATTGGAGCGTCTATAGAATCGTGAAGCGGTTCATAATAATATCACAATGGGCATTCGCATGCGCCGGGCTGACCTTGTTTTTATTACCGAAGGATTATCTGCCTGACTATTATAAACCGATACCGATGGGTCTGGCGGCCATCGGTTATAGTTTTTTGATCGCCTTGCCGGCCTGGGTCTTCAGGGAACTGCGGGACAGGAGAGAACTGCTTCAATTTCAGACGGCTTTGGCGACAGGTATGGCCCTAAACGGCATCGGCAGTTTGGGTGCCTGGGGACTTTACAAATACGGCTTTGACTACGACAAGCTGGTTCACTTTGTTTTCCCGGCCCTGATGGTGTATTTCGGCGCCCGGCTTTTGCGAATCAGATCAGGAAAGCCGGTCATAACCATGGCATTACTGACGGCGGTCATTGTAATGGCATCCGGCGTCGCCTGGGAATACATCGAATACTTCTTCGCCAGCTATTTCCATTTCGGATTTTTCGGGACGCTTTTTGACCCTGATTCAATTCGTGACCTTTTGGCCAACATGGCCGGCGTTATAGCCGCTCTAATCTACTTGATATCTTATCCAGATTGATGCCTTTGCCCAGGACCGGTTGCCAGAGGTCCCCTTTTTTGTCCACCCGTTTCAGGATATTTTTAATTGTGAATTTTTTAGGGTCCAGGCCCACGCGGACTTCGGACCATTCCAGGGGCGTGGAGACGGTCGCGCCCAGAACCGGCCGTGCCGAGTACGGCGCGGCCAGGGTCTGGCCTTTGCTGTTCTGGAGATAATCAACATAGACCAATCTCTTGCGCTTGGCCGGGTCGCGAACGACTGAAGTTATCTCCGGCAGGCGACGGTTGACCTCCTTGGCTATCAGCTCGGCAATATCGCGCACTGTTTCATACGCGTATTTCGCCCCGGTTGGCACGAAAATATGTAGCCCCCTCTTGCCAGATGTTTTACAATAGCTTTCAATCTCCAGCTCCTCAAAAATTTTTCTGACCTCCTGGGCCGTTTTGATGACATCGGAAAAATCAATATTCTGCGGGTCCAGTTCCACGATCAGATAGTCCGGTTTGTCCAGCTTGTCAACCCGAGAGTTCCACGGGTTTATTTCTATACAGCCCAGATTGGCTATATAGACCAAAGCGGCCTCATCGTCGCAAACCAGATAGCGTACCGTTTTGCCGGTTGACTCGGAATGGATGCCGACCGTCCGGACCCAGTCCGGTCCCTCGTGGTCAACGTCCTTCTGGTAAAAACTCTCGCCGTCAATGCCGTCGGGATGCCGGTTCAGATTTTCCGGCCGGTCTTTCAGATACGGCAGGATGAGCGAGGCGACAGACCAATAGTAGTCAATGATATCTCCTTTGGTGATACCCTCTCCGGGAAAATAAACCTTGTCCCGGTTGGTAACCGTAACTTCATGGCCATCAATTTTTAAATAGCCGTTAGTCATCAGCCGCTAGAAAGAGGTTATCTTTATTGCAAATAATGCCAGACGAAAAATCCCAAAATAGCGATTCCGGCCAAGACGGTCGTACTGATGAGCATGTATAAGCTACGACGAACTTTGACAACTGAAGGATCCCGGACAAAAAGATGAACGAGAAATGAAACTAAAATGTAAACGATGACAATGGCGATGCTTTTGGTCAGCCAGTGATGGCCGGATAAGGTTTTAAGAGCGGCTTTAAGGGCTGGGGAAAGTTCCGCCCATATCGTAATGACCGCGATAAAGATCACCGCTATAGTCGCTCCGACTGAAGATGAATAAATGATTCTTAACATATTATGCCCACCGGGCGGCCGCTGAAATTATGTAGCCCATCAATCCCAGAGACAAGGCAATGGCGACAACAAGCAGGGTCAGTATCAGAAAAACATTTTTAAGACCGTAGTTTTCAAGTTGTTCCTTTTTCAAAAAAGACAAAAAGGTCGCCGTCAGCGCCAGCGGGATGATGAATAAAAAGATATGCTCCTTGGCCTCCATAGCGATGGCGTGGGCCCAGGGGGCGGCGCCGGCCTGTATCACCGGCTTCACCAAACTGCCGTAAAATTTGACGTAATAATAGCCACCTACCACCCAGCTTCCGATAAAACTGATTACACCTAAAACAGCGACTAGGCGCATCCTGGTCCGACGGGCCGGGTTGGCAATTATCTCGCCGGCCAGCCACAAGAAAAAATCAATGCCTAAAATGGCAAAAACCAGATGCAGACCTACCAGCACCGGCTTATTGGTCAATATGTCTGAAATCCCCATCTCATTAATGATAACACCTGCGGATATAAACAAGAAACCGGTCGGGTATCGCCTGTGGCGGACCCGGCCGGTTATTTGACCAAGACGCGTTACGCGTCGAGATGAGCGCACTCATTTGTGCAATAGACCGCGTACTGGTTCGGAGGAAGCGGCGTATTGCATCCTTCCCGAGCACACGTCCGACCTTTCGGATGGCCGTAGAGGAGCCACCCTCTGTCGTAGCAGGTCGCGCAACCGAATCCGCCGCAATCGTCGCATTGGACCGCGTCCACCGGGTACTTCTTATCCTTTGGAATGTTCATCTCTCGCCCCTGTTCTGCGGACCCGGAATTGGAATCCGTCCCAAGGCCGCTCGTATGCTTCAAAGATCTGGACACCACTGAACCGGCGCGTTGTCATCCGCTGACACCTTGTCTGGCCAATGAACCGATCGCCGGGCTGAACGAAATTAAGCGATTTCAGGGGCAATTCCCCGATATCGCGCTCGGACAACTTCTTCATATTCCCCTCCAAAAACAGAGAATAAAATACCACGACAGCGGTATTTTGTCCAACAGAACGCAAAATTCCATCCGGACATTTTTCGGAATTTGATTTCTGTTCATCCAAAGAAGTTTCCGATTCAGTTTTCTGATTTAGATAAATTAACAAACTGCCGCTCAAGGCTATTGCTAATCCAAGGACAAGTATGATTATCGGGACAACAAAGCCCTTTTCGAAACGCATAAAATTATTTCACCACCTTGCCCTTAAAAAGCAGCCGCAACACGCCTATTAAAATTACCAGTTCGGACCAAAAATCCCACTGAAACCACCATTGGCTAAGCAGTTCCATTCTGGTAAATCTGGAATAATATCCACTGGTCGGGTCTATGTTAAAAAATAAAAACGAAAAATGTCCAAGCATCAAAAACGCCGTAAATATTACTGCGCCGATTAGAATAAGTTTATAACTTTTTGACGTTTGCGGGGTTGACTTTGTTGAGAACAAGATCCCAAACAGCAAAGCCAAAACTGTTGTATCCGTACTGTGGACGTTAAGAAAGTCCCATAAAAGTTGCGGCCAAACACTGATATTGCCGCTTCCAAGGGGAAATTCAAAACTTCTCATTCCAAAAACGGAATATCCTTGTTTGTATGGCATCCAAATCTCC
>MGKO01000013.1:0-12487 GCA_001795695.1 Candidatus Yanofskybacteria bacterium RIFCSPLOWO2_01_FULL_49_17
TGTCATCAAGAAGTTCTTCCATCATTAGAAATTAGGTATTAGGAATTAGAGATTTAGCCAACCGGTGTCTCTGCTTTATTTTAACAAATAAGATAGAAACAAGGAATGCCATGACCAAAAGAAGGCCGGTTGCGTAGCTCAAACCGCTTGCTTTGCTGCCCATTGAGGAGAGAAAGAGGTTGAAAGCAAAATGAAAAAGGGTAGCTAGTGACAGACCCATCACCAGCAATTTCTTCCGGTGCTCCTGGAAGAACCAGGATAAGGCCAGGAAATATCCGACCAGGGCGCTGGACAAGGCATGCAAAAGGGTGGCGCCGACAAATCTCAAGCCCCAGACGGCCACGGTGGCGCCGGCGCCGTCGGGAATGGTCCGGAAAAGGACCAAGATGTTCTCAATGGCCGCGAAGCCCAGCCCGGCGGTTATCATGTATATCATCGCGTCCACCGGCTCGTCAAAGGAAGGATTTTTCAGGACGATGACCCAGACGGCATAGAACTTAACCAATTCCTCTATCAGGGCGGCCCAAAGAAAAAAGGCCGGCGTATTGGCGGCAAGGACGGTCGACCCGGTAAAGACCGATAACTGGATGAAACCGAGCTGGAGCAGGATAGCGATGGGGGACAAGATGATGCCCATCAAAAAGGTCTTGGTCAGGAGGGAGCGCGGCTCCGGATGGGGGTCGCGCTTCAAAAAGTAAGAAAGCCAGACCAAGCTTGGCAGAACGCCGGAGATGACTAAAATGGTTTCGGTGGAGAGAGGCACCCTTCCATTATACCCGCCAAACTTTTGCTTCGCAAAAACTTAGGTGGGCCAGGACTCTATCATGAGCATTTTTTTGCCGGAAAGAGGTAATTTGCCGTATAACTCTTCGGTCACGAAGGGCATGAAGGGATGAAGTAATTTAAGGCAAGTCGCAAGAACTTCCATCAGCATCCGTTGGGCGGAGGCCTTTACTTTTGCGTCCTTGCCGGCAAGTTTAACCTTTGCCTCCTCAAGTATCTTATCAGCAAAGGTGTGCCATACATAGTGATAAAGTTTCTCGGCGGCGAGATAGAATCTGTATTCTTCTATATCTTTGGTTACCTCGACTGACAGCGCACCCAATTCGTCCATGATCATTCTGTCTTCAGCTGTGAGTTCGGCTTCCATATTTACATTATCCGTGCTCATCAGCACAAATCGGGCGGTATTCCATATCTTGTTGGAAAAATTGCGGTAGCCCCTTATCTTGTGTTCGGATATTTTGATGTCCGTGCCGGCTGCCGTGCCCGCGATAAGAGATACCCGGACGGCATCGGCTCCGTATTTTCTCATCATTTCAAGCGGGTCAATATTATTCCCGAGCGACTTAGATATCTTTTGTCCCTTCTCATCTCGGACCAATCCATGCAGATATACCGTACGAAAAGGGACCTGCTGTAAATGGAATTCGCTCATCATTATCATTCGAGCCACCCAGAAAAACAGAATGTCGTATCCGGTCTCAAGAATGTCCGTCGGATGATAGGTCTTAAGATCGGCAGTTTTTTCAGGCCAGCCCAAAGTAGAAAAGGTCCAAAGAGCCGAGGAAAACCAGGTATCAAGCACGTCGGGGTCTTGCTCCCACTTGCCCGCCGAAGCTTTAGCGCCTGCCTGCCGGTCAGGCAGGGGGGCGGGGCCATCGTCTTTCGGTGCCTCAACTCCGCAGTAAATTTCATCTCCCTTGTACCAGATCGGAATGCGGTGTCCGAACCATATTTGCCGCGAGATGCACCAGTCGCGCAAATTATCTATCCAATGGAAATAGGTTTTTGAGTAGTGCTCGGGGATGATGCGGATATCGCCGTTGGCGACCGGTTCTCGCATCAGGTCCTTGAGAGTTTTTCCGCGGCCTCCTATTTCTTTATTGACAGTAATGAACCACTGCAACTTCGGCAACGGCTCAACAATACCGCCGGTGCGTTCGGCAGTGGCCACATTTTGGGTGATACTCTCCTCTTTTTCCAGCAGCCCTTGTTTTTTGAGCCAATCAATCACGATTTCTCGAGCTTCAGTTGTTTTTTTGTCTTTCATTTCGCCGTCGACGGTCATCCTAGCGTACTCATTGATGATCTGCTTAACGGCCAAGCCGTGTCGCTGGCCGATCTCCCAGTCGATCATGCTATGGGCCGGCGTCAGGCCGACGGCACCGGTGCCGAACTCTTGGTCCACGCTTTCGTCTCCGACGATCTTGATATTCAGTTTTTCGCCGCAGAATTCAAGGTTAAATTCCTGACCGATATATTTTTTATACTTCCCCTCAGGGTGAACGGCAACACCGGTGTCGCCGAGCTTTGTTTCCGGACGGGTGGTGGCGATGGGGATAGGGAAGTCCTTGCCGTAACGGAATGTGTAAAGCTTGGCCGGGCGTTCCTCATAGACAATCTCATCGTCGGAGATGGTGGTCTGACCTTTGGGGTCCCAGTTTACGACCCGGTTGCCCCGGTAGATAAGGTCCGCTTCATACATCCGGACAAAAGCGGTCATAACCGCTTTGTATCTTTTCTCATCCATCGTATAGGCGTAACGGCTCCAGTCCACCGAAGCGCCCATCGCTCTTATCTGGCTTAATATAGTGGCCTTATTCTCCTCCACGAATTTATCGATTCTTTTCAAAAGCTCCTCTCGGCCCAAATCATGGCGGTTCTCGCCTTCTTTTTTATGGATGTCTTTTTCGACTCGGGCTTGGGTGGCGATGGCGGCTGAATCAGTTCCCGGCAGCCATAGGGCACGCTTACCCCTCATGCGCTGGTAGCGGATCATAATGTCTTCCAAGGCCAGCATCAACGCGCTGCCCATGTGGAGTATGCCGGTCACATTCGGCGGCGGCAGGACGATTGAAAAAGTTTTAGCCGGCTTACCCTGAGCCCGCCGAAGGGGCAGGTTGTCGGGATTAAAAAAACCGCTCTCTTCCCAGAGTTTGTATATCCTGCCCTCTGTTTCTAAATGATTATAGTTTTTAGGCAACTCCATTCTATTATCATTAGTATATATCAGCCACTAGCCACTAGCCACTAGTTGCTAGTCGCTATGAATAGATTTGCATCCATGTCCACGCTCTGCCAATCCGTATCGGCCTTCCCGTATTTTTGGGCGGCATAACCGGCCAGGCCTATCATGGCCGCGTTGTCGCCGGTATATGTTAACAGCGGCTGACCGTAAGCAAGACCGGAATCAGCGGCGGCTTTGGACAACTCGGTTCGCAGCAAGGAATTGGCGGAAACGCCGCCGGACAGCAGTATTGTCTTTGCGCCATGTTCTTGCGCGGCCCGGATCGTCTTTTGGACCAGAACGTCAACGGCCGACCTTTGAAACTCGAAACATAGCTGGTCTTTTATGTCGTCAGTTATTTCAATGCCTGCTTCCTTCAGGTCTTGTATTTTGTACAGCACGGCGGTCTTGAGTCCCGAAAAAGAAAAATTGTAGTTTTTGGATTTTTCCATCGGCCTCGGAAATTTTATTTTGAATTTCGGATTTCCCCTCGGCCTGAGCTCGGGGCGAAGGCGTGCTTCGGATTTCCATTTCTCGGCTCGGCGAGAAATGGCTGGTCCTCCTGGGTAGCCGAGGCCCAGCAGCCGCGCCACCTTGTCAAATGCCTCGCCCACAGCATCGTCCATCGTCTCTCCGATAAGTTTGAAGTTCTCATAGCCGTCCATCAACACCAGTTCCGTGTGTCCGCCGGAAACTATCAGATTCAAGATCGGAAAGCGCTTACTAGCTTGTAAGCTTATAAGCTTGCCAGCTGAATCCGGTAGCCAATTTGAGTAAACGTGCGCTCTCATGTGGTCCGCGCCCACCAACGGCTTGTCATATTTCCAGGCCAGGGCCTTGGCAAAGGCGATGCCGACCAGCAAAGCCGGCCCAAGACCAGGTCCGCGGGTGACGGCGATGAGGTCCACCTTTTTCCCGATGTCCGATATTTTCGCTTCTTTCAAAGCGGCCTCTAGGACGTGGCCGATATTGTTGGCATGTTCGCGGGCGGCTAAGTTCGGCACCACGCCGCCAAATTTCGCGTGCAATGCTATCTGGGAAGAGACGACATTGGCCCGAACCGAAACATGCTCCATATCCTTGATGTCAAGGACCGCAATAGCAGTTTCATCACATGAAGTTTCTATGCCTAATACCGTCATAGTCCGTAAAATCTAGCATTTTTGTTGCCGTTTTTCAATTTTTATGCGATAATTTGAAAGCTATTTGGCTTCGCCAAGCCGAAGCTTTAGCGAAGGATGGCCCCATCGTCTATCGGTCAGGACATTAGGTTTTCAACCTAAGAAGAGGAGTTCGACTCTCCTTGGGGCTGCAATGTTGATAATACCCCTTTTGTTTTAGGTATAATGGAATAAATATGAAACACCAAAAAATTGTCAGTTGGGCGGTTGTTGGTGCGATAGCTCTGGGAGCCGTAGCGGTATTCGCTCAAGAGGGAAAACCCTCGACGTTGCCGCCAGTCAGGTCGCCAAAGGTTTCAGCCAGCGTTTCGCCTCGGCCAAGCAAAACTCCTCGTCCGACGCCGAACATTTCCTGCGTGGCGACAGCGGTTGCTACCCGCGAAGCGGCCATCCAGAAAGCGGTCTCAGCGCACGACAGCGCTATACAATCAGCGTACTCGACTAGGGCCAGCGCGTTGGCTAACGCCTATACTAAGTCCAGCAACGCTGAAATAAAGTCGGCCCTAAAGTCAGCTTGGGATGCTTTTAAGTCAAGCACGAGGGCAGCTTCTAAAACTTGGAAGTCCGGCCAGAAAGACGCTTGGAGCGCGTTCCGAACGACGGTTAAAAGCTGCAATGTCAGCGGCGATATATCCGACCAGGGCAATTCCGGCTCGGAGATGTCCGGGAACTAAATCTAGTAAAATCAAAAGGCCTCGCGTTGCGGGACCTTTTGATTTGGGTTATTTGGCGGCAGAAACTATCTTTGAGAACACTTCCGGTTCGTGCTCGGCAATGTCGGCCAGCACTTTGCGGTCCAACCGGATGCCGGCCTTCAGAAACCGGTTGATGAGCTTGGAGTAGGTAGTGCCGTTTTGGCGGGCGGCGGCGTTAAGCTTGATGGTCCAGAGCTTGCGGAACTCGCGCTTTTTCTTTTTGCGGTCGGCGAATTGAAAAGTCCAGGCGTGCAGTAAGGCCTCGCGGGCCTGCCGCTCCTTGGACTTTCTGGTCCACATAAAACCCTTAGTATGTTTCAGTAATCTCTTTCTTTTTCTGGAGGCCTGCACGCCCCTTTTTACTCTTGTCATGGGATGTTTACCTATGAGCGTAGCGAATAGTTGTAAACTTGCCATCCCCTCTTTCAAGAATTCTTGAAAGAGAGGGTAACTTCTTATAACCACTCACTTCGTTCGTGGGTGATCAGTTAAATATTAAGGCCTTTGACTTATCCAACAGCTCTTTCGGCGCCACTATGTCGCCATGCTTGGCCCGGCCGCGGTTGCCCGAATCTTTGGCGTTGAAATGGTTCTGGCCCGGATGCCGCTTAAGGATCTTGCCTGATGCCGTAATCTTTATTCTTTTTAGCAGGGCTTTTTTGGTTTTGCCGGAGTGAGTCATAGTAAATTTAAAGATTAAAAATCAAAATTAAAAATTATGGAATACAGAACTTTTAATTTTGAACTGTCATTTTGCATTTTTCACTTTACACTTTTAATTGTTACTAGCCATCCGTAGGGTCCGCGTTTGGGCGGCTCCTGGACGGAGTATTCCTCTTTGATATGCGTTAAAAATTGTTCCAGCTTCTTGCGGCCCATCTCGGCTAGTCCTTTTTCTCGTCCGCGGAGGGTAAGCTCTACTTTGACGATATAACCCTCCTTCAGAAATTGGCCGACTTGGCCGGCTTTGAATGCCAGGTCATGAGCGCCGGTCTTGAAACCGACCCTGACTGTCTTTTGCTCAATGCGCTGTTTCTTGGCGCCGCCCGATTTCTTTTCTTGTCGCTCTTTCTGATAGATGTACTTGCCGTAGTCCATTATCTTGGTGATGGGCGGCTGAACGTTCGGGCCTACTTCGACAAGGTCTAAATCGGCTTCTTTGGCCAAAGTCAGAGCTTTGGCCGTAGCCATCGTTCCGAGCTGTTTGCCCAGCTCATCAATGACCTGGACCTCGGGCACGCGTATCTGATTGTTGGTGCGTAGGGGTTTTATCAAATGGACCTGGAAATTCTAGCACACTCTTTAAAAAAAGAAAAGCAGCGCTGTAATTTTTAAGATTGATTTTCGTCTTATTCCATGGTAGTATATTGTCATGGGGACGACGGGCTTCGAAGATGTTCTTATCCAAAACGATGCTAGGAGCGGATGGCCGTTAACCGCTTAAAACATCCGACCAAACATATAACTGGCAATCAAAACGCCAATTACGCTTTCGCTTAACAGCTGAAGGCGCATCTTGCCCCGATGTTCGCTAGGGGAATACAGGGTGTCATTAGCGAGCTCTGGCGAGGTTGTGGTTTCTCCAACTTTCGCTGAATATTGGCAGGAACTAGCCGGCGTTTATTTTTTCGGTTTTATACGCGCCGGTGAAACACCAAACCGGATATCTTAGTAGACGTCGTTTCGGCGAAACATCTGATCTGGGTTCAACTCTCAGCGTCTCCACCAGAATAAAAAATCGTGGCATGCCACGATTTTTTATTCTTCCCTGCCGCGCTGGCGAGCACGAGCGACATCCTTTTTCTTGATGGATTCTCGTTTGTCATATTTACGCTTTCCGCGGGCGATGCCGATGAGGAGTTTTACCTTGTTGTGCACACCGTAGAGCTTTAGCGGCACCAGGGTCAGACCTTGCGATTGCGACAAGCCGATGAGGGTGGCTATCTGTTTTTTTGAAAGCAGGACAGCTCGGGTACGCTGGGGGTCGTAGTCCTTGGGCGTATTGCCGGGCTGATAGGGCGAGACGGTGGCGCCGATAAGTTCCGGCCGGCCGTTTACGATTTTCACATACGAACCCTTGATGGAGGCCTTGCCGGTCTTGATGGCCTTGACCTCAAACCCTTTCAATACCAAACCCGCCTCCAGCGTTTCCAGGATCTCATAATCAAAATTCGCTTTCGGATTGTCCGCGTAATCTGGCATATGGATAAATACTAACCCAGAATTGAAAAACCCGCCATTAGCGGGTTTTTCAATTCTATTTGCGTTCTTCCAGAGTGGTCTTTACTTTCAACTCCTGGTCTTTGCGGAGGACGGTGAGCTCCACCTGGTCTCCGACTTTGAGCTTTTGAAGCTCATCCACCAATTCCTCGTCCTCGGCCAGCTCCTGGCCGTTGAGGTGGGTGATGATGTCGTTCTCTTTGAGGCCGGCCCGGTCGGCGGGCGAGCCGAGCATGACGGCTACCGAGTTGGGCTGATGAGCGTTGCGCATCACCAGCGAACCCGCGACCCGAGGCAGTTTATATTGATTTTGTATCTTTTTGTTCAAAGCCAGGCAGGTGATGCCCAGAAATGGCTTCACGATGCGTCCGTATCTGATGATGTCCTCCAGGTCCTGCTTGGCCCAGTTGATGGGAATGGCGAAACCGATGTTCTGGGCGCCGTAGATGATGGCCGTATTGATGCCAACGGCTTCGCCGTCCATATTGATGAGCGGGCCGCCGGAGTTGCCTTGATTGATGGCGACGTCGGTTTGGAGCATGCCCCGGAGGTGCTCCGTCTCTCCGCCAGTTCCCAAAGCGGCCGAGATGGAACGCGACATGCCGGAGATGATGCCCCGGGAAACGCTGTTCTTGAACATGCCTAAGGCATTGCCGATGGCCATCACCGTCTGGCCTATCTCAATTTTTTTGGAATTGCCGAGCTGAACGGTCGGCAGTCCGGGTCCGTCAGCTGGCGGGTCAACTTTGACGACCGCGATATCAGTGACGGGGTCGCGGGCGACGACGCGGGCCGGATACTCATCGCCCTCGGTGGTGATGACCGTGTATTCGGCGTCAGGGTCAAAGACGACGTGTTTATTGGTCAATATCATGCCGTCCGGGTGGACGATGAATCCGGAACCGCCGCCGACGTTGACCTTTTCTTTCTCCAGGCCCGGTTCCTCATGGGGCGCCAGAGGATTGCCGAAAGGCGAGAAAGGAAAAGCAAAAGGGGCGCTCTTTCGCAGGTCTTTAAGATATTTTGATATGACTATGCTCACCACCGCCGGCGAGACCTTCTTGACCGCCTCAATTGGTAATTTATCGTAATCGGTAGATGCGTTCATAATACGAATACTACAAATTATATCCTAATGCTACAAATACTGGCCATTCAGGACTCTTTTGGGGGCTAGATGTTTCTGTCTAAAATTAACGATAATACCTAGCTCCTTATTTGATGATACTAAATATCTTCTCATTTGGAAATAATCACCTTTAGACACTGATCTCTTAGCTTTAAGGTCTAGTATGATAGATTCATCAATTAGAAAGTCAACGATACTTCTCCTTGCTGATTCTCCCGGGAAACTAATCTCTAAGGAATATTCTCGTTTAAGGAATATTCTCGTTTATAGTGTATACCATTTTCTTTCAGTTTTTGTTCTATAGCATCTGAATATTGCTTCTCATTTCTAAATCTGCCAAGCTCATTGTGGACGTTGTAACATATCCCACATATCTGATATGAGAGCTTTTTGTAAAGTATCTTGGGGTTTTTATTTGTAGTATTCGGATTCATTTGTATATTAGGATTATACCATGAGATTGAAGAAACCATTTTTTGAAAGGAATA
Source organism: Candidatus Yanofskybacteria bacterium RIFCSPLOWO2_01_FULL_49_17 (assembly GCA_001795695.1). GTDB lineage: Bacteria > Patescibacteriota > Minisyncoccia > 2-02-FULL-40-12 > GWA2-44-9 > 2-01-FULL-49-17. The sequence continues at coordinate 8,724 of MGKO01000013.1, forward strand.
CGCTTATCGTTGCCAAGGAACTACTCGGTAAATATTTGGTCAGGAAAATTGGAGATAAAGTCATATCGGCCAAAATTACCGAGACCGAGGCCTATCATGGCCCGAAGGACCTGGCCTCCCACGCGTCCAAAGGCAGAACGCCCCGAACGGCCGTTATGTTCGGCCCGGCCGGCTATTCATATGTATATCTGGTATACGGTATGTACCATTGTTTCAATATTGTAACCGGCAGGGACGGGTTTCCATCCGCCGTATTGATACGGGCGACGGAAGAAATTCAAAATGTAAAAGTCAAAAATCAAAATGACAACTCAAAATTAAAAATGAACGGACCAGGCAAGCTGTGTAGAGAACTCAAAATAAATCAATTATTAAATGGAATAGATCTGGCTACGAGTAGCAAACTTTGGGTGGAAGATCACAGTGAACAAATGAAAAAGATTAAGCAAACACCTCGCATCGGCGTGGATTATGCCAAGGAATATAAGGACAAACCGTGGCGATTCGTGTTAGAATCTAAGTGATGATAAGGCGGAAACTTCAAGAGATTGTGAGCAAAGCGGCCGGCCGAACGGCTGATATTTTGATGCCGCCAGACGCCAAGCTGGGCGACTACTCAACCAACATCGCTTTCGTATTGGCCAAAGAGCAGGGCAAGAAACCGGCGGAGGTCGCCGAGCAGATAAAGTCACAAATTGAGCCGGGACTGGCCGATACTTGCGATATCAAAGCTCTGTCTAACGGCTATCTGAATTTTTTCCTGAAGCCCGGATTTCTGCAAAATCAACTTTCGGAAATATCAAAGGATGATAGATACGGACAAAGCGATGAGGGTAAGGGGAAAACAATTATCGTGGAGTATTCCTCGCCGAATATCGCCAAGCCGATGCACATCGGCCACCTCCGTTCCACGATAATCGGCGACGCTCTGGCAAACATATACGAAGCTTTGGGATACAAAACTATCCGCTGGAACTATATTGGCGATTGGGGAACGCAATTTGGCAAAGTGCTCGCCGGATATAAAAAATGGGGCCCTTCGGCAGGCTCAGGGCAAGCGCTCGAGGACGTGACCATGGCCGACATGCTGGACTGGTATGTGCGGGCCGGCAAGGACTTGCCGGAGGAGGAGGGTCAGAAAGAATTTAAAAAGTTGGAAGAAGGCGACGCAGAGAACAAAGAGCTCTGGAAAAAATTCCGCGATGTTTCTCTGCGGGAAATAAAAACAACCTACCAAATTCTCGAAATCCACGATTTTGATGTATATAAAGGCGAGTCAGATTACGACCCACAATTAGGGTCGCTGATTGAAGAACTGGAAAGGGCGGGAAAGATAAAAGAGAGCGAAGGCGCGCTGATTTTTGACCTTGATAAATACAATCTGCCGCTAGGCCTTTTGAGAAAATCAGACAGGGCGACGCTTTATTTGACGCGAGATTTAGCTTCCATGAAGGATCGTTTGAAGGAATATAATCCTGATACGTTGATGTATGTGGTTGCCAATCAGCAGGCCCTGCATTTTGAACAATTGTTTGCGATTGCTCATGATCTCAAAATAAATACTGCCTATTTAGTACATGTAAAGTTTGGCATGGTCTTGGGCGAGGACGGCAAAAAACTGGCCACCCGAGAGGGGAAAGTGGTCCCGCTTCAGGACGTGATAGAAAAAATAACCGCTCTGGCCGGCACAGTGGTCAAACAAAAGAACCCGGAACTGGATGAACGGCAGGTCCATGATATTTCCCATGTGGTAGGCATCGGCGCTTTGAAATATAACGACCTGAAACAGCATCCCTACTCGGACATTGCCTTTGATTGGAAAGCGATGCTGGATTTGTCCGGCAACAGCGGACCATACCTTCAATATACTTACTCAAGATTAGTAAGTATATTGAAGAAATCCGAAATTCTAAACACGAAATCCGAAACAAATCCTGAAAATTTAAAACTACTGACTGAACCAACCGAAAGGGCGCTGATGAAACAGCTCTTAGATTTCCCTGATGCTATCGCCAAATGCGCCGAGTTCTATACTCTCAACGCGTTGGCGCTATATCTGTATGACCTCTCCGCCACCGCTAACCAGTTTTACGAACTGGTCCACGTCTTGGACGACGACAACGCCGCCCGCAAAGTCGCCCGGCTTACCCTCATCTCTACCGTCGCCCGCACCCTCAAACAAGGCCTCAACTTGCTCGGCATCCAAACACTTGAAAGGATTTGACATTTAGGATTAAAAGGAGTATAATATAAGGGTAAGTCAGATAGCACCTTAATTATTGGACTTGCAATCAGTCATAGCGATAAGTTGCTGAACTTCGGCTATTTATCGCTATGACTGCCATTTCGGTGGTCCGCTGGCACAACCCAAGGAGGTTGTATGTCCATTGATGTCTCTGCTCTGAAGGGACCGCTCGGCGAACTGATGGATCAGTGCTCTGGTCCGAACGGCGAAGCGCGCTTTGAAGAGTTCAAGCTCTGGCTCAAGAAGGTCAGCGGCTTGTTCAAGCACCTGCGCGACGTCGCCCTCGGCCCCATCTCGGAGTTCAAGGCGGCGGAGAAATTCACCAAGAGCAATAGCGAGGTGAAGTTCTGCGATTTCGGGGGCAACTTCAAAAAGTTGTTCTTGAACCTCGTGGAAGCCCCCGTCTCGGCGGCGACCATCTCGGTCAGCAAGCTGCTGAAAAACTCGCTGGACGCGCCGATCCGGACTGAACTGGGCGATGGCCATGTCATCACCCTGGGCCAGTTCTACGAGATGCTCAAGGTCCTGCCGAAAGACGGCACCTGGTTCATCGCGTACATCGTCGGCAACGATGGAAACGTCTGGGCCGTGGACGCGGGCTGGCGCTCGTTCGACGAGGGCTGGAGCGTGGGCGCCGACTCGGTCGACGGCCAGGACGAGTGGCGTGCCGGCAGCCAGGTGCTGTCTCGCAAGTTGGCGGCTTAGGGATTTGTTCCCTTGGTCGCTTGGTTCTTGGTCCGGTAGTGGTTGTCAACCATTGCCGGACCTTTTTTATTTTGATAAAGTAAGATTGGATATTAGGCGAATCTGTCGGCGGTTCTGGGCGAAGTTTCTTGGCCGTGCTTTAGCCAGCCCAAGAATCGCTCTAGTGCTTCTGACGGCCGAATTCCAGGCGCGCATAATTGTTGCTCTCGGAGCCTAAAAACAGAGAAACTTGGTGCGGGGCGCTAGGGCATAGAGATGCCAAATACTATACAGTGGCGAGAGTACTCAAACCACAGTGATAAAGATGGCGCCTCGTACAGTTACTGGGCCGTGAACGCGAACTGGAACTCGTTCAACGAGGGCTGGAACGTGAACGCCAACTCGGTCGACAACCAGAACGAGTGGAATGCCGGCAACCAGGTGCTGTCTCGAAATTATCTCTGTTCAGTCGCCCCGCCAATATGCGGGGCCGTTGTTTTCTTATGCCAGCCGCCGAGCATCCTGCCGATTTCCGATAGTTTTTCTGATAGCGCGATATATCTTTTTGTTTGGATAATTTCTGTTTCCCAAGCGACCTGAAGCAGGAATTTAAGAGCATCAAAAGAACTGGATGCTTTTTCCAAAAAGATTATTTTCTGCTCGCCGTTTTTATAGCTTGCCCTAAAAATATTTTCTATCGTTTCCACAAAAAGACCATCGATGCGAAGCCCGATGCCGTAACGGGATATCTTATCAAATTCAATCCAATAACTATGCCAAAGTTTATACGCGACGATGAGCTTCTGAACGATGGACGGGGAACCGTGGGGGGGGG
>MGKO01000013.1:12495-17442 GCA_001795695.1 Candidatus Yanofskybacteria bacterium RIFCSPLOWO2_01_FULL_49_17
GATAATTTATTGTTGGCGTGGAAAGAATTTCTAAACGGCAAGCGGGGCAAGCTGGATGTTAATGAGTTTTCATTGGATTTGATGGAGAATATTTTGTCACTGCATTACGACCTCATCAATCATACCTACCGGCACGGGCCATATCAAGCGTTTCGTATCAATGACCCTAAGCCACGACAGATACATAAATCTTCAGTACGCGACAGATTACTCCATCACGCCGTCTATAGAATTCTCTATCCGTTCTTTAATCGAACTTTCATCTCTGATTCGTTCTCCTGCCGGATAGATAAGGCGGGGCATAAAGCGATACGGAGATTCCGGACGTTCTTTTTGAAGGTAAGCAAGAATGACACGCAGACTTGTTGGGTATTGAAGTGTGATATCCGGAAATTCTTTGAAAATATAGACCATAACACGTTACTTAGTATTCTGGATAAGTATATTTCTGATAAAGAAATTGCGGGACTTCTGAAAAATATAGTTGATAGTTTTTCCAGCGGGCCAGGCAGAGGATTGCCGCTTGGTAATTTGACCTCCCAATTATTTGTGAACATATACATGAACGAATTTGACCAATGGATTAAACATCATATGAAAACCAAGCATTATATCCGCTACGCCGATGACTTTGTGATTTTATCCGACGATAAGATGTGGCTTGAAGAATTGCTTCCCAAGCTTGCCGATTTTCTTTCGTCCGAACTTAAGCTAGAGATACATCCCGATAAAATATCAATTAGGACGATATTTTCGGGCACTGACTTTCTGGGCTGGGTCCATTTTCCAAAGCATAGGGTATTAAGAAAGACCACTGAACGAAGGATAATTAGAAAACTTAGGAATAATGATAAACCGGAAGCCGTTGCTTCTTATTTAGGGCTCCTTAAGCACGGGCATACATATAAATTGAAAAAATGGCTTAAAATGCTATGATGAATAGACAATGTATGACTTCAAGAAGGTTGAGCAGGACATAGCTCATTTTTGGAAAGAGCAAGATATTTTTGAGAAATCTCTTGAAAAAACCCGGAAAGGCAAGCGCTTTGTTTTTTGGGAGGGTCCGCCCACGGCCAACGGCCAGCCCCACGTCGGCCATTTTTTGACCCGTATCTATAAGGACCTCTACGGCCGCTACAAGACCATGCGCGGCTTTTTTGTTCTGCGCAAAGCCGGCTGGGACACCCACGGCCTGCCGGTGGAGATAGAAGTTGAAAAGGAGCTTGGCTTCAATAACAAAAAGCAGATCGAGGAGTTCGGTATTGCCAAGTTCAACCGCAAATGCCGCGAGAGCACCTTGAAATATAAAGGTCAATGGGAGGAGATGTCCCGCCGGATGGGTTTTTGGTTGGACATGAAGCATCCCTATATCACTTATGAGACGAACTACACCGAATCGGTCTGGAACATCCTGGCCGAGTTCTGGAAAAAGGAACTGCTCTACAAGGCGCACAAGGTCGTGCCTTTCTGCGTCCGTTGCGGCACGCCTTTGTCCGCTCATGAAGTTTCTCTGGGATACAAACGAGTAACGGATACATCAGTCATCGTCAAATTCAAAATTATTAATTTTGAATTATTAAATAAAAATTTAAAATTAGAAATTAAAAATTCGCTAGTATATATACTAGCGTGGACCACGACCCCTTGGACCTTGCCGGGCAACGTCGCTTTAGCAGTGGGGAAAGATATTGATTATGTCGTGGTTGAGCAAAATGGCGAGAACCTTATTGTTGCCAAAGATTTAGTTGGAAAAGTTTTCGGTTCTGCTATTACCTATAAGCTATCACCTATAAGCTATAAAGGTCGCGATCTGGTCGGTTTGGAATATAAGCCGTTGTTTGATATCGCCGAACTGAAATCGCCCACGGCCCACAAGGTCTATGACGCAGACTTTGTTTCCACCCAGGACGGCACGGGCGTGGTCCATACGGCGGTGATGTACGGCGAGGACGACTATAATCTCGGAACGAAATTGAACCTGCCCAAGTTCCATACCGTGGATGAGCAGGGGAAGTTCACCGAAGCCGTTGGCAAAGACCTGGCCGGCCGCTATGTCAAAGACCCCGAAACCGAAAAATTGATCATAAAAATACTTAATACTAAATACTTAATACTGAATACCGTTCCCCATGAACACGACTATCCTTTCTGCTGGCGTTGCAACACGCCTTTGCTCTATTACGCCAAGTCGTCTTGGTTCATCAAAACATCGGCGCTCAACAAAGAATTACTAGCAAACAACGCAACAGTGAATTGGATACCGGAGCATGTCCGCGAGGGACGATTCGGCCAGTGGTTGCGCGAAGGCAAGGACTGGGCTTTGTCCCGCGAGCGTTATTGGGGAACGCCGCTGCCAATTTGGCAGTGCCAAATTGGTAAATCCGAAATTCGAAATCCTAAATCCGAAACAAATACGGAAAATTCAAAAACCAAAAACGCGGGATGCGGGCATACAATCTGTGTCGGGTCAATCAAGGAACTTGAAAAATTATCGGTCGGACCAAAAAATACTTACTATGTCATGCGTCACGGTTATACCAATCGGAATGAGGGCAGTATGACCGAGGCCATTGTCAGCACCAAGCTTGAAAGCGACACCTATCATCTGACCGAAGATGGTAAAGCCGGCGTCCAACAGGCGCTGGAGCTTTTGAAACTGGAAGGGATAGACGTCATCTACACATCGCCGTTCCACCGCACTAAGGAAACCGCCCAAATAGCCGCCCGCATTCTGCACAAAGAGGTCATTACCGACAATCGTTTGGTTGACATCAGCGAAGGGATTGTGGCCGAAGGAAAGTCCATTTCAAGCGCAACCAGACGAAAAACCCCGCAGGACAAGCCCGTTGATGGGGAAAGCTGGAACGATGTTCGTGTCCGGGCGATGGATTTTATGAAAGAGCTGGAGACGAAGCACAAGAACAAAAAGATCCTCATCATCAGCCATCAGGATACGCTCTGGCTCATTGACGCCATCGGAAAAGGATTGACTGCGGCCGAGGTTGAACAAGATTCGGCTAATTTAGAAAATTTCACGCCTGGCCGTCTGCGGGAAGTAATGTGGCGTAAGATTCCGCGCAATGAATACGGCGAACTGGACCTGCACCGGCCGTTCATTGATGACGTCATTTTCAAATGTCCGAAGTGTAAATCAAAGATGCGCAAGATCCCGGACCTGATTGATGTCTGGTTTGATTCAGGCGCGATGCCTTACGCCCAGTGGCACTATCCGTTCGAGAACAAAGACATCTTCAAAAAACAATTCCCGGCCGATTTCATCGTGGAGGGCGTGGACCAGACGCGCGGCTGGTTCTACACGCTCTTGGCCATCTCAACTTTGCTGGGCAGAGGAGCTCCGTATAAGAATGTGATGTCTCTCGGCCTGACCTTGGATGAAAAAGGCCAGAAGATGTCCAAATCAAAAGGCAACTACGTGCCGGTGCCCGAGATGATGAATAAGCACGGCGTAGATATACTGCGCTGGTATTTTGCTTCCTCTATGACCATCGGCGAGGATAAGGCGGTCATTGGTAAGGAGATAGACGACAAGCTCAAAGGATTTTTCTTCACTTTCCAGAACTGCGTCAAGTTCTATGAGCTTTACGCCGCCAACAAGGAAGAATCGGTCGGCAAACTGACCCAGCTGGATAAGTGGCTGCTGTCGCGGTTCAATCGTCTGCTGGCAAGCGTTACTGAAAAGCTGGATAAATACGATATTACTTCGGCTAGCCGAGAATTGGAACAATTCGTGATAGAAGACCTGTCCAATTGGTGGGTCCGTCGCTCACGCAAACGCCGCGAGGCCTTGCCGCTTTTGCGGTCAGTATTGTTGGACATGGCTCGCGTGCTGGCGCCATTCACGCCTTTCATGGCCGAAGACATCTGGAGACGTCTAAGTTCTAATGGCCAAGTTCTAATGGCTAATTCTGTTCACTTGGCTGATTGGCCCAAGGTCGTCAAGAAATATTTGGATGAAAAGCTGGAAGCCGAGATGCAGTCCGCTCGCGATGTCATCACTCGCGGTCTGGCTCTCCGCAAAGAAAAACAAGTAAAAGTCCGCCAACCACTGGCATTAATCAGTATTTCTCAAAAGGATAAATTTAGACGCGATATAGAGGGTCTGATAAAAGATGAGCTTAATGTCAAAATGATTAAATATGAAAAGACCGTTTTAAGCACTAACCAGGAAGGAAATGTGCCGGTTCATTACGTTTCTGATATAAGTTTTAATTTTGAACTGACGCCGGCTTTGGTCCGCGAGGGCTACGCCCGCGAAGTGGTCCGCACCATTCAGGACATGCGTAAGGAAGCCAAGTACAAAATAGATGAGTCAGTAACCGTCCACTGGCACACTTTTGACAATGACATTGCCGCGGCTATGGAAAAATGGGGCCAGGAGATTATGCGCGACACCATGCTCGGTTCGTTTGAACGCGTAAGTAACCCTTCATCGCCAAGCTCCTCAGGGCACGTCTTTGACGTGGAAAAAGAATCCGAGCTCGCTCCTGGTAAAAAAATCTGGCTCGGCATCAAAAAATAATGCGAACTAGAGCAATTGTCATAAAACGGCAGCATTTTGGGGAGCACGACCAGGTGGTGACGTGCTATTGCGAGGATACGGGGGCGACGCGCGCGCTTGCGCGCGGGATATATCGGCCCAAGTCGGTTCAGTCACTGCATTTGGACCAGTTCAATCTTATAGAGTTTGAAATGATACCGGGCAGATTATATCCTATTATCGCCTCGGCCCATGTGGTCCAGCAGTATCCGACGTTGAAGTCAGACATAAAACGCCTCGCGGCAGTCAATTTTTTCATGGAAGTGCTGGACCGGATCATGTTTGAAAACGAGAAGGACGAGAAACTGTGGGGTTTTTTGACGGGCCTGGTCAATGAGTTTGACCGAATAGACGAAACGGAGCTGGCAAACACCTTTTTGATACAGCGG
>MGKO01000013.1:17495-34899 GCA_001795695.1 Candidatus Yanofskybacteria bacterium RIFCSPLOWO2_01_FULL_49_17
GCATAATTTAGACGTATTTTTTGAATATCTGACCCGCGGCCCGCTTAATTCATTGCGGCTGGTTAGAGAGGTCCTAAAATGATAATATATAGTAATCCAAACCTACAAATAACATCCGAATGCCCCGAATTCGCAGCATTCGCATACATTCGTAGATTCGCATTATGTCTAGATTGGTTCTGAAATGGCTCATTGTCTTCGCCATCGGCCTCGGCATCATTGCCGGCCTTATATTTTGGTTCGGCGACTCTTCCTTCAGCGAAAGCCGCGTCAACCTGACCATTGACGGCCCAACCCAAGCCGCTGTCGGCGACGAGGTGGTCTACAAGGTCAAATATGAGAATCAGACCAACACCGGCCTTCGCAACGTCCGGCTCACTTTTACTTACCCGGATAATTCAGTGATCATGAAGGACGGCAGCGTTGTCAGCGATTCAAGCGGGGTGGAAACGGTTGATGAGGCGTCATTGCCGGCCGGGGCCAGCCGCGAGCAGGAGTTCCATGCTTTTCTGATCGGGGACAGAGGCAATATCCTGGTGGCCAAGGCCCGGCTGGATTTTGACGCCGACAATCTAAGGTCAAGCTTCGCCAAAGACGCCACCCGGGCCACGACCATCACCAGTTTGCCCGTCTCGCTCACTCTTTCCGCTCCGCCCACGGCCACCACCGGCAGTTCCATCGCCTACATCCTTGATTACCGGAACGAATCTTCGGCCGCGATAAGCGACATCCGTTTCCTTTTTGACTACCCGGACGGATTTTCTCCGCGCCAGTTCAGTCCGTCGCCGAACGCCGGCAACAACAGCTGGTCAGCCCAGACATTGGCCGTGAGCGCCGGCAAGCGCATCAGCATCACCGGTACCATCTCCGGCAGCGAGGGCCAGTCAAAGCCGGTCAAGGTTACGCTTCAGCGGAAGATCAACGGCCGATACATTGACTATGAGTCCGCTTCGGCGACGACGATAATCTCCTCTCCGCTCCTGGGCGTTTCCCTTAAAGCCAATGACACTTCCGGCTATATTGCCCACCCGAGCGACACGCTCCAATATGATGTGACCTACAAAAACAATTCCACTTTCACCCTGACCGGTCTGACCCTGACTGTGCGCCTGGACGGCAACATGTACGACCTTTCAACCATTAATGTCGGCGGGGGATTCTTTGATTCGTCATCCGGCACCATCACCTGGAACTCTACGGTTATACCCGCTTTTACGGCCTTTGGCCCGCGCCAGAACGGGTCGGTTAAGTTCTCGGTCAAGCTCAAACAGGCCCCAAGCACTTCCGGTTCGGGCAGTTTGTTTGTCCGAGCCACCGCCCAGCTGGTTACACCGAACGTGCCCAGCGGGATGGATAGTGACCAAGTCAGCGCCAGCTCCGACCTCATCATCAAGATAACCAGCCAACCGACATTCAATCAGACCGCTTACGTCAATGACGCCGCTTTCGGCTCGTCAGGGCCGTGGCCGCCCAAGGCCGGCAGTGAGACGGCCATAACCGTCCACTGGAAATTGACCAATCCGGGCAATGACCTGTCAAACGCCAAACTGACCGGCACTTTGCCTCTGGGCGTGACCTGGGAGAACGTGACCAGCGTCACCGCCGGCCAGCCCCAACCGACATTCAATCAGAACACCTCGCAAGTCATCTGGGACATCGGTACATTGCCGCAAGGCGTCGGCACCCAGAGCGCGGTCTATGAACTGGTATTCCAGGTCAAGATAAAGCCGTCCATGACCCAGGTCGGCCTGCCGGCGACGGTTGTCCAGAACCCGGCCTTGTCCGGTACCGACAGCTACACCCAGCAGTCCATCGTCGTCTCCGCGCCTGATGTTACGACCAACATCACGATTGACCAGAGCGGGACAGGCATAATACAACAGTAGGGAAAATCTCTAAATCCTAATTTCTAATCTCTAAATAATCTCAAAATCCAAAATGGCTGAAAAATCTGAAAACAAACTAGAAAAGATAGTATCTCTCTGCAAACGCCGAGGTTTTATTTTCCCCGGCTCGGAAATATACGGCGGCTTGAGCGGTTTCTATGACTATGGCCCATTAGGGAACGAGCTTCAATTTAATATCAAACACGCTTGGTGGAATGACGTGGTTAGAAAAAATGACAATATTGTGGGATTAAAGGCAGATATCATCATGAACCCCAGAACTTGGGAGTCGTCTGGCCATGTTTTGGGATTTTCCGATCCGATGGTGGAATGCAAAAAGTGCCATCTGCGTTTCCGGCCCGATCTTCTTGAAGATAAAAAATGTCCAAATTGCGGCGGCAAAGAATTCAGCGAGGCCAGACAGTTCAATCTAATGTTCAAGACGTTCGTCGGACCGGTGGAGGATTCGGCCTCGGTGGCTTATCTCCGCCCGGAAACAGCCGGAGGCATCTTCGTTAATTTCAAAAATGTCTTAGACACGATGCGGGTCAAAGTGCCTTTCGGTATCGCTCAGATAGGAAAAGCATTCCGCAACGAGGTCAATCCTAAGGACTATATCTTTCGCACTCGCGAGTTTGAACAGATGGAGCTGGAATATTTCGTAAAGCCGGGCACTGATGATGAATGGTTTAAAAAGTGGGTGGCCGACCGCATGGCATGGTACGAGAGCATCGGCCTGAAAAACATCCGCAAATTCCAACAGCCAAAAGAAGAATTGGCCCATTACTCAAAAGGTACGACCGATATTGAGTACGAATTTCCATTCGGCTGGAAAGAGATAGAGGGCATTGCCAACCGGACCGACTTTGATTTGAAAGCTCACTCGGCCGGTTCCGGTCAAGACCTTTTATACACCGACCCGGACACGGGAGAAAAATTCGTGCCTTATGTCATTGAGCCATCGGCTGGCGTGGACCGCATCGCTTTGGCCGTTCTCTGCGACGCTTTCAATGAGGAGAAGGAAAGAGTCGTTCTGAAACTGCATTCGAAATTGGCGCCATACAAAGCGGCTGTGTTTCCGCTGCTGAAAAATAAACCGGAATTGGTGGAGAAAGCCCGCGGCGTGTACATGGAACTGCGAAAGCATTTCAATGTCGCCTGGGATGACAGGGGGAACATCGGCAAGAGATATTACTCTCAAGATGAGATAGGCACGCCGATGTGTATTACTATCGATTTTGACACCCTCAACGACGACACAGTTACCGTCCGCGACCGCGATACGATGGAGCAAAAGCGTGTCCACATCTCCGAGCTTGCCGGCCTCATCCAAAAAGCGATAGAATAACATTATGGAATCAAGAATAATCGTCTGGTCCTAATCATATATGTCCAAAGAGCCGATAATGTTAGGCGTGCCGCACCATCATATTAAACGTGTCGTCGTTTGGTACCTGGTCGTTCTGGCCGCCGGAGCGGTCGCCATCTACGGACTGCGCTGGTGGAACAACCGCGCCTGCGATGACGCCGTTTCCTGCGCGTCCAAGCTGGACATCAAGGAATATTCCCTCGGCGCGGAGGTGACGAAAGTGGATGCGGACAGCAGCCAGCTCACTGTTAAAACGGGCTGGGTCAAAGACGGCCAGTTCGTCTATTATGAGCGCATGGTCAAACTGACGGCGGATACCAAGGTCCTGGCGGTTAGCAAAGAAGGGACCGTACCCGTGCTCAATAAGAACCCGCTGTCGTATCTGCGGATAGGGGACAAGGTAACCGTCTACGGCTCCGGCAATCCATATACCGTCACCACCCTTACCGCCACCAAAATAGAAGTCCAGAGATAGTTGCAAGAATGAAATTAGAAAGAGATAATAGAAATATGTTCGAACAAGGACCACAAGTTTCAGGTAACGAAAAGAAGGAAAAGACATACGGCAGCTCTTTGGATGAGCTTTCAAATTATCTTAAAGTAAGAAACGAAGAAATGCGGCAAGCAAGGGTTGAGGGCAAATCTTTGTCGTTTGAAAATCTCTTTAAGGCGGGAGTTGATTTATATAAAGGCCTTGAATTTGCCAAGAAACGAGGCGAGGATTTTAAATCAATAGGCAAGCAGACCATTGATGAGATAAAAAGTAATCCCGGGAGTTGGGAGGATATAGTTACCAAAGCGGCCGCTAACACTCAAAGAGTGGTGGCCAGTCATGTAAGAGAAGGACTAGAGAAAAAACTGGAAATAAAAGGAGAAACAGCTCAATCCTTACTTGATTTGGAAGAAGAAGAACAACGCCTGGCAGCTATGAGGGCTAATATAGAAGCGGCCGAAGCGGCAGTGGAGGAAAGGAAGCGCATATTGAATCAAGGGCAGAAATTTACTACTATGGATAATACGGATTCTTTGAAAAACGAAGGTCGCCAGGCGGCGGCCGAGCGGAGGGAAGCAGGCGACATATCCGCCCGGGATTTGCTCAGAGGCTTTTTTAGGAGATCTTAGACATGATGAACATCACTGAAAAAAAGAAACAGGTGTCAGAAATGGTTCGCGCTTCTTCGCTTGCCCGGCTGATGGACATTCAGGAACGTCTGCTGTCCGGCATTGCGGAGCTTCCCGATGAAGTAAGCGAAGAAGACGCGAAGATTCTGGATGCCATCGAGGCAACCATCTCTGGCTCTGAAGCCGATCCTCAAGTGAAGGAAACGGTGGGAACCCTTCTTCAGCTTGATGACATGATCGGCCGTTTGTCCTCTGGTAATTAACTGCCCCCTTCACGGAAAAGCCCCAAACAAGCTAACCGTGAAGGGCTTTTCTATTTTAAGTTGCCCCAATACACAAAATTTACAAGATAATCAGATAATGATACGGTACTAATCATGGCGAAGTTTCAAGGATCAAGGTCTCATATATTGAACAAAAATAACTTAACAACCGCTAAGTATATTAGGCAGATTAACGATTGTAAGTTTGATATTATTGTCGGCATCCCTACATATAATGAAGCAGATTCTATCAGAAACACAGTTACGATAATAGATCGGGGGCTAGTTAAATATTTTCCCGACTTTCATTCGCTTATTGTTAACGTAGACAGTAAAAGTACTGACGGAACAAATCGAGTTTTTATTTCCATCCCAACCAAGACACCAAAGGTGTCGCTTACAAGTGGTGAACAGTTACGTGGCAAGGGTTTAAATATTTTCTCACTCATAAGTATTAGCAAAGAATTTGGCGCAAAATACATAGCCACCATAGACGCAGACACCTCAACAATCACAGAGAAATGGGTCAAAACTATCCTCGACCCTATTATCCAGGACAGGGCTGATTTTGTTACCCCAGTTTATACACGCAACAGATACGAAGGCAATACCACAAACCATTTTTGCTTTCCTTTACTATATGCTTGGTTTGGAAAACAACTTAGCCAACCCATCGGCGGAGATTTTGGGATGAACAGTAGTTTTGCTGACTATGTGTTAGCCCAACAAAAACCGACCAGCTCCTTCCTTTATGGGATTGATATTTTTCTTTCAACTCATGCTGTAGGTGCCAACTTTAGAGTAGAAGAAGTATTTCTTGGAAGAAAAATTCATAAACCAAGTTTTGATAAGATTATTCCAATGTTTCAACAGGTGGCGGCGACTATGATATTTGTGTTGTCGCAGTATATAGATCGTAGAGATACATCTAAACCAGCTATCGTTTCAGATAGTAAACAGAGAACAGATTCTTTCATCCAAAAACTAGATCAAGAGAAGATCACATTCGTTAAAAATTACGCCATTCAAAATCTCCGACAATTGCCCACAGAGAATGCTCAAAAATACTTAGGTTTAAGTTCTAAAAAGATCCAATCAATAATGGAAATCCAAACTTTAACTTCTGGAACAGAATGGGTAGAAATCTTGAACAGTTTATCTGATTATATTGCTAATAATTCAATAAACGATAGAGGCTCTACGGAAATAGCAAAAACTCTTTCCCCATTCTTTTTTTTGAGAGTTCTTGCATACTTCGAAGAATTGGAACAAAATAAAAAACATAAAAATATCGATGCGCTTATTTTAAATCAGGCAAAAAATTTGAGAAGCCTCTCAAGCTTTTCAGCCAATCGTTAGACTATACCATTTTTATGAATATCATCTGCGCTACTTCAGGAAAATCAATAAACAAAATGCCGTTTGAAATTGTTGAACGCAAGGGAATTGGACATCCAGATACACTTGCCGACGGGATAGCTGAAAAAATTTCTGTAGAGTACTCAAAATATTGTATGAATAATTTCGGCGCCGTTTTACACCATAACCTTGATAAGGTTTCTATTATTGGGGGGCTTGTAGATATAGACTTCGGAAGAGGAGAAATGCTGAAACCGGTCAGCGTAATCCTTAACGGGAGAATGAGTATCGATTTCTCTGGAAAGCCGATTGATATTAAGGAGCTAGAAGTCCAAACCGCATTGAAATATATCGAAAAAATACTTCCTCATATGGATGTCAAGAGTTGGATTGAAGTTCAGACATTCACTAATCAGTACTCTCACAATGAGTTTTGGTATCACCCTAGAAATCTAGATGACTTACCAGAGATTAAGCGCCCATACGCCAATGATACTTCTACTTGTGTTGGGTTTTGGCCACGGTCGGTTTTGGAAAGAGTAGTATTAGCGCTCGAAGGGCACTTCTGTAAGGATGATGAGAGTCCTAGATATAACTTTATAGGCCAAGACATAAAGGTTATGGCAGTTAGAAATGGTAACAATATTTCGGCCACGATGTGCATCCCGTTTATTTCAAGAGAAACTCCCGATGTTTCATTTTATAAAGAGAGTATCCGAAATATTAAAGAAGAACTTCTGGGTCTTGCCAATAAAACAGCGGGTATACCATATAATGTCACAATTTATATTAATACTTTAGATAATGATGATAAGAAAAATTATTATACGCTTCTTACCGGTTCGTGCTTAGAAGCTGGAGAGGAAGGAGTTGTGGGAAGAGGCAATCATTCTGGTGGTACGATTTCGAGTACACGCCCAAGCAGTATGGAGGCGGCATACGGAAAGAATCCGGTGTACTTTGTTGGGAAAGTCCATACCGTGATAGCAGATGAAATTGCTCGTGTGGTTGCTAATACATTTGACTGCGAATGCAATGCTTTTATCAGTACCAGGAATGGCGAAGACTTATTTGATCCTAGTACTGTTATCGTTGAGACAAATAGAGAGATTTCACAAATAGACACCCAGAAGGTGGTAGAAAATATATTTGCAAAACGTGATTGGACTCAGAGGATATTAAGCGAAGAATTGCTAGTGCCCAGGCCCGGCGGCTATTATTTAAAGTGATGCTTTCGTTGACGTTACGTTATTGAAAAGTTATAATTATTCTTTTAAGATAGGTAATCACTATCATGAAACAACAAGCACAAATTAAAACAATATTCTTTGATGGCGGGGATGTTTTGGTAAAAAAGATTGTAAATATCGAAAAGCAAATATCCTCATATTTAGGTCTAGATCTGAATGTGTATAAAAAGGCAGAGAAAGATCTTATTAAATCAAATAAAGAAATACAAAAACGCTGGCATGACATTAAAACGCTAGAGAAAGAAATCAAATATTTTAGATTTTACAACGAAGAGCTTCTTAAATTTCTCGGGCTTAAGATGGATCCCGAGACCATTGAATATATGACTATGTGTCATGTAAAGCGAAGCCACGTTCCGATTGCAGGGACGAGGGAAGTGCTAGACTACCTTTTTAAAAGATATCAATTAGGCATCATATCCAACTGTCTTGTATCTAGAAAATATTTTGAAATTAAGGATTTTGATCTGGAAAAATATTTTGAAAGCATCACCCTCTCCCGAGAAATAGACATCGACAAACCAAATTCAGGGATTTATCTTCATGCACTTAAGCAAGTAGGGAAGAAACCGGAGGAATGCGCTTTTATTGATAATAAAATCGAAAATCTTTTGGTTGCCCGAGAGCTTGGATTTGGAAAGATGGTATTATTCCCCAAGCAGGATTATGATGGTAAGGATATTCAGTCAATTCAGTCAATTCAAGAACTCGCATCTATTTTCTAGTCCTCTTTTTGATAAATAGGTATTTGTATTGATGCATAAGGGATTATACAAATTTCAGGGTGATCGTACTTTTTCTCTAAAAAGGATAACAGTTCGTTCCACTGGTTAAATACTTTAGTTCTAACTCTGGTTTCCTCTGGTAGCATAAGTGGCGAAATATTCTCTCCAAAAAAGACAAGTTCTCTATTTTCATATGATTCAGTCCAGTCTCCCGAGAAGGGTTCAATCATGTCTGGACTGCGAAGGCCGTGGAACCCCTGCCCTTCGGATGCTGCAGTACTAAGAATAATCGTTCCCTTGTTTTTTACAATTTCATTCTTTGTAACTCTAATTACGTCGAGTGCTTTACCTGACTGAACGAATTCAGAATCCAACGGATAGGCGTTGCATATTACTATGTCATAACTTTTCTTAATAAAAAAGGTCGCCTTTTCTTTCAGATACTGAATCGCTTTGCTATATGTTAAAATGTCTTCTCCGGAAAAAATATTCGCAATACTGCGATCCGGGTTACATACTATTTGTATAAAAAAATCGACACCGATATACTTTCCTGCCTCATTTATATCTGCTCGTAACGGGTTGTCTTCTATGTCAGCAAACTTACCCTTGCGATCAGGAGAACTGCGATGCAAGGACTTGATTGTCTCGATGCCGGCTAGACCCGGCACTACAAGTTTAATACCACCACTGAAACCAACCGAGCTATGTGGAAGAACGGTTCCAATCACAAGCTTGAAATCCATTTGCACAAAGGAAGAATTTACATATATAGGAGTTTTTAGAGATGTCTCTCCAAGATATGATACGTTGCAATACGGCGAGTGATGATGGATAGTGCACTCCTGATACGCTAACTTGCCAATTTTTTTAAGGTAGTCTTGTTTCTGGAAAATTCGATGAGATCCAGTCGCAATATATAAATGTAATTTTTCGGGCGGTATATTAATATCTTTTAGGGCCTTAATTATTTTCGTAATAATTTCTGCGGCAGGAGTCGGTCTTGTAAGGTCATCAATTCCTATCCCTATCCCGTTTTTTATTTCTGATATTGCAATTTTTTTCGACAATATAGATACGAACTCATGAATATGAGCGTCTATGTTTTCAACGTTGTATGATGCATAGTATGGTGGCCCAATCACTTCAACATTCCAGAAATCCGGGAAGATAAGTAATTTAGGGTCTTCGCTATACCATGCACCCCATGGTAATTTAATTTCTTGCACGCTGTATTTTATTAAAAAAACAAGAAGAGGGCAAGGTAGCAGTTTTAAATAACTACCCGGCCCCCATTAGGATTCACCTCATGCGATGGTGTTAGCGATGTTCAGCGCGACATCACGAAATCCCCCTGAAACATGTTGCATTTTGCTGACGAGCGCCTCCATCATAGCGACTCTTTTTTGATGGAGTTCCGGAGCATCGAGGTCTGGTGGGTACAGGCAGTATTGTTCGTCGCTGCCTGCGAATATTGGCAAGTTCGTCCTCCTTATATATCTGCTTAAGTTTTCGTAGAGATATAATCGCGCCCACTGCTTGTTGACCTGGCTTATCTCTACGCCTTTTGCCGATGAAGGATCGAGCCGCACTAAAAATACGGATGCAACCTCAACTTGTTCTGTCTCGACCTCCACCCCTATTTCCACAGGCAGAATTGAGGTACGGGTATTCCAGTCGTCGTCCTCAACCTTGTTTGGGAAGTAGGGAAGTAGTTGAGGATGTGTTTTTTTGACTACTCCCTTTCTCACAAAAAAGTGTTTCGTACCACCGATGGCAAAGAGAGTATCTAAACGTGTCTCCAAGATTGATAAATCGTTGGCAACAATCTTGAATCTGTGTCGTAGACAAAGCTCAAGAGCAAGGGTTGTTTTCCCTGCGCAAGCCTTACCAAGTAGAACAACGCCGCGACCATTTCGAGTAAGGGCCGCCGCATGGACAGTGACTTGTCCTCGCGTCTGTCCCTGCTTCTCAATTAAGCCATAGGCCAGGTACGGCAGGGTCTCTCCGGCAGACAGATCGCTATAACTCCCCCCCAAAAATATTTTCTTATTTTTGGATCGGTATTCTGCGAAGACACGTCCAGTGTCAACATGCCAGATCTCATAAGGAGTGTTGACACGCTGTTCACCATAAGAATACTCGGGAGTGAATTTTCTGAATCCTCCGGCGGTGCAGAGAGATCGACACTCATCCTTTACGACACTAAAAATGTTCACGCCAACACCTAGGCGAGATATGTGACATGCGAAAGGTGGTTTTGCTACTTTAATTCCCATGTTTGTCCTCATCTCTGTTGTAAAAGAAAAACCGCCAGATGCTTATTGGTATAATAACATATTATGGCTATTTGTCCATAAGTAGCTTGACGATGTAAATTATCCCCCGAACGCCGCCTCATTTAACCCCCCAATAGGGCCGTTATTAGGGGTAAATAGCCGTCCAGTACAACTACCCTGGACAATGTGGATAAAAAGGAGTATAATAATAATGTTAGATAAAGACAGCGTCTTTCCCAACGAGGTGATGTATGATCAGTGATTTCATCAGGAGTTGCATCATTGCTCCCGAAACTCAACAGGAGTTCCATGATCTCCTGAAGGAGATGGGGGAGACCAATACGGAGGCGAAAAAGACGATTGTCTCCGCCAAGAAGACCCTGGACAAGGTTGGTCCCGAAACCAGGACCATTCTGGTAGCCGCTGGATTCGGGCTTGCCGTTGCCGGAGCAATGCTCGGAGTGGCAATCTCGGAGAAGAAGTGATGACTGGTCCCCAAGACCCTTCATGGAAAAGCCCTAAACAAGCTTCCACCGTGAAGGGCTTTTCTATTTTTTGATACCAAAGCATTACACACGATTGACCGGCTGGGACCCTTGTAATTTTTTATTGGTGTGCTATGGTTGCACTAGTATCCCAAGTTTTTTCAGAAATGGGCATTGGGCTTAAATTGGTGCTCTCATGCCGAGACATCACCATCCTGAATTTCGAGGAGCAATGTCATGCAGGTCCAGACCCAGAGGAGTTCATCTCCTCAACGACCTCTCACTGCTCGGCAATTGCGAAACATGGAAGGCGGGCCTCTCATGTTCCGTTTCGCCGAAAAGCGAAAGGGTTCTCGTGGTCGGAAGTTCCACTGCGAACACGAGTATCTCACAAACGGTCAAAATAGCGACACCGTCTAGTCGCTGTCAGAGGGCTGGAACAATTCGTTCCGGCCCTCAATTTATTTATGAATATTCAAAATCTAAAAAATCCTTTACTGGATCAAATCTTAACGCCTCCACAATATGAAAAAATGCACTATGGCGTGCCGTATATTTTGAATTTAAAAAATAATAAACAGGAGCTTTTATATTATGGTACTGAGCATAGCAAAGACCCGCAAGATAAAAAATTTGATGAGATAGAATCTCTGTTTAAAGATTTTACGGTAGCTCATTCTGCAGACAAGATTATCGTGGCCCTAGAAAGCATGGTGCCACCAGAAGTACTATCTCGCGATGAAATGATAGAAAAATACCGCGAAACCGGATTTTTGATGTACCTTGCTCATAGACATAGTATCCGTGTAATTTCTCCTGAGCCAGGAGATAAGATAATGCCTCTTGTGAAACTATTTGGCGGATATTCTGTGGGTGTGTTGGCGGGATGGATGTTAGCTGGGACTTTGGTCTACAAATCGTCAGCTCAGCCATTAGCAGTAAGTGATCTTATTGATACCTTTCGCATCATAGATGCTTCTATCGGTTATGGCCTACTTCCAAGTATTGTAAATGAAGAAGATGCAATAAAAATCATTGAGGATAAATATATTTCTGTCATTAGAGAACAGTTTCAATTAGAAACAGGTTCGAACCTTGTTCCGCCCATGCTTAATTCTATTTGTGCTGATTACAAAAGTTTAGACCTCAATACCCTAAAAAATGTTCTAGATCGATCAAAAGAAAAAAATATCTTTCACAAAATAAGTTCTGACTTCAGTAATGTTAGAGACCGATATATTGCCCGGGGCATATTAGATGAATTACAAAAAAGAAACAGTGTTTTTGCCGTATTTGGGACTAACCACGTGATAGCCCAGGAGCCAGCTTTTAAAAAGTACTTTAGTCTTTCTTAAGATTTTCTCGCGAATACTCTTGACTCAATATTATAGACGGGATATAGTATTTATAGAAAAGGAGTCGATGTGAGCACTTCAACAATTCTAGTCATTACACACTCTCGTGACCTCCATGCCAAACGGGTAATCGGGATATTGAGATCCAGAGGAGCGGCTGTACATGCTCTGGATTATGGGAGATTTCCTGCGGACACGGATATTTCTATCGTGTTTGACGAGGAGCCTATCCATGCTCTGATCCGTTTGCCGAAGGGAGAAGTTTTAGACAGCAGGTCCGTCTCGGCGGTTTACCACCGTCGTCCACACTCACCTAAGTTACGTCAAGGGGTTTCTTCCTCTGCGTTGCGAGACTACATCGCAAAAGAGTCTCAAGGGGTTCTTGACGCCTTGCCGCACGCAATTCCGGTTTTTTGGCTATGCCACCCGGGCAAAGTTGCTGCAGCTGCGTGCAAGCCGTGGCAACTCGTTCTGGCTCATCAGTTGGGCTTTTCGATCCCAGGCACGCTTATCTCGAATTCTGTGGCCAAAGTTCGAGAGTTTGCCAATCAGTATCGCTTCCTGGCCGTGAAAACTCTTCAGAGCCCAGGCATAGAGTTTGGCCAGGGAGGAAACAGGGGGCAGTTCGCTTTGTTTACTCGCCGGATTTCGTCCGGTAGTGTTCGGAGGCACGCAAAAGATGCCGGGAATTGTCCAACCGTATTTGAGGAGTATGTTGAGAAGGCTTTTGAGTTACGCATTACCGTTGTTGGTGATCGTGTGTTCTCTTGCGCCATGTACACTCAGCAGTCCAAGAAAACGAGAGAAGACTTTCGACGGTACGATTTGAAGAACACTAAGCACGAAGCCTTCCAACTCCCGATTGAAGTGGAGGCCAGATGTCGGCAACTCGTGAAACGTCTTGGGCTACATTTCGGCTGTATCGACATGATCGTTGACAAGGAAGGGAGATATCACTTTCTGGAGGTCAATCCATCTGGTCAGTGGCTGTGGACGGAGGATTTAGCCGAGTTGCCTATATCTCGGGCTATTGCGAATATCCTCTTGCACCCTCCGGTTGTTGAGTAATGAAAACTAAGTTGCTTGAGTCGGGTGGATACAACATGTACCATCCGACTTTATTTTTTCCTTAATCCATCTAAAAATGGCCCAATAGGGCCGTTATTAGGGATACTAAAAATGGATCAATAATTCTTTTTCATGATGGTAGTGAAATTGAGAGCAAACTTAAAGAAAGGCCCAAGGAAATGGTATACGTTTTGCCGAAGGTGATAAAGGAACTAAAAAAGAAATATAGGATTGTTGGGTTAGATGAGTTAATTAGGTAAACTTGACTTGTATTAAAAAATACATTATCGTTTTTAAAGAGAAGTGCTACCGGGGGGGTGGTGTGTGAACATTCAAAAAGTTCTGGTGATCCTTAAGCCCGATTGCGGTCAGCGGGGCTTGGATAATGAGATCGTGTCAATTTTGGAGCAGGTGGGGCTTGTTGTTTTGAGAAAAGATGCTCGTTGTCTTACCGAACGAGAAGTACTTTTCCTGTACGATGAGCACAAGCAAACCAGTACATTTCCCGACCTGGTCTCTTACATGGTAAGCGGCCAGTCGATGATATTGGTAATGTCTGGTATCGATGCGGTGGCAAAGGTTACACGGTTGAAAGGCAGAACAGGTTCAGGAAAGGGCATCAGGGGTATGTACGCCGAGAATTTCATCAGGAACATCATTCATTCCGCTGAAACGGTGTACGAGACGAACGGGGAAGTAGTGATGTTCTTTCCAGACGAGGATATATCTATGAACGAGAAAAAAGTGATCTTTGGCCTGTCGGGCATGACGGAGTGCGGGAAGAGCACAGCAGGAGAGTACTTCAGGAGAGTACTTCGATTCTAGGGGCGTTAAGAGACTCAAAATCGTCAAGATCTTGAATATGGTTAGGGCAGAACACAGACCCGACTTGTCCGTCGATGAGTTTGTTGACGACACCATCAAGAACAATCCCAGCTGGCTTCGCCAGGCATTTGCGGACAAGTTGCTGGAGGAGATGGGCAGGCTACAAACCCGCTACTGTTCCCTTGAGAGCGTGGGCGATCCTGAAATGGTGCATTATCTCCGGGCAAGATTTCCGGGAGAATTCTTCAGTGTCTACATTGAAGCGTCTCTCGAGAAACGGCTCGAACACCAGATGATCCGTAAAGATATTACGGACATCGAGGAAGCCGGGCGGATTTTGGTCCCCAAAGACCAGTTCAAGGAGAACTTCTGGCACATGGCTGACATCCGAGGTATCGCTGACGTTGTGGTTGAAAACAGCAGCACACTCGACGAGTTCAAGTCGAAGTTGGGGGAATTGCTTCAGCGGCATCAGATCCCATAGCTCTTCAGGCAAGACGGGGGCATTCATTTATTTGGATGCTCCCGTTAAACATACGATTTAAATATTTATTTGAAATTATAAAAATAGATTTTCTCATGAATTTCCATAAAGACGACCGTATCCAAAAGGATGGTAACAAAATCTACCACGAATCCGCCCGCGGATTCGTATTTTATGAAGATCCTAAAACTCACAAACTTTTTGTTGCACTAATTAAACCGAAGGGCAGCTGTGGTCTCTTTATATCCAAAGGGCATCTTAAGAACAATGAAACTCCTTTGGAAGCTGCCAACAGAGAAATATGCGAAGAGTTATCACTAATGAACAAGCCGGTATTCGTTTCTAATTTAGCTGTGGACGAATATTCTTTTACGCTTGACGATAGCGGCGAAGAGCATTTTAAGAAGGTCCATCTTTTTGTATTTACTCTGGATACTAAAGATCAATTATCTCCACCTGTAGGGGAGTCTATTAGTGATGCTGTATGGGTCGAATTCTACGAAGCTTTGAAAGATATGGCATATGATAAGGACAACCTATTGAGAGCTCGCCAAATATATTATTTAAATAAATATTAAATGCCAATCTATTTGTTATGGTTCAATATCTTGGAACCGTAACATAACGTTTTCTAACCAATAGCTTGGAATCGGTTTGATGTTAATTGGGCCGGCGTTTTCATTGAGATGCCCATATGTAGTCTCTGGTGATTGTAGTATCGCAAGTATTTTCTCAACGCACAATTGATCTTCTTCACATCGTTGGTAACTTCGTCTAGACATTCTTCCTGGAGTGTTCGATTAAATCGCTCCACGTGGGCATTGTCATTTGGTTTTCCAATACGTGAATACCGATGCTTCTTCTCAATCATGGTCACGAACCACTTTCCAAATTCAGGTCCGTGATCACTCTGCAACATATCAAACGAGAATCCTGCGGCTCGCTCCGCGTCGGCCACGAAGCGCAAGCTCGTGGCCGAATTCATTCGGGCATATGCTTTTGCATATGCCCAGCGAGAATACACGTCCAACAGCGCAAAGATATACAGTCTCTTCTTTTCGCTAATCATCCGGTGGATGGTGTCTAACTGAACTAGATCACCACATTTCAAGGGTATCGGTCGCTCCACGTGGGGATGATGCCGTTTCCATGGGCTGCGCTTCTTCATCAAGCCATGGCGGTCAATGGTACGTCTAACTGAGTTCAGTGATACCACCACTCCTTGATTTAGTAGCTCTTGATGGACCACCTCACTGGTCCGGCCATTGGCTCTCCGTATTGCTAGTATCTTTTTCACAATGTCAGATTTAAGTTGCTTTGGATGATGCTCTGGCTTAGATGACTGGGTTGGGATTCTCCGCCAGCCTCCGGTTGGGTCTTTTTTGCACCACTTCACGATGACACTCTGGCTGAAGCCAGTGTGCCTGGATACCTTTCTGGTGCTCCAACCACGGTACTTAACTAACCTGACTGCTTCCATGCGCAGCTTCGGCATATACGGGTTCTTAGTATACATGCTTGGATATTACAGGGTTGGGTGATTCCAAGCTATTGGGATATTACGATAAAATTGACAAGTAATTGAATAAGGTTTATAGTATGATTAAGAGTTCTTTAACTTGAAAGGTTGAATCATGCCCTCTATTCAAGCGAAGATCGTCGGCGATTTTTGCAATCTTCGCTGCACGTATTGTCGGGATAGGGACTTTGACCAAGGACGTGTTCGCGTCATGTCTGGCGAGACCCTCTCCGTGCTCATTCGTGCGGTTTCCGCCCTCCCTCAATCAGTGCTTAGGATGCACTGGCTTGGTGGCGAACCCACTTTGGCCGGTCTAGACTTCTTTCGGGAAGTGGTCCGGCTTCAAGCTCTCTGTTCGGGAGGAAACTGGAGAAACACGATCCAAACCAATGCGACGCTCATCACAAGTGATTGGGCCCGGTTTTTCAAGGCCCATAACTTCAAGGTCGGCGTAAGTATTGACGGCACTCAGGAGACCCACGACTTGGACAGGGTGAACTTGTCCGATAAGGGCTCTTATCGGCAGGCCATGCAGGGCGTGGCCGTATTGCGCGATGCCGAGGTTAATCCTTCGGTCATCTGTGTAATAACTCGCCGTAACGTTGGACTGGGCGCCCAGATGCTTCGTAGTCTCGTGAACAACGGGTTTACGAACATTTCGTTCAATGCCTTCTACAACACCGCCACTGACCCGAGTCGTGATGACTATGCCGTCAGTGATTCCGAGTGGACACAGTTTCTCAAAGACGTTTTTGAGGAATGGGTGCGCATCGACCGGCCCGACGTGAAAGTTCGTGAGATTGACCAGATGCTTGCGTGGACGCAGGGTAAGATCGCGAAGTCTTGTGTTTTCCGCGGCACCTGTTCAAGCTGGCTCCTTGTTGATCACGATGGGGCGGTTTACCCTTGCGAACGCCTAGGCCGGCCGACATCGTTCGGTAATGTGAGAGACAGTTCCTTTACCGAGATGCTGAAGGGCTCCCGGTATCGGGAATTTGCCTTTCGTACCCGAGAGGTGCCCAACAAGTGTCAGAAGTGCGAGATGAAGAACTTCTGTCACAATGGTTGCGTGGCTCACCGGACCGATGACGGAGATTCGGCGCCTCATTACGTGTATTGCGGGAGCCGACTGGCTTTTCACAAGTTGCTTCAAAATAGTGTCGGTACGCTGGGCAGTCTGGCGTCCCACACAGAAAGGGGGTAAGACAAAGATGAGCGTTCCACAGAGTTCGGCGGTGACGGCAGCCCTGGAACGGGTTGCTCGTTTTCCGGAAGTCGTACCGGTCCGTTGTGGCGAGTCGGACAACGACGACTATGTGGATGCCGTCGACGACGATTACGTCGACGCACCCTACGAAGACTACCACGACAACGAGCCTGAAGACGACTAGTCGTCTTCAGGGCAAATACACGCC
>MGKO01000013.1:34911-51604 GCA_001795695.1 Candidatus Yanofskybacteria bacterium RIFCSPLOWO2_01_FULL_49_17
GTATACGCGCCGCCCGTTTTCTTTTATACTATTAAAAATGCCAAACACAAATTCAAGTATTCTTATTATCAAATCAGAGAGAACTGGCCAGTTTTTATATTTCTTCGGTATCCAACATTCAAATGACCCAACTCATTCCCAGGTAGAAGCCATTAAGGAATTTTGGCAGGAATTCTTAAGACAAAGCAGGCAACCCTCCGACAAGAGAATCGTGCTTATAGAAAGAACTCCCGTCGATACGCTGGATAGTTTGGGTCAAGCAATAATTAAATATGGCGAAAGCGGGGAAGCGCAGTGGCTTGCTCGCCAGGAAAACATTAATATTGAGTGTCCTGAACCAAGTTTAGAAACCCAAAGAAAAGTTCTTTGCGAAAAGTTCGACTCTCCAGCGGTGGCGTATGCTCTTATTGTTCGTAACCTGAATGCGTGGATTAAACGAACGACCAGGTCTCCTTTTGAAAGTGCATTGGCGCAGACGATATCACGAGAAGCCAAAGCCGAGGACGTTTATAAGTTTACTCCAACATTGGAGTGGTTTCGTGGATACCACAAGAATCTCTTCGGAGACCAAAAACTAGAAGATGCCCGATTTCTTGCGAGCATTACGGACCCTCGTTATTCGGAGAATAGCCAGACGAATAAAATCATTGCGTCTATAACGCAAATTCGCAATGGATATATTTTGAATAGGATCAAAGATCTATGGAAATTGGGTTTTGATGTGTTTATTGTATACGGTCGTGGACACCTGGATATTTTAAGACCAGATTTGGAACAGTTAACTATTATATGAGTATTTTTTCAGACAAGCTAAATTCAAATAAATTAAAGAAAGCATGGGCCCTGGATCAAAGGGCCTTATTTGATAAAGACAAAAAGAGGCAGAAAAAACTATGGTCAGAGTCGGTTAAAATATACAAAGAGCTTTTAAAAAAATATAAAACAAGATCATCAGACCGGCTTCAAATCTTAATGAAACTTGCTACCATCAATCAGCATCAGGGAAAGTTCGCTCAATCTAAAAAGTATTTGGATACTGCAAACAGGGAGGTGCCGAGGGATCCGATAATCGCTTTTAATTGCGGCAATCTGTATAGAGCAATGAACAAGCCCGGAAAAGCAATCTCATATTACAAGCGCGCCATTAAATTAAATGATAAGTTATCTAGCGGTAGGCAATTATTCTCAAAAGAGCTGAAGAAATATGAGAAAACACTAAGAAAGAGTTAAAAACCCCCCCAAAGGGCCGTTATTAGGGGTAAATAGCCGTCCAGTACAACTACCCTGTAAAAGATGAGATACATCGGTAACACTTCCAGTGTGCCCAATGTATAACCCCGAAAGGTAGCGATTCTTTAACAGGGGTCCCTTTATAAGAAATTTAGTTTGATGTGAATATCCTTGCTTTATTTTAATACCAATTGGTACATAAATTGGTACATAAATAACACAAGAATTGATGGGGTTATACAGACCCCTTAAAAACGGCCTGAAAGAGCCGTTATTAAGGGGGTGTAGAACACAGTTTGACGGAATATGTCAAGAGGAGTATAATGGAGGGTGTAAGCTTAGTATATCTTCTGCGACTGGTCATTCGCTTCGCGAATGACCAAGCCAAAGGCAAGTCGCAGTAGTATTACTAAGTAAGGATGAGCAATGTCCGCTCGTCTGGAAATTAGCAATGTCTGTTATTGCGCTCCGCGCAATAACAGACATTGCAGAAGCTCGTCCCAAACGAAATTGCCCGTCCAAGGGCCTTCGGCCTGCGCCGGAGGCGCAGACGGACTTCGTACGGGACCAGTTGACAACCGCACTTTAAAAAAGTCCCGGCAAGCGGGGCAGAAAGGATGTGAGCCATGTCTCACACGCGAAATGCCGTCGTTCGTTTGTTTTTTTTGACGCTTTGCGCTGGCATGTTTCTTGCATCCAGCGCTTGCGAACAAAACGGCAACGGGATCGGGCCGAGTCCGATTGACACGGTCTACATCTCCATTCCGGCGCCGGACCCGGCTCGCCTTGACCAGGCATTCCTCCGATACCACCGCTCTGATGACGCCATTTTTTCTTCCGATCCATCAAAGCGCCCTCTCGGTATTGGTTTGTTCTGGTCCGAACTCAAAGATGGTCAGAAGACTTATAGGAGTTTGGACTGCGCTTTGTCAACTGGAAAAGGTATCTGGGATCCAGAAACAAAGATTGCCACCTGCCTCACTTTTGAGGGGAGTGATATTGAGCTCCCCATAGATACAGAAATTGAGGTCTGGGCGGTTGATGAGCCTCTTTCTCCTCCGCAAGTCGGCAAAGAGTTCATCATCAACGGAGTTCTTTTGCCAGACCCGAAGATGGGAACTCAACCCTGGCCAACGGGGCACTTCAAGCTGGGTAAGGACCTGAAACCATATTGGTAGGTCATTTGACCAAAATGGTCTGCCAATAGCGCACCCCTGATGTCTAAAGCGATAGATATCGGGGTAGCCACCGCGGAAGCGGTGGATTTTGTTTTCCTGGAGTGGTGTTATAATGATTCTATGTCCAAAAACAGGAAAATTCTTTTGATTTTTTTAATTCTAGTTTCATTTTTTGTTTTTGGCCATCAAGCTAAAGCAGACCAACTTTCAACAGATACCGCTAGCCCCGGAGACGATATACAACTTCTAGATTATTTCAATACAGATATATGGCAACCAGTTTGTGAGGGTTATACTAATCCTTATGCCTATCATCCTCGCTATCTTGAAAGATTAGATTCAATAGCTATAACGAGCAACGGTGCCAATCCCAACAACAACCCTGCCGCTAACGTTGTGGCAGAGTTTCCGGCCAGCTCAGATTGGTATCTTTTGTATCGTGTTCCACCTCTAGATGCTGATGTTAGTTGCGGTGGAAATGCTGTTGCGGGATTATACACTTACCTTTGGACATCTAATGCCAGATTTCAGGTTCCCAATTTACCCCCTGGGACATATTATGTCTGGCCGTTGGGCTGGCAAAAAACCGATGTGATTGAGCCTGATTGTGATGCCAATACTGAAGGCGATCAGCCCTGTTCAGACGAGGGTGAACCTTACAACTACATCTATATAGGGACGTTTACGATTTCCAGCATTCCTCAGGCGACTATACAGGTTAAGTCAAATATTCCTTCGTCGGGGGATATTACGGGTCCTAATAATTTTTCCTATTCTATCGTATCGGATAACCAAACCGTTAGTTTTTCTGATAAACCGGCCGGCAGTTATACTATAAATCCATATAACATCAATTGCTATGACAAGAGTGTTTCTCCAAGCACGACCCAAAACGTAAGCAACGGCGGGACCATACTTTTTACCGTCACGTACACGAATAACGGCTCCTGCGGCGGGAACTCTCCGCCTACCGTTGGCCTGACCTTCAACGGCCAATCGGGGACGGCGACGATAACCCAAAGCGGTTCGGGGACGCTGACCTGGATGGTCGGCGGCGGAGCCGCCGACAGCTGTTCAGCATCCGGCGGCTGGTCGGGTTCCAAGTCCGTCTCCGGAGGGAGTGAAAATTCAGGAACAATCAATTCTTCGCCCACAACGTTTATAATATATTGCAGCAATGTCTACGGCAGTGACCAAAGCACGGTCACCGTCAGTTTCACGGGACAACCTCCCGTTTATGGTTGCACCGATCCTTCGGCCAGTAATTACAACTCCTCGGCCACCGCTGATGATGGCAGTTGTACTTACCCTCAAAATAACAATTTGCCCTACGGCGCGGTAGATAATAACGCTTTGCCGCAAGACACTACTCAATGCACTATGTACGGCTGGGGGTACGACCCGGACACGCCAAATACCGCGACCACCATCAAGGTTTATGCCGACGGCACCGCTGCGGGCAACTTGGTTGATTCTTTCTCGGCCAGCAATTATAGAGGGGACTTACAGGCGGCCGGGATGGGCAACGGCAATCACGGATTCATCCGGTCGGCGCCGGGCAGTTTATATAATGGAACGCATACGTTGTACTTCAAAGTCGTTGATACGAGCACTAGCCAGACGGTGGATTTCGGAAACTACTCATATAATTTCTTTAATTGTCAGGACCATCCGCCGATTGGGACGGTGGATTCAAGCGACAGCAATGACCCGCCGGCCGAGCCCAATTGCACATATTTCGGCGGCTGGGCCTATGACCCAGACAAGTCAAGCCAGTCAATTGATGTTCACGTCTATGACGCCGATGACCCGAACAATCTGGTTTTTATCGGCGCCTTGACCGCCAACGGCAGCCGCCCGGACGTCAATTCTGCTTTAGGCATCACCGGCAATCATGGTTATACGGGGACTACGCCGGCTGATTTTAAGGACGGAACCCTTCATCGCGGCTACGTCTATGCCATCGGCATTGATTCGGCCGGTAATCACACGGGCAGTACTGCCAATCAGTACATCGGCGATTTCACGGCTAAGTGCCCGAATGCCGCGGTTGACCTAAAAGTCAAAAAACAGGGCACGGGAGACGGCAGCCTGACCAACGGACCGCTGACCATAAATTATTACGACTCCGCCACTTTGAATTGGGCGACCACTAACGCCAATACCTGCACCGCTTCAAACGGCTGGTCCGGGAGCAAGGCCGCCAACGGCGCCGAGGACCAGTGGAACATAACCGCCAGCAAGACCTTCAACATCAGCTGTCAAGGTAATTATGGTCCGGCGGCTACTGACTCGGTGACAGTAAACGTAAACGCGGCCGGCGCGCCGACTTGCGATTTGACGATAGATAATACGACTCTGGCTTGGAACAACACCGGCACGACCTTGCGCTGGACGAGCAGTGGAACGCCTTTGACCACTGCGCTAAATGCGTCCGGAAATTGGTCCGGCTCAAAGACGCCGTTAAGCTCCGGCTCGCAAGGCACGGGCCATCTGGAGCCGGGGACTTACACCTATCAGCTGACCGCAACCGGGCCGGGCGGACAAACTTCATGCGCGGCCGGAGCGGGCGTATCGGTCAACGTCAGCGCTCCTACGCCGACGGTTACGGCTAATGACCCTCAAGGTCCGGATTATTGCGTTTCAGGACCTACCGAAACTATATCTTGGAGTTACACTGACCCATCAGGCAGTCCCCAAACAAAGTATCAAGTTTTGGTTTCCAACACGGGTAATTTCAATAATCCGATGTGGGATTCGTGTAACAACGCGCAGGGCATTAATACCTGTGCGACGGGGAACAGCGCGACCTCTATATCCATTCCAAACGGCGTATTGCAATTCAATGTAACGTATAAGGCACGGATACAGATATGGAATAGTTATAATGCCGCTTCAAATCAGGTCGTGACCAACAGTTGGAAAACGCCGTCTTATGCCTATCCACAGACATCGTTTGCCTGGACGCCGGACAGGCCTCAAAAGAACAATCCGATACAGTTTACGGATGGCACCGTCTTTGGAGGCGGGAACACCAATAGCCGCGAATGGTCGTGGAGCTTTGGCGATGGCGGAACTTCGAGCGGCCAGAGCCCGAACCATACCTACACTACCGAAAGCGGCTATACTGTGACCCTTACGACAACTGATGCGGCCAATCAGAGCTGTTCCATCAGCCACAGCCTGGAAGTGCAGAAGCCGATACCGCATATCAAAGAAGTGGCGCCTCGCTAACGGGTACTTTGATTGCGCTTCCTCCCTAAGTATTTCTAGTCGCAAGGCCTAATTGTTCCCGACCGCCCGAGCCCTCCTGTCGGGCCTTGCGGCTTCCTCACTATCGTTCCGGGCCCGTTCCCGACATCCTCGGACTCGGTGCCCAGGAAAATAGCGGCCTTGCTCCTGAAATACTAGAGGTCGTCCAGATGCAATCAAAGTACCCGCTAGCTCGTTTTCACTAACCGCGGACTCAAGCGGCGAAATTACAACTACTTACTCGCTTGTTATTTTAAGGGAAAAACACTAGAATTTTGGAGTTATGGAAGAAAAATATCCTCTGCCGAAACATATTGTCAGGATTAAGAAATTGAAGTCGCTTTTGGCGATATTGATTTCAGCGTTGCGTCTATGATATTATATCGCCATGAAACGCTTTGATTTTCCAATAGTCATAGAACGGACCAAAGAGGGCTACTTTGTCCTGTGCCCCGAATTGCAGGGATGCTATAGCCAAGGTAAAACCTATGAAGAGGCCTTAGAAAACATAAAGGATGCTATTATTCTCCATATTCAGGATCGGCAAGACAACAACGAAGAGATTCCTGAACCTTCATCGGTAAGCTTATCTACTGTTCCCGTTAATCTTTAAAGCATGAGATTGCCTAGGATTACCGCCAAGCAGATCATTTCTGTGGTTGAGAAGCTTGGCTTTTTGCTTGTGCGGCAAAGCGGCAGCCATAGGATTTATCGGAACATTGAATATCCATTCAAGAAAAATTATTTGGCCATGATAGAAAACTCGGCCAAGGGGGAGAATCATCTGTTCCGCAATTTCTACATAATACAAGACGGGGTGGAAAAAGACGCATTAAATAATGGCGGGCTTTCGTGCTCTACCTTTGCTTCATCAATTCTTTATTTTTTTAATTCTGTGCTTGAATTTCAAAAAAAACCTAAGTGGCTGGCCTACATTCATGCCAATACCAACAGTACAGTAAAGGATATGCTGGGGCATGACTGGTACGAAATAAAAGAGTTGAGGTCCGGGTCCGTTTTGGTTTGGGAAGAAGAAGATTTCCCTCATATGGGTTTTTGCGTTTCGGAAACGGAGGCGATCAGCAACGACTCAAAGGGAACGGGTTTTCCATGGAAGCATCACATCACTTATAATGGCACTCGCAAGATAGAAAAAATATATTGGCATGATGAGTTGAGTGAATAGACCTGTCCCGTACAAAGTCCGCCTCCGACCGAAACGTCGGAGTCGTGGACCTTGAGCGGGCAACTTTGTACGGGATGAAGGAAATTTTTATTGATGTGCCGGTGTGCAATCAGCGGAATCTGCCGCCGGAGTGGGCTTGGCGGGGTTGCGCCATTTGTTCTCTTTGGATGCTTTTGAAATGGCACGGAAAATACCGATTAGCTAAGCCACAGGGTAACCCTGTCCGACAGGGTTACCCTGTGGCTGTTTTGCCGGCGGAATTACTGAAAGAAGGTCTGGCCATCAACGGCTATCTGGAAAATGTCGGCTGGAAGCATAACGCCATTGTGGAGCTGGCCGCCCAGCACGGCTTGCTGATGGATTACGCCAAAAAATTCTTTTATTCGGATGAGGAAAAAGAAAGGGGACTTAAACTCATCGCCGCAAAATTTTATGACGGCAAGCCGGTCATCGCTTCAATTTTCAAAGAATTAAATCATTCTAAGGACGGCCATATGGTGGTTATCCGGGGGATGAAAGAGTTCAGCGGGTCCGTCATCGGATTGGACATCCAGGATCCCGACCCGAGCTGGCGCGGCCATAACTATTTTCTGTCCCGCCAGGAGTTTTTTGACGGCTGGCGCGGAGGGCTGATCTGGCCTAAATAACCTAAAAAGGGGAATAAAAAAGAAGTTTTTATAATTTGATTTGTAATCCCCCCGTCCATACATCTTAATACAATTAGCACTCTCACTGTGAGAGTGCTAATTGTATATCGGGGGAGTGATTTTTTTAAACTTTAGCCGTTAATATCATTTGTATTTAGTGAGAAAAAAGTGTATATTTAGTAGTGTTGGGGGCGTAGCTCAATTGGTTAGAGCGCTTCCCTGTCACGGAAGAGGTTGCGGGTTCGAGTCCCGTCGCTCCCGCCAGGAAATGTCTTTAGGAATCTTGCGTTTGCGTTATAGAGATTAATTGAATATATTTGTGGAGACTCTTACTGAAAGGGAGGTGTTAAAGATGCATGCTGAACTCCATCAGCCAAACGCGGAAGAGTTGAGCATATTAAAAAATCAGGAGCCGCTTGTTTCATTTGAGATAGTGAAACCGTTCGGTTTCAGCGAGGGAAGACAATCCCGAGTAACTTTACTCGAATACACGGCGGCTGGAACCAATAAACAAGTGGTCTGGAAGCGAATGGGAGCCGGAAAAGGATTAACTGAAGCCGAAGCCCACCTCTTTGAAAGCAGATTGAGGCCATATCGCAACGGTCTTCATAATTTCGGCTGGCGTGTGCCGCAGACCAGATATTCCCAGGTGGTTGAGGTTGGCGGTGAATTCCAAGTTTTCTCGTATGATCAGTTCATCCCGGGAGGCGATGCCGAGCATCTCGTCCTCAATCCAGAGGAGCCGAACTTTCTCAAGTGGCACCTTTTGAGAGAGATTGTCTCTCAACTCGCCTCCTACCCCCAATCGGACATTGACAGGAAGACCTTGTTCGGGGCCGATGTTTCTGTTCTGCCGCATGGCCTTGATCTGAAATTGGCTAACATCGTCAGCGCCGAAAACGGAGTTTTCTTTGTGGACCTGTTTGGCCCGAAAGAACTTAATGAGGACAGGAGTTGGAAGACCTATTCGCCGAAACTAGACATCCTGCCTCCCGAAAACCTACTTGCGGTAACAGGCACACGTGAAGGGGCCTTTCTGCGGTTGTATCGTCTCATCGAAAGACACTGGTCTTCGATTGGCGGTGTCACTGTGGGAACGCTCCGCAATCAGCTCAAACAGTTGCTGGAGAACAGCCGATTAGCCAGCTCTGAGACCAATTTCATTCTGTCCGAGGTGCAGGATGATTATCCCTGGCTGGACCGGGTCTACAAGGAACAAAACGTTTGAGTCGTTGCCCTCCCTTTCCATATTCATGGAAAGGGAGGGCCCTCATTTAAATAATATTATGTCAGAAATACAAATCATTCCAGACCAAGACCAACTAGACGCCGAGAGCGTTCTTTCGGGGCGGACGGATGCGGAGGCGGCGCGCATGAAGCGGTTCATGGCGATGCCGGACCTGACGCGGATGGAGGGCAGCCCAATCGCGGAAATAGTCAAACGCATTCTGGCCATAGCGGATTTCAAAGATTTTGACACCATCAAAGTGCCGGAGATAGTGCCGACAGATGTCAGTTTTGATGTCTATGGATTCCCGCCAGACCACCCAGCCCGTTCGAAATCGGATACCTATTTCATAGACGATAATCATTTGCTCCGAACTCATACCACCGTGATGTGGCATTATTACTTGAGTCAGTCGGAAATTAAAAAAAGAATGGAGTCAGGCAAAGTGGTCGGTTTCTTCTCGTACGGTAAGGTTTATCGCAAGGACGAGATAGACCGCAATCATATGAACGTGTTCCATCAGATGGACGGCGGTTTTCTGATACCGAAATCTAAAAAAGTCATCACTATTGATGACCTGCAGAATGTGTTGGCCAATATCGCCAAAGCAGTTTTCGGGCCGAATATAAAGTATCGCTTTAATCAAGATTATTTTCCCTACACCGATCCGTCGCTGGAAATGGAAGTGGAAGTGAACGGCCGTTGGGTTGAAGTATTGGGTTGCGGCATCATGACCGACAGTTTGATAAAGAATCTGGGTCTGGACCCGGCCAAGTGGAGCAATTGGGCGTTCGGGTTCGGGCTGGAACGCCTAGCCATCATTTCCATGGGCCTGCCGGATATCCGTTTGCTCTGGTCCGAGGACGAGCAAGTAAAAAAACAGCTCAAGCTTGGCAATAAATTCAAAGAAGTTTCTAAGTATCCGCCTATCACACGCGACATATCATTCGTGGTAAATGATGATTTCGTCCCCAATAATTATTTTGATCTCATCCGCGACATCGGTGGCGACCTGGTGGAGCAGGTCCAGCTTTTGGATAAATACGAGAACGAGGCCAAGTTCGGAAAGGGTAAGGTCAGCTATACATATCGTATCGTTTACCGCTCAATCGACCGTACGCTCACGACCGAAGAAATAGAGCCGCTCCAACAAAATGTAGAAGCCGAAACAAAAAGCCAATTCGGTGCTGAAATTCGCTAGGAAAAACGGGCTTTTTTAAGCCCGTTTTTCGTTTGCTTTGTGGGTATTAAAATGCTATAATTAATGTACTAATCATGGCGGAAAAGAAGCTCAAAAAACAGGTAAAAAATGAGGCCGAAAAGGCCTCATATTCGGCCAAGGATATTCAGGTCTTGGAAGGCCTTGAACCGGTCCGCAAGCGGCCGGGCATGTACATCGGCACGACCGGGCCGGAGGGTTTGCATCATTTGATCTATGAGGTCGTTGATAATGGAATAGACGAATCTTTGGCTGGTTTTGCCAAGAATATAGAAGTTACGTTTTTGACGGGAAATCGAATCAGAGTTTCTGATGATGGCCGAGGTATTCCCACTGATATTCATCCAACTAAAAAGAAATCGGCCCTTGAGATCGCGGCCACGACCCTTCATGCCGGAGGTAAATTCGGCAGTGACACCTATAAGGTGTCCGGCGGTCTGCACGGCGTCGGTCTGTCGGTCGTGAACGCGCTGTCAAAATGGATGAAAATAGAAGTTCACCGCAAGCCGGATGTTTTCATGCAAGAATATAAAATTGGTAAACCGCTTAGCTCAGTCAAGAAAATCGGTTCAACCAAAAAAACGGGCACTATCGTCACTTTTGAACCAGATCCGGGCATTTTCAAAGAAATTAATTTTGATATTGAAACTATTCTCAATCATTTGCGCCAGCAGGCCTACCTGACCAAGGGCGTGAAGATAACCATCAAAGATGAACGGACTCCGCTCGTGGTCAAGGAGAATACTTACACCTCCGACTACACCTTTTACTTTGAAGGCGGGATTATTTCATACGTTGATTTTTTGAATCACGGCGAGGAGACGAAGCACAAAAATATCTTCTACGCCGGCAAAGAAGCCCCCGCCGTTGGAAACAACGGCGGGGCAGGCAACGGCTCGGGTATTTTCGTGGAGATTGCTTTGCAATATATAGAAGAGCTGACCAGCCGGGAAATGGCCTTCGCCAACAATATCCATACCGTTGAGGGCGGCACTCACATCACCGGTTTTCGCGCGGCCCTGACCCGCATCCTGAACGACTACGCCCGCAAGAACGGATTTTTGAAGGAAAAAGAGGACAATCTGTCCGGAGAGGATGTGCGCGAAGGTTTGACGGCTGTAATTTCCGTGAAACTGCGCGAGCCGCAGTTTGAGGGCCAGACCAAGGCCAAGCTCGGCACACCGGAGGCCAGAAACGCGGTGGAAGCGGTGATGAACAGCGAGTTCGCCGATTGGCTGGAGCGCAATCCTAATGACGCTCGGGCCGTCTTAGAGAAGGTCATCCTGGCCTCCAAAGCCCGCATGGCGGCCAAAGCCGCCCGCGAGACCGTTCTCCGTAAAGGCGCTCTGGAGGGGATGACCCTGCCCGGCAAACTGGCCGACTGCTCAAGCCGCGACGCGTCGGAGTCAGAATTGTTTATTGTTGAGGGAGATAGCGCCGGCGGGTGTTTTTCCGGTGATACAAAAATTGCTTTATTGGATGGACGAAAAATTTCCTTTAAAGAATTAGTTGCGGAACATGAATCAGGTAAGCAAAATTTTTGCTACACAATTCAGAAAGAAGGTACTATAGGCGTATCTGAAATAAAAAATCCGAGAATTACTAAAAAGGATGTGAAAGTTATCAAAATTATACTTGATAACAAAGAGGAAATAGTTTGCACTCCTGACCACAAGTTCATGCTTCGTGATGGAAGTTATAAAGAAGCAAAAAATCTAACCAAACTCGATTCCCTAATGCCTCTTTACAGACGAGTTTCCAAAGTTGGCGGCAGGATTACCATTGATGGCTATGAAATGGTGGTTGACCCAGCCAAAAAACAGTGGATATTTACCCATATGCTTTCGGATAAGTACAATCTGAAGTTTGGTGTGTATTCAGAAGCTGACGGCCCACATCGTCATCACATAGATTTTCGTAAAAGGAACAATAATCCCACTAATCTTGTTCGTTTATCATCCGAAACTCACTTAAAAATTCATCAAGATATAGCAAATACTGTATTGAGGAGCCCAGAGGTTCTTGAAAAATTGAGAAGGATCAGGCAGACACCTGAATTTAAAAATAAGATTAGGCAAAGCATGTTAAAAATCAGAGATCTATTGAGTTCCCGTGCCAAAAAACAATGGGAGAATAAAGAATATAAGAAGTTTATGGTCTCTAAATTCTTAGAATTTTATAATTCAAATGCCGAATATAGGATAAAAAATAACAAACTGCTCAACGCATTACAAAAGCAGTATTGGAGTAAAGACGAAAACAGAAAATCTCAATCGTTAAGAACATCATCTTATTATCAAGCCCACCCAGAGGATGTGGGGCAGCGGTCTGCTGAGGCCATTAAACAATGGCAAGATCCAAATTTGCGTTCATGGAGAAGCGGTAAAACAAAAGAACAATGGACTAATGAGTTTAGAGCTAAACGCAAGGATGCTTACAGCAGAACATACTTAAACAAAGCTCTTGATGTGTTACATAAGATATACAAAGAAACCGGAGCTGTAGATTTTACTAGGTATCAACTGGTACGAAAGAGAACAAACAATAAAAATTTAATTAAACCTGAAACGATCGCGGCTAGGTTCTTTAATGGAGATTTGAAAAGCTTAAGAGAAGCTGCTAAGCACTATAACCACAAAATAAAGAGAATAGAGTTTTTAGAGGAAAGGATGAATGTTTATGATTTGGAGGTGCCGGGAACTCATAATTTTGCTTTGGCCAGCGGAGTATTTGTCCATAATAGCTCTAAGCAGGCAAGAAACAGGCACACCCAAGCAATCCTCCCTCTTAGAGGAAAGATTCTCAATGTAGAAAAAGCTCGGCTGGACAAAATGCTGGCGTCGCAGGAGATAAGAGCTCTCATTATCGCCATGGGTACAGCCATCGCCGAAGAGTTTGATCTGTCCAAGCTTCGATACCACAAGATAGTCATCATGACCGACGCCGACGTGGACGGCGCCCACATCCGTACTCTGCTTTTGACTCTTTTCTACCGCTATTTCCCGCAGATCATCGCCGGCGGACATTTATACATTGCCCAGCCGCCGCTTTACAAGATACAGAAGGGGACCAAGATCCACTATGCTTACAATGACGTTGAGAAGGGAAAGATACTGGAGCAGCTTCGTAGAGAAGCAGGAATTAAGCTTAAAACTAAAAGTCCAAAGGCCAAAGCCGACACTGGTTGGGAAATAAGCACGGTTGATGGTGTGTCGGTGGAAACCGGAGCCGAAGGGTCTGTTATGGAGGGTAACGGCGAAGCTCCGGCCGAAGATAAGATATCTGGCGTAACTATCCAACGCTACAAGGGTCTTGGCGAAATGAATCCGGAACAGCTCTGGGAGACGACCTTGAACCCGGCAAACCGTCTGTTATTGCAGGTCAGCGTCAAAGACGCTCAAATGGCCGATAAGATATTTGATGTCCTAATGGGCTCGGACGTTTTACCGCGCAAAAAATTCATCCAGACCCACGCTAAGAGCGTCCAAAACCTTGATATTTGACGGATTGCGGGGGCAAATGCTATTATAAAAGCACGCCCTCGGGCGGTTTTTAGATACTAAGCAATGGCCAATATCACACAATTCTTCAGAGAGGTCCGGGCCGAAATGACCAAAGTTGTCTGGCCCACCCAGCGCCAGCTCGTCGTCTACACGCTGATCGTTATCGGCATGAGCTTGGTCTTGGCCTTTTTTCTCGGCGCGTTGGATTATGTTTTTCAGAAAATATTAACCAGATATCTGTTAACATAAGTATCTGTCCAAGAGTTAAGCGATTGGCCACAGATACTTACCCCCTTCTTTTTTCAGATGAATTAAGATGGAGTTTGTGAAAATAAAACTAAGATACATAAAATTAAATAATCTAATATAGTTAAAGAAAGGAGGGGGTGACGAGTTTTGTAACAGCTCGGCTGCTCGCGACTCGCAACTCCTCGCTGACAAAATCGTCATGCCGAAGCAAGTCATAACAGGAGAGAGGCACTGGTACGCCATCCATACCTATTCCGGATACGAAGATAACGTAGCCCGTTCCCTCAAACAGCGCATTGAATCGCTCGGTTTTGAGGACAGGATATTTAACGTATTAGTTCCCAAAGAAAAGAAGATAAGGATAAAGGGCGGTAAGCGCGAGACCATTGAGGAAAAGATATTCCCCGGCTACGTGCTGGTGGAAATGGTAGTAGACGACGCTTCCTGGTATGTGGTCCGCAATACGCCCAATGTCACCGGATTCATCGGCGCCGGCACCACGCCGACCCCGCTCTCCCATTCCGAAGTTGAGATGCTGGTCAAACGAATGGGCGTTCAGGAGCCGAAATATAAAGTTGATGTGGCAATCGGCGACCGGGTCAAGATAACCGACGGTCCGTTCAAGGACTTTGACGGCAAGGTGTCCGAGGTGGACCCGGAGAAAGGCCGCGTCAAGGTGTTGGTCACCATCTTCGGACGAGAAACGCCGGTGGAACTAGATTTTCTTCAGATAAAGAAAATCTAGAATTTCTAAATCCTAATTTCTAATTTCTAAACAATTTCAAAATAAAAATACCAAAATGGCTATCAAGAAGATTAAAACAGTGGTTAAGATGCAGGTCACGGCCGGAAAGCTAGAGCCCGCAAAGATCGGTCAGGCCTTGGGCCCTCATGGTTTAAACTTGCAGCAGTTCATGGCCCAGGTGAACAGCGAGACGGCCGACAAGGCCGGCCGGGTGGTGCCGATAGAAGTAACTATCTATGAAGACCGCACTTTTTCTCTTAAATTCAAAACCCCGCCGGCCGCATATTTGCTCCGCACCGCGGCTGGCCTGGAAAAGGGCTCCGGCGTGCCGAACAAGAACAAAGTCGGCACAGTCAGCAAAGCCGACGTCCGCAAGATAGCCGAGCAGAAGATGGCTGACCTGAATGCCAACAACGTGGAAGCGGCGGTCAAGATCATAGAAGGTACGGCGCGAAGCATGGGAATTGAGGTGAAGTAATTTAAAATAATTTTATATCAATGCAATATAAGCCGGTCATAGGTCTTGAGATACATGTCGGGCTGAACACGCGGACGAAGATGTTCTGTGATTCTTTGAATAACCCCGATGAGAAGCGGCCGAACTGGAACATATGCCCGGTCTGCATGGGACATCCGGGAACGCTTCCGGTGACCAATATGGAGGCGGTCAACAAGGTCATCCGCACCGGGCTTGCCATGAACTGCGCCATCGCCCGTAACACCTTTTTTGAGCGCAAGAACTATTTCTATCCCGACCTGCCCAAAGGGTACCAAATTTCCCAATACCAAAAACCGCTCTGCGAGCACGGCGCGCTGGCCATCAAAAGCGGGAAAAAAATCCGCATCACCCGAATTCATTTGGAAGAAGACGCCGGCCGCCTTTATCATGAAGGTGACGCTTCGCTGGTGGATTACAACCGGGCCGGGACCCCGCTCATGGAGCTTGTGACCGAGCCGGATCTTGAGAACGGTCAGGAAGTGCGTGATTTTGCCACCGAACTGCAATTGATACTGCGATACCTCGGCGTTTCCGATGCTGACATGGAGAAAGGTCTGATGCGAGTGGAGGTCAATATTTCCTTGACCAAAGCCGACGACTCATACGGCACCAAGGTTGAGATAAAAAATTTGAATTCAATCAGCGCGGCGGCGGCAAGCGTTGACTATGAAATAAAACGTCAGGAAGAGTTGCTAGAAAAAAGAGAGAAGGTTGTGCAG
The DNA here is from genome assembly GCA_001795695.1 of Candidatus Yanofskybacteria bacterium RIFCSPLOWO2_01_FULL_49_17. Lineage (GTDB taxonomy): Bacteria > Patescibacteriota > Minisyncoccia > 2-02-FULL-40-12 > GWA2-44-9 > 2-01-FULL-49-17. The sequence continues at coordinate 50,567 of MGKO01000013.1, forward strand.
GAGACCCGCGGATGGGATGATGTCAAAAAAGTGTCGGTTAGCCAACGCTTAAAGGAAGAGGCCCACGATTACCGGTATTTTCCAGAGCCCGACTTGCCGCCGCTCCACTTTGAGGAAAGCGATATTGAGACGCTTCGGGCCGGTTTGCCGGAACTGCCGTCGCAGAGACGTGAAAGGTTCAGCAGACAGTATAATTTGCCAGATGCGGATATTCAGGTTTTCACGGTCAACAAACCGCTCGGCAATTTCTACGAGCACGTCGCCACAGAGATTCTCGGCTACGCACGAGAAACTTCTCCGACAAGCGAACTGGGCGAGGACCCCAAGCTTTGCAAACTGGCGGCCAACTACGCCATCACCGAATATCAGAAACATGTCGCTGGAATGGGCGTTGACGCGGAGCATACCAAGATAACCCCGGAGTCGTTTGCCGAGCTGGTCAGATATATCGCCGACAAGACCATTTCCTCATCAGCGGCTCAAACCATGCTTGAAGAAATGTTCAGGACCGGCCTCTCTGCCGAACACATCATCAAAGAAAAGGACTTGGGCCAGGTGTCGGACACTAGAGCGCTTGAAAGCATCGTGGACGCGGTCATCTCCGCCAACCAAAAAGCGGCGGAGGATTACAAGAAAGGCAAAGAGGCCTCGCTGAAGTTCCTGGTCGGCATGGCGATGCGCGAAAGTAAGGGGAAAGGAAATCCGCAGATGCTGGAAGAAATAATCAGAAGGAAGCTAGGACCCTAGGATGCTAGGAAATTAGTCCTAGAACACTAGAAACCTAGGTTCCTAGACACCTAAACCAATGACTTGGGACAAAGTAAAAAGAAAAGATTGGGCAAAAACCAAATCCATTACCAACGCGGCCAAGGGTCGCGGCAAAAAGCTTCCTGCTTTCAGGAAACAGCTTACGGCCGGCAAGAGGACACGTCGGCCCCGCTAGGATTGCCAACGGATGTTGGGATTGCGCTTGAACCAGCGCATTTGACGCTTAGCATAGCGGATGATATCGCGTTCCAAGTTAGCAAGCATCTCGGC
>MGKO01000013.1:51615-62426 GCA_001795695.1 Candidatus Yanofskybacteria bacterium RIFCSPLOWO2_01_FULL_49_17
TTTTTCTGCAAAAATAACGCGAGCCATTTGTATTCCAGTCCGAAACTTTCCAGGCGTTTCCAAGAGAGACCATTAACATGCAACTTTTTCACTTCGGCGAGCATGCCATCCTTCATGCGCTGCTTAAGTCGTTCCGCGATGTTTTGTTCTATCTTCTTTTGTGTTGGTGCCAGACCGATGAATTCAGCACTTACTTTTTTCTGGTAGAAATCAGTAATCTTAAATTTGGTCAAGGTTGAACCTTGACCAGCTATCTCAATAGCGCGGATTAGGCGCCGGGGGTTGTTCCTGTCTATATCTCCTGACCGTTCAGGATCTAATTTCTGGAGCATAGCAAACAATTGGCCCGGATTTTTCTTTTCCAACTGGCGGCGGAGCTTTCGGTCGGGCTTTACCTCAGGTAGGGGGATATTGTAAATGAGAGCGTCAATATAAAACCCCGTGCCGCCCACGATGATAGGGACCTCGCCTCGCTTTCGGATGTCGGTGATGGCCTCGCGGGCCAATTTTACAAATTGGCCCGCGCTGAAGTTGGTTTTGGGCGATACTACATCCAACAAGTGATGGGGAATTCCACTAGAGACAAAGGGCACCTTTGCAGCCCAAAAGGTGCCCTTTGTCTTGTCTCTTTTGACTTTGCCTGTACCGATGTCCATCCCGCAGTAGACCTGTCGCGAATCGGCCGAGATGATTTCGCCATTGATGCGACGGGCCATTTTGATGGCCAACGAGGACTTGCCCGACGCGGTCGGGCCGACGATAACGATAAGTTTGAAAGAGTTACTTTCTGGCGGATATCTCTTCTTTGAGTTGCTGGATGAAGTCATCTAATTTCATACTACCGATATCGCCTTTACTTCGTTGGCGGACAGCAATGGCCTTTGCGTCCACTTCTTTATCACCGATTACGGCGATGTAAGGAATTTTTTGGGTCTCGGCGTCCCGTATCTTTTTACTAAGGGTATCGTTGCCATCATCCAGTTTCGCTCTTATACCGGCATGTTTCAAAGCGTGCAACACTGCCGTGGCCCAGGTATGCTGTTTTTCAGAAACCGTCACAACAGCAACTTGAACAGGAGAAAGCCATAATGACAGATTGCCGCCGGTGTGCTCAAGCAGAACGCCCAAGAATCTTTCAAACGAGCCGAATATGGCCCGATGGATGACCCATGGCATTTTTTGCTTGCCATTGGCGTCAGCATAATGAAGGTCAAATTGCTTGGGCAGCATCACCAGGTCCAATTGGGCGGTGCCCATCTGCCAATCCCGGCCTTGAGAGTCGGTCAGATGGGCCTCTATCTTCGGGCCGTAGAAAGCGCCTTCACCTTCGGCCACAGTGTACTTAACTCCGGCTTTTTTAAGCGCATTTTCTAACGCCTTTTCAGCCATCTTCCATTCTTCGGGGGTGCCGAGCGCATCTTTGGGCCTGGTGGCCAAGGCGTATACGGTTGGAAATCCGAACAGGCCGTAGAAATTTTTTATTGTATCCAAAATGGCGGCAACCTCCGCTTCAACCTGCTCCGGCAGGAGATAGATGTGGGCGTCGTCCATGGTTAGCTGGCGGACGCGGAAAAGTCCGCCCAGCGTGCCGGACAGTTCGTTGCGATTCAGGCGGCCGATCTCTGACAAGCGTAGTGGCAGGTCGCGATAGCTGCGAACTTTAGAATTGAAGACATAAGTTGATTCCGGGCAGTTCATCGGTTTGACGATCATAGTTTCTTTTTCATCGCGAGGATTTTCAAAATAGAACATATTCTCCCGGTAATGGTCCCAATGGCCGGATTTTTCAAAAACTTCCTTTCGTACCAGTATCGGCGTGTTTATTTCCTGATAGTCCTGATCGTCATTCATTTCGCGAGCCACCTTTTCCAATTCTCGGAAAATGACCATGCCCTTGGGATGCCAAAAGGGCGCGCCCGGCGCCACATCATGAAAACTAAAAAGGTCCAGCTCGCGGCCGATGTCTCGATGATCCTTCAATTCCATGTTCTGGATTATATCAGTATCTACCGCGGATTTCTAGGTCACCGCAGTGATGAGCTTGACCTCGTCGCACCTGCCTGCCGGCAGGCAGGGAGTAGTTTAAATAGGTTGTGCGATGAGTTTAACCTCATCGCACAATAACTTCAGCGTGCCGTCACGGTTGTTGACCTTGCCGGTGGCAACGATGACCCGATTCTTCTGCCAGATATCGGGATTCTTTTCATAGACGTTCGGGAAGACGACCAGCTCAATGGCTGACGCCAAGTCCTCAATGTTGGCGAACATCATCGGCCGGCCGGTCTTGGTCACCATCTTTTGGATCTTGGTGATGATGCCGCCGACCTTGACCGAAGGGGGCAAGTTCCGGTTATTCCCATTGTTGAGCAGATTTTTGATGGGCGTGACCCGTTCCAGTTTAAGCTTCTGCTGATAATCATGAAGCGGATGCGAGGAAACATAGAGGCCGAGCAGCTCTTTTTCCCAGGCCAGCTTGTCGTTGTTGGTGGCCGGCGTGGTTTCGGCCAGTCGTAAGGCCGGCAGGGCGACGGCGGCCTGACCAAAAAGACCCATTTGGGTGCTGGTGCTGGCTTTTTGTTTTTCTCGCGCGTGCTCAAGCAAGATGTCCATGTTGAAAAGAAGATAATTGCGGTCGCCGAAAGCGTCCATCGCTCCGCATTTGGCCAATGACTCAAATGATTTTTTGTTCAGGTCCTTGTGTTGGACCCGGCTGACGAACTCCTCCACGTCTTTGAACGGGCCGTTGGCCATGCGTTCGGTGATGATGGCATCGGCGATATTCTCTCCCAGGTTCTTGATGGTCAAAAGGCCAAATCTGATTTGGTCCTTTGTTATTAGTTGTTGGTTGTCAGTTGAAGGTGGAGATTTTATGACCGTGAACGCCTTACGGGAACTGTTGATGTCGGGCGGCAGGACGGGAATCTCCATCCGCTGGCACTCGGTGATTATCTCGGCCACCCGGTCGGTGTCGCCGGACTCGGCCGTCAAGATGGCGCACATGTACTCGGCCGGATAGTTGGCCTTCATATAGGCGGTTTGGTAGGCGACCCGGCCATAGCAGGCGGCATGGGCCTTGTTGAAGCCGTATCCTTGGAACGGTTCAAACAGCTGCCAGACGGCCTCGGCTTCAGACAAGGTCATGCCGCTGTGCTGATGACAGCCCCTTACGAACTGCTCGTGCTGTTTGGCCATCTCCTCGGGAATCTTCTTGCCGACCGCCTTACGGAACTTGTCCACGCTCTCCCAATTATAGCCAGCCAGTTCCATGGCAGTCGTCAATAGATCATCTTGGTATACAAGCACGCCGTATGATTTCTCCAAAAAATTCTTGGCTTTGAGGTGGAAATATCGGATAGGGCTTTGGCCATGTTTGCGAGCGATGTACTCGGGGATGTTGTTTATCGGCCCCGGCCGGTACAAAGCGACCATGGCGTTAAGGTCATGGACGGTGGTCGGCTTCAGCTCCTTTAAGTATTTGGTCATCCCTTCCGAGCCGCCGAGCTGGAACACACCTTCCGTATATCCATCGGACAGCATCTTGAACGTCTTCTGGTCGTCAAAAGGAATTTTTTCAATATCAATATCAATATCTCGGTGAAATTTGACCAGTCGGACCGCGTCTCCGAGGATGGCCAGGTTGCGGATGCCCAGCACGTCCAGTTTCAAGAGACCCACGCCGTCCTCGCCGACGGTGTACATGTTGTACTGGGTTATCTTGTGGTCGTCGCCTTTGGGGTCGTACTGGATGGGCACGTATTCGGTCAGCGGCTTGGGCGCGATGACGATGCCGGCGGCGTGGACCGAGACGTGGCGGACGGTGCCTTCAAGTTTTTTGGCAATGTCCAATATCTGCTTCGTCTCCGCTTCTCGCTCATACATATCTTTCAGCTGGAGTTCCAGTTCCATGGCCCGGTCTATGGTCATTGGGAAGCCCTGCGAGCCGAAAGGAATAAGATTGGCGATGCGATCGCCGGTCTCATATGGTTTGCCTAATGCTCGGGCCACGTCCCTGACGGTGCCGCGGGCGAGCATCGTTCCGAAAGTGCCGATCTGGGCCACTTTGTCCTCCCCATATTTTTGTTTGGCGTATTCAATGACCTCGCTCCGTCGGTTGTCAGCAAAATCCATGTCAATATCCGGGGCCGACGGGCGATAGGGATTCAAAAACCTTTCAAAGGGCAGCTGGTACTCTATCGGGTCCACGTTGGTGATGCCGGAAAGATAGGCGACCAGCGAGCCGGCGGCCGAACCGCGGACGGTGGTGTATATTTTGCGCTCGCGGGCAAATCGCAGAAGGTCGGCTACGACCAGAAAGTAAGGCGAATAGCCCTTATTGCGGATTATTTCCAACTCGTATTTTCTTCTTTCTTCATATTCCGGCCGGGTCGGGCATTTTTCTTCCGCTCCTTTCTTGGTCAGCTCGTCAAGCATCTGGTCGGCTGTCTTGCCGGGTTCCAAAGAGAAATCCGGAAATATGAATTTCCCCAGCGTCAGCTCCACATTGCACCTTTGGGCCACCTTGGCTGTGTTCTCAACCGCTTCTGGAATATCGGCGAAACGCTCCGCGGCTTCCTGGGTGGAAAGGAAATGATACTCTCCGCCGCCGGAGAAAATAGCCGTTTCGGCCACATCGGTCTGGGTGGAAATGGCCACCAATGTCTTGTGGGCGAAGGCGTCTTCTTTGCGGAGATAATGGGAGTCCTGGGTGGCGACCAGAGGGATGTTCAGTTTTTGGGCCAGAGCCAGAATGCCGTCTTTCCATTGCTGATACCACTCCATGTCCGGGTGGTACATTATCTCCATATAGTAATTGTCTGTCCCAAATATTTCCTGATGCTCCCTGACGACGGTCTCGGCTTTGGCCAGGTCGCCGGACTGGATGGCCCGGCCGACTTCGCCGGCCGGACAGCCGGAAAAGCAGAGCAAGCCCTCCGAGTGCTGCTTCAAAAGTTCTTTGTCCACCCGCGGCTTGTAGTAATAGCCCTCAAGGTGGGCGGCCGTGGTCAGCTTGATGAGATTTTGATAGCCGGTATTGTCTTTAGCGATCAGCGTCAAGTGATATCGCTTGTTATCCACGTTCGGCTCTTTTTGGTGTCGCGAACGATTGGCGACATATACCTCACAGCCGATGATGGGCTTGATGCCGGCTTTTTTGCATTGGGAATAGAATTCAATGGCGCCGTACATGACGCCGTGGTCGGTGAGGGCGATGGCATCCTGGCCGTGCTCCTTGGCCAGCTTGACCATATCCTTGATCTTGGAGAGACCGTCTAAGAGGGAATAGTGGGAATGAGTATGGAGGTGGACAAATTTGGAGTTCATGTAAGGGGAAGCGTGTGGACCGGACCAGCCGATTCGCGCTCCAAAAAATAGTTACACTTCATTCTAACAATCACACCAACTCACGCAACTGTTGATAGCTAAGACGGGCTTTCCTTTTTTCGGGAAAGTGTGATATCATGATAGGGCAATATTGAGGGCATCCCAGCCCCAATTTTGCGAACGAAGCGCATTAGCGGTCCGCTTCGCCCAAAAGGGATGTCCCTATTCGGGACACGCAGATCGCAGGTGTTTCCGTAGCTGTAGGTTTAACAATGAGTCATAAGGATTGAGCGGCAAAATTGGGGCGGGACGCACAATTTTGTAAGCAATCGTTATCACTCTTGCACAAAATTGGCGGTTCCACGTCATCATATGGCCAAAGGCAAGCAGCTCCGCAGGCGGAGCCATTTGGCTTTGAAGGCCAACTCGCTGTCCAAGTGCGGTCATTGCGGCAAGCCGATTCCCGGCCATCAGGTCTGCAAGTTCTGCGGTTTCTACAAGGGTAAGGAAGTTTTGAACATCATCGCCAAACAGTTGGCCAAACGCGAAAAGGCCGCGCCGCAATCTGCGCGCCGCTAATCCAAATCTACAAATAACATCCGAATGCTCCGAATCCGTAGCATTCGTATAAATTCGTAGATTCGCATTATACTCGGTGGCTTCAAGGCACTTATCACGTTCCGTCGCTATGCAGTCGCTCTACGAGTGGGATTTTAAGGGCAAAAAAGACGCCCTGCTTCCTGAAATCATTGAGCACAACATCAAAGAGTTCGCGGCCGGGTTGGAGGACCCGACCTTCATCGTCGATCTGATCAAAGGCGTTATCGCCCATGTGCCGGAGATAGACAAGATAATTGAGAAAGCGGCCCCTCAATGGCCGCTGGACCAGATCGCGATGGTGGACCGCAATGTCCTGCGCCTGGGTCTCTACGAACTGCTTTTTGGCAATCGCGATGAAGTGCCGCCAAAAGTGGCCATCAATGAGGCCATTGAATTAGCCAAGTCATTCGGCGGCGACTCGTCGGGTAAGTTCGTCAACGGCGTTCTGGGCACGGTCTACCGGGAAATAGGGGAGCCGGACAAGGAACAAACCAGCACAAAGAAAGAAGAAACCGAAAATCCTAAATCCTAATTTCTAAATTCTAAACAAATTCAAAATACTAAATTCAAAGTTTAAAACATTTGGATTTAGATATTGTTTAGAGCTTAGTGCTTAGAATTTAGTGCTTAATATGAGCATCAATACTTCTGAGCTGGAATCCAAGATAGGAATACAATTTAAGGATAAAGACCTCCTTTTGACCGCTTTAACGCACCGGTCTTATTTGAATGAGAATCCAAGCTGGAAGCTGGACCATAACGAGCGTCTGGAGTTTTTGGGCGACGCGGTGTTGGAAATGGCCGTGACCGACGAGCTCTATGCCAAGTATCCTAATCCGGAGGGCGAGCTGACCAATTGGCGGGCGGCTTTGGTCAACGCGGTGATGTTGGCCCAGCTCTCGGCCGAGATCAACTTGAATGATTATATTTTGATGTCCCGCGGCGAGGCCAAGGACACCGGCCGCGCCCGGCAGTACATTCTGGCCAACGCCATGGAAGCGCTCATCGGCGCCATCTATCTGGATCAGGGCTACGAAACGGCAGCCCAATTCATCAAGAAATATATTCTCAAAGAATTGCCGCGCATTATTGAAAATCATCTCTACCGCGACGCCAAGAGCTTATTCCAGGAGCAGGCCCAGGAAAAAGTGGGCATCACGCCCAGCTATGAAGTAATGAACGAGTGGGGGCCGGACCATGCCCGCCAGTTCAAAGTCGGCGTGTACCTGGGCAGAGAATTGGTGGCCGAAGGTGAAGGTGCCTCCAAGCAAGAAGCCCAACAAAAAGCCGCCGAAGCGGGCCTGGCTAAAAAGGGCTGGTAAAAACGTAAAGCCCGCGTGGGCTTTACGCGGGCTACTCCAAGGTGACCGGAAACAGATTTCTTTGGTCCGAACTCCGTTATAAAACGACTTGGAAGATGAAAGAGTGTTTCCTGCGATCAGGTTGATTAATTGTTGTCTGGCGGCTCCTACGGTTTGGATTTCAAATTCAACAAGCTCTCTGAGGAGCCTCTTTCCATCTGGAGTGGTCACATAAACTCCGCCCCAATCAGAGAATCGGATTTCCATCTTACAGTCATGCCTGACTTCTTCGTATGGCATAGATGTGTTTCCGAATTTTCCGATCGTTGTTATTTTCCGTTCTGTAAGCACCAACTCCAGATCGTATGCCTCAATGAACTGCTCAAGCTTCATACTACACTCCTTTCGGCAAAATAATACCACAACTTGCATTTAAAGTAAATTTTTGATAATATATACAGGCGATGTTAGTTATAAGATTCCAACGGATAGGCAAGAAGGGTCAGGCGTACTTTCGTATCGTCGTGACCGAACACACCAAAAAGCCGCAAGGCGAATTTTTGGAATTGCTTGGCTCGTATGACCCGCACAAAAAAGACCTCAAAGTTAAAAAGGAACGCATTGAATATTGGTTGTCCAAGGGCGTCAAAGCTTCTCCGACTGTCCATAATCTTTTGATAAATAAGAAAGTCATCACCGGTGACAAAAAGCAAAGCTGGAAAGCCAAGAAAAAACTTATAACTGATAACTCACAACCGACAACTTCTAAACCGCCTGAAGCGGAGGAACTCAAAACAGAAGAACCAGCCAAAGAAGCCCTTTCCGAACCAGAAAAGTCGGCCGAATCCCCAACCGCTGAATAACTGCTGAAAAACGCCCTCGCTAAAGCGAGGGCGTTTTGCTACAATCTTTTTCATCATGCGAGTCATCCAAATAGACCTGAACAATGATTATAGCTACGTCCTGTCGGAGGCGATCGCCATTCTCCGCCAGGGCGGCACCATCGTCTATCCGACCGATACTGTCTATGGCCTGGGCTGCAACGCCACTGATGAGTTCGCGGTTCGCCACATCTATGACATCAAACAGCGGAGCCCTAAACCGCTGCCGGTGCTGGCTAAGAACATGGCTTGGGTTGAGGAACTGGTTTATCTAAATGACAACCAGCGCAAGCTGGCTTCAAAGTTTTGGCCGGGCAAGTTCACTCTCATCTTTCCTAAAAAAGACATCATTCCGGCCATTGTCACCACCGGCCTGCCCAGTGTCGGCATCCGTATCGCGGACTATCCGTTCACCGACAAGCTACTGGGAGCGTTCGGTTATCCATTAGTCGCCACGTCAGCCAATCTGTCGGGCGGAGAGGCAACGGGGGATATCAATAAGGTCATCAAGGCATTCGCTCATCTGCCCCGTCGGCCGGACCTGGTCATAGATGCGGGCGTCCTGCCGCCATCCAATCCGTCCGTGCTCATTGATTGCACGACCGAAAAACCCAAAGTCCTGCGCGTCGGTCCGTCAAAACCGGAGGAGCTGTTAAAACTTTTAGATCTGTAAACCCATCTTTTAAATTATTTTAGTACCAATTGGTACTAAAATAATTTAAAATGATTGTCGGATAATCACGATAATGATATGATTTTGCCATGGGACTCAATGTTTGGCTTTTTCGGTTCGTCAGTGATTTTGCCGGCCGCTGGCCGGCGCTGGACATTATTGCCATATTCTTTTCAGAGTATGTTTGGCTTATCATGCTCGCGGTCGTAGCGGGGAAATTTCTAATGGACCGGCAGAGACATAAGGATATGGCCATTGTGTCTATCGGCTCGGCTGTCATTGCCCGCGGCATCATCGTCTCAATCATCAAATGGTTTTATGACCATCCGCGTCCCGATATGGTAATTAAAGTAAATGCCTTGTTGGCCGGAGGGGACACCGTCAATTCGTTTCCATCCGGTCACACGACTTTTGTCTTTGCATTAGCCGCCGGCGTTTATTTCTACGACAAAAAACTGGGCCGCTGGCTTTTGGCCGCGGCCGCTCTGGTCGGTCTGGCCAGAATATACGCCGGAGTCCACTGGCCGTTTGACATCCTCGCCGGCGCCGTACTCGGTGTTTTATCCGCCTACGTTTTCAATCGGGTCTATCGCAAAAAAGAAAGAGAATAAAAAAAGAGGGAGAGTCATCGCCTAACTCCCGCAGATGACCCCCCCTCATGTCGATGTTGGGAATCGCTGACGTCTAGTCAGCTACGTTGTAAACATAGACCCTCCAGGAACCAATAGTCAAGAACCAATAGTAATTATATCAAACCGGCAAAGAGTGTAAACCCTCACACCACAACAGGCGACTTTTTCTGTATCTAACTTCGCCTGTTTGGTGTAGGGATAAAGTGTGCAGTATTCTTGAATTAGTCCGAACGCATTTCGCCGCCTGCGGCGGCGAGGAAGTCCCCCCGCGAAAATTCGGAAAGGCGGCGAAGCCGCACCGCTGACAATTTCAAGTTTTTCTTTGGCGGCACAAAATATGAAAATCAAACCTTGTTACTCTCAAAATACACCGGATAATTTCGCACGGTTTTTGCGAAAGCTTCCTGCATTGCTAAGTAGGTTTGATTTACCATATCGAATACCCCCTCTTCTTTTGTTACGGGGTCAACATTATTCTTACGCTCCGGTGGCATTTTATAACCACAACGCTCAAGACAATGAGCGACTACATAAAAATATCCCTTTTCGGCGTAATCTTTGTAACTTTTGGAATCCGCTACACTTTTGTAATCTTGTAGCGCAATTTTTATTTCCCCGAGCGTATCCATCGAGTTGCCCGCCAAAAGTAATGGTTCGAGAGAACGATCAAAAATTGTATCTATTATTTCCTTATTCTGTGGAGTTAAACCGTCTATGTATCCGCTTTTGGCTGAGTCAGAAACAAAAAAGTAAAATAGGATATATCGTAACAACCTCAATTCTTTATAAATTTTTTCTATTTCTGTCGCACTAAACTGGTCTGGTGGAATATCATGAAGCACCTTACTGGAAACAATTGTTTGAAGAAACTTCGGGATAAATTCCGAGAGTTCCATTTTCTTATTACCAAAAAAATTGAACAATCCCATATGGCTTTACTTAAAAGATTTATGACTCAATTATTTGTAAAAAAGTTGCAACGCGATTTGGACGGAATTCGTTATCAGCTCGGGGTGGTCCTTAATGTAGCCAGCAAATTTTTTAAACCAATTGTTGGCGCTTGGTATGTTACCGCTTTTCAAATCTTGATACGAAGACTGAAGATAGTTTTTAGCATCGCCTTGCAGGTCATTTATGGCCTGTTCAAACAGCTGATACTGACTCTCGTCAACATAATCTTTAATGTTAAAAGTTCCTGCGTTTACAACATTGCCAAGCACTTCAAGATTTGCACGGACATCAATCTGAACATCGCCCGTATTTTGAAAATCTCCACCAATTTTAACACTACCTCCACCATTAAATTTTGCAGATGTACCTTTTGTGTTGTTTACGCCTTTTGGAGTGATGTTGAAAGTCATAGGATTAAAAAATTTTCTTCCCCCAAAATTAAAATATGGTT
>MGKO01000014.1:0-882 GCA_001795695.1 Candidatus Yanofskybacteria bacterium RIFCSPLOWO2_01_FULL_49_17
CATAGCCCGTTCCTGATCAGGCCGAAGGGAGCCATGAAATTGCAGGGGGATCGGCTCAGGAAGCCGCCGCCTGTCTGTACAGATGAGCTCGCTGCCCGCATTTCGAATGATGGTTTGAACCTCCTCGGCTGTACCGCGAGGCAAATGGATATGGCTGAAATCTTCCCGGTAGCACTTGATGAACCGCGGAGTAGCATGATTGGAGCGGCGTTGCTTTTCATTTCTGTAGAACTGCGGATTATGCAAGGAGGCCAGATGTTTGATCTGCGAAAGCAACCATGGAGGGATACCGGATCTCTCCAGACTGAAGGAAGCTCCGAATTCGCAGCGGATCTGTTTTGGCGCGGGATATCGCGCTTTAGCTTCCGGTGTTGCCGTCTGGGGCTTTCCCGGGCCGACTGCCACAGGCGGCACCGCTTCCAACAGAGCTTCCAATTGAGCCGGGGTCAGGCGCTGAATCACGCTCAAGAAAGTCCACTGGTCCGGCCAGGGCTTCAGTTCCTGAGAGGAGTTATCCAAAAACTCTGTGTTGCCCAATGCGCGGCATTTCTTCTGGAGAGGCGCAGCGATGAGATTGCCGAAGCCTCCCTTCGGGACAAAATCCTGGTTTGGGAAAAAGCGATCGTAACTGCCGATGTCCATGTCTGCTCGGGATTCCATAGTCTGGCGCAAGAGGCGCATCCCGAGCTGGCGGGCTTGAACAGCGGAGACCGGGACTGAGAAAAATATCCAAACATGGCCGCCGTTGCCCGAGCGTGATCGTTCCAAGTACGCAGGCACTTTATAATGACCACAAATTTCAGTATAAGCCAGCGCATCTAATTTCCATCCTTCCCCATCGAAATCGCAGGATAGAAACCAGCAGCTATTGTCTTTGAGAAG
>MGKO01000014.1:989-4739 GCA_001795695.1 Candidatus Yanofskybacteria bacterium RIFCSPLOWO2_01_FULL_49_17
CGCAAGCCGGGGAGTATCCCTTTTTACCTGAGCGTTCGTTGATCCAAAATGAAGCATAAACATCGTCGCGTCCCTTGAAGAGAGAACGGAACAGAGCCACTTTTTCCTGAACCGAGGATTTGCTGGTGAGCGAAAACAATGGTTGAGTTTGTATGGCAAGTTCAGGTTCCCTGGCTTGATAGACTGGAACCGACTCGGCAACTGCTGTCCCCTGCCGCTGACGCAATTCCGCATTCTCCCGCCGAAGGCGTTCCACCTCTGCCCGCAGAGATTCTACATCCGAACTCACTTCATCAGATTTTTGAACGATAGCCATTTCTTCAATCGTTTCTTTTGTTTTTATCATTGATCCGATGACCTTTCCATAACCTGTTTCAAAGTGGCGAGATCCTGCTCAACCATTTCCTGGTCCTTGGCGAAGTTTTCGACTGACATATCCGGCTGCTGAAAAAGCGTGAAGACCACTTCGCTTCCGCCGCCGTTCGGCACGACACGCATGGGGACAAACACTTCCACGCCCGGGGCCGGGATCACGGTATGATCCAAAATGCCAAGATCATTTTTTGGAGCGATCTTAATTCCCATCGGCCCTTGTGGCGTTTCGATGATCCATTCCCCATTGGATTTCGTGATTGACCCGCAAAACGTCTTCGCCCATTTTGGCATGTTCTCCAGATTGGAAATGAACTCATACACCTTTTTTGGGTTGGAATTGATGGAGACAGTTAGAGTTTTTGATTTCATTTGCTAATTGCCAAAACTCTCAGCTCCCGTCTGCGTCTTTTAGCAGTTTCTTTATATCAACGGATGAAGCTGTGGTGTCCTTAATGTTTCCATTAAACGGGCGTTGTGATATTTCTATTTTCTCAATCCCTTGTTCAATTATGCGTTGCAGCGCATTCTCAAGCTGTCTTGGAGTTTTTGCAGCCATAAACCGCTTGAAATCTTCTGTAGACACACTATGGCCGAAATTTTTTCGTAGAAGATCGAATCGTTTATCCATGTTTTCTAACTTTTGACCGATCACTTTTTCATCGGCTAGAGTCGTTCCAAGGAGGATCAACTGGCGGAGCTCACCAAGAAATGACCATATCCCTGATCCACGATCCACCCCGTAAAGAAAAAGAGGACCAGCTTCCGAGTATTCATCAGGGCTAAGACAGAGAACCTTCATGTCATGGAAATAACCTTTGAGAGTTTTAAACACTGCTTCATGGTTGAATAGAGGGAGGTGAGCCGGTTGCTGAGATAATGTTATACGAATCAAGTGAACTTCCATCGATTGATACTTATCCATGTATCCACGCCCGGAATCATACGCTTTCCAAATTCCATCGTAATCCACTCCCTTCCCTATCCAATATTCATGCATGCTTTTCACCTCCAATTTTTAGAACCATAAAGTCTATATTATCTAAAGATTTAATCTAACCTCCACACAAGCTGCAATGCCTCGGGCCAGCCTGCTTGAGAAAAAATATCAAGCAAATTTAGAAGATCTGTTAGAGAATCTCCCGATCTTACTTCGTGCCTATAGTCTGCTAAAATACGTTCGACAAGTGAGACTATTTCTCTAGAAGCCATTGGATCCAGAACGTAACTATCCTGTTTTGAAGCCAGACATACTTGGGATGCCATATGAAGGACATCCTTTGGATCATAGGGATTCGGAATGGCATGAAAAATTTCCTTCAACTTTTTGCTCAGCTACCGGATAGGGAAAAAGTCGAACTGATCAACCTTCTGGTGCAACAGGTGCTTTTCGACGGGCTGAATCAAAAGGTGACGATCAAATTAAGGCCGCTTCCACAAGTGTGGGGCGATAGGGACGCCCTGGAAGGGGTGTTCTATGGGAGTAAAAAACGGGGTGGCTGACGGGGGTCGAACCCGCAACATCTCGAGCCACAGTCGAGTGCTCTGCCATTGAGCTACAGCCACCATTTCAAATAAAAATCCATAAGGATTTTTATTTGAAATGGTGCAGTCCTCGTCCTTAATAAAAACTCTTAAGAAACGAGGGCAGCCACCATAAACCTTATAAAAACCCCTTAAGAATATGGCGGCAGTGCCCTTCCTTTATTTTTAGGAATAAGAAAAGGGTGCAGCCGCCATTTCCCGGTTTTCAAAGAAAGCTATCGGGGCACTGGGATTTGAACCCAGGATCTCACGGTCCCGAACCGTGCGCGATGCCACTTCGCTATGCCCCGTTTTATTCGTGTACAGTATTCTAGCACTCGGTCGGGCAAATGTAAAGGAACCGCATCAACTCACGTAAGATGTTCCCGAACAGGGGGTCGTCAAATCATCTAAGATGTTCCCCAAAGGAGCGATATAACGCCCTTTGGGGAGGGGTTCTGGATGACTGCGTCGGCGAGGAGGGAATACGTGAGGAGGATGCAAGTTCTTTACGGTGTAGCGAAGAGACGCAGGGAGAAGATCCGGTTGGTTGCGCAAGTCAGAGAGACGCTGGGCTGCCATCGCAAGCACGCGGGGCGGTTGATGAGGGGCAGGCCCCCTTCTCTCGATCGGCCGTTTCGGTCGCGGGAACGGATCTATCCCGACCGCATCATTCGGATTCTGGAATCGGTGTGGGAGGCCACGCAGCATCTGTGGTCGGTGAGACTCAAGGCGGCTCTGCCCCTGTGGATGGCGTGGATCAAAAAGCGGTGGAGTTTGAGTTCGGAAGAGGAGCGTCTTCTTTTGGCCATGAGTCCGGCGACGATCGACCGGAGGCTTGGGCCTTACAAGAGGCGCTTGAGCCGCAAGATCTATGGCGGGACCCGGCCTGGCCGGTGGCTGCGCCAAACGATACCGATCCAGACGGAATCCTGGAACGTGCCGGAGCCGGGATGGACGGAGGCGGATACAGTGAGCCACTCCGGCTCGTCGGGTTCCGGGATATTCGCCTTTACTCTCAACCAAGTCGACCTGTTTTCCGGATGGGTTGAGATGAAGGGTATCTTGGGCAAGGGGTTTGAGGAGGTGGTTCCGGCTTGCGACGAGTTGAGGCAGGGAATGCCTTTTGACCAGAAGGGAATGGACACCGACTGCGGCGAGGAGTTCATCAACTACAAGCTGGATCGTTGGTGCCGTGCCAAAGGGGTCAAGCGCTTCCGTAGCCGGCCTTACAAAAAGAACGACCAGGCGCATATCGAGCAGAAAAACGGGACGCACGTGCGCCGCCTGATCGGATGGGATCGTTACGATACCCAGGAAGCTGTCGACGCCATGAACAGCCTCTACCGACAGGAGTGGCGGCTTCTGGCCAACCTGTTCTTGCCGTCGGTCAAGTTGGCCAACAAGATCCGCGTGGGGTCGAGGATCAAGCGGGTTTACGAGGATGCCAAGACCCCCCTGGACCGGCTTTGGGATTCCGGCAAGGGCGATCGGGACAAGCTTCAGGGGTTTCGTCGAACCAGGGAGGGCTTGGACCCCTTTGATCTGTCCAAAACGGTGGAAGGAAAGCTGGAGTTCATCTGGAAGTTGGCCTCCCGGGCACCGATCAAGGCGGCTCCTGCAACTGTCGTAAGACCCAAGCGGTCTAAGATCGTTCTGGAAGACTATGCCGCGCCGCCGCTGTTTCTGCCCCATCGTGATAGTTACATGGAGCAGATTCGCAAAAACCATTCGAGAGACAAGTTCCTTGGGACAAGCTAGACGATTCATATGAAAAAAGATCGTAAAAATAGGGAAATCATAAAAACATAAAATGCCGACTACCCCTTGGGGAACATTCTTAGATGAGTTGAC
>MGKO01000014.1:4771-5601 GCA_001795695.1 Candidatus Yanofskybacteria bacterium RIFCSPLOWO2_01_FULL_49_17
AGTTGACACGGGAACGCGCCCGGGGGGACCATTCTTGACAACATGAAAGTTTTGAGATAATATGACCCGATGGCTGAACCCGTTCAGCAAACGCTCATTATCATCAAGCCGGACGGACTCAAGAAATCCCTCACCGGCAACATCCTCACCAAGCTTTCCGAAACCCGCCTCGTCATCATCGGCGCCAGGGTCGTCAAGGTCTCGCGCGAACTGGCCGAAGAGCATTATAAACAGCTCAAGGACAAGCCCTTCTTCGAAGACCTCATCCTCTATATCCAGGGGAAGCGCCATAACTGCGAAAGGGTCCTGGCCCTCGTCTATCAGGGTCCCGGGGCCATCTCTCTCGTGCGCTCCATCGCCGGGGCCACCAATCCTGAAGAGGCCGAGCCCACGTCCATCCGCGGCGCCTACGGACGCATCACCACCAAGGGGGTGTACGAGAACGTGATCCACGCCTCCTCCAGCCCCGAAGAAGCCGAGCGCGAGATCAAACTCTGGTTCCGGCCGGAGGAGATCGTCCTGCCCATATTCCCCTCCAAACCGATCTCCAGGAAAGACTGCCATTTCCTGGAGTGGGCCTGACCTTTTTCGAATCATTTCCGCGACCCGGCGCTCCGCTTCGGGATTCCGGGTCCGCCCGGAACAAATCATAAGCCATGAGCGAATATAACTACGAAAAGAAATACGACGTCGTGATCATCGGCGGCGGCGTCATCGGCTGCTCCATCGCCTACCACCTGGCCCGGGACTCCAAGGGAAAACTCAAGGTCGCGGTCATCGAAAGGAACATCGTCGGGGAGGAGGCCTCGAGCGGCGCCGCCGGCATGCTC
>MGKO01000015.1 GCA_001795695.1 Candidatus Yanofskybacteria bacterium RIFCSPLOWO2_01_FULL_49_17
ACCGTAAAGCAGGATGGAGATAAGCGCTGGAGGAGGTATTTTATCTAGGTATAAGTTATCCACAATACGCGGTTGTACAGCATTTCTTGACACATGTTATACTTAAATTAAGCGGAATAAGCAGGGCTTTGCCGCAATTCTTGGCTTATGACATCTAGTAAAACTATCGAAAACCAAGTTAGTTGCTAGGCGTCAGAAGCTAAGTCCCCGCGAATCGGGGAGATGGTTTCTGAAAAAGAGAACTTTGAAAATTAAATAAAATAAAATTCGTTTTCAAGGTTTTATTGTTGGTCATTATTAGGTCAAAAAACTAGCGTGTGATGTTTTGTCGAAAACTCAATTGCTAGTGGTTAATTATTAGTTTATTAAATTTATGAGAAATAAATTCATCAAGAAAACCGCGTCAATAATGTTGAGCGTGTCGACAATCGGCTGGTTGGCTGGCGCTTCGGCTTTAATGCCGATGGCAGCTTCCGCTGACGCGACATCTGATCTTATTGCGCAATTGCAGGCGCAGATCGCCGCTCTCCAGGCCCAACTCACCACGCTCGCTGGCGGCAGCAGCGCAGGATCGGCCGCGTGCTCTTTCAGCCGCGACTTTACATTGGGTTCAAGAGGCGATGATGTGAAATGTTTGCAAAGTTACTTAACTTCAACGGGGCACTATAGCTACTCCGGCGGAGCAACCGGTTACTTTGGTTCAATTACCAAGTCAGCCGTATCCGCCTGGCAGGCAGCTAACGGAGTTTCTCCTACAGCCGGTTATTTCGGAGCTCTTTCACGGGCTAAATATACTGCTGTAGCGGGAAGTGTTGTTGTTACTCCTACTACTCCTACTACTCCAACCACTCCCGGGACGCCAGCTACTGTTCCTGCGGCATCCGGAACATTGAGAGTGGATGCTGGAGTTCAACCCGGCGCGAGCCTCTTCCCTGTAAACTCGGTGCGTGTTCCTTTCACGGTTGTGAAATTTACCGCTCCGTCTGGACAGGATGTAACAATCAATTCCTTGACTGTTGAAAGAACCGGCTTGGCGCAGGACACTGCTTTTTCCGGAGTTCTTCTCTTGGACGAAACAGGAGTCCAGGTTGGAATTTCCAGGACTCTTAACTCGGTCCACCAAGTGCTTCTTAATGAGCCATTTGTTGTAAAATCCGGCACAACTCGCACAATGACTTTGGCGGGAAATGCCCAGACTTCAAACAACTCATTGGCCGGACAGATTGCTTACTTGAGTTTAGTTTCAGTTAATTCTTCGTTGCCTGTAGCCGGTACATTGCCGATCGCCGGCGCTGGACACACGGTTAACGAATCATTGACCATCGGTTCTGTGACAGTCGCCAGAGGTCCTTTGGATCCTGGTACGTCTCAGACAAAAAGAATGGACGCCATGGACTTCGTATTTTCTTCGGTAAAAGTTACGGCAGGTTCAGGCGAAAAAGTTTACTTGACTTCCATCAGATGGAACCAAAGCGGTTCAGCCGCGGGTTCAGACTTGGCTAATCTCAAGACCTCTGTTGATGGCACCGCTTACGACACCACCATTTCTTCAGACGGCAAGTACTACACCGCCGCTTTCCCGGGAAAAGGCCTTCTTATAGACAAAGGATTTTCTAAGGAAATTTCTATTAAAGGCGACATTGTCGGAGGCACTCTCCGCACTGTTGACTTTGATATCGCGAAGAGAAGCGACCTCGGCGTTTACGGCGAAACCTACGGCTATGGAATTAACGCGCCCGTTGGCACTAACACCACAGCTGACAGCGCGGCTTTCAAAACCACCGATGATCCTTGGTACGACGCGGCGCAGGTGGAAATCGGAGCAGGCACGATTACGGTGTCTAACTCCACTACTGTTCCCGCGCAAAACATCGCGGTTAACTTGGCTAGTCAGCCATTGGGAGCGTTCTCTATAGAAGTTAAAGGCGAGCCGGTACAGGCTTCAAGAATCGGCTTCAACTTTACTTTGGGTTCTGATTCAAATGAATCTGGAGGAGACGCCGACATTAACGACATCACAAGCGTTACTTTGGTTGACGAAAATGGAGCAGTTGTAGCAGGCCCCGTAGATGGTACGGCTGCTAATGACCATGCTAGTGTCACGGGAGTCAGCGATGGCGCGATTGTTTTCTCTGACACAGTCACTTTCCCGGTAGGCATCAAGATCTACAAACTATTGGGTAAAGTTGGCACTGACATTGAAAGCAATATGACGATTACTGCTTCTACCACTCCTCAAAACGACTGGGCAGGCACTGTTCGCGGAACGGTTAGCGGTACTACTGTTACCGTTAGTCCGAACTCCATCTTGACCTTGCCTATTATGACCGTAAAATCAGGCGCAATGACGGTAACCGTGGCCAGCTCTCCGATTGCCCAGACTGTCATCGCGGGCGTGAGCCAGTTTACGTTCTCAAATTATATTTTTGACGCGACCGGTTCCGGCGAAGACGTTAGGATTGCCAGCGTTCCGTTGGCGAACTTCGCTACTGGCGGAGGAACCTATTCGGACTTGGTAACTTGCGGCCTCTTTGACGGCGCGACCAGGGTTACTTCAACCAAAAGCCCTTCATCCGCGGCTTCAACTACCAGCTTCACATTCTCGGGCGGCGGATACACTGTTCCAAAAGGCACTGCTAAGACTTTTGCGTTAAAATGTGACTTAATCGCGAGCGCGGCCGCGGACTCCAAGTATCAATGGGGTATTGACGCCGGGCAAAACGGCGATTACACCGGTATGACCGGAATTACCAGCGGCCAGTCTGTTACAGAGACCTTCACTGACGCTGGAGGCAACTACATGACTGTCGCGGCGGCAGGCACAATGACCTTTTCGCTTGATGCCAACAGCCCTCCTTACAAAGTTATAAGCGCTGGAGCAACCGGTGTTGAGCTTTCCAGGATCAAATTCGTTGCTACCAACGAAGATATTGACCTTAAAAAAGTAGCCTTACAACTTTCCGGCACTGCTTCCAACACCCCGGATGAATTGGTCTTGAGCAAAGTTACTTTGTGGGATGCTACAACCGGCCTTTCAATTGGTGAAGCCACTTTCCCCGCGGGCGACAACGCGACTTCAAGCGCGATCGCAACCAACGCGTTTAGAATTCCTAAGGGCGGCTCAAGAGTGCTTATCGTAAAAGGCGATATAGGCGGTATCAGCGCTTCCGGACCGATTGTTACTTCAGGCCAATGGCTCAAAGTTGATGTTGATGGAGCAAACGCCGGACTTAACGGCACTTACGGAACCGGCGTGGCTTCAGGCAGCACGGTTTCAGACGCGACGCCTACCGACACAGAAGACACTGCTTCAAACGGCGTGAGGATTATGAAAGCGTATCCGCAATTGGCTCGCGTTCCTCTCTCTACCACTGAACGCGCTTTACCGCACAACTTAATCAGTTCTGCCAATGTAATGTACAAATGGAGCGTTAAGGCTGTCGGCGGAGATGTTGGCCTCTACAAGTTTAACTTCCTGGTTTCATCTTCCACGATGGCTACAACTTCAAACTGGTCTGTGTATGTCTACACTGACTCCGGATTTAGCCAGCTTGACACTAACTTTAACGCGACCGGCATTCTGAACTACGGACCTTGCTGGATAAGCAATTTCCAAGCTACCTATGTTTCGATTTATCCTGACAAAGGTGCTTCGGGAACTTGCGCCGCGACAACCACTTACACTGTTCCTGCTGGAGCTACCAGATACTTCAAGGCGACTGCTGATGTTACTACTGGCGTTGGCAATATTCCAGCCGGTACCACCGACTCGTTCACAGTGAAGTTGAGGGGCGATAGCGCTTACTCTTACGCCAGGACTGCTACGGACGCGACAAACGGCGGAGAAATGTACACGGGTCTCGCTGTTGACGCGGCTAACACGACTGTTGTTTCCGGACGCTTCATTTGGTCGCCAATTTCCACTTCTACATCGCTTCTTAGAACTGATGATGACTGGACGAACGGCTATCAGATTGAAGGTTTGCCGGCGAGCGGTATGGATTCAGAAACACTTGCTTCGTCATAAATCTTAGGCTTGTGCTTCCTGTCGGATGACAGGATGAACTAAGTCCAAAAGCCCCCTTAAGGGGGCTTTTGGTTTTTCCGGAAATCTGCTATAAATAAACTTAT
Organism: Candidatus Yanofskybacteria bacterium RIFCSPLOWO2_01_FULL_49_17; assembly: GCA_001795695.1. GTDB lineage: Bacteria > Patescibacteriota > Minisyncoccia > 2-02-FULL-40-12 > GWA2-44-9 > 2-01-FULL-49-17. The sequence goes on from MGKO01000015.1 coordinate 4,132, forward strand.
ATGATAAAGGCTAATTTAATAATAATTATAGTGGTTGCTGCGTTGGCGCTCTCCGCCGCGGGCTTTTGGGTTGTGCGCGATATTCAGAACGCGAAAACCGCAGCGCCTGTTGTTCAAAATGCCGAAAAACCTGTTTCGCCGCCAGTGAACGATTTACCGGCTTCGCCGAGTCTAGGCGGGGATGACCCCACGGCCTGGCTTCAAAAGGGCATTTTAAAAAAGAACGCAGGGGATTACAAAGGAGCGAAAGAAGCGTGGGAGTATGCTGCGAAAATTCGGCCAGAAGATTACATCGCTTATAACAACTTAGGAGACCTTTATCATTATTATTTAAAAGATTACTCTAAAGCGGAATTTTATTTAAAAAAGACCGTTGAATTAAAGCCGGATTATTTACAAGGGTACACAAATCTCCACGATCTTTATAGGATTTTTTATAAAGAAAAGAGCGATTTCGCGGACGATATTTTGCTTGAAGGCATAAAAAATAATCAGCAAGATTATTATTTACGGATCATTCTCGCTTCTTATTATAAAGACGCGGGCGATAAACAGAGTGCCCGCAAATATTACGAAGAGGCTTTGCGCCTTAACCCCCCGAACAAAGCGGCTATTGAAGAGGAGCTCGCGGGACTTGACAGGCAGTAGCGCCCTGTGCTAATTATATTCTAGGTTGAAAACCTGCTCCGGAGGCCTCGACAAAGTCTTGGCAGGAGCAAAAAGGAGGGTTTAAAATGGAAGGCGTAACGTTGGGGACAATGGTTTTATATGGACTTGCGGGCTTAGCAGGTCTGTTGCTTTTGATCCTGTTTTTTGCGTCGTGGTACACGGTTGAACAGCAGACCAAAGCCGTTGTCGAAAGGTTCGGCAGATTTGTTCGCGTTGCAACCCCTGGCTTGAATTTTAAGATACCGCTAGTTGAGAAAGTGGCTGGTCGGCCTAGCCTTAAAACACAGCAGTTGGACGTGGCGGTTGATACCATAACAAAAGACAAAGTTTCTACAAAAGTTATTGTCTCGGTTCAATATTATATTGTTCCAGAAAAGGTTTTCGAGGCCTTTTATAAATTAGCAGAACCAACCAAGCAGATAACATCCTATGTTTTTGATGTGGTGAGAGCAAATGTTCCCAAACAGAATCTCGACGAGGTTTTTGAAAAGAAAGACGAAATCGGTACTGCGGTACAAGAACATCTTGCCGGCGTTATGGATGATTATGGGTTTGGGATAACCGCTGCCTTGGTTACAGACATCGACCCAGATGCGGAAGTGAAAAAAGCAATGAACGATATCAACGCAGCGCAGCGCCAAAGAGTGGCGGCACAGGAAAAGGGAGAGGCTGAAAAAATTATCAAAGTTAAACACGCTGAAGGAGAGGCGGCCAGCAAGGCTCTGCAGGGGCAAGGCATCGCTGATCAACGCAAAGCGATTATTGGAGGGCTTCGTGAATCCATCGAGTTATTTAAAGCCGGCGTTCAGGGAGTTTCAGAGAGCGATGTTATGCAAATGGTGCTTCTCACGCAGTATTTTGACACTCTAAAAGAAATCGGCGCCTCTAATCATAGTACAACCATCCTTTTGCCACACTCTCCGAGCAGTGTTAAAGATTTGGGTGATCAGATTAGGAATGGCATGATAGCGGCAAATCAGGTTAAAGACGGAGTAGATGTTACTGACAAAGATGGTGTGCGAGTAAGCGCATCATAAAGAATTACAGAGCCAGTTAATAGCTGGCTCTTTTTTTATTTTTACGCTATAATTTTTCTCAATGACCATAGTTGGGTTCAGAAAAATAAGCTATACGTTTTCGGGGGTTTTAGTGGCTGCGAGTTTTTTGGCGCTTGGTGTTTGGGGTTTGAGATTGGGGATAGATTTTACGGGAGGATCTTTAATGGAGGTGGAATACAAAAATAGCCGCCCGTCGGTGAATTTACCAGATGTTTTAGCGCAGCCTATCGGGGAGAGGGGCTTAATTTTGCGCCTGCCGACGATTGATGAAGCAAGGCATCAGGAGATTCTAGCGGAGCTTAAGAAAGGAGGCGAGTTTGAAGAGAAGCAATTTACATCCATAGGGCCCACGATAGGGCAGGAATTAAAAAAGAATTCTCTTTACGCGATTATTTTAGTGATGATAATGATCGCCATTTACATTGCATGGGCATTTAGAGAGGTGTCACGGCCGGTGTCCTCTTGGAAATACGGCGTTGCCGCGCTTGTGGCTTTGGTCCACGATGTTTCCATACCGGCGGGATTTTTCGCTTTTTTGGGGCGTTTTTACGGCGTAACCGTGGATACTCTTTTTGTGACCGCGCTTCTTACCATTTTGGGTTTTTCTGTTCATGACACTATTGTAGTTTTTGATCGCATTCGCGAAAACCTGAAAAAAATTGGCGCGAGGGAGCCGTTTGAAAACGTTGTGGAAACAAGCCTTCGGCAAACCATCGGCCGGTCTATCAACACGTCTTTAACGGTAATGCTGGTAATGCTAGCGCTTTATTTTTTCGGTGGTGCCAGCACCCAAATGTTTTCTCTCGCGATTTTAATCGGCGTCTTTTTCGGCACATATTCCTCAATCTTCATTGCCAGCTTCCTTTTGGTGAGCTGGAATAAGTGAGGTTTGAAGGGCGCTTGATTTTTCGTTGCGCCCCCTATCTCTCCCAACCACTTCTTGACGAGCTTCTGGTTTAGCGCTAGATTGGTTATAGAATAGTAAATAGCAGGAAGGAGGTTAGAAGTGAAAAGATTAAGTGTAGATTTTAGTGGCGACGCTCTTAATTGTGTTGACTATATTGCCCAAGAACTTGCCATATGCAGAGGCGATGCATTGCTACACGCGATTGGCTTGATGAGGTTTGTTGCTAAAGAGCTCAATTCAGGCAACAGAATTTTGATAGTTAACGAGAAGGAGGGATATAAAAAACAAATTGTTCAACTTTAAAGCGGTGCATTGACACCGTTTTTTCATTCACTAAAGTTATGCGCCGATCGTCTATGTAACTTTAGTAAAAAGTAGGACTGGGAGTACTTATTGCGATGCTCTTGACTTATTTTTGAGGGTTTGCTAGAATGAGTTTTACTGTCAAGATGAGTTATCCACAGGGGATGTCTTGACCTATTTTATAAGTAGGCTAAAATAAGCGCTATCCCTTTGAATACTAAATTTGGAATTCAATAAAATTCAAAAAACCCTTTAATTGCAAGGTAAAAAGGGCTATTTTTGCGCTTTTAATGCATTTTTAGCAACAATTAAACAACCCAAAATGGAGGCGATAAACAAAAAATATTTTAGTCGCTATAGGGAGCCTTTGGCCTCGCTCCCCGATCTTTCGGAAATGCAGATAAATTCTTATGAATGGCTTTTAAAGCAGGGCCTTAAAGAAATTTTTGAGGAATTTTCTCCGGTGTTTGACTACACCGGAAACGAACTCGCTTTGGAATTTTTGGATCATTCTTTTGATGAGCCGAAGTTTGACGAAAACCACGCGAGAGAAAACAATCTTTCTTACGAGGCGTCCCTGCGCCTTCGAATCCGCCTTACAAACAAGCGCACCGGCGAGAAAAAAGAACAGGAAATATTTTTGGCTGATTTGCCGATGATGACCCCTCGGGGAACTTTTATAATCAACGGAATAGAGCGGGTTATCGTATCACAGCTTGCCAGGTCTTTCGGCGCGTACTTCACGATGAATTTTTCCAGGGGGCGAAAATTATTCGGAGCAAAAATCAATCCCCAGCGCGGAGCCTGGCTCGAGTTTGAAACGGAATCGGACGGCGCGATTTACGTTAAAATAGACCGCAAAAGAAAAATCGCTGCTACCGCCATCCTGCGCATTTTTGGCTTGGATAAAAACGAAGACATAATGGAGGCATTTTCCAAAGTTGATAATGGCGAAACGGCTTATATCAAGCGCACGCTGGAGAAAGATCCGACCAAGATGGCCGACGACTCTTATGTCGAAATTTTCAAAAGGATAAGACAGGGCGAGCTTGCTACTCCGGAAAACGCCAAAGAGCTGGTTGGGACGATATTTGACGGATCCAGGTACGACCTTTCAGCTGTCGGGAGATACAAGCTTACTCTAAGGCTTCCCCGCTTAGCTGAAAACAAGCCAAAAAATCCGCGCATTTTAAATCTAACCGA
>MGKO01000016.1 GCA_001795695.1 Candidatus Yanofskybacteria bacterium RIFCSPLOWO2_01_FULL_49_17
ATTCGTAAGGTGCTTGTCTATCTTCTTTCTTCCGTGACAGACGAGCTCCTGTTGATCGGTGGAGCTCTTATAACCGGCTTGGCTTTACCGCTAAACGCGCTTCAGATCCTTTGGGTAAATTTTTTCACGGACAGTTTTCCTGCTGTTGCATTCGCGTTTGAAAAAGACATTGACGGGCTAGTCCGACGTCCCCGAAGCATTAAGTCGGGCCTTTTTGATCCTTTAATAAAGTTCTTGATCTTATTTATTGGTCTTTCAACAAGCGCGCTTTTGTTTATATTATATTGGTTATTGTTGAGAGTTGGTTTTCCGGAAGAAATTGTAAGAACATTTATTTTCGCCAGTTTTGGAAGCTATACTCTATTTTTGACACTTTCCATCAGAAGTTTGGAGAAAAGCATTTTTGAATACCCGCTACTTTCTAATCGCTATCTGGTCATGGGAATAGGTGTTGGAATTATCATGATGGCCGCGGCCATTTATGTTCCCCTTTTGCAATCTTTGTTCGGCACCGTTTTTCTGCCATTCTATTGGGTGCTTGGGGTTGTATTGATAGGGATATTAAATATTGCCGCGATAGAAGTCGGGAAAATGATTTTTCGCCGCAGACAGTCAATGGCATAAGACGGATACTTAAGCTAAAATCAGGAGTGGAATAACAGCAGTCCGCCAAATCCGTTTCCGTCCCCGCAAGAACACGGCGGAATTTCCCCCACACCCCTGCCTACCGGCAGGCAGGGCTTCATTCGTCGGGGGTTTCCCGAAAATGTGTTCGGATTTCGTTCAGGGTACGGAGTCGCCTATCTAGTAATAGAGCGGAGGGCGTAAGTGTGAAGCCGAATAGCATCATTTCAACTGTTTGAGGCCGAGTCAGCGAGTGCCGAGTTTTGAAATTTGCGTCTGCCAGCCGGCGGATGAGGCAACCGAATGGTAAATTGCGGAGTATAGCAAAAAACAGTTAGGCCGAGACGTTAATAATTTATCTTCATGGCCGAGCGGACGAGGGATATGGTCTCCTCGGCCTTGTCCAAAACTCTCTTGCGGCCCATCTCCAGAAGCTCTTTGACGTAGTGGGGTTTGGCCTCCAATTCGGCGCGCTTGGCGCGAAGGGGAGCCAGATAGTGGTTAAGGTCAGTGGCCAACTTTTCTTTGAAAGCGACATAATTCATTCCAGCCAGGTCTTTTACTGCATCCTCCGGCTTGGCGTTATGGATAAGCGCGTAGAGCATGACCAGGTTGGATATCTCGGGCCGATTTTTGGGATCATAGGTTATTGATGAGCCGGAATCGGTCTTGGCCGCTCTTATTTTTTCAGCCGTGACTTCCGGATTGTCCTTCAGATAGACGGCATTATTGAGCGACTTAGACATTTTAGAGGAGCCATCCAATCCCATAATGCGCGGGGCGTCAGAAAGTTTGGCTTGGGGACGGGGGAAGATATCGCAATCATAAATGTGATGGAATTTCTCAACTATCTCGCGGGTCAGTTCCAGCATCGGCAACTGGTCCTCTCCAACCGGCACAATATCGGCTCGGACAATGGTGATATCGGCGGCCTGGCTGACCGGGTAGCCCAGGAAGCCGTAAGTGACGCTTTCGCCTTCACTACCGAAAAGGTCGCGCTTCTCGGCTATCTCGGCCTTGACGGTTGGATTGCGTTTTAACGTATTGACCGTGACCAGATTGGAAAAGAAAACAGTCAGCTCGGCGATCTGGGGTATCTGGCTTTGGATGAAAAGAGCGGATTTTTTAGGATCAATGCCGGCGGCAATGTTGTCCATGGCCACTTCTAGGACGTTCTCGCGGACCTTTTCCGGCTGATTGAAATTATCGGTTAGGGCCTGAACGTCGGCGACCATGATATACGGCTCATAATCATCCTGCATCGCCAACCTGTTCACCAACGAACCAAAATAATGTCCGATATGCAACGGTCCGCTCGGCCTGTCGCCTGTGAGCAGTATTTTTTTAGCCATTAGAGTTTAGCCCTTAGAACTTAGTAGATACAGAATACCTGAAATTAAAAATTGGCGCAATTGCGCCAATTTTTAATTTGTCTTTACACTTCAATTACGACGGGCAGGACCATGGGCCGGCGTTCGGTTTTTTGGAAGAGGAAGAGGCCGACTTGGTTGCGGAGCTCGTCTTTGAGGTAGGCGTCATTAATGGCCTTGCCTTGGCCGGTATGGCTTTCAACTACGAAGCGGACCTTCTTACGGATGGCCATAAGCAGGTCCCTGTGGTCTTTCAAATAGACGAAACCACGGGAGATGATATCAGGGCTGGTCTTGACCTTGCCGGTCTTTGAATCAACCAGGGCGACCACCACCAGGAACCCGTCCTCGGCCAGCATCTGCCGGTCGCGCAGGACGACATTGCCGATATCGCCGATGCCCAGACCGTCAACATAGACCGGGTCGCTGGGGGCCTTCTCTTTGTCAAACCACCAGCGGTCCGCCTCGATGTGAGTGACGGAGCCGTTATCGGCGATGATGATGCTTTTAGGGTCCATGCCTTCCTCCTGGGCGATGAAGCCGTGGTTGACCATGTGGGAATACTGGCCGTGGATGGGCATCAGGAACTTGGGCCGGATTATCCTCAATAGTTCCCGGATGTCCTCTTTGTTCCCATGTCCGCCGGCGTGGACGTCCATCATTTGGTAGTTGAACACTTTAGCCCCATTGCGGTAGAGCTGGTCCTTGACGAACTGAATGTCCGATTCGTTGCCGGGGATGATAGACGAGGAGAAGATATAGGTGTCATTGGCGATGGGGTGGATATAGCGATGTTCGCCGTTGGCGATGCGCATCAGGGCGGCATTCTCCTCGCCTTGGGCGCCGGTGACCACCGCCACCACTTTTTCGCGCGGGTAATTAAGCACTTCATCCAACGCGATCTGGGTGCCGCGCTGGATCTTCAGGTATCCCAGAAGCTTGGCCACTTCAACATTGTTTTTCATTGAGTAGCCGTCAAAGACCACCTTCTTGCCCAACTTCTCGGCCAAAGTGATTATCTGCTGGACCCGGTTCAATGATGAAGCGAAACAGCCGACGATGGTCAGGCCGGTGGATTCAGCCAGCAGTTTTTCAAGGTCATGGGTGACATCGCTCTCGGACATTGAATGGCCTTCTTTCTCGGCGCCGGTGGAGTCGCCCATGAAAAGGAGGACGCCGTTGTCGCCGATAGCCCGGAGCTCATTCAGGTCAGCCGGCGGGTCGTTAACCGGATTGCGGTCCATCTTGTAGTCCACGGCATGGATAATGATGCCGACCGGGATCTTTATCTCGAACAACAGATCGTCGGGGATGGAATGGTTTATGCGGTGGGCCCGGACCTTGAAATACCGCCCGGCGCTGACCTCCTGGCCGGCCTTGAACTCGTCAATATCAAACTTTTTCCGGTCCTTGAACTCATCCATCCGGCGCATGATGAGGGCGCGGGTAAGGGGAGCGGCGTAGACGTCCGGGTCGCCGATCTTGTTTGATATGAACGGCACGGCACCGATGTGGTCCAGATGGCCGTGAGAGAAGAACCAGGCCTGGACCATGTCCTCTTTGCCGGCCAGGTATCCCACGTTCGGAATGGAGAAATCTATGCCGGGCATGTTCTGGCGGGGGAAACCCAGACCGCCATCCACCAGTATTATCTCGTCGTTGTACTGGATGCAGACCATGTTGTTCTTGCCTATCTCGCCCAAACCGCCAAAATGGACTATCTTAAGACCGCCGGACTTGGCCCGTTCGTGGTCTTCCTGGCTGCCTTCGTTGTGCCGGTGCAAAACCCTGACCTGCCGGATGACCGGCTTCCTCCGCCCGCGGTCGCCGAATCTCGGCCGACGCGGGGCGCGGGTGGAGAACCTTCGTTCTCCCGCCGTTTCGGCAGATGTAAGTGTGGCCCTTGCCGCCGCTCTATTATTTTGTTCTTCCGTCATCTATTTATGGAATATGCAATATGAAATATGGAACAAACTGATCCATATCCTATAGCCCATACTCTATTTAGAGAGATTGATTTGTGGGCGAGAGAGGATTTGAACCTCCATGAGATTGCTCTCACTACGACCTGAACGTAGCGCGTCTGCCAATTTCGCCACTCGCCCTTGCTCCAGAGAGATACTAACTAGTATAGCAGAGAAACGACTATGTATATTTACAGTGTACTCCTATCGGTTTAAAAAGTCAACCCCTTACTTGTCAAATGTTCTGGACGTTTCTATGTACCAATTCTCAATATCGCTGAAACGGTCGGCCGGTGTGGAGATGACCTCGCTCTCAAATCCTTTGATACTCTTGGATTGCGGATAAAGGTACAGTGGATTGTACAGGAACACCGCCGGCGCGTCGGCGATGACGACATTCTGGAAATCGCTGTATTTGGCCAGACGCTCGGCCGGATTGGCCAGCTGACGGGCGCTTTCCAGGATGCTGTCGGCTGACTTATTCTGGTACAAAGCAAGATTGAGGCCCGGGTCGTTTATCTGCGAGGAGTGCCACAAACTGAAGGGGTCCGGGTCGGGATTCAATATCTCACCGAAAAGCAGGGCCTCGTACCGCCGCTCTTTGATGGCCTGCTGAAGCTGGGCCGGCGGCAGGATATCAAGAGTGACGGAGATGCCCAGCCCGGACCATTGCTTCTTGAGAATGTTAGCCGCGCTGGCCAACTCGGAAAAAGTGGGGGCGGTCAGCCGGATAGAGAGCGTCTGCTTGCCTTTTTTCAATATCCCGTTCTCGCCAGACGTCCAGCCGCCGGCGGCAAGGATCTGCACGGCTTGTTCAATGTTATACGAATATCGGGCGATATCCTGACTGGTCTCTATCACATTTTCGATCAGAGGCGAATAGATGGCGGCGCCTTTGCCGACCAGGAGCGTATCAATGATGGTCTGCTTGTCGGTGGCGTAGTTCAGGGCCATGCGGACATTCTTGTCGGCCAAGACCGCGCTTTGGCTTTGGTTGAAGAACACGCCGAAATATCTGGGCAGTTTGATCTCCCGCACATTGAGCCGGCCGGTGAATCTCATCTTTTTAAGGTTTTGCGGCGAAACATAGGCGAGGTTCTGGATGTCATTGTTGTTGTGGGCCGATAGCATCTGGTCCTCGTTGTTATAGAATTTGAAGACAATGCCATCAATATGGGGCCGGCCGTCGTAATAATTATTATTGGCGGCCAGTTCATAGCTCATTATCCGGCCATTGGCGTCCTTTTGCAGTTTCTTGAAGACATACGGTCCCGAGCCGATCGGCTTCAGGTTGTATTCCGAAGACGTGAAATTGACGGGCTGGAGCTTGGACCAGATGTGGGCCGGCAGGATGCCGACGGTCAGATTGTTCAGGAACTGGGCGTATCGGTTCTTTAACTTGAAGATAAGGGTCGCGTTATTAACTTTCTGGACCTCAACTCCTTGCCAATTCACCCGCAGAGAACTGCCATAATCAATATTCTGGATGGTCTGGATGGTATAGATAACGTCGTCGGTCGTGACCGGCTGGCCGTCGGACCAAACCGCGTCGGATTTCAGATAGATGGTGTAGTTCAGTCCGTCCGGTGACAATTCATATGATTTGGCCAGGTCCGGAATGAGCTGGCCGCCCGCGTTGTATTTCAAAAGGCCTGAATATATTAAGCCCGAGATGTCGCGGTCAGCGTCGTTGGTCTGGGACAAGAGCGGATTTATGTATCTGGGCTGGCCGACCAAACCCTCGGCGAAAGATCCGCCGTTGGCCGGTATCGCCGTGGTCAGATGATAATAAATGGTGAACGGCAGAGCTATGACCGAGGCGATGATGACCAGAGCCAGGATGCCGATGAGGTACCGCTCGCGGAGGGAGAGGACCTTGGGTAAAAGCCAGACGTGGCCGATCACGCTCGGTCCGTTCTTTTTGATGGCTTCTCTTAGAGGTTCTTTTTTCTTCTGATTTTTGTCAGGATCTTCCGATTCCGGCTTCAGGCCGAAAAAATCCTCAAGATGTTGATGGTCAGACATTTTTAGATAATTATTAATTTCTAATTATTAATTATTAAAAATTAAAAACTAATAATTAAAAATTCGGTTAAGCGAGCCTAACCGAGATGATGGCCGAGACGATGAACAGGACCGCGATGACTATGGTGGCGTAGAAGATGACCTTTTCCGCCCCGCGCTTGGTGCTGTATTCCATGCCACCGCCCCCGAACGTGGCCGAAAGGCCGCTGCCTTTCTGCTGGAGCAATATGCTTGCCATCAATAAAACCGACAAAACTATCTGAACGTAAGGGATAACGGTTTTCAACATATTATCAAATTAGAATGCTTTACTGAATATGGATACAATCAGGTTTACGATCGTGACCACGATGGTCGCCCAGACCAGAGCAACCAGGTCCTGAATGGTTATGAAAATCAAGAAATAATCCAGGAGCCAGAGCATCAGGGCGTTGATGACTAAAGTGAACAGGCCCAAGCTCAGCATGATGATAGGGAACGATACCAGCTTCAATATCGGCCGCAGGGTCATATTGAGGATGGCCAGGACCAGACCCGCTATCAGATACTGCACCCAGCCGCCGGTCACTAAAAAGCCCGGCACCAGCCAGAAAGCCAGATAGACCGCTATTGAATTACCTAAGATTCGCAGTATAAACCCAGTCATAATAGGTCCCGATTTTGTTTACAAAATCGAGGATCCTCGATTTGACAACCATACTTTGCATAGGTCAAATCGGGACAGTTTTCATACTATCACTTTAAACGTTAAAACTCAACGCTCTTGCGATGCCGATGCCGGTAATGCTGTATCGCGAATCTGTGGGCTTCGGCATCTATGGCTAAAAGTAGATTCCTATCGCGCTCGGTAAGTTTGACCAGAGGAATAGTATCTTTTTTGTTCGGGACGATGATTGCTCGTCCAATATGTTTCTTACCCTTAACTAATCCGACTACAGGTATCTTTACCCCTCGCTCTTTAAGGATCGTGGTCAAAGCATTGACCTGCGCTTTGCCGCCGTCAACCAATATCAAGTCAGGGAAAGGCCACTCGTCGTGATTGAGCCGACGCTCAAGTATGTGTTGCAGCATTTGAGTATCTCCGGCTCGCCCGCCTAAGTTCGTGTCAGCGAAGTTTGGCGAGATGTTGAACTTGCGATAGTAATTTTTGTCAGGGCTCCAAGATAGTAGATTTTCCGGTTGCGATTTCGTCGCGGCTTGCACGCCGGAAAATTCACTATCTTGTTCGCCGTTGACGAACGTGACCATTGAGCCGGTGGCATGTTTGCCCTGGATATTAGATACGTCATAGCACTCAACCCTGTTTATGCTCTTATTCGCGCGAATTAGAGAAGAAAGAAATGGGGCGTGTCGTTTCAAAATATCCGAAGATTTGATGATGCGGGCGTTCTCAAAGACGCGCCGGAGCTTTTCAATTTTTGAGCGCATGGCGATGGCCTGGTCCAGTTTTCCGGCTCGGGCCAGCCCGTCCATTTCTTTGGTCAGCTGTTTGATAAGGTTCGTCCGTCTGCCGTTCAAAATATCCTTAACAGCTTTAACGTTCTGTTTATATTCTTTTCGTATTTGTTGTAGGTCATTAGTTGTTAGTTGTAAGTTCGGAATTTGTTGTTCTTTCAAACAACAAATTCCGAGACATTTGCCGATATGGTAGTTGAGGCAGAGATTGTGATGTATTTGCTTGCAAGTACAATAAGGGAAAATATTGCGGAGCAACCTCAAAGTTGTTTTTAAAGCGTTACCATCAGTAAATGGTCCAATATGAGTAAAATCCGAAGCACGAAATCCGAAATCCGAAAAATTTTTAAATTTAGAACTTATAATTTTAGATTTATTTCGAATTTCGAGTTTCGAATTTCGTATTTGTGACGTGGGCTGATGAGTTAGGAATATTTTCGGGAGCTCGTCTTTACGGAAGCCCACATAGAAGTACTGCTTGTCATCTCGAAGCATGATATTGAACTGCGGTCGCTTTTGCTTGATGAGCTGGGATTCCAATATTAGCGCCTCAATCTCTGATTCGGTTTGTATGTAATCAATCTTGTTGGCGGCGGCAATCATTTTTTGGATGCGCTGGTCTCGTCCGCCGGCCGGCGGATTCAAATACGAACCCAGCCGCGCTTTCAGCGCGGCTGCCTTGCCGACGTAGACGTTCACACCCGCTTTATTCTTGAACAAATACACACCCGGCTTGGACGGTATCGTTTTAACAATGTTTTTCAGCTCCGCAGTTGTCATTTCGGCCTTATTTTACCACATATTGACTTTATGCACCAATATGATATGCTGTGTTAAGTTTCTATTGGACACCGCCCTTTAATCCGAAAAGAGGAACCCCCATGACTGATGGAACCCCCTCGTCCGAGATCGTCCCTGGCTGGTATCGTCAGCTCTGGCTTGATGTTTTGAGCCAGCTTCCCAAACCAGAAGAAGTCACCCAGGAAATAGCGGAAGGTTGGCATGTCAATCGTTCCGCTCTCCGTAAAGGATTGTTTGAGTTTCTGGTTCTGCCAGCTACAGCAGTGGCGGAAACGGTTGCCAAGACCGTAAAGCTACTTCAGCACCTGCGCGACGTCGCCCTCGGCCCCATCTCGGAGTTCAAGGCGGCGGAGAAATTCACCAAGAGCAATAGCGAGGTGAAGTTCTGCGATTTCGGGGGCAACTTCAAAAAGTTGTTCTTGAACCTCGTGGAAGCCCCCGTCTCGGCGGCGACCGTGTCGGTCAGCGAGTTGCTGAATAATTCGCTGGACGCGCCAATCCGAACTGAACTGGGCGATGGCCACGTCATCACCCTGGGCCAGTTCTACGAGATGCTCAAGGTCCTGCCGAAAGACGGCACCTGGTTCATCGCATACATCATCGGCAACGACGGAAACGTCTGGGCCGTGGGCGCGCACTGGAACTCGTTCTGCGTGGGCTGGGGCGTGGGCGCCGACTCGGTCGGCGACCAGGGCGCGTGGGGTGCCGGCGACCAGGTGCTGTCTCGCAAGTCTAGGGTCTAGGACCCTTGGACGCTTGGTTCTTGGGCCGGTTGGGATTTATCCTGACCGGCCTGTTTTATTTTGATCGTTGCACATTCTCAATCTTCTCAACCCTGCCATGGCAGGGTTGAGTTTTACTTTTTCTGATATTTCTTTAGGATGTCGGTATGCTCAAGGACGCGGTCTTGGCCACGCTATCGTATTATGACACGCTTGATTTCCCTCTCACCGGCTTTGAGATGTGGCGGTATTTGGTCAATCCTCAGCGACTGGTTAGAAAGAAAACGGTGGTCGGGGAGTTCAGCTTGGCCGATATCATCAAAGAACTGGACCAGCTGAAGAAATCAAAGACCCTGGAGGAGCAATTCGGATTTTACATGCTTGCCGGCCGGAAGGAGCTAGTGGAACTGCGGCTGGAGAGGGAGAAAATAGCTGCCCAGAAATGGCGCCTCTTGCGCCGGCGGGCGCGGTGGCTGCAGCTGACGCCCTGGGTGCGGGGCATCTTCGTATCCGGCTCAATGGCGCTGGGCAATACGACCGAAGAAAGCGATTATGACCTGCTTGTCATAATGAAAGCCGGCCGGCTTTACGCCGGCCGGCTACTCCTGTCGGCTCTGACCTCCTTGATGCGCTCGCGTCGGACTCGTTATGAGTGTGTGGCGCCGGACAAGTTTTGCTTTAATCACTACATCACCGTGGACCATCTGCGCATTGAGCACGAAAGCTTATACAATGCCCAGACATACACCCGTCTGGTTCCCCTTATCATAGACAAGAAACTGGCCGGACAATTCTTTTCCGCCAATCTATGGATAAACAAATACGTCTATAATTTCTCGCCATGGCTTGAAACAGCCCATCGGGAGATAAAAGAAAGCAAGATATTAAGGGCCGTCGCTATTGGAATTGAATGGGTGTTAGACCAGACACTCGGCGACTATTTTGAAAAGCCGGCCCGTTCATATCAGCAGAACCGCATCAAAAATAATCCGGCCACCTACGAAAGCGGCGGGCGGGTGGTGTTCACCGACAACGAACTGGAGTTCCACCCTCGCTCTTTTGAACGCACCATTCTAGCCGCCTACAACGCTCTGGCCCGCCGGTATTCTTTCTCTGGTTCTGAAGAGTCTGACTCCGGGTTATCCCCATAACTTCATTGACGACATATATTCTCAAATTTTAAAATTACCTCATGTACCTTGCGTGGGAGGGAACATGAAATTGACAAAAAAGATCTGGACTCTCGCCAAGCTCCAAAAGAAGAAACGCGAGCATGACAAGTTCTTGCATTGCGTTGATCGTACCAGCGACGAAATTCCGGGACCGGTCTCTGACCCGGATATCTATGAACTGGCGGTTATTAATTCTCATATTCCGCCCAAACCGCAGTAGCCCTGCGCGAAAAGCCCGCTCCGGCTCTTTCAAACAGGGCTTTTCGTGTAATTTGACCAAGGACCATATCCGTCCTATAATGTCGCATTGCACATTGGGGGGGGGGGTCGTATGAAGAGCCAACCGGTCAAATTGAAGAAGTTGAAAGTTGAAAGAGACAGGTCAGTCATGGTTCCGGCCGACGAGGTGCCTATGGGCCATCATCGCCGGTTGCCGGACGAAGAGGGCGGCTCTCATCTGGGCACTTCGGATGAGGAGGCCTATCGCACTAAGAAGGCATTGAACCCACGTTACCCGCGGCATCAGCGTGGGTAACAAGAGACCTGACTGTTCAGAGCCCGCTCCGGCTTTCCGGAGCGGGCCCCATTTATTTTGGGGCTTGCCCAGTAGAGCAACATCGCGATATCGGGCCTGAAATTGCGGAGCAAACGCGATGTTGTCTTACTGGGCTTGACTCCAATTGGCACTCTAGTATAATGACTGCCAGTTGTTTAGGAGATGGGATGATAGTTAAATCTAAAATCCTAGTTCCTATAAGCTATAAGCTATACATGATTAAACCATTATCGGACCATGTGGTCCTGGAGACGGTCAAGGAAGAAAAAAAGAAAGGCAGTATCATCTTGCCGGAGACGGTGGAAAAAGAGCGGTCGGAGATCGGTAAGGTCGTAGCCGTCGGTCAGGGCAAACTGGACGATAACGGCAAACGGGTCCCGATAGATGTTAAAAAGGGCGATACGGTTTTTTACCGCAAATACTCGGAGCATAAGATCAAGGACGGCGATAGGGAATACATAGTCATAAAAGGCGAGGATATATTGGCGGTCAAATAATCCAAATCTACGAATGATATCCGAATGCGGCAAATACCAGCCAAAAACATTCGTAGTATTCGTATAAATTCGTAGATTCGCATTATACTTATGGCAAAACAGATACAATATAAGGAAGAAGCAAGAGAAGCATTAAAACGAGGCGTGGACAAGATCGCCAACGCGGTTAAGGTCACTCTCGGTCCCAAGGGCCGGAACGTATTGCTGGATAAGGGCTATGGCACTCCGACCATCACCAAGGATGGTGTGACGGTGGCCAAGGAAATTGAGCTAAAAAATAAATTTGAGAATATCGGCGCCGAGCTCATCAAAGAAGTCGCCTCAAAGACCAATGACATCGCCGGCGACGGTACGACCACGGCCACCGTCTTGGCCCAGGCCATCGTGGCCGAGGGCTTTTCGGCCGTGAACTCCGGCGCCAACCCGCTCGTTTTAAAGCGCGGGATGGACAAAGCCGCGGATTGGGTCGTTTCATACCTTGAAAAACGTAAACAGCCGATCACCAAAGCCAATATTAAAGAGGTCGCATCCATCGCGGCCAATGATGGAGAGCTTGGCGCGCTGATAGCCGAAGTGTTCAATGAGGTCGGCAAGGACGGTGTGGTAACGGTGGAGGAATCGCAATCAACCGAAATGTCTCACGAGATCGTTGAGGGCATGCAGTTTGACCGGGGATATGTCTCGGCTTACATGATGACCAATGCCGAGCGGATGGAAGCGGTCCAGAATGACCCTTATATCCTCATCACTGACCAGAAGATATCATCCATCCAGACCATCATTCCTTTGCTTGAGAAGCTTGCCAAGGGCAACAAGCGCGGGCTGGTCATCATCGCCGAGGAAATTGAGGGTGAAGCACTGGCTACTCTCGTCCTTAATAAATTGCGGGGCAATTTCTCGTCACTAGCCATCAAGTCACCCGGATTCGGCGACCGCAAGAAAGACATGCTTGAGGATATCGCCATCGTCACCGGTGGTCAGGTCATCAGCGAAGAGAAGGGTATGAAGCTGGAATCGGTTGATATTGACCAGCTGGGCCGGGCCCGACGGGTTGTTTCAGCCAAAGAGAAAACAACTATTGTTGGCGGGGCAGGCAAGAAAACAGACATTACCAAGCGCGTTTCTCAATTGAAGAACCAATTAGCCGAGACCAAGTCCGAATTTGACCGCGAGAAACTGCAGGAGCGCGTTGCCAAACTTTCCGGCGGAGTGGCCGTCATCAAAGTCGGCGCCACCACCGAAACCGAACTTAAAGAAAAGAAATTCCGAGTGGAGGACGCGGTCAACGCCACTCGTGCCGCTCTTGAGGAAGGCATTGTCGCCGGCGGCGGCGTGGCCCTGTTTGAAGCTTCCAAAGAATTGAATATTAAAGCCATCAAAGGCGTGAGCGAAGTGGGCGATGAGGCCCGCGGCGTGATGCTCATCAAAGCCGTGTTGGAAAAACCGCTTCGCGCCATTGCTGAAAATGCCGGCAAGGACTCAAATGAAGTTGTGTCCAAAGTATTCGGCAGTCAGGCCGGCGTGGGTCTTGACGCGGCTACCGGAGAATACGTGGATATGATAAAGTCCGGCATCATTGACCCGCTCAAGGTCGTTAAAATTGCTCTCATCAATGCCGTGTCCGTGGCTTCCATGATACTGACCACCGAAGCGGTGGTAACCGAATTGCCGGAAGAGAAAAAGCCCGAAATACCGCCGATGGGCAGCGGCATGGATTACTGAACTAAAAGAAAAGACCCCGCCATCATACTGGGTCTTTTCAAATCATATATTTGTGGTATTATTAGGGACAGGAGGATCACATGAGTTCAGAGCTGTTCGGTCAGCTGATGGCGGCAATTCATCTCCGCAATCAGTACGTGAAAGAAGTTGAAGAACGGCAGCTTGACCTGATCAGGAACTGCCAGCATCCTCGGGCTATCGCTCATGTATGGGGAAGTGACGGCGAGAATCACACGGATGTGTTCTGCACTACCTGCGGTCTGTACGACGCGGGACACAGCATCGCAAACCATCTGTTTCATCGCGTGAATTACGTCAGCGACCCGAAGAGGTTTGATGAGACGAAGAGGCAGATGGAAATTCCGCTCATGGTCGCGACGCGCGAGCTGATGGTCAGGATCGCGGCGGTATCACCGGCGAAATCATCGGTTGGGACATCGTCCGGCTGACGGTGATGTTCTCTGCGCCCTCGTCCCGCCTTGGCGGGACGAGCAAGGCCCCTGATAAGGGCCTTTGATTTTTGTATTTACAAGAGTACTATTAATCCCGTAGGAAATTTCACTAACGCATATTAATAATTTAGCTGTGGCTTTGTCTTGACCGGTACCGCATATCGGCAATACAAAGGATAGTTAAACTTCTGACGGGATGACTACAATCACTATTTTATGGCTCGTGGTGGCGGTGCTGGTGCTGTGGTTTATCGCGGTTTTCAACGGTCTGGTCCGCGGGCGAAACCGTGTAAAAGAGGCCTGGTCGGACATTGATGTCCAACTCAAACGTCGTTACGACCTGATACCTAACCTGGTGGAGACCGTGAAAGGGTACGCGGCTCATGAGAAAGATGTCCTTGAAAAGGTCATCCGGGCCCGGGCGTCGGCCATGAGCGCGACCGGCCATGAGGCCAAAGGCCAGGCCGAGAACATGCTCACCGGCGCTTTGAAAAGCTTGTTCGCTTTATCGGAGGCCTATCCGACCCTGAAGGCCAACGAGAACTTCGCCAAGCTCCAAGACGAGCTTTCCGACACCGAGAACAAGATTCAGGCCTCACGCCGCTTCTACAACACGAACGTGATGGACTACAACACGAAAATAGAAGTTTCCCCATCCAACATCGTGGCTGGTATGATGAACTTCAAGAAGGAGGAATTCTTCCAGATGAACGAAGCCGAACGCGAACCCATCAAAGTCAGTTTTTAGAACTTAGCCATTAGGACTTAGTAACTAAAAACTAATGGCCAATCACTAGTGGCTACGTTATATACTCAACAGGACAGCAATATCCGGAAAACATGGTTGCTGATGACCGTGTTTTTCGTCATGCTCATCGCTTTGGGCTGGATTTTCAGCTACATCTATGGCGCGCCGGAGATATTATATGGGGTCGCTTTGTTCAGCATCGTGATGAACATCATTGCCTATTGGAACTCGGCGTCCATCGCTCTGGCCATGTCCGGAGCTAAACCCATCGCTCGCCAGGGCAATGAATATGTCTACCGGATGGTGGAAAATCTTTGCATCACCGCCGGCCTGCCTCTGCCAAAGATGTATATCATTGAGTCGCCGCAGATAAACGCCTTTGCCACCGGCCGCGATCCCAAGCACGCGGCTATCGCCGTAACGCGGGGAGCGATAGAGAAACTGCAGAACGAAGAGCTTGAAGGAGTGTTGGCCCACGAGCTTTCCCACGTCGGCAATAGGGATATTCTCGTAGCGACGGTAGCCGTCGTGCTAGCCGGTCTGATAGCGGTGCTGGCGGATATAATTTTGAGGATGAATTTGTTCAGGGATAATAACCGCGAACGCGGAGGCAATGCCATCGTATTGGCTATTGCCGTCATAGCGATGGTCCTTGCGCCCATTGCGGCCATGCTCATCCAACTGGCTATCTCACGCAAACGAGAATATCTGGCCGATGCGTCTGGCGCCCTCCTGACCCGATACCCCGAAGGTTTGGCTTTCGCGCTGGAAAAGATCGGGGCCGACCAGCAGCCGATGAGAGCGGCTCACGCCTCAACGGCCCATCTTTTCATATCCAATCCTTTCAAGGGCAAGGAAAAGAGCTCCTGGTTCACAAAGTTGTTCATGACCCATCCTCCTCTTGAGGATCGCATCAGGATCCTCCGCGGGATGGATGTGAACCGGTAATATGGCTTCTCATTTCAAGTATAAAAAGGTGCTGGTCTTTGGTCTTGGCATTCTGGGCGGGGGTGTCTCGGTCACGAATTGGCTGTTGAAGCAAGGGGCCAAGGTGACAGTGACCGATCTGAAGACGGCCAATGAGCTTGGCCAGTCGCTCGCCAAGCTCATTGGCCCGGTCAAGCTGCGCCTGGGCGGCCATTCCAAAAAAGACGTTGATGAGAACGGTATCATTGTCGTCAATCCCGATGTTTCCATAAACAACGAGTTCATCCAGTACGCGTTTGAGAGGGGCAAGGAAGTTACCAATGAAGCGATGATTTTCTTTCAAAACTTCGGCCGCCCCATCATCGGCATCACCGGCACGCGCGGCAAAACGACCACCACCGCCTGGACGGAGTATTTTTTAAGCTCCATGTTCCGTTCGGCCATGGCCGGCAACTCAACGGCTCATCCGTTCCTTTCCGTGCTGGAAAAGAAAGACGAGCTGGAAATAGCGGTGGCCGAGGTGCCGTCGTTCCATCTTGAGCTGGTTGAAAGTTCCGACCTGCCTGCCGGCAGGCAGGTCGCTCCGCATATCGCTGTCATCACTAATATCTCGCAGGACCATTTGAACCGGCACGGCACGATGCAGGAATATGCCAAGGTCAAAGCGTCGTGGCTCAAGCATCAGGACGAAACCCAGCACTGCGTCCTGAACGCGGATGACGAGTGGGTTTATTTTCTTCTGTCACAGGCGGTCTGCCCGCGGCCCTGGTATTTTTCGGCCCAGCGTCTTCGGCCGGGGCTTAACGGGGTCTGGCATTCAAAAAACACCGTTTGGTTGCGGAACGGCCGGTCAGAGAAGGAAATCTTTGTTCTGGATGATGCCGCTCTTTCTTTGGGCGAGCATAATGTCTCCAACTTGATGGCGGCCGCTCTGGCGGCCCACTTGGCCGGCGTGCCTTGGAAGAACATCCAGGAAAAAATAAAAAGCTTGCCTCAAGTACCTTTCCGCCAAGAAATAGTTTTCGCCAATGAGCGGCTCAAAGTCATAAACGACACGACGGCCACGTCGCCGGAAGGGGCCATCCAAGCTCTGAAAAGATTCGGTGGTTCAGGGACCGTTCTCATCACCGGCGGCACTGACCGGCAATTAGATTTTTCCAGATGGGCGGAAGTATTGAAAAAGAACATCCAGCCCGGCAATGTTGTTTTTTTGGAAGGAAGCGCTACCGATAAGATGCTTGCCGTCTTGGACGATTGGCCCGCGGCCGCGCCGGTCTGCAAAACACTCCAAGAATGTCTGGAAGTGGCCCTTAAGTTCTCTGGGAAATACGGTAAATCTGTGGTATTATTCTCTCCGGCCTCAAAGAGCTTTGAGAAGTTCAAGAACGAGTTTGACCGGGGCG
Organism: Candidatus Yanofskybacteria bacterium RIFCSPLOWO2_01_FULL_49_17; assembly: GCA_001795695.1. Lineage (GTDB taxonomy): Bacteria > Patescibacteriota > Minisyncoccia > 2-02-FULL-40-12 > GWA2-44-9 > 2-01-FULL-49-17. Next base: position 16,439 of record MGKO01000016.1, read on the forward strand.
AGCAATTCAACGCTTTGGTCCGAAAATTTTGCCAGTAGGAGGCGTCGCATAGCGGTCTAGTGCGCTTGCTTGGAAAGCAAGTGTACCGCAAGGTACCGCTGGTTCGAATCCAGCCGCCTCCGCATTAACAACTCATTATCGGATGACCCGCGAGAAAAAAAATACCGCCAAGGTAGCACGCTTGGTGACTAGGTGATGTTTGAACTTAATAACTTCGTCGTTTTCTAATTAATTCTTCGGATAAACCGCGATCAGCTGTCTGATGATCAGATCGTCCCAGGAGTTGATATACTCGCTTGTGAAATCGAACCAGACTTTCATAAAGTCATCACGATTAATCGTACGCAAACCGCCAATTTCCGGATCCTGTAAATAGACATTCTCATTATCGAGGCCAACTACTACAGATAGGTGGCCATCTGGAACTTCAGCGACGTCGTAATCAACTCTTCCTCGCGTAAACCAGTTAACGATGACCGGCACCTTCTGGTTGAGCCATTTCTGGATGTCGTCGAAGGTGCTTTTGTTGTGAATTGCAACGTTAAAGCCGAGACTTTCAGCAGCTTTCTTGATACCGATGTCGTTTGTGCCAAGATTGGAATCTGTGCCGCAAAGTTTTGCAAGCTCGGCCTCGGTCTTATCGACCCCATAATACCCGAGTACCATTTTCAAACTCGCCGGTCCGCACATGCCGGCGTGGAGAGTTTCCTGAAAAGGTTGTACAGAAAGAAAAGAGGGCATTGGATTATTGCTACCTACTAATGCCCTCATTGTACTGTTTTTCGTTCGGAAATCAATTTCACCGGACGGTACCGAACAAGGAATGAAGATGCGGTTGTGTCCTCGCACCGCTTTTCTTATCAGTTTCGATGATCACATAGCCTATTACCGGATCCGTGGGATTGACGGAGGTTATAACAACCCCTCTTTGTTTTCCTCGGATTGGGAAAAGCAACGGCTGAGTTATCTCGAGCAGATCCCCAGCACTTAGAACGTGAGCGCCGTACTGGAACGAATCATGTGAGAGGAAGTACCGCTCGCTCTCCCAGGAGTTTCCGAATAGACGCTTGGCGAGGTCGTAAACATGCGTGCCGCCCGTTCTTCGGGGATTCGTCTCGACCGCGTACAGATCGCCGTTTCTCGCGACGACGAAGTCGATATCGCAGAACCCGCGATACCCGAGTTCGTGATAACGGTCCCCGACGGCCAGCGCGATCTGCACGAGCGCGTCTTTGATTCTTCGAGGAAGAATGCCCTTCCCCATCTCTATCCCGAAGAACTTTCCGCTGTCGAGCAGCTGGCCGCAGCAGTAGGTAGCGCGAGGACTATCGTTGCCGATAAAGAGTTCTACGGATGGCGAACCCCCCGCAACACTTTCATCCGCTTCGATGAATTCCTCAACCACAAAGAGCGTATTCCTCCAGATGGGATCTGACGAGATCAATAGCCTGAAGGCTTTCCGGGCGGCCGTAGCGTTTAGCACTGCTTCCGCCTTGAGCGCCCAAAGCCCCCAGCCCGACTCGCCGAAGTTCGTTTTGATCACGGCGGAGTGGCCGCGAGCATAGAACCATTCGGCCATGCTAATTGCCTCTTTCGCGTTTCTCCCTACAAACCCTTCAGGTATTTGGATCCGACGATTTGCCCCGGCAAGCCGCTGCATTTCGGCGCGGAACCCGACCTTCGAATCAAGGTATTCCGAGACCCATTGAGGAAACGCGTCCGAATCTTCCTCGGTGGTAGCTTGAATGCCGGTCTTACGAACTTCTCTAACGAAGATCCGAAAAGCGGGAACTGCCGCGTATGGCAGAAACTCGACGCTGTTATCCTTGGGCAAAATCTTTGTTAGGAGCTCGATCAGGGCTGTATTTCTCGACGCAGACCTTGACAGCGCCACTGTCAGTTTCTCGGGACAGATGTTTAGCACGTTCGAGAATCCGCATAGCGCCGCGTTTCGGCGTATGAGTTCCTCCGGTATTGGCTGTGGCGTGATAATAACCTTATTATCGCCGCCATAGAAGAATGCCCGCTGGGAGAGGGTCATCTCATGCCGGATCCTGCGAGCCCCCTCATCGGTTTTCGAGACTTTTTCGAGCAACTGCTCAAAAGCCTCGGCGGCATTGGCGACGATGACTGTCGTAATCAATGCGTCCTCCTATGTAAGGCCGTATCGTTTGGCGGCAATCAGTATAATCTGCTCCACGAGATCCTCGAAGGTGAGGTCCTCAAAGCTCGCCATCATGGTAAGCGTGTTGTTGAGTCCGTGCGTGTTGGGACCAATTCCAGGATTGTAGTTAACTTCGAGCAGGTGGGTGTTGTTCTCAGAATCGAACCGATAATCCATCCGCGCGTAGTCCCTACATTCCGTGGCCTCGTAGGCCGTGCGCGTGTAGCTGGCGAGACGCGCAATCACGTCTTCCGGCAACTCCGCCCGGACCATGACCTCTTTCTTGCCGCCCCACTTGTACTCGTAGGAGCGGATCTTGTCGAATAGCGATGTTGCTTCGGGGAAAAGGAACTCAAGCGGTTGAAATACTCGGAGGTCTGGGATATTTCCGATAATGCCAACCGAAATCTCCCGCCCCTCGATGAATTGCTCGACCAGGGCAGACTGTTGGTACTTCCTGAGAATCTCGCGGATTCTGGTCCGCAGTGTTTTCATGGACGTCACGACGCTGTTTTTCCTGATTCCGATACTGGCTTCTTCGCGTATAGGCTTCACGATAAGCGGGAACTTCAAGCTGCTCCTCAGCGGCTCACGTCCCGTCCGAAATACTTGATAGTCGGGGACGGGAATGCCGTACGATCGCGCGACGAGCTTTGTCTTTTCCTTGTCGAGCGTGAGGTGCATATTATGAGTGCTTGCTCCCGTGAAGGGTATCTCAAGCGCTTCGAGCATGGCCGGAATCAGAGTTTCATTTGCGTTCGTGCCGCCAAAAGCCTCGGCCATGTTCAGGACGATATCTACCGACGCACGAACAACCCTCAATCGCTCCCAGACATCAAACGTAGTTTCCATCGTTTCAACCTGATGGCCGCGCTCCTTCAGTGCTTCAGACACCAACGGAACGATGATTGAGATCTCCTGTTCGCAGGAGAGATCGGCCTGCGTGCCCTTTTTGACCTCTTGGGCGAGGTTATAGAGGATGAGGATCCTCATTGGCTTTCTCCTTTGAGTTTAGAGTCGCACGTCTTTTTAAGGAACTTTCTGACCGCAAAATACAATAAAAGAACAATGTAGTCAAATTGGTATAACGTACATAAAGTGTCTCATTTTCAAAAAAGATCTCAACCTACGTGCCTCAAATTCGAGATAGAAATGATCTCCAAAAAATGCTTATAATACCTGACGGGTACGGGTACTTAACCCATATTGCCCGCCAATTTAATAGCCGGTTGCGCCTAGGCGCAACCGGCTGCGGGTTAGGAAACCATGTCTCCGATTGTGGCGTTGAGCTCCTCATAGTCCAGTTCCGGGATGGCTTGCCTTAATGGTTCCACCCAGATGCCCAGAACTTTTTTGAGCTCTTCAGCCAGCATCTCGGGAGAGAGGTGCCGGTGGGCGATGATGCAGGGTATCTCGGACCGCTTAACCCACAGATGGTTCTCAAGGCCGGTTTGGGAACTCTTGACTTGGAGAGGCACACAGGTATCCGCCTCCAGAAAGACCATGAAGTCAATGCCGAACCGGTCGTATTGGTCGTACTGTTCCGACCGGATGTAGCTCCTGATCTCGCCGTCCCGTATCAGAATGTCCAGAGCTTGAGCAACGCGGCATTCGCTCTCATCGCCCCGCTCCTGGTCAGCAAATTCCTGCCAAGGAGCGATCTGCTTTTCCGAGAACTTCAGTCGGGTTTTCATACATAAAATACTCCTGATGATAGTATATCACAGTTTGCGGATTCTGCAAAAATTAAAAATTAGGGACAGGTCAGGCCGGTATCGGGCGTTGAACCCAGAAAATTTTCCACCACTTCGCTGATGGCGGCGGTGATGTCTTTTTTATTTGCGATATCCGCGACCTTTTCCAATGAAGAGTTTGTTGAAGATATCAAAATTTGAAGTTTCTTTTTTTCAGATGGGCTGATGCTGGAAGAATTATTGACGATACGCGAGATATCTTTGATGTTGGAGCTTATCTCTTCTATGGCTTTTGGCTCTTCTATCGCTGACGGGTTGACGACCGAAATGGTCTTGGCCCAGACCAGGTCGCCCAGAGGCGTGAATTTAAGAGCACCAATGACTATGCCTGCGAATATAAGTAATTTTATCACGTTTTAATTATACCAGTTTTCCGAGAAAACCAGTCAATCAGCCCCATTTTCCTGGAAAATGATGCTGATTGACTTTGTGTATAACTTTATGGTATAATGTATTTATGTAAGTTTGAGGGCTGCCAGGTGGTGGCCCGAAAGGAGGCAGTCATGTCCTTTTCAATCATCGTTTGGAGCTGATGCTCCGGGAGGCAGAGATGAGCTTCATTAATCGTTTGGCATGGGTTACGGTATTTGCTATAGCCCTTGTCATGATGATGGCGGTTGTCGTCAAAATTTCGGACGATAGCGCCGAGACATCTTGTAGCACGGAATACGTGGAAACGGCCAATGCCTACGTCGTCACCTTCTGCGACGAGAAACAGCAGAAGGTTGTCTACCGACACGGACCCAGCACTGTCAGTCTGGTGCCGAACGACATGGCCTCAACTGGTCTGGTGGCAGACCTTGAGTCAGGCCGCCGCAAGGCCTACGCAAAATGGCCTGATCTGCGTCTGGCAGACGCAGATGCCGAGGCCAGAGCAATGGCCATCCCGCCGGAACCGATCAGCGAACCGATACTGGTTCGCTGAAAAGGTCGGGGCCGCCAAGGCGGCCCCGACCAAACCCCAAATCTAAAACGGAGGCGGGGTTTTAAAATTTCCAAAAACTGATATCTTTGCTATAACTAAGCGGTTATTATCACTCCATGGAAGACAATGTCCGAAAAATAAAAGATCGGCTTGATATCGTGGATGTCGTCTCCGGGTACGTTAAGATTCAGAAGGCCGGCGTGAATTGGAAAGGCCGCTGTCCGTTCCACAATGAAAAGACGCCGTCTTTCTTCGTCACGCCCGAGCGCCAGATATGGCATTGCTTCGGCTGCGCCAAGGGCGGAGACATGTTTGAGTTCGTCAAAGAGATAGAGGGCGTGGAATTTCCCGAGGCCTTAAGGATACTGGCCGCCAAGGCGGGGATAGAACTGGAATCCTTCGACAAGCTCAAGACGGGTGACTATGTCACCCGGGACGCCAAGACCAAGTTGTATGAGATATGCGAGCTGGCCAACAAATTTTTTGAAAAGCAATTCCAGTCAACGGCTGGTAAAAAAGCTTATGAGTATCTGATAGACCGCGGATTGACAGCCGCGACCATCAAAGATTTTCGTCTCGGCTTCGCGCCGAACGACTGGGAGGCCCTGTCGGATTTCCTTAAAATAAAGGGCTATTCAGATAAGGAGATAATTGAGACCGGACTGGCCATCAAGCGGGATGTAACAAAGGGCCGAGGCGAGGGTATATATGATAGATTTCGCTCTCGCATCATTTTCCCGATATTTGATATATCAGGCCAGACCATCGGTTTTACGGGAAGAGTATTTGAATTAGGAGGGAGTATGGCCCCGACGCCCGCCGAGGGCGGGGTCGGGGTTCCGACTTATCAACTTGACAAAAGCGATAACGTCGGAGCAAAATATATAAACACACCCGGAACGCTGATCTATGACAAGAGCCGCATTTTATACGGCCTATCAAAGGCCAAACTAGAGATCAAGCGCGCAGACCGATGCATTTTGGTAGAGGGCAATATGGATACCCTCATGTCTTACCAAGCCGGCGTCAAGAACGTCGTCGCTACATCCGGCACCGCGCTGACACCACATCATCTACGGCTCCTGCAGCGTTATACCAAGGATCTGGGGTTTTGTTTTGATACCGACCAGGCCGGCGCGGCCGCCACCAGGCGGGGCATCGGCTTGGCTCTGGCGGGACAATTCAATATCAGAGTATTAGAGCTCGCTGACCGCGAGTGCAAAGACCCTGCCGATTACGTCAAGAGATATGGCGCGGGATGGATTGATGCGGTCTCGTCGGCTAAACCGGTCATTGACTACTATTTTGACCGGGCTCGCCGGGCATACGACCCGACCTCGGCCGAAAGCAAGAAAAGCATCATCGCCGCCGTGGCTCCGTTCGTGAAGCGATTGTCTTCCAAGGTGGAGCGTTCCCATTGGATCGCCCAGTTGTCGGCGCTTTTGCGCACTCCGGAAGACGCCATCTCTTCCGACGTCATGTCTTTCAAGGACCCCGTCCTTGACCTGCCTGACGGCGGACGGGACGACAGGAACGGGGCAAGCGTCTCGGATGCTGGCAGCAAGGAAATTGTTTCTGGACCGGCTGTTCCTAGAGATCTGCCGGACATAGTGAACGAGGCCTTCCTTTCGGTCGTCCTTCGCGATCCGTCGCTTTTCCGCGAGGAATTGCCAAGCGTGCCATATGAGCTCCTCCATCCGCGGACAGCCGAAACGCTTCGGCGTATCTCGGCCCTGCTTGCCCGGGCGAAAGACCCGGACGGGCCTGACACGTTCCTGTTCGCCGACTTGGCGGCCGGCTACAGTGAGAGCGAGGCCTTGCCGCTGGAATTCGCCAATCTTCGTTCGCAGGAATTATGGAAAGGATTCAGCGACGACCAGCTTAAGGCCGAGTTCCAGACGTTGCTCAACGCCGTCCGTAAAAGGGCTTTGAGCACCCGCCTGACCGAGCTCCAGTTTGATGTCAAGGAAGCGGAGAATGCCAAAGACACGGTCAAACTGGAAAACTTATCACGCGAGTTCCAAGAGCTTGTAGTTCAATTAGCTGGTTTAAATATATCTAATGTCCAAAAAGAAACTCAAATCCGCCAATCGGCGGACGAAGAAAAGGATACTCAAAAAGAAGTCCGCCAGCCGCCGGACAAAAAAACACCTCAAGCGGCCCGCCCGGATGAACCGTTCGGCCGGGAAAGTATCTAAGAAACCTCTGAAGAAGAAGGCGATTTCGGGCGGGAAACAGGTCATCAGCGAAAGCGCCATTGAAGCTGTCATAGAAAAGGCGCGCCACCGCGGGTTCATCACCCAAATGGAGGTTTTAAACGCTTTTCCCAATTTTGAAAAGGATATCGCCGGCCTGGAGGCCTTGTATGAGCGGCTGGAGGCCTCAAATATAAACATCATTGAGTCGGGGAGGGTCTTTGAGGAGGACAAGAATAAAGAATACGAGGAGAAAAAGAAGATACAGGATGAGTTCGGCGATTCCTCGGCCGACTCGGTCCAGATGTATCTCAAGGAGATAGGCCAGCATCCTTTGCTTTCAAGCGAGGAGGAGGTAGAGCTGGCCAAGAGGATAGAGCGCGGGGACGAAGCGGCTAAGCACCGGCTCATCGTGTCTAATCTCCGTCTCGTCGTTTCCATAGCCAAGAAATACACCAACCGCTCGCCGAACCTGACCTTGCTGGACCTCATCCAGGAGGGCAACATCGGCCTTTTCAAGGCAGTGGAGAAATTTGATTACAAGAGAGGATTCAAGTTCTCAACCTACGCCACTTGGTGGATAAGGCAGGCCATCACCCGCGCTCTGGCCGACCAAGGCCGGACCATCCGCATTCCGGTCCACATGGTTGAGACCATCAACAAATATCAGCAGGTTGTCCGGCGGCTGGTCCAGGACCTCGGCCGCGAGCCGATGCCGGAGGAAGTGGCTTCCGAGATGGGCGTGGAGGTGGACAAGATACGCCACATCATGAAGATATCGCAGGAGACCATTTCCCTGGAAGCGCGGGTGGGCGACGGGGAAGACGACGGCGACAGCTCACTGGAGAATTTCATCAAGGACGAAGAGACCCTGTCGCCGGAGATGTCTACCGCCCGCAAGATTTTGAAGAATTACATCGGCGAGATAATCTCCGACCTGGCTCCGCGCGAGCAGAAGATATTGGACATGCGTTTCGGTCTGACCGATGGTGTGACCCACACTTTGGAAGAGGTGGGCAAGGTCTTCAACGTCACCCGCGAGCGCATCCGTCAGATAGAAGCCAAAGCTTTGGACAAAATCAGGCAACACCATAAGTTAGGAAAGTTAAAGGGATATGAATGAATATCGGCCCCGCCAAGCGGGGCCGATATTCATGTATTGAAAAATCTGCCGGTTCCGTTACACTATAACCATGTTCAGGGGATTAAGGCATAAAAAATCTTTCCTGATAATCCGCAATCTCATCGCCGTTGAGCTTGTTGCTTACGGCATCTTCGTCCTCTTAGCCATCCCGTTCCATTGGTCCAAGATATATCTCAACTACTTCGGTCCGGTCGCCTATTTTATACCCTTCAACGTTCTGGAGCTCATCGGTCTGGCCGCCTTCCAAATAGTCGTTATACTTTTCGTGGTGACGCGTTCTCTTCGCGATGATAACATCGGCGAGCTTATTAAAAGCGGCGAACATGAGCGGCTTGAGTTCAAGACCACCATGCGCTGGGACGTGAAGCGCGGCCAGGTCAACAAGGAACTTGAAAAAGGGGTCATGAAGACTGTCGCCGCCTTCATGAACTCCCAAGGCGGACAATTGGTCATCGGCGTTGACGACCAGCGGGGCATCAACGGCATAGGCCATGACTTTGATTCCCTCATCAAAAAGAGCCGCGATGGGTTTGAGAACCATTTCAATAATATATTCGGTTCTATGATCGGCCCGGAGTTCCGGCGCCATGTCCGGCTTTCGTTCCATGAGCTTGGTGATAAGGAGGTCTGCCTGGTCCAGGTGGAACGGGCCCGCCGGCCGGCGTATCTGAAAACTGACAACGGCGAGGATTTTTTCATCCGGACCGGCAATGCCACCACTTCTCTAAAAGTCAGCCAAGCGGCCGCCTATTTGGCCGATTGGCACCAGAGATAAAGTTGAGTTCGGTCATTTTTCCTGCTATTATGTAGTAACAATTGAATATTCCGGCGTAGCTCAATGGTAGAGCGGCTCCCTGTTAAGGAGATGGTTCCAGGTTCGAGTCCTGGCGCCGGAGCCATATGGGATTAGCCGAGTTAAAAGCTCTGCTTTTCTCTTTATTTACGGGCTTATTCAGATGTTCGAATATTTTATTTTGGTCTATTTTCTCTCCCATAAGCTCGCCGACTCGGTC